>JAEUWH010000044.1 GCA_016785955.1 Pseudobdellovibrionaceae bacterium | reverse complement strand
CTTTTCCAAGATATAGAAAACCAGATTATCCGTTGGGGGAAGAGATAAAAACTTACCGTAAGTGGGATTGTCATATTGCCTCCAACGAACAGACACCGTTGATGGCCCCACGTCATTCATTTCTACATTGATCCTAAGTGTCCCATGAAGATCAATACTATCATATTTTGCCTCAGTTGCTGAAAGTCCTATAGTATTAATCAAACAACGTTGCATTCCAGGCTCCTGCAAACATGGTATATTGCCAGCGCTTCCAGTCATGACAATTGAAAAGTCCTTGCCAACGATACCATCGCTACAATCTTTTGATTTTAGTCTCAGAGTATCAACACATTTTATCGAGTTAATTTTATAAGTACCTACAAAGTCTTGAAATGCCTTAGAATATGCAGTCGAGCCAAATCCCGCAGACATTAAACAGAACGTAAAAATATAGCATAAATCAAATTTCATATTTCTCTCCTGAAAAAGGCATACTAACGCACATGATGCTTGAATAACATAGCTATTGAATTCATTTCCTGACTGTCTAGCTAGTAGACACCGAAATATATTGTCGCTTCTGCATGAACAAACCCAATGTCCAAAACCTATAAAAGTTAAGACCTCCATAGACAAAAATGGTAATAAGTTTACCAAAAATATGCTCGAACCGCATCGTCGCTTTATATTAGTAGCTCGAGAAAAAGACTTAAGCAAAACAGAGAAGAAAATGTTAGATAAACTTCGTGATGCCAACAAGGAAATCCACACTGGAATACTGCTTGTTGAACACTTCCACAAGGCTTTAGACAAAGGCAATGTGAAGAGTTTTAGGTGGGCACTGACCGCATGGTACTTAGTTGTTCGAGAGTCACGCCTAAAGCCATTTTTGAAGCTCGCAAAGACAATCAGGAAGTATCGAAAACAAATCGAAGCCTATATCCTGTCTGGTTTAACAACAGCAGTTGCTAAAGGTTTAAATAATAAGATCAAAACCCTTAAGAAAATGGCCTACGGGTACTCAAATAAGAAATCTTTTTTAAGAAAAAGACTTCAACGTTGCGGCTTCCTCAATTTTGAAAGGCGTGCTTCAAAAGTACGATCAAAATAAATATGACCTTGAAGATTTACGCAGAATAGTCAGAGAGACCCTTAAAGATTTTGATACGGCGACATTTCAAGAATATCAAAAAGCAAACTTAAAGAGTATGTTTTCTGAAACTAGAAGAAACGCAGAACAAGCAGAAATCTTGGTAAGAGAGTTCCGCTCGTTAGCAGCGGAACTAAAAGAGGGCAAATCTATTTTACAAGTCGTAGGAGCTAAGCCAAAAAAGGTTGAAGAGATTAAAAAGCCACTGACGTCAGAACAAGTGGATGCAATGATTGCTACTCAATACACAAGACACCAAAAGAAATATCGTGATTGATTTTTTATTTTTGAAGCCTCTGTACATGAGCTCTCACACAGTATTCCCGATAAAAAGTTTCTTTTAAATCCTGCTGTTGATATCCCAAAGATTGTAGAACGTCTAAATTATTTTAAAGAGGGCCTATCTCACATCCCTGCAAAGCGACGCTTCTACGAAGCACGTGCGTACACAACCGACGAAATGGCATCAGCTAATCGTACCAGAGCGGCCATTGCCGAGTTAGAAGCACGCCTTCTAAACAACTAGAACTGACCTTTTGCTGTCGGCATACATCACGAATGCCGTTAAGCATTTTAAATGGGCGCCACGTAATAAAGAACGAATTCATAAAAAGGCGAATGGTCAGGAAATGCAAGCCGGCAACCCTTGGTTAGAAACGGAAATTCAACGAGTAAAACCAAAAGTAATTTTGGCTTTGGGGGTGACGGCGGGGACGGCTTTATATCGCAGACTGGTGAATATCCAAAAAGAACAAGCGATATTAAATCATGACAGCCTTTATGCTCCAAAATTATTAATCTCTTGGCATCCGTCCGCAATTTTGCGCGCGCCGACTGAGGATGAAAAAAGACATCGATATTCAGAGTTAAAAAATGACGTGATCCTAGTGTGGGCAGAATCGCACTGCTGAATCAGCCATGTCCAACAAAAAGCGTCGAAATAGTCACCCTATTAAAATACCTTTTGGATGCGCTGGAAAGCCAAAACATTTTACGGCAATTCCAGTGTATCATTTAGAGACACGATTAAATATTTGAAATTATATATCTTTTTATAATTTGATTGGGCGTGTCTTCATACGGTGGTAAATTTTTCTTCAAAAAAGTGAACTCCTTTGGACTTGGCATCCTTGCATATAAATTTAATATTTGTTGAAGGTGGTCTGCATGCGGAATCAGAAGTTTATCTTGTGGGTGGTTTTAGCCTCTCAGATTTTAACTGTATCTTTGGGTTTTGCCAATGAATGTAGACAGTTTTACGATACGCACGCACCTGCGCTGCGCCCCTCTGTTTCTGAACAAATTGCGGCTAGGTTAAAAGCCGAACCGCACAGCTATCATGAATTGTTGGTTTCTGATGTTTTGAGTAGTGAGTTAGTAGAACTACGAAATGAATACTCGGGAATACTCGAGATTTTGTCGACTAAAGGAAAAACGAATCCGATCACTTGGGTATTAGAGAGCACAGGTAATACACTCGCGGAGTTGGGACGAATTTCAAAAAGCCTAGATTTGGAGTTGGGCAAGGATAAGCATCGTGATGAAAATGCGATCATCACCCTGTCTAGGGATCTTCAGCGATGCAGTCAAAATGTCATGACGTGCAAGGAGAATCTTCCACAAGCGATTGCGGAGGCGGGGCAAAAAATCAATAAAGCTACGAAATTAATTTCTCAGTTAAATGAACGCGCTAACGATGTAGAGACTATTTTGAATAGTCCGGATGGAATGCAATCCATACCTTTGGAAATGCATAGTTCTGTTAAAATGGCTCTAGATTCTCATAGACATTTGATCGCAAATTACATTTTGCAAATCGATTCGGCGCTGAAGAATTTTAAGCAATTCGAGACGACGTTAAGAATGTTTGCGCCTGAATTGACGGCTGCAGAATATGAAATTGCTATTTTGCAATCAAAAGGTGCCCATATAGATGATGCCTTAGCACTGGCCCCAAACTCTAGCTCTAACTCTAAGTCTGCACACCGACTTACGACTGGTTATTCGAACTTTGCAAAACTTTTTGAACAACCTGGTAAAAAAACTGCTTTTGGTGAGATGGTGGCAGTGGGATGGACATTGGAAAAACTTAAAAAAAATTTTGACGCAAGTAAAACGTATGTATTGTATAAAATTTTGCAAGACATGAAAGTGATAAAAAATCTAGAACCAAATTTAGAAGATGGGGCTCAAGCGAGTGAGGTGAAAAAATTCATTCTTGAAATTCTTCGAGATCCAAATTTAATGGCCACCTTAAAAGAGAAAAGGATATTTGCCAATACTGAGCTTTACATGACCTATACTTTTAAACAAAAACCGGAGCTAAAAGCGTTTAATTTTAACTACATAAAAAAACAGGAACTTCATTTGATTCTCATGCTAATTAAAGGCAATGGGCCCCAATTGTTTCATGAAAATTTAATTTGGCTTGCGGAAACTATCGAGTCAGTAAAGGACGAAATTGAAAAAGCGCCAAGGTTAGGGAGTCGCTATTTTTCCATGCTGTTTTCTAGGAATCACAGACTGCATATTCAGGCTCTTGAAGAGGCAGCGCGAGATTATCGAGAAGCCGCCGCTGAAGAAAATTTTATGTACCATCGCGCCTCTTTGTTGGAGTATAAAGACTTAGAGGTCTCAGAAGTTTATACCAGCTGGCCGAATGAATCGGTGTTGGTTTTCTCGCGATGATGGTAAGCCTCACCGCTTTATTGATGACTGGCGCTGCGGTAGGAATGTTTATATTTTAACGTAACCTCGCAACTTATTTGTCCTAGGCCTTCAAAGTACTTAAAAGATGGATTATAACTACACAAATAGCGTTAGCTTTATGTGAAAGATACTTCAACGCTGTGGATACCTTAACCATCTATCCATAAACACTGACGATTTTTACTTCAAATGGCCCAACCCTGCTTAAAACCGGAGAGGCTGAAGAAAGCTGCAGTTTAAGTCAATCTGATAAGTATTTAGACAACGTTTTTTTTGTATAAGCATGACATTGCTTTTGAGGCGGTATGGCTTTAGCAGCGTGGTTTTGTGCTATTGAAGTAACGACAATTCACGGGAAATATTTGAAAAATTTAAGCTCAACATTCCATTGTAGGGTAGTTAATTTATTTATGGTTCTTTTGATCGTTTTTGTTCTGAGTTGTCAGAAATCGACGACTACAAATACGAGCGGGCCGAGTTTCCCCTCAGCTCCGGGGACTACAACCTCGGGTTCCTCAGGAAATGGTGGAACGGTGACAGTTCCGCCGCAAGAGGGTGGTGCAGATGGAGGCGGTGATACCGTTCCGATTGTGTTGGGATTTTAAATCTAGACCTGATCCACAGTAATTCCTAAAAAAGTAAGTTTGATATTCGCATTGATTCCCATTTTTTCCTGCCATTGGGTTTCCCAAAAATGTTTTGTTGAGCTAAGTT
>JAEUWH010000007.1 GCA_016785955.1 Pseudobdellovibrionaceae bacterium | reverse complement strand
TCGAGGTAAATAAGTTAAATTTTGGGCATGACGAGGCCTCCTGATTTTCAAAAACGAAAATCTTGGATAGAAAAACTTTGTTTAATTTTATAAAATGAAAATCTATTCAATTAACGCGCTTTATCCGCGAATCTGGGTGTTGAATCGCAGCTCAACAATGTTCAAATTTTCCTTTCGCCGATCCACAATTTTCTTAGTTAAGGCCACGTACTCTTGCGCGTAGATCAGCCCCGCATAGGCGGATTTATAATCATAACCGATTTTGGCCTTGGTCTGTTGCCAGGTGATGTGCGCAATTTGAGTGTTTTGCTTGGCCTCATTGTAGCGAGCCATGTCGGCAAAACCCGCGAATAAATTTTGTGATAAATTTAAATTGGCGGAATCAGAACGCTGCGTGGCCGAGCTGCTTTCGTTGTAATTTTGACTGTAACTTTGATTTGTTCCCACCGACACCGAGACTTCGGGCAAAAAGCCCGCGCGAGCTGAACCCTCAAGAGCCCGTATGGATTCAAAGGTTTGATTGGCCGCCGTCCATTCAGGATTGTTCTGCTGAATCAACGTCAACCCGCCTGACCAGTCAATTGTTCGAGCCAGCGTCGACACCGATATCATTAAAGTGAGACCTAAAATTTGCATTCGCTTCATGTCTAAATTTTCACCTGACCTGAAGACTTTTCCAAATGAAATATTCTAAAATTTATGTTCTTATACAGGCTGCCTCTAGAGTTTTGACATACCCACAGCCTCTGATTAAAAGTCTGGGTGCCAGAACGGCACCTGAATTAAAAATCTTGAGTATTCAGTCAATGACATAAAACGGTGCAAAATGAAGCGCGATGACCGCTGGCATGAATACGCCGCCCGTATTGGTTGCCCCCCTAAACGGCCTCTTTGAGGTTAATTTCTTATAAGCTTCCCAATGGACCGTGCGATCTGTTTTTATTGCAAATCATATCACAACTATTTGTGACCTCTAAAATAATATCGGGACTGAAAATAATGTTCTCTTTCATTTTTTCCTTGAATATGAAAATTGATTTACAATTAGCGCAATCAGTATTGAAAGTGTTCCTAAATAGAAAACTAAACTTAAATTTTCAGATAAAACGTAAGCGCCTAAAGCCAGCGCTACCGGAGTTTTTAAATACATGGCTCCCGCCACAATCGCTGGTGGTGCGTGCTTTATAGCCCAGTTCCAAAGTAAAAAAGCCACCCATGTACTACAAGCATGACTTCAACACGACCTAGAGCTACACCACTTACGTGGTGCTGTTCCAATTTTTTAATCCAGCTGCGATATATCCATTCAGTTCCTTGATCGGCACCCGCTGCTGAGTCATTTTATCACGATGGCGAACGGTGACGGCTTGATCGTTAATCGTGTCAAAATCCACGGTCACACAGAACGGAGTTCCGATCTCATCCTGACGGCGATAGCGCTTACCGATGGATTGCGCTTCATCGTATTGAGTGTCAAAATCCTCCGCTAATTGATCTCGCAACGGTTCTGCAATTTTCGTAAGGTCTTCCTTCTTAGACAATGGCAACACAGCCACTTTGATTGGTGCGATGTCAGGATGAAATGCCAATACGGTTCGAACGTCCTCAGCGCCCTTTTCATCCTTTGTCACTTCTTCGCGATAGGCATCACACATAAATGCCAAGAACAAACGATCGCAACCCACTGCTGTCTCGATCACATAGGGGACGTACTTTTCCTTTTCCGCTTCATTAAAATATTCCAAGTTTTTACCCGAAAATTTTGCATGCTGGCTTAGATCAAAATCGGACCGGTTGTGAATACCTTCCAGCTCGGAAAATCCCATGGGGAAATTAAACTCGACATCGACAGCGGCCCGCGCATAGTGCGCTAACTTATCGTGCGGCTTAAACCGTAAACTTTCTTGGCGAATGCCATATTTCAAATAAAATTGCAGGCGACGTTCTTTCCATTCATTGAAAAACTTTTCGTCGGTTCCGGGTTTAACAAAGTATTGCATTTCCATTTGTTCAAACTCGCGAGTGCGGAAAATAAAATTCCCGGGAGTGATTTCATTACGGAATGATTTTCCAATCGCCGCAATTCCAAATGGGATTTTATAGCGTGAACTTTGTTGGCAATTCATGAAATTCACAAAATGCCCCTGCGCCGTTTCGGGACGTAAATACACCACACTGGCCGAATCTTCCAGAGGTCCCATATGCGTTTTGAACATCAAGTTGAACTGACGTTCTTCCGAAAGATTTTTTGAACCACAATTAGGACATTGTTTTTTCGTCAAATAAGAGTCCGTATTATCCGCACGAAAACGTGTTTTACAGTCTTTGCAATCCACCAATGGATCACTGAAGCCATCAACGTGTCCCGACGCTTTCCAAACTGTTGGATGCATCAAGATCGCGGCATCAATGCCCACGATATCACTTCGTCGAGTCATCGCGTTCCACCAAGCACGCTTCACATTTAATTTCATTAAGGATCCCAGAGGTCCATAGTCCCAGCAACTGCCTAGGCCACCATAAATTTCAGAACTCTGAAAAACAAAACCCCGGCGTTTGCTTAAACTGACCAGGGTATTAAGATCTGCTAATCTACGAATTACTTTCTCTGTTTTTTCTGTCTTTTCTGTCTTTTCAGGGGTATTTTCCATGAAGCGATTCCTTACGTAAAGTTTCTATGAAGCCGTCGTCAGCCGACGATCCACATCGTAAAGGAATCGCTTACTTGGGTCAATTCAGGAACATCTGAATCTTCAGCGAACTAGTAACCCATATCCGCTGCGTCAAGTATTCTATCAAATAAATCTTTGAACACGCCCGCGCGCTCGCGATCAAAATTATTCGTATCCAAGTGTCTAATATTATCTCGGAAGTACTGAATATCTGTTCCAACAATTTTATTCCAAATACTGGCGTAGTTAACTTTAAGATTTCCGCTCATGTCCGGTGTTCCCCAAAAGTTACGGCCAAAACGCTCGGCTTCGGTAATATCCATTTTGATACGGCCATCTTTACTTGCCACTTTATACTTGGCAAACCACTCTTCTAGAGTTTCTGGTTTACCATGAGTGGGATCAATGACCCAAAAGCCACCGTCTTCACGCGCAACCATTGTCGCTACATGGAAGCCCCATCCAAAAAGACCGCCCGACATGGGCCCATAAACAAATACTTTTCGAATCGAATCTTTATGAACGCCATGCTTTTGCAAAATGACGTTCGCAAAAAATGCACGCCCAAAGCAGAATCCAAATTTAGACGTAGGATCAAACTCTGCCAGATTCAAAGGACGCAGTTTTGAATCGTAAGTGAGGATATTGTAAACTTCGTTTACTTCCTCCCAATTCAAAGCGCCGCGTTTCAGTTTAAATTTAAAGATCGCATCAAACACCACCGAGTTGGTACGCTTAACGTGTAGCACTTCCTCTAATAAATCTAACTTTCGTTTGAAGGCCTGCTCCAACGCGCGCGGGGTCAAGCGTGGTGGGCCGCCCAATAAGCCTGGTTGAGCGTGCTGTAATTCTTCGCGTGCGACTTTAAAAAGACGTTGCCCCAAATCCGATCGTACGAATTGACTTAATTTTACATCAGCCGGATTCATCATGTTTAAATCTGCTTCAATTCGCTTGAGCTGTTCTTTGTAGCCCGTCGTACCGTCCATACCGTCAATCAAACGAATCATTTTTTGTTTAGCGCCAGGCTCATTGATCAGTCGAAGCCCTTCTGTGAAAAATGTATTTTCCTTTTCTAGCCAGGCACCAAAGTCGGCGGCCGTTTCAAAAGGCTTACCGTTGAGCGCCGAAACTGATAAACGCACGTGTTTTAAAGACGCCGCAAAATCCGCGTCCTTAACCAAACGCTGGTTGATACCCTTCAGAGCCGCATGCAAGGCCACATCGCGCATCAATTCTTTTTCATTTTTTTGATTAAAATCATTATGAAATTTCATCGAAATATCATGCTTACGTTGATTGCGTGCCGCGATCATGTCGGCCGTCACAAATTTTTGATCATAAATTTGGGCTAAGTCATACCGAGACTCGTTCAATGGATCATCAGACAAAATATATTTGTCGTATAAAGCATTGAACTCGGCATCTGTCATTTTTTTGCCACCAAACGTAAAAAATGAAAGAAAGTCTTTCTTCATCTTCTTAATCGCTTCTGCAGAAATTTCCATTTTTGTTTTATCAAACAAATCAAAGTCTCGACCGATCACACGTGCAGTTCTTAAAACTACTTTTTCAAATTGTGTGAGTTCGAACTTACCTGTTCTTTGATCATAATCTTCTTTAGGTCGCATCGCCGTAAAGATTCTTTCAGCCTCGCGTTCCTGATGAGGAACTGTCAGATGATTCAAAGAAAAATAATTTTGCAAAGTACTTTCTCTGCTCGACCAGTTGGCGCGCTCGGCATCGGTGATCGTTTCGGGAGCAAACATGATCTTTTTTACGATGTCGATAAAAGCGGGATGGGATTGCACGGTGTACTCGGTTTCAAACGAATTTCTGAACATCGGCATATAGATTTCTTTGGCCAATGCTTCTTGGCGTTGTTGTGCAGGTAACTGATAAATTCTCTCTAAAATATTCTTACCAAGAGACGCATAGTAGGCGTCGGTTTCTTTTTTATTCATCCCTTTTGTATTTGGATTCATATAAAAATATTGTAGACATTGATAATTGGCATCTGCTGATACCGTCAGACTTAGTAATAATAATACAGCCGACTTTTTTAACATAAACGCTCCTTAAACGTGACAACGGTTGGAGCGGTTGCGAAATCTGTACCGGGTTGAGACGTGCAATACTTTCTTTCCCCGTCTACATTATTGTCTAGTTTTTAAACAATGGCCGCAAAAGGGGCTTACTTTGAAGTCATTGAATCTATAAAATGATGTTATGATTAAACTGAAGTTAATGGCTATTATCGTGTTGGTTTCATCACTGGCAACAACACAAACTCCGGACAAACTCAAGCGAACCGAAGACGAAGTTCGCCAAGAAATGATCAAAATTTCAAGACAGCTTGGGGTTACCTGCACGGAATGTCATTCGACTAAAAATTTTAAATCTGACGAAAAACCGGGATTCAAAATCGCCTTAGTACATATGAAAATGGTCGATATGTTAAAGCAGCAAGGACTCAGTGGCAAAGGCTCGGAACCCGAAGCCTCCTGCTATACGTGCCATCGTGGACAATTAAAATTCGAATATAAAGAAAAACTCAGTGATCACTATCGATCAGAACCTAAAAAGAAAACAAATCAAACTAAAGAGCAAATCATCGACGATACATCCTCTGAAGACTAGTGAAGCTGACAAGAACAACTAATGACTAGAAACCTTATTTTCTATAGCACGCAGAGCTTCACTTAAAAATAATTTTTGTCCTTCATCACTTTGATCATACATGGCCTGAAATCGCATACGCACCTGCGCAATCGGCGCACCTGCGGGAACACCCAGCACCTCATAGGCATCCCAGCTGTGCCCATTCCACATAAATATCACGTTCAGAGCCTTGGCTTTCACCGCAATTTCATCTACTAAAATCGGTGAATCATATTTTTTTAGACTGTATTTCGGGATTGCAGGCTGGGATAATTTCGTTGCCATCAAGGGCATTTCCTTTGACGCTGTCTCCTTTGGCTTTATATTCTTATCTGTCATATTTAAAACTGTTGGTTTGGGCGATCCACCACGTCGTGAAAAAATCCACAGAACAAAGACTACCGCAATTAAAACTTGAACAATGACAATAAGTTGACTATTCATCTGGAGGCTCATGAATGGCTCTAGTATCTCAAGAGTCGGTAGTGTATTCAAGACCGAGCCCAGGACCTAGAGCGTGTTTTGAAGATACAATATTTCTTGAGTTCCAATGAACCTTAAAAAAGGACAACTATGGCCGCCCCAAACCCGTTTGATCAACAAGCCCAAATACCAGGTGTTAAACATATTATTGCCGTCAGCTCTGGCAAAGGTGGTGTAGGTAAATCCACTGTCAGCTCTCATTTGGCGCTGGCGCTGTCTAAAAAATATAAAGTGGGACTACTTGATGCCGATATTTACGGACCCAGCCTACCTCGAATGCTGGGGTGCTTAAAACAGAAACCGGCTATCACACCCGAACAAAAACTAATTCCAATTGAACGCTACGGAATTAAAATTATGAGTATTGGTTTCCTGATTGACGAAGCTGCCGCCGTTGTGTGGCGAGGTCCAATGCTATTCAAAGCCATGGATCAATTTCTAAGAGATGTTCAATGGGGCGAGTTAGATTTTTTAATTGTGGACCTTCCTCCTGGTACGGGTGATGTGCAGCTCAGTTTAGCACAAAAAGTTCCACTTGCGGGTGCGGTCATTGTGTCGACACCCCAAAACATTTCTTTGATTGATGTAAAAAAAGCCGTTGATATGTTTCAGCGCCTGCAAATTCCTCTTTTGGGTGTTGTCGAAAATATGAGTTACATGATTAACCCGGTTAACCAGGAACGTATTCAACTTTTTCCTAAGGGCGAGTTAGATTCATACTTTGACTCTCTAAAAGTTCCCAAATTAGGGGAAGTCCCGTTCAATTCTCAAGTGGGCTTAGGATGCGAAGCTGGAATCCCGGTGATCGAAAGTTTTCCACAAAGTGCTGAAGCGCAAGAGTTCATGCAGATTGCAAACAAACTGGCCGCACAGTTTACAAAATCCAATCTAAATTAGATTGGATTTTGCATCCTCTGTCTCAAAATAGGAAATAAGAAGTCGGTTATCATTGATTGAGGATGGGTCTAATCAACTGCCTACTCACTTTTCATTTTACAAAACTTTTTTAGCTAAAAGTTTGACGGAAAAAAAAAATCATTTTCCTGCTCAGCAGCATGCTACTCTGTGAATAGGTAACCTTCCACTGAACCCTGTAGGAGTTGGGCATGAGTATCAAAAAAATGATACCTCGAGAGTTATACTCTTTTTTTCTCAAAAAGAAATTCTCACCCTCTGGGTTTATCAAAAATAAAAATCTCAAAATTAAAATGGCCACAACCAAGGAAGAGTTTGATGCAGGACTAAGGCTGCTTCATGACTGCTACACATCCAAAAAATATATGCAGCCCGACCCTTCGGGATATTTCCTTAATTCATTTACGCTGCTCCCTGAAACAAATCTAGTTGTGGCTTTAATTAATACAAAAGTTATCGGCGCCGTTTATATATACAGAGACTCTTATTTAGGCCTTCCATCGGATAAATATTACGGGAAAATTAATGACTACTACAGAAAAACGGATCAGAAATTGGCCGAGATGTCTGCGATTGCTGTTCATCAGACATTTCGTAACCGCGACCAAGCTATTTTTCTTTTATTGATGAAGTATGCCCTGATATTTTCTAAACAGTTTCTGCAAACATCGCGTTTGATCCTAAACGTAGGAATCGAGAATCAAGTGTTTTACGAGGCACTTTGGCCTTTTGAACGACGTGGTGGTATCTTAAAATACCCTCATTCAACAGATGCATTTTCTATCTTTATGGGTCTAGATTTAGATAAGATAAATTTGGAGCGACGTAACTTTTTAGATCTAAATTTAAGAACAAATCTGAACATCCAGTCATTCATCTCTCAACGGGATGAGCGCCTGCTGTTTCCTATTCGCAATCAGGGACAAATTATTTTCCCTACACTGAATTTTGATTTAGTGAACTACTTCTTTAAAGAAAAGACTACGTTTTTAGACAAACTAAAGAAGAATGACTTCTTATTTTTTAACGAAATTTACCTTCCCTTGTTCGGTCGTAACAATCTAGAAAAATTGGTCGAGCCCAGCAAAGTGGATTATATTATCCGCAAATATCGGGTTCCCGTTGATTTGTTTGTAGCTTTCAATGTCAATGGCAAAGATGTCTTCACAAAAATGACTGATATTTCCAGTCAAGGATGCTTTGTCAAGTTTCCGCCCAATCAGACTTTGACCTGGCAAGGCGAAAATGTTTCTTTAAAGTTTAATATGCAAGGTAAAAACTTTGCAATTGATGCCAAAATTATTTGGGAAAACAAGGGACAGAACAGTAAAACCCCACGTGGCTATGGTATCGAATTCCTAAAGCCTCACCCCGAAATTTATGATCTGGCCAAATCCATGCTGTATAGTATTGCCAGGTAAACGTCATTACCAAATGTCATTGCCAATTACTATGTCATTACTGTCATTACTAATTACCTGTCACCACCAACCGATCTGTCATTACCAACCGATCTCGGAAAACCTCTTCTAAATTCTATTTTACCATGTTGCAATATGATTAATTCATGGAAGCGAAGATAAATTTAGACTAGATACAGATACAACTATGGATCTATTTTCACACGGAAACAACCCTCAATTAGGCGTTCCTCTAGCCGAAACCCTAAGACCTAAAACCTTGGCCGAATTCATGACAACCGCCGGTCCGACGCTCAAGCGACTTCCCATTTCGACGTGGCTTCAAAAAGATTTTCTACCCAATTTGATTTTATGGGGTCCTCCTGGAACGGGAAAAACCACGTTCGTACGTCTTTTGGAAAGTGAAACAAAATGGGCCTTCTTGCTAAAAAATGCCACAGACTTATCCACCAAAGAGATGAAAGCTATTGGGGACGAAGGCCTCGAACGAAAACGTATTTATCAAAAGAAAACCGTGTTGTTTATCGACGAGATTCACCGCCTTAATAAAGGTCAACAGGATACCTTACTGCCCCACACCGAAGCCGGGCACTTTATCCTGCTCGGCGCAACCACCGAAAACCCCAACTATGAATTAAATCGGGCTCTTCTCAGCCGATCACGTATTGTCACGTTCACAAAACCTGAAAAAGAAATTCTGAGTTCGTTGTACTATAAGGCCTGTCAGCAGCTCAAAGCCGATGCTGATCAATTTTTGTCATCAGAAGCTTTGCAATTCGTGACCGAGGTTTCCGATGGTGACGTTCGACGATTTTATAATTTGATCGAAATTCTGTTTTATTCGAATGTAAAAAAAGACACGCCGATGAGTGAACTTGAAACATTGCTAGAAAAAAAATACATCGGCTATGATAAAAAAGGCTCTGTCCACTACGACACGATCTCGGCATTTATTAAATCCATTCGCGGCAGTGACACCAATGCGGCTCTTCTGTATCTGGTAAAAATGCTCGATGCCGGTGAAGACCCCGTATTCGTGGCCCGTCGTTTGGTTATTTTAGCTTCGGAAGATATCGGTAATGCCGAGCCACGTGCGCTTACGTTGGCGATTAATGGATTGCAAGCCGTGGAACTGGTCGGCATGCCCGAGGCTGAAATCGTACTTGCACACGTCGTAACCTTCCTTGCCAGTTGCCCAAAGAGTAATCGATCTTACAAAGCCCTCCATGCGGCCCGTGCCTTTTTCAAGCTACACTCGGATTTTGAAATTCCCGATCATCTGCGATCCGGAAATATTCCCGATGTCACAAAAAACTATAAATACCCGCACGATTTTCCAAAGTCTTGGGTCGCACAAGATTATTTGCCAAAAGATCTAACGATCAGCAACGATTTCTATCAACCAAATGACTTTGGCCAAGAAAAAAACCTGCGCGATTTCATTCAGTGGCTTAAGAAAACTAATACCGAAAACTAACGGCCGCCGGCGGGTTGAAAAAAAACCCATGCCCTAAAGTGCAAAGCAAGCCACTTTATGCCCATGTCGCCAGGGCAAGCCGTTTAGAAAATTTCGCTTAATTTCGAGTGGCGTCGACTCGGGACAATACGCTAGACTTATTCGATGGTTTGCAGTTCGAAGAATCAAAAATTAAATTCACTATCGATTTTTCACTAGGAGAATCGTAAAGGCGCAGATAGTACTTCGAGTTATACTGAGTGATATTCATATAATTTTTCAAAAGCTGAGGAAAAATTTGACTGGTCGAAAAGTCAACTTTCCAAACCTGCAATGTCTTGTTGTAGAAGTTGTAAGATGTTTCAAATTTTTTAGCCTGTATGGTCTCAAAAACTAATTTTATTTTTTTGTTTTTATCACTTTGTAACGTTTCTAGATCGATATCAAATCGCAATGACTTAATTTTTTGATGCGTCTTGAGACGGTTATTCACCATGGCATTGTCTTTTAAATCTCCGGAAGCACCATCAATAGGAACAAGGCACATGGCCTTTGCCATTAATGTCGAACTCACAACGAAAATAAAAAGAAGTAATTGCCAATATCTCATACTACTATTTAAAGCACCTCTTATGCCAATCGGTCTTCAATAGGCGCGACTTAAGCGTCTAGGTAGCATCTAGATGTCGATAAATTGTCGACTTATTGGCAATAAACTAGTCATCTCATTTTGGCGCAGCCAATACAGAATACAGCAACCCCCAAGGGTAGCCAAAGGCTGCCCTTGGCAACCTAATCTAAGCATATCATTACCAACCTAATCTAAGCACCTGGTGAAAACTATTCTTGCTGACTGACCTCGACACGACCATCACCCGTGACGTAAAACAGAGACGACTTTTGCTTAACACTCATGACATTGCCGATACCCCAATAAACAAAGACCTGCATCGCTGCGATTGGGTTAGCTTTGGTTCCCTTATTAAAAACCATCGGAATATGCACCTCCGACGCAAAATCAACACCCCAACCAACTTTCAACTCGACGGGAGAGACCGTGACGTTGGCAAGGTATTGACCAACGCCATTGTAGGTTCCTCCATAGACATAGCTGATTCGAAAAGTAAATTTAGAGATCGCTTGTCCGACAACATTTTTTTGCTCGACCGTGAAAACTTTTGATTTAGGAATTTTCCACTCTTCCAAATCCGTCCAGCACGCAATTCCCCTAGGAAGACCATTCGCACGAAACGTGCTTAAACGCATATTTGGTTTACCTCGCTCTACCAGTGACCACACGGAATGACCAATATTAATGATTTGATCGGCTAAAATAAAACCCGAGCTGGATGAACTGCTACCGCTGGCAAATCCGCCCGGAACATTCAGACCGGGTGGTTCGGTAATTATATTACCGTTATTAATCGATGGATCAGGAGGTAAGATCAAGGTTGCACCCGCAGGCGTTCCCGGCACCGTAACACCAATCGGTCCAATCACATTATTTAGAGGTGGCTGATTCACGTTCGTTCCGCCTAAATTATCGGTTCCTCCCACATCGACACAATCTTGCAACTGATTATAGTAATTATTTTCTGGATACAGATGCGTGACATCTTTGATCGTATACTCTCCCAACTGAATAGGTCCTGGTTCTGACTTGGCCCATGTAGAAAGTGAAAATGCGATCATCCCGCCTAAAACGATTTTTTGTAACTTCATAACCCCTCCATGAAATTGTCATTGTTGTAGATAAACAACGTCACAAGAGCAATTAATGATTTTTTATTTTTGATTTTGACTAACTCAGCTGAAACAAAATACTTGGGCTCATATAATAAATACTTATTGTCGCACTAAACAGGCAGCATAAAAACCATCAAAGGCCGTTTTATCTGGCCGAATATGAAACTCGTTTTCCAATTTCCATTCAGGATGTGTACGCAAGAACTGCTGCACCTGTAATTCATTTTCCTTGGGAAATAAACTGCACGTAGCGTACACAAGCTTGCCATCCTTTTTCATCATGCGTGAATAATTATCCAAAATTTCCTGTTGCGTGATCAATAGATTTTCCAGATCGTCTTTTGTCAACTTCCACTTTGAGTCCGGGTTACGACGAATCACTCCTAGCCCGGTACATGGGACATCCAGCAAAACCCGATCAAATGAGTTTTCAAAACGCTTGATCACCTTTTGTGAATCAATCACTTTTTGTTCGATAATATCCACGCCGTTACGGGTCGCACGCGTGCGCAAATCTTTCAATCGACGCTCATGAATATCCAAGCTAATTATCTTGCCTTTATTTTTCATCATGGATGCCAAGTGCAAGCTTTTGCCCCCCGCCCCCGCACACGCATCCACAACTCGCATTCCTGGCCGCGCATCTAGCAACATAGAAATCATCTGCGATCCCGCATCTTGCACCTCGAAATATCCTTTGTGAAACGCCTGCGTGGAAAAAACATTTTTCTTTTCGACAAGTTTAAGCGCCGAAGGCACGTGCTTGACCGCCTCAACGGCAATGCCTTCTTTCAAAAGCTCGTCTCGGACTTGATCAGCATTGGACTTGATTTCATTCACCCGAATAAAAACCGGGGCGACTTCGTTCATCGATTTCAAAATACTTTCGTAATCGCTAGGATAAGACTCTTTAAATAGGCTTACGATCCAATCTGGATAGGATTGCTGAATCGCAAATGTAAACGTCTTCTGGGAGGACAAAGAACTCACCACGCCGGGCGAAACCCATTCTGGTACGGCACCGGTTTTATCTTTGAAATAAGCCAGCCACAGGCGAAACACCGAAGACTCATTGATCGCATCAAGTGCCAGGTACTTTTCGTCGTCTAACCCTGCCATCGACCAATAACGGCGACGAAAGCGCACACAATCAAAAACAGCCTCGGCAAAGAACCGGCGATCACGGGAACCCCACTTGCGATTTTCCTTGAATACTTTTTCTATGGCCTTATCGGCATAGATCGTACTGGTAAAAATCGAAACCAAGGTGCTAACAGTTTTATCAACAAGTAATTTATGAATTTTCAAAATGTAAACAATGCTCCTAAGGCTAAATAAGTGCCATTGAATTGGCCGTCTGACAACAAATGGATATGATTCTTTAATCCCGTCTCAATAAAAAATCCGCTACTGCCAAATACATTAAAAAATCGAGCCCCCATGAACAATTGATAATCAAACGAAAGATTACTTTCTTGGTCAATTTGCTTGAAATAAATACCTAACCCAGCCGCCGCCCCAAAATATAAAGGAAACCGCGAGCTGGCATCAGGAAATAAAATCACAGGAAGGATGCTAAACTTGGTCGGCTTTTCGGAAGCCACATGGTATTCGTTCAACTCAAAGCGCACATCTAAATCGGTCTGTCCCCATTCGTCAAATCGATAGGTCACACCAAAACCCGAACGCCCAGTATCTTTTTGCTTCTCTTTCTGCCCCCACAACCACGTCTCGCTGTTCATAAATTTGCTGGCGTGAATGGCAAGATAATGATCGCCGGAGCCTACCGATGAAGATGAAGACGACGACGTTGAACCGCTGCTTTTACCTGCGTCTGACTGAAAGTATTCTTGCGCTTTTTGACGACCCGTTTTGGGAGCGTCCGCTTCTTTAGCATTTTGATTCTGAGCGATTTTACGACCTACCCGATAAGGTTGGTTTGAAAATGCGAGTTCAGCCATCAAAAATATCACTGAAATAAAAAGTAATTTTTTCAAGAACGCCCCTGTCTTGACTCAGGATACGAGCAAACTGAAATCGTGTCCAACAAACATCACCAGGCCACTCGATGAAAGCCGGGTCCAAGATTCCCACAAAAACAACATAACCATTTGATTTCAATACAGTTTTCATCACAGACTAAAATCCAGAATTCTGTGAAAGGCACCGCCCCTGCAATTCAAAATCTGATAAAACTTCAAACTCGATAAAGGTTATTTAAAGCTTGTTCCTATTTGATCAAATCAGCAGTCCATCAGGACATACCCTAGTGATTCACAAGAACTCTGTTTTTTAATTCGCCAAGTCTGCGTTATTTTGATATATCCATCATATGAAATGTCCATATTGTGGTCACAAAGAGGATAAGGTACTAGATACACGGGTCCAGAAGGATAGTTCTATCCGTCGTCGTCGTGAATGTCTCGAGTGCCATGCTCGTTACAGCAC
Organism: Pseudobdellovibrionaceae bacterium; assembly: GCA_016785955.1. GTDB lineage: Bacteria > Bdellovibrionota > Bdellovibrionia > Bdellovibrionales > Bdellovibrionaceae > UBA2316. Next base: position 91,014 of record JAEUWH010000007.1, on the reverse strand, counting down.
TGTGGAAACATTGCTTTTTAGTTATCCAATGGTGATCAAAAAAGATGGTCGTCGAGAGCCCTTCAGTAAAGAAAAAATACTTAAAGGTATTCAGGCATCTTGTCAAAAACGCCCCGTCAGTTTAACCCAAATTGAAAATGTTGTTGAAAAAATTGCGTCTTGGATTTTACAACGTGGCGAGAATGAAACATCTTCGCGGTTGCTAGGCAAAAAAGTCATGGCCGAACTGAAACAACTGGATAACGTTGCTTATATTCGATTCGCCAGTGTCTACCGAACGTTTAAAGATGTTCAAGAATTCGTCGAAACTTTGGAAGATGCCGAGTTGATGGATTTCGTAGATACCTCACAAGAACAATTACCTCTAACAGCGTTTAATCCCAATATCAAAGTGACTTTATGAACCAAGACCGCAGAAATGCGCGAGAACTCGCGCTCCAGCTTTTATTTCAATCTGAATTCGCTCCACAAATTTCTGTAAATGCATTTTTGCAGTTGTACGATAACAAATACGGCACGGAAACCATTCAGTATGCCGAGCAGTTGATTCACGGAGTTTCCGAAGCAAAAAACAAAATTGACGAAAAAATTTCTTCTGTCAGTCGTAACTGGAAAGTTGATCGCATGGCCTTGGTCGATCGCAATATTTTACGTGTGGCTATTTTTGAAATGAAACTGAGTCATGAAAAGCTCTCAGAAAAAATCGTTATCAATGAAGCTATTGAAATTGCCAAAAAATACGGAAATACTGACTCGGCTGGATTCATTAACGGTATCCTTGATCAAGTAGGCCGCGAAGAATGGCGATAATTGTTCTCTCGGTTTCCCAATCTTATAATCCAGGTGCAGAGTTGTGGATTGTTCCAGACTTTGAACATTCCAAGATTGCGACGAAATTAGATTGGTACAACAGTTTTTTAGCCGGCAAGATGACTCGCAAAGAGTCTAAAAAAATGGATTCCTACTTGGTTGAAATTATCGAAGAAACTGAATTGCCAGATTTTAATATTAAAACGGCTACGAATGACGTTATTTTAATTCCCACGAAATCTAAGTTTCCGAATCGATGGACGGCGTTTGTCCCGCACACCGGGGGCCTGAATGAATGGTGTCTTAAGATCCATAAACTGTACCAAGATTTGAAAAATCCATCATTGAGGATTTTTTTGCCTACTAACCTTAGTTTGAGCGAGTTCACCGAGACTTGGCGTTCGATCAGCTCGGTGGAAGATTTATCTATAGTTCTTGAAAACTAGACTTCGTCTTTGAGACGATAGTTTCATGTCACTATTTACAAAACTATTCGATCCTTTTTTTGAAACAAACAAAGAACTTCAATCAGCCTTTGAAAGCCGGTTCCATAATTTTTATGAGAATGATTCGTTTCGCTGGACCTCGCGACCGTTTTCATTCTTACCCGAATCTGAAAGTCTGAAAATTCAGGCCCTTTATTCTAAATTGACGCCGTTTTTCGAATGCACGGGGCTTTTGCATGTGAATGAACGCCGTATTCGGTTCGTAAAAAAAGATATCTTCGAACAAAAACAAGAGGTCAGCACGGCCGACATATCTTTAGATTTATCTCAAGCCCCCTGTTTTCAATGGATTCATATTTCTTCTAGTCGTCGCAAACATTCACTACTGTCTGAACAATATGGCATCAAAGATGCCTCTAAATTTCAACTCCTGGCGTTCAAGCTGCGTAACGACTATGCCTTGATTATTGCGACGGCCCAAGCAGAACCTTGGCTACGAATCAAACTCGACGCCTTCCGTGAACAAATTATTCTAGGTTATTGCGATAATGAGTAAAAAACATTTAATTTCTATAATTTCAGATGGGACTGGAGAAACAGCCGCGACTATGATTCGCGCTGCCCTTGTTCAATATAGCCAAAGCGATATCCAAATTATAAGAAATAAAAATGTCCGCTCGGAAAATCATATCGATGCTCTGATCGACGAATGCGCCACCAACAACGGAATGATTGTCCACACTGTGGCTTCGCCCAGTATGAGAAAAAAAATTCAAGAACGCGCTTCGGAAAAAGGGATACTATCTTTTGATTTACTCGGCCCCTTGCTGGGAACATTGGACAGCTATTTTGGATTTGCATCAGAGTCTCAGGTGGGTGTTCTGCGAGCTGTGAATGAAAGCTACTTCAAACGCATCGAAGCGATTGAATACACCGTGAAACACGATGATGGCAAAACACTGAACGATCTAGACAAAGCCGACATCATTCTCCTAGGCATCAGTCGAACCAGTAAAACTCCGCTGAGCATATTCTTAAGTCACAAAGGCTGGAAAGTGGCCAACGTTCCCATGGTGCTGAACACCCCCATCCCCGAACAAGTCTTCAAGGTAGACCAACGGCGAATCGTAGGACTTCTGATCGATATAGAATCACTCCAACGAATCCGCAAAAATCGACTAGAAAAATTCGGCCAAGATCCTGGCGGCGAGTACGCTTCGCTTTCCCAAATCTTGCAAGAAATTGAATATGCCACCGAGATTTTTAAACAAAATCGAAAATGGCCCGTATTTAATGTAACAGACCGTGCGTTAGAGGAAACTGCGACCGAGATCGTCAAAGTGATCAGTAGTCGCTTAGGACTTCCCGACTCGGTTATTTTTTAAGGAGAACATGACGTTTCTTTTAAGCATTTACGCACTCGCGATTTATGCCAAGATTCTGACCACCAAGTTCAATAAGAAAACGGCGCTGATCGTCAGTAGTCTTATCCTACTGGGGTTTATTATCACTTTTACACGCGGCAAATCCGCGCCTTTCTATTTGTTTACCTTTTTTATCAGTTCGACAACTTTGCTTTTTTCTATGAACCAGCTGTGGATTTTGAAAATAAAACGAAAATTTTATACCGTACCCGCCATCATTTTCCAAATCCCCTTGCTGCTGTCGCCTCTGTATAAAATGCAACTCAATACGCGCATGTGTTTCCTGTTTTTTGGATTTTCATTTATCATTGGTTTACTACTGGATCAATTTCTAACCAGCCCTCAGCCATTTGCCTCATTTTTTGAATATGCTTTTTACCGATCGGAAAAAAATAAGTATCGTTTACACATTCCACAAATGCAGAACTATCTCAGAAATAATCTGGGTAATTTCGTGCTAGGACAACTGTTTATTCGTAAATATATTGGCGCCTCGGCATCCGAGAAAATTCACTATCAAAAGGATCTTTTACCCAGCTTAGTCATTTATTGGGTTTCGAAGAAATCATTCACCTCTATGCACCCCATGGCCAAAACATTCAATCAGCTAGATATCGCCGACATCAAAGAAAATTTTACGTTTTATGATCTCTCCAATATGGATTTACCATGGATTCATGATGTCTTCCGTTGTGGCTGTTGGAAAATCGGTCTCTATTTGTTGGACCAATACCTGCTGACGAACAAACAATCTTCCATGTACACAGCGAGCCTGCTGTGGTCCGATCGCATTTTGAACGATCTAAAACGCGTGTCCTTTGATGAAGAGTCAATCGAGACTTGGTTAATGGATTACCGTGAACGCTTTCAAGGCACTCCGTTGTCGGCAAAGATACAATTGGTCTATCACAACAAGGACGATTGGTTTGAAAAGAGCTATCGGTTCGCCGCTATTTAATTGCTGGTTGCGCCCATCTTGTCATTACCAACCTATCTAGGCCAATTTGTGTCTTACCAACCTCTCTAGGCCGATTTGGGATTTTTAATATAGATTCCGATCAGCTTGCGATCCACGCTGCGAAGTGAGTTACCGGTGCGGGCTTTTTTACTATAATAGTCACTGACATATCCATTTTCACCGACATCTTCTGTTTTGAATTCAATGTGGCCATAGTCAGGAACAATGATATATCTGTTTTGTTTTTCATCGCCATCTTTGATCATGCGGTCCGCCGGAACGGGTTCATACACCAAAATCGCACCCCAAGGTGCTTGGCTAGGCTCGTTTATTTTTCCTTTTAACTGGGGATCATCCATCAAATTAATAAAACCTTTTTCTTTTAGTTTTTCGCCGGCATAACGTGGGCTAACACCGCTGATGCGCTCGTCTAACCATTTTCCATCCAGCATCGCATCTTTCACATACTTATAACACTGAGGCTTTGTCTCGAGATATCTTTGCGGGGACTTTCTATTTTTTAACGCCGAAGCGATCATATTCTTCGTGCGTTTATCGGCCGAATACGCGGCGGCCTTTGCCTTGATAAGAGCGTTCGTCGTTTGTATGCTCAAACGCTTTGCTAAATCGTCTTTCTGAGAACTACTACAAACTGTACAGCGAGTGCCAATAATATCTTGGGCTTCGGTTTGGGGAGTCACCGACCAGGTCTCTTTGCCATTGTAATCGGTCGTCGAACGGGCCGTAAAAACTTCGTCTTCTTGAACCTTAACTTTTCCTTGCTCAACGGCTTTCTTTAAGTCTACTTTAACTTTTTTAAACTCACCTTCTTTTTTAACTCGCACTTCGATTAATTCTTTTTTCTGTTCGAATGCATCATCATAGCCCAGTCTTTCCATCAGCTGTTCCTGTTGTTTCATCTGAATAAGATCCACCAAAATTGATTTTATCTGCAACCCTTCGGGAGATTGAATTTTCATATATTCACCCAATTTATCACGCGAATATAAACTCTGAGTTTCCAGAGGACGCTTAAACCCTTCATAAATTTGATCCAAAGTTGCTTGGATCATAAATTGAGTATTGACGGGTAATTGAACAGGCTTATTGTATTCATCCAGACCCGCGATCGGCTCCTGATTAATCAGGGTAATGTCTATGTTCTGATGTTGAAACGGTGTCGTGACACTCACCAAGGGGGCCGGAGGTCGATTCAGCCCTTCGTCGACATAGGTAGCCGTATTTGAAAACGCATATAAAGTAACCACTAAAAGGGCGAGCAAAACTCTTATCATCATACTAGAACGTAATTACAAATCTGATACCAAATTCGCGTTTCGAAGTGAGTCACTGATTTCCTCAAACCTTACACCATCCATTTCAAACACGTGCAGTTTGGCGTGCCAAAAAAGTGCCCTTTTTTTTCTTCGTTGTGACTTTGTTCTGCGTATTGAAGTGAGATCTTTGAATAGTGAGATCTTTGAATTTTGTCTCGGTTTTTGTCGCCACCTATACCCCTGATTGATTTTGAAAAATAATCGATTAGACTCATTTATATATATGTCGTTGTCCACTTCGCATTTAGATGCTTTTTTCATGGTAACCCAAGTTATGAACTTCACCAAAGCCGCCGAAAAATTAAATATCACGCAGTCGGCGCTTTCCCAGCGTATTTTGAATTTAGAACACGAGCTAGGCACGACTTTGTTCATTCGTGACCGCGCCGGTTTAAAGTTAACCGAGACCGCCACCAGCCTGCTGCGATTGTGTCAGATGAGACGAACCATGGAAGACGAGTTTTTGATACAATTAAAGTCAGCCAATCCGCAAGAATTAGCAGGTAAAATCGCCATCGGTGGATTCTCGTCGATTTCGTCGTCTCTTTTAATTCCTATCTTGTCTTCATTTGGAAAAAAGCATCGGGGCATTCAGTTTTCTTTTTACTCTCGAGAGGCCGACGAACTGGTACAGATGCTTAAACGCAGTGAAATTGATTTCATGGTACTTGATGATCGCTTGCAAAAGGACGAACTCGAACGACTTCCCCTGGGAGCAGAACAAAATGTTCTGGTCGAATGCCGGGATTATTCAGGACCGGATGTATTTTTGGATCACGACGAAAACGATATGACGACGATTAACTACCTAAAAAAATTCAAATCGCCTTCCACCAAGGGCCTTAACAAAGGGATTAAACGCCTGTATGTCGACGATATTCATGGCATTATCGCAGGCTTAACACATGGTCTGGGTCGTGCCGTGGTGCCGCTGCATCTGATTAAAAATGAAAAAAATTTAGTGATACTCAATCCAAAAGATATTTTGGAAGTTCCCGTTTATCTGTATTATTTCCACCAGCCGTTTTATTCTCGATTACACCAAGCCGTGGTGGCCGAACTGAACCACCAGCTTAAAAACGCCTTAGCTTAAAAAATCACCCGCATTTGCAACCAAGCATCATAGGTTTGGTTAAACATTTTCATCTCTGATCCGACATCCCCAGCGCGACTGCCCAGAGCCACCGTCCACAGCATGTCCGAAATGCCACTGTAAATCCAGGTAGCTCGATAATACTGGCTACGATCATCATTATTCTGAATAGCAAAAAACAGCAGTGTAGAAAAATTCCAACTGCCCGGCTTCAGCAAAACGACCGACGCCGATGAATAGGATTTACCCACATTAAACGGAATAAACTTTCCCGAAGCCAACAGTCCCCCGTACGACGATTTGTCACTGTTTCCATTTTCCTGCCAGAATCCTTCAAGTCCCAAAGCAACCGTGTCCTCGTCACTATATTTTACCTCGTACGTAAACCCACCACTGGCCGCCTTTTCTGTTCCTAAATCCGTTTGCGCGCCCTCCATGCACACATCGAAATCCTTTAAAGCAAAAGAAATATCAGAGCCTAATTTGGTACTCTGTCCTTTGCGACTGTAGGCCGACACACTCCACTCGGATGTCTGGATAGGTAACTCAAAACGTCCTCCTAAACCATTCTGATTGCTTTCGCTGGAAGCCTCTGTCACACCCAAAACGTAAAAATTGGCGTCGTTCCATGGCACATGCGCCTTCACCATCGAAATCCCTGTACGTAAATCTTCCTGACGTAGAAAATCACGCTTTTGCATATTAATGAAATCTGTCGGGTTCCAAAATTTGGAAACACCCCATTTTATTTTTTGTCTGCCGATCGTCCAAAAAATTTTGCGGCGAGTGTGAAAACTAATTTTCATTTCATCAAGATAAGCCGTGCTCTGCTTTTGCATCCCACCCGTGAGGGGCGAAGGTTTGGACTCGTCCACCGAGCCATCATTCAAAAAACGTCCCTTGAAAAAAGCCCGCACGTCATTTTTCATCTGGGCATCAATATACATTTCCAGCGTCATGGGACTGGTAATATAATCCTGAATGGGCCTATCCACCAGCTGGTATGCCATCCACTCGGCTTGCAAGTAGCCGCCCATTTTCATGCGATCGGCTTCAACCATACGATGATCTTCGTCTTGCATTCCCGTTGATTTTCCAAAACCTTTTTCAAATTCATCGTCCACCGCCGACGACGAGGTGCCGCCAGGAAAATCCGCAGCCCACAACGGTGACGAAACCATCAAACTCATACACAGAACGCCTAACCATTTCATCGCTATTTACTCTTGCTTTCAATCCACGCTTTGGTGAACATATTTTCTTCCAATTTTCCTAAATCAGTTTCTTTGATGAGCACAATCGTCGAGTTGCCTTTTTCCAACTCATCGAAAATACGAATTTCTTCGGGGATCCAAACATCACTCTTTTTTGAAGCGCTATATTTTTTGTTCCATTTTGGATAAAACGACGAACGCATTAATTTTCCACTCAAGGCCAGTTCTTCCCGCTTGAGTATATTCTTCTCTGCCTGATCGATCCACAAATTTAGCACCGGGTACGCCACGTCCACCCCATCCTTGGCGGTCAACTTGAATTTATAAACTTTGTAATCACCAAGTTTATCGGTGCCTTCAAACTTGGTCGAATACTCTTCTGTCAGACGAGACTCATCGAAGTCACTCCGACGCGAGTTAGTACCAGCCAGCTTCTCGCGCTCGGTACGACGTTCCCATTTTCCCGTACCCGGATCATAGTTCCAAAGATTTTTATCAATTTTCAAATAGGCTTTACCCGCCTCTTCCTTGGGCTTGGTGAACAAAATCATAAATTTGTCGTCGTCATCACGGCGGTACACCATCGCTTGGAACAAACGTGGCTCTTTGTTTTTCTCGGTCTCTTTCACAAAACAAAGCGACTTGTAGTCACCCGAATTTCGTTGGCGATCGTCCACCAGTTTGATGATTTCATCCGCCTGCGCCTGCGTCAGTAACTCTTTCTTCTGTTCCTCGGCGTACCCGATGGCCACCGCCAATGCTAGCGTAACTATGGTTTTTATGAACACGAACGTCCTCCTAACTTTGATTGATCGCCACAATCGGACTCAGCTTTGCAGCCTGAAATGCGGGGATCAAAGAACCTAATGTAAAAAATGTCACTAATGAAAAAAATGTCGTCAACGCCGGGGCCACACCAAAATGGAAAGACAAATTATTGGTCATCAAGAACATTTTAAACGCGTCACTTTCAATCGGGATGGCCGCGGCATTTAATGCCTGGCTCATGATTCCAACCAGTATCAAACCCGCCGCCGTTGATGATATCGACAAGATCAATGATTCCAACATAAACATCCAAAGCACTTTAGACTTTTGCATACCAATCGCGCGCAATGTTCCAATCTCGGTCGTTCGTTCTTTAACGGACATCCACAAGGCATTGATCAACCCCATCACGATGATGATCGATAATACAATCGTCAGGATAAACGTCAGCACGCTCAGCAGACTGACCACCCATTTCAAAAACGAAGTTTCATCTTCCCATGTCGTGATATCCAATTTCTGCCCGGTCCACGATTCACCCGCAACACGATCAAACTTCATCCAAAATGGGTTTGCATCTTTATCCATCAGCACATAACCTTTATCACTTAAATCTTTGCGAATACGGGCCTCTACGGCCGGCACGTCCGCCAATTTTTTTAGATAAATCATTATCTGCCCTGTCGAATCGGGCTTGCTTTGATACAACGCGCGCACGTCGTTCGCGTTCAAATAGGCATTGAATTGCGACATCATACCGACGTCTTTCAGAATCGCGACCACTTTGACGTCTTTCGTATTATTCATATTTCTATAGGTCGGCACCGACACCGTCACCATGTCCCCCACGCCCACCTTTAATTTTTTTGCATGGACGGCGAACAACGCAATCGTTCCCGACTCGCCCAATTTTTTCAAATCGCCAGGACTATTTGACTCCGCAGAGGCCTCAAGCTCGAGTCGCCCTAACACGTTCGCTTCTTGATCCATGTTGACTCCCCACATAGGAATCATCGTCGAGTCCACTTCGGAAATTACTTTTCCGTAGGCCTTCACACGATCCACAATCACCGCCGCTTCCGGAATTTTTTCTTTAGCGTACTCAAGCAGCGGGGGGTATTTAGTCACCTGAGGATTCGCCGAGCTTTGACTGATTTTATAAAAACCCGCGATATTCACATGCCCAGTCATCAACGCCGTTCCATTTCCCACCATCGTATCTTGAACCCCTTGCAACAGCGCCAATAATAACGAGAAGATCACAGAAACCGCGACAATCGCGGCCGCCAGCATAAGACTTCGGACACGACGTTGAAGAATATTTCGATAAGCAATTAAAAAATACACGTTCATCACTATTCTCTTTTCTGCATCGCTTGCAATGGTGAAATCTTCATCGCTTTCCAAGCCGGATACTGAGTCGCCAGAATCGCGATCACAACCATCACCGCAATGACGGTAAAAACTAAGCCAGGATTTAAATGAAGGTACAACCTAGGCCCCGAAAAGAAAAACGTCGCCACATCCCCAGACGCGGGAATTCCGACGGCACCTATGATCACCACAACCAGGGAGCCCAAAATCACGCCCACCCCTCCAAATAACAAACTGATAAATAATGTCTCGTAGAAAAACAGACGATAAATAAAATCGGCATGCGCGCCAATGGCTCGCATAGTACCAATCTCTTGCTTGCGATCCATCGCCGCCATCAAAAGAGAATTCATAATCATCAAGCCCGCCAGCAACAATGCAATCCCAATAAAAATATTGAGTATCGCTTTCATCATGAACGTCATCTGTCCAATAAACCCGGCCGCGTCTTGCCACGAAACGGCTTGAATACCCAACCCTTCTTGCTTAGATATCGCCATGATGTCTTTGATCACGGCATCCCGACGTCCGGGGTCTTTTAAAAACACGGCGGCATGAAGAAATACACCTTTATTCAACTCGTCTGGTGTATACGTCGCCCCCATGATCCGTTTCTTAAAGCTGAGTTCGACATTTTCTGATTTTTTAGCCGCTGAAGTTTTTTCCGGACGAGCCCCCGAAGAACTGGAAAACAAATTCTCGATCGCGTCTTGGCCTATGTCATTCAATCCCATCTCGTCTTCGATCTGCTTATTCTGCGCCCGTCGCTCTTCAGTCATAAATCCATACAATTCGCGCAATGAAACAAGATCCATCAAACTAAAGTTTCCCGCCAAGGGCGAATTTTCAAAGCTTTTAAAGCGAAATGTTCCATAAACTTTGATATTCACGGCCGTGGATGTTCCCGATTTCGTAAAGGCCGACAATGGCAAGACATCGCCAATTTTTACACGGTAAAGAACGACATACGGGGCGATCTCTTTGTAAAAGAACTCATAACGTGTTTGAAAGCTCTGGTCATTCATATCTAAAAAATTTTTAATTAGAACACGAAAGTCTTTTTCTTGTGAGGACAACAACTGCATCAGTTTGGTAGATACCGTTTCTGTTTCCACTGGCCCCAATTGCAAATATATTTCTGCGGACTGTTCGACGTTGGCTTTGATCTGGTCTTGCAGTTCTTTACTGCCAGCAATGGTCAGTTTATCATCCTTCATTTTCTTTTTAATTTGATCCAAACGTCGTGCGATACGGTGTTTAACCATATTTTCATAAAAATAATCATGAAACAAAAAGCCTCGCGTACCTGCAGGAATCATCTCGCCTTTTACGATTTCAAACTGTGGAAACTTTTGCTGAAACAATTGCGGGTCAGTACCGACGTAGCTGAAGAAAATCATATTGTCGTCGAAAATCAAAGGGGCAATCTTGTTCGCCAAAAATTCGATTTTGCTTTCGAATTGAGAATTAAAATCCTGCCAGAACGTATCCCTACTGACTTGCTCCAGATTAATTTTAGCTTGCTCCACATCGGCCGCGGACAAGATCCCAATCTCTTCGAACTTCCCTTCTAGATTTTTTTTAATCTCTTGAACTAAAAACCGAATACGGCGTTTTTGTGATTCCAAATCTTTGGGATCCGCCTGAGGATCTTTAAATGTTTTACGCAAAGTTTCTAAAAAGTGATCTAAAATATTTCCGGGATTCACCGTCGCAAAACTGGTTCCCATCGGTACCACCGCAGCAACGTCCGTGTTCTGCATCAGCCGGTTTGACACATTTTCAAAACTATCCAAATGCCCCACGTCCACCGGCGAACCATCCATATTACCAAACACAGACAATTTGTCCTTAGCCTTTTCGCTGTATATCTGGATATCACCCGTGATGCTTTGGGTGGTGCTGTTTTCCATTCCACCGGAAACTCCGTTCACGAAAGAATGTCCCACCACAGCCAGGAACGCGCCGAAGGTCAAAATCGAACCCACCACCAAGGTACGCATACGATGCAAGAACACATTGCGTGCTGCAATTTTCAATACCATAAAGTGGGTCATGCTTTATCCTGAATACGACCGTCCTGCAGGCGAACAATGCGCCGTGCTTGATTCATGATTGAATGATCATGCGTAGAAAACAAAAACGTCGTGTTTTCCGCAGCATTAATTTCTTTCATCAAATCGATGATCGTCTGGCCCGTTACAGAATCTAAATTAGCCGTCGGTTCGTCAGCCAAAACAATTTGCGGCTTTGTCACCAATGCGCGCGCGATCGCCACGCGCTGACGTTGTCCACCGGACAACTCACTGGGACGGTGATGGGCATACTGAGTCAGCCCAACACGATCAATAAACTTTGCGACACGATCACGACGATCTTGAGGAGACAACTTGTTTTGTAACAATAATGGGAATTCGACATTATCAAAGACATTTAAAACAGGTATCAAGTTAAAGGATTGAAAAATAAAACCAATAGTATGCAGACGTAAATCGGTAAGTTGTTTTTCAGTCAACCCGCCCGTTTCTTTTCCACCGACCACAACTTTTCCTTCCGACGCCGTATCCACACAGCCAATCAAGTTCAGTATTGTCGTCTTGCCAGATCCACTCGGCCCCGCAATCACCGTAAATTCGCCCGCTTCAATGGTCAGGTTAATACCTTTCAACGCCGAGACTTGCACTTTATCTAATTGATAGTTCTTTTTTACATTTTCCAGATGAATTGGCTGCACAGAAATCCCCCAAGAATTTTAAGAGTAAAAAAATGATCTCTTACTTTCTCAGAGGCATCAAGCGAAATTAAAAACTGCATTGCTTAAGTGGACATAAAGCAAATACCTCTTCAAAACGTAAAATCCAAAACGTCCAGAGTCATTGCCAATCAATGGACGCAATTCCTATTCTTTAAAGTCGACGATCAAAAAAATCAGTGATCGATGTATAAACATGGGTTTGATTTTCTTTTCCATAAACACCGTGCTTAGCTCCAGGATAAGTAACTGATTCATACAGCTTTCCCGCCATTTGCATTTTTTTGAAAAATAATGTCGAGTTCGTAAACAAAACGTTATCATCGGCCATGCCATGAATCACCAACACGTTCGCTTTTATCTGGTTTACCAAAGGCAATACATTCGCCTTTTGGTATGCTGCTGCCTCATCCTGTGGCTTTCCAAGATACCTTTCAGTGTAATGAGTATCATAGAGCGAGAAATCCGTAACTGGCGCCCCGGCTACAAGTGCTTGAAAAACTGTTGGCGCTTTCGTTGCCAGGCTCAATGCCAAAAATCCTCCGTAACTCCACCCATTAAACCCCACACGTTTAGAATCAATGAATCCCTTTGCGACTAAGTACTCTACGCCAGCGACTTGATCCTCGACTTCGACTGTACCGAAAGCATTTTTTAAATACCCCTCAAACTGCTTGCCTCGCCGAGACGATCCACGGTTATCAAATGTCGCAACAACGTATCCCTTTTGAACCAAAACCTGAGCCAAGAGCCCACGCTTACCAGGCCATGCTTTTGTCACCAGCTGAGCAGTAGGCCCTCCGTATCCAATCACGATCAAAGGGTATTTCTTATTTGACTTAAACCCAGAGGGCTTGAACAGCGAGTAATAAATCAGCTCGCCAGTGGCCGCCTTAAATGTACCAAATTCGGGTGCAACTAAAGAATCTTTATAGGGAAATAACGGATGCCCAGCGATCACTTCATTTGCATTGAGTGTTGAAATAGAGTCACCATTCGCCTTACGTAAAAACACCTGTGTTGGTGTCACCGGGGTAGAAAAGAAATCAACAAACACATCGGCTTTTTCACTCATTACAGTATTGTGCCAACCTGCAGTTTTCGTCAACGGCTCGGGCTCGGACTCGCCTTCTAAACGTACCCGATACAAATGTTTTTCTAGCGGCGTATGCATGCCCGCAGAAAAATAAACCCAGCCTTGGTCTTCATCCACTCCGACAATTGCGTCTACCAGCCAATCACCTTTGGTTAACGGACGAACCAACGTTCCATCATTCTTATATAAATATAAATGCTTGAATCCGGTGCGCTCTGAAATCCATATCCATCGCGCCGTTTTCTTCAACATTCGCCCCGCAATATGTAAATTCACCCAATTCTTATCTGTCTCTGTGAAAAGCAATTGGTTTTTCCGAGTCACAGGATCATATGAAAAAACATCCAAACGCTTTTGATCACGACTTTGCACTTGATATACAAGCTTATTATCAGAGTTCCATTTTGCATTAGTTAAATAAATATCCTTATTTTTCCCAAGCGGCACCCATTGCAATTCGGTCTTACCTTTTAGAATGTTATCGGTCGCAATAACCGCTAGCTGCACCACCGCATTGGCAGATCCTGCCTCTGGGTATCGCTCTTGGCGGACAACGACCTTATCCGCATCAATGTCATAGCGTTCAATCAATTTTACGTCACTTTCATCAACTTTTGTTAATGCCAAAAACCGTTCATCGTTAGACCACCAGTAACCGGTAAAACGACTCATCTCTTCCTGTGCAACAAACTCGGCGACACCGTATGATATAGCCCCTTTACCACCTTTCGTAACTGGATACACTTTACTGGTCTTAGGATTGATGATCAGCAAATTCTGATTATGGACAAATGAAATGTACGAATCTTTTGGTGAAAAACGCACATCCAAGACGTTCGGCATTCCTTTAACTAACGGACTCAACTGCTGTTGACCGATATCATACAAATATAACTCTCCCGCCGCCGGAAAGATTAAACTTTGCCCATCATTCGACCAATAATATTCAACAATTCCTTTTTGACTAATACGTTGACGCTCGCGACGAGCTTTTTCTTCTTCAGATAAGGTACCAAATTTTAATTTACTGGAATCGACGATACGTTTTGGTACCCCCGATTTCAAGTCAAACTCCCAAAGATCTAAGACTTCATAGTCTTCTGTTTTTGGCTTTAGAAATGAAAGGCGCTGACCATTGGGCGAAAATTGTAAATTGACAACAGCCGACCCATCTAGCTCTGGACTCTGAAAAAGCCGCTCGATGGTCAGTTTTTCCTCGCCAGCAAATGCCCAGCTCGCCCACAAAAAAAATAAAATTAAAAGTGTCTTCATCTTATTGATATCACAATTTAAAAAGAATGACGTCAATCAGTTAACACACTCGTACATTTCAAATTCGATCAAGTGCTGTGTTTAAATCGCGAATGATATCGTCCGCATTTTCTAGACCAACACTCAAGCGAATCAGTTTTGGATCAATACCGCTCTTACATTGATCTTCCGCACTCATAGCGGAATGGGTCATATAACCGGGCACTTCGATCAATGTTTTGGTTAGCCCCAAACTGACGGCCAGCGTGATCGCATAACTGTTTTCGGCAATATCATCGACAAATTTTTCGGTTTGAGCGAAGTCACCATTTAAACGGAATGCCATCATGGTTCCGGGCGAATATTGGCCCTCGGGGGATTTCAAATACTCTTTCGTGAGAGAATAATAGGGGTAACTCGCCAAACCGGGATAAAGCACTTTTTCTATTTTGGGATGGGCTTCTAAAAAACCAGCGATCACCATCGCGTTTTCTTGTTGCTTCTGAAATCGCAATGATTGCGTGGCCACACCGTAGACCATAATATGCCAAGCGGAATGGGCCGTCATAATAGCGCCAAAATCTTTGCGCCCGACACGTAATGGAACTTCATATTGTTTCGAAGTGATGATCGTTCCACCCATATCCGTACCAAAACCGGAAATATTTTTAGTTAAGCTTTCGATGACAAAATCAAAACCTAGCTCTAGGGGACGACATCCCCAAGGAGTGGCAAACGTATTATCAACCGCAACTAAAATTTTGTTGTCATCACGACGTTTTTTATTTTCATCTTTAACAATTTCCAACAGAGGTTTGAAGTTAATAAATTCTAATTGTGGATTCGATAAAGTTTCAAAATAAATCAATCGTGTTTCTGGGTCTTCTAAATATTTTTTCAATGAGGGAATGGAATCACTTTTATGAGTCGGCGCCAGTTCCGCAAAATGATTCAAATCCTTAAACTCTGTCTTGATACCAAAACGAGGCAACCAATTTTTTAATAAACTATAGGTACATCCATACAAGGTTTGATGTGCCACAATTTTCTGCCCCTGCTGCACCAAAGACATCATCAAAGTAGAAATAGCACCCATGCCACTGCCGAAAGCGATAGCGACTTCGCCTTGATGAAGAGCGCAGAGCTGCTCTTCCAACATCAAAGTGTTTGGTTCATCCAAGCGATCATAAATTAAAATGGGCTCTTTCATTTTGTTTTGCCCAAAATTTTGAAATCCTTGAGCGCCTCGTTTTAGTGACTCTAATCGAAATGTGGTAGAGGTGGTCATCGGGGGGACTAAATGATGGCTAAAATTCCAAGCACCTGTTTTAAAAGCTCCGTGAATAGCCTGTGTTTGATGAGATGGGTTAGCAAGGACAGATGAATCGGTGGGACCAGATGGTTTCTTAGGATATTTATTCATTCCTCATATCTGAATGATTTGCCCACAAAGAGCAAGTGTAAATACTCTAACTTGAGCGAGTTGGACTAACGCAGCAGTTATTATGGCTGAAATGCCAAAAGAAGCATCTTGCATCACGCAAGACGCTCGCCAATACAATAATCAAATCCTATTTTGAGGCTTCAATGACTGAGCTAGTTTGAATGGGTTTTTCAGGAATCGGCGGAATCAAGGGGTGATTCGACTCGTCCTCCTCACTACTTACAAATCGACCAAAAAATCGATTACCCCAGCGACGAGACCGCTCAATGTAACCATACGCAGCGGGCACGACAACTAACGTCAGCAATGTCGAACTGATCAGTCCACCAATAATGGCTACCCCCATACTGGTTCTTTGTTTAGAGGCCTCATTCAAACCGATCGCGACGGGCAGCATACCCGCGATCAATGCAAAACTAGTCATCAAGATTGGGCGCAAACGATTCTTACCCGCTTTCAAAATCGCATCATGCAACGTCATCCCTGCCTGGACAGACTGATTCACATAATCCACCAAGATAATCGAGTTTTTTGTCGCAATCCCTAGCAACATCACGCAACCAATCATCGAGAATAAATCCAACGAGCTTTGAGTGAGCCACAAAGCATAGAACGCACCACATGCGGCCAACGGAAGCACTAACATAATTGTAAACGGCGTCACGAATGATTCATATAAAGATGCCAACACCATGTAAATAAACAGAATTCCAAGTCCCATGGCCACGACGATATTCAACATGAGTTCCTGAAAGTTCTCGGCCTGACCAACAAATTTATAACGCATTCCCGGAGGCAGAGGGTGATCGACATCCAATAACTTTTTAACATCGGCGATGGCACCGCCCATACCGGGGCCTTTGGGATCAATGTCGGCTGTAATTTGAATATAGCGAACACGATCCTGACGATTAATTGTCGTGGGACCTTGAGCTTCTTTAACGTCCGCAAATAATCTAAGATAGGTCAAACGCTGATTCATCGCCGGAATTCTTAACACCTGAAGATTTTCACGAACATCTCGCTGCTGCTCTTCCAGACGAATACGAACGTCATACTCTCGACCATTTTCTCGGAACACGGCCGGCGTCACGCCTTCAACAAGCGCACGTAGTTCAGCACCCACTTGAGTATTTAACACGCCCACACGTGCCGCCTTGATTGGATCAATATCGATTTGAATTTCTGGTTTACCAGGACGAAAACTCGTATCGACATCCAATAAAGCCGGATGTTTTTTCAGTTTATCCAGAACGAATTTTGCTTCCTCTTCCAATTTTTTTTGATCACTGCCCACGATATTTAATGTGAACGGACGCTGATTACCACCCGAACGATCCTGATCTTTCACGACAGGATTTGCGTACTGGAACGGCTTCAGCGCTTCACGAACAAATGCCTTGAACTCGCTGGTATTCATTTTCCGACTACGAGAAGGCACCATTTCCACAAAAATATTAGCTTTGTTTGACTCCCCAGTTGCATTTCCCACCGTCAAAACCGTCTGAAATATTTCCTTTTGTTTTCTTAAAAGAGCATCCACTTCGTTCGCAACACGGTCCATTTTTTCTAAACTTGTCCCTGGCGGTAAATCCAAATTCACCATGAACTCGCCATTATCCTGCGCCGGCAAAAATGTTTTAGGAATGTACTTAGTAACGAACAAAGAGAAAATAAAAATTCCCAACGCCGAAAATAAAATCATTTTTGGTCGCGCCATAGAAAATTCTAAAACTTTAACGTAACGATCTTCCAACCAAGTTTGAAAACGATCAAACCGCTTTAACATTCGCTCTATTAACGCAGCAAAAAAGTTCGTTGACAGCTTTTTACTCGCAATTGACTCGTGCCCTTTGCCCGCAAAGTAAGCCGACATCATGGGAGCCATTGTAATCGCATCGATAAGTGAAATCATCATCGCAAAACAAATCGTCAAACCAAATTCTTTAAAGAATTGACCAACAACCCCTTGCAGAAACCCGATGGGACCGAATACGGCAATCACGGTCATCGTTGTCGCAACAACGGCCAGCAATACCTCTTTTGTCCCTTCCAAAGACGCCCGTTTCGCCGATTTACCCATTTCAATATGACGAAATATGTTTTCACGCACAACGATCGCATCGTCCACCAACAACCCTACCGCCAACGACAACGCCAAAAGCGACATGATATTAATCGAAAATCCTGCCATCGCCATCAGAATAAACGCGCCT
This sequence comes from Pseudobdellovibrionaceae bacterium, assembly GCA_016785955.1. Classification (GTDB taxonomy): domain Bacteria; phylum Bdellovibrionota; class Bdellovibrionia; order Bdellovibrionales; family Bdellovibrionaceae; genus UBA2316. The sequence continues at coordinate 72,831 of JAEUWH010000007.1, read as the reverse complement.
AGCAGCGAATTCGGCAAAGCCAATGACGTAATAAACGTCGAACGAAGAGACGATAAGAAAAAGAAAACCACTAAAACCGTCAAAATAATACCTATGATGATAGTTTCGTAAACATCGGCCACATTGGCGCGTATCGGTTTCGCTCCATCCTGAACTAAATGCAGCTCGCCTTGGCCCTTGATTTCCCCATTAATAGCTGAAATACGTTTTTTAATCCCATCCGCCACAGCCACCGTGTTAGAGCCCGATTGACGATACACGTTCAATAAAACACCGGCTTTACCATTTACATATGTTCGCGATGTTTCATCCTTTAATGTATCGACAACTCGCGCGACTTCATTAATTTTTACAGGGTGTTCAAAGTTCATAAAATTAATAGGAACTTCTTTGATCTCTTCGATGGACTTATATTCCCCTAAAGTCCGAACCACGTTCGTCGTGTCACCACGGTCTAATTTTCCCGCAGGAGTATTTTTTCCAGTCGTACCTAAACTATTGCGAATAGATGAGGCTGATATTTCGTGCTCGGACATTTTTCTTAAGTTCAACTCCACACGAATCTCGCGTTTCCGGCCACCCAAAATTTCCACCAGACCGACTTGGTCGACTTGTTCAATCCTAGGTTTAACAACCTGGTCTGCCAAATCGAATAGCTCAGCAGGGGGTAACGACGACTCAAGTGCGATCGACAAGATCGGTTGATCGGCGGGGTCTACTCGGCGAATAACCGGTTCATCCACATCATCGGGCAACAGATTTCTGACCTTTGCCACACGATCACGCACTTGTTGTTCCGCATATTTGATATCGATCGCCAAACTGAACTCAACGATCACGATACTGACACCTTCCTGACTAATCGAGCTGAGTGTTTTAATACCCGAAACGGAAGCTAACTCGTCTTCAATTGGCTTCGTCACAAGTGTTTCAATCTCGCTAGGACCAGCCCCCGGGTAAGTGGTGTTCACGGCAACGATCGGGAATGTCACATTAGGAAACAAATCGACGGATAAACTTTTTAAAGAAATCCAGCCAGCAATAAGAATAAGAACAAATAGACATGTGATAAACACAGGTCGCTTGATTGACAATTCAACCATGATCAGATCTCCAGTACATCAGAAAGAAATCACAACGTGAAAACGACGAAAGTCTATTTCGTCGCTTTCACCAACACGACACTAGCCGTTCGGCCTTTAGGCGCTAAAAGCGTTCCACTAATACGCGGTCGACAATCTGATATGTTTGCATTTTCTTTAGCGGCACAATCCACACGTGTCGCAGGATTACGAGGCAACAAAAAGCCATCTACGTTTAATAAATACGTCTGCCCCGAACCACCACCCATATTACTTGTAGCAACTGAACTCATCGTAATACGTTGAGGCGAAGTTTCAGGTTTGAAGTCCACAGCTAAATCCAAACTCAATCCATTATAAAGATCATCACTGCGCGTATAGTACGCGCGCAGCACCGGTTTGCCGGTTGCCGTCATCGCGGCGGTGATAACAAACTTCGCTGTATGCACTTGCGTATCGGCGGCTTTATAATCAACAGCCCCGGAATAGGTTCCTTGAATTTTTTTATAAACCTCAAATAACTTTTCATTTAATTGATTATTTAGTCCGCTACTAGGCGCTTGCGTATTACGATCAAACCATTTCAAATTGATTCGACCAACGACCCCGTTCCCCGACAAGACTTCCGCAGCAAATACTCCATTTTTCATATTTCCACGCAGCGAGATAAATTCAAAATCATTATTCACCGGCCCAAAAAGAACCAAGTTATAATTGTCTGAATTCAAAATATCATTATAAATCACGGAAAACGTCGAACCTGTGTAATTATCCGAACGTTGCACATAGGCCTTGATCGATTGGCGACGTGACGCTGGTTTACTGGGATCTGCAGAGACCATTTCTTCTTGAACAAATAAAGAAACTTCTAAATCTGTTGTTTGTGTCTTGCGGTCTAAAAACTGTAATGCACCTTTGTAACGACCTAAAACTTGCGCATCCTTAGGTTGATAGCGGTCCTTCACGCGCACCATTTTAATCGGCGAGTTCATATTCTTTGCTAATACGACTTCACCCTGCATATAAAATTCACATTCTTTATCTTTAAAATTGTTTAAGCAATTTATGTGATTCACCTCTAGGGCTGAATAAATTATACCCGAGAAATTAAATCCACTCCCCGTTGCAGGTGCTAACGTAATTTTCTGAGGATAAGACTCGGTTTTATAATCCACGACAAGTTCTTGGTTGGCATCCGTTAACGGATACAAATCTAATCGCTCATAGTATGCTGATAAGGCCGGTTTACCATTTGCTGTGGCCACAGCGGCTAATGTCACACGCACTTGAACAGGGTTTAACACTTTACCCACATTCACTGAACCCTCATAGGTCCCCTCGATACGTTTATAAAGGCGAAGAACTTTTTCATTTATATCATTCTGAAGCCCCAAGCTAGAGGCCTCTGTCGATTTATCTTTTAACTTAAGACTCAGTTTTCCTAAAACACCGGCTCCCGTTAAAACCTGGGCCGTGATCACTTCATTTTCCAACTTTCCCAGAATAGATGTGATGTCTTGATCACCGTCCGCAGCTCCCGCCGACGGACCACCCGCTGGTTTTGCGCCCAAAACCGCCGGATTCGTTAAAATTAGATTCTGATTGTTTGGATCTATAAATGTATTGTAGTTAGCTTTAAAAACTAATCCCAAATTCAGATCATCAGCCCGCTTAAAGTATGCTCGCAGCGCTGGTCTTACGATTGGCAAACCATCAGAATCAACACCCGCATTTTCCTCTTCCAAAATCAAACCCAGTTCAACATCGACCGTAAGCTGATTTGGACGATCAAAAAACTCGAGCTTACCAACATAACGGCCCTCGACCGGTTGATACTGCTGAACTAGTTTATCACGATCTTTCTCTCGTTCTTTCACTCGATCTGCCGACGGATCGTTCTTGTCAAACGAACATGCAGACATCATTAAAATCACAACCGATAACTTCGACATTTTGATAAACATATTTTTCATAGCTATCACCTTATTTTTCATCTTTAATCAACTCATCACGTAATGCCGCCCATTCATTCAGGGCGATGAAGTAATCTCCAACCGCACGAGAATATTGAACCTCCATCGAGTTATATGAATTCATAACTTCGATTAAATTGCGAATATCGGTACGGCCTTGCGTGTACGATCGATTTAATTCATTTAATGCTTTTTCCCAGAAACCTTTTTGCTTACCGATGCTTTCCAACAGTTGAAACGCGACTTCCACTTTACGCTGGGCTTGACGTTGGCGATCTTCAAACTCTAAAAAGTTTCGTTGTTGTTTTACTTTTTCCAGCTCTAAAGACGCTTTTTTATTTAAAAACTCTTCTTTGCGTACATCCGACCCAAACGCATGCGACAAGCGCAGTCCTACATAGGCATTCGGATGACTACCACGAGTCAGCTCGTTCAAAGACTCAGCTGATGATTCGTCTACACCCGTGGCTGATAAACGTGCGATCAAATCTAAATTAGGTCGATTTACAGCATCTGTTCTGTTTAGATCATCTTCGGCTGATTTAATTTTAAAATCTTGTGACTGAATAAATCGCGTCTCTTGAGCTGGCTTCGGCGCCAATTTAGGAATAGGTGGAATCGCTTTAGGAATTTCAAATTGAATTTCTGTTTTTGCTGGTAAATTCAAAAACGTGACTAATGTCTCGAGTTGTTTCAAGTAATTTTGAGAACCAGCCTTAACACTTTGTTGACGAGCTTCATATTCAGCTTGCACCTGATTTAACTCACCCGGCATCGTATAGCCCAACGAACTTTTTCTTTGAATACTGCCGACTAACTTTTGATAACGGTCCCGCGCACTCATTGATTCGTTAAAATTTTCTTGTGCCACGTATGCATCCCAATAAAGCCGCAAACCTTGCAATACTAAATTTTGAATTTCGTCACTACGCATGAGCATTTGTGACTTGTATAAATTTTCAGCCGAGCGTACACGCGCTCGATCTGCAGAACCAAAAGAATTACCCCATAGCGATTGCTGAATACTGACTCCCCATGTGTCGTACGTCAGCTGAGTATTGCTGGTCGTGGTCGTCGCCGCAGCAAAAGAATCACCATCACGAATTTGAGAGACACGAGACACGTCAAAGGTCAGCGCCGTCCCTGTCAGCAAAGATTTCGTGATCGAAGCCGTCGTTCGGTAGCGTTCAAAACGATAGTCGCCAATCAAGGCTAATGATTCAGACTTGTCGACCTCGTAACGAGACTCTACAGACCACTTCCATTCATACGCACCATATACCATAAACGGTGCATATCGATATTGTTCATATTTTAAATCAGCTTCCTTCAAGTTCAATGACTTTTGAATAATCAATTCAGCCATTCGATTTTGAGTCAGACCTACTTTTTCGGCCAATGCACTATTTAGTACAAATAACGTCGAAACTATAATGGACAAGATTGATCGTTTTACCATATATAAGAAATCCCGGCGCCCAAGCCCATTGGCTCGACTCGATATTCTAACGAGTTCGCAAATGCATATCGATAAGAAATTCCGACGTCCACACTGAGTGATTCTTGAAAAGAATAGTGGTTTTGCAAACCTAAACCAACAAACGCACTTTTACGAGTCACATTAGCAAGAGAGTTTGTCATATTTGTAATTTGCGTCTGCACTATTCCCAGCTCGCCGGCATAACGGACATCCCATTTCCCCCGAACAAAAAACTTGTTTTCACCCGTCAATTTGGCCACGTAGTGAGATTGTGATAATGAATCACTATGCACAGTTGAAAATGATTTTTGCTGATACCCTAATTGCAAACTATATGCATCGAACAGCCAAGCACGAAAAGGGATCATGCCTAACATCAAAGACGGAATCAAAGTCGAGTCCAAGTCCGCGTATTGGTACGTTTGGTTGTTGCCAGAGGTCGCTGTTCCTGCAAACGAGTATGAATCAAAATGAAATCCAATCGGAAATCGAGTTGGGTTACGATCATCATTCAACTCCGGCGCTTTTAAAACTAAAACTCCCGTGTTTTGTGGCGATGTCGTGTGCGGCACCTGATTTTTAGGGTCAACGGCGATCGCCTGCTGTGCCTGCTGAACCAAACTTAAATTTGCGGCAGGCGCTGGTTTTGATTTATTTGATTTAACAGACGATTTAGATTGCGCCTGGGACCAAAAAGAAAAAAGAACCATTGAAAGTGCTATGAACCGAACGAACATAGTATGCATAAAGGACTCCCTGCGTATAATGGCAGTATTGGTTTAGCACCCAACATCTTAATGTCAAGAATCCTTAATACTCCCATCAGAAAACCTAAAATTTAGTGCATAAATTTCGCAATTCCTTAAGGTTTCTGCCGCTCAAAGTTAAACGTTCGTTTAATTTTGAATATATTGCATCCTTAAAACGATTTTAGTGTAAATTTATATACAAACACAGGAGCTAGTTATGAATACTCCCAACGACATACGATATATTGCCGACCTTTTGGATACTAAGTTCAAACTCCCTAATGGTTGGCGCTTCGGTTGGGATGGAATTCTTGGTTTCATTCCTGGGGTTGGAAATTTAATTACCGATATCTTTTCAATCTACATCTTAGTTCGTGCCGCAATGTCAGGTTGTTCATTATCCGTTGTTAGTCGCATGGGAATTAACGTCTTAATTGATAATATTGTCGACAAAATTCCATTGCTTGGTTTTCTGTTTGATTTTATTTGGAAGGCTAACACGAAAAATGTCGAGCTTATGGATCGCTATTTTGCAAATCCTGATCAGGTACAAAAACAATCACGTCGGACGTTGATTATTTGTTTTATTTTCATTTTTTTAGTCTTTGTGGCGTGCGTGACATTGACATTTCTAGTGCTATCCTGGCTCGTAACCGAATTTGTTCGGCACTTGCCAGGATAAAAAAAACTACGGCAGTTTTGTTTTAGCGGCTTCTTGATTATATTGATCTACTTTTTTCCAGTTAACAACTTTCCAAAAGTTTTTCAAATAATCAGCGCGCTTATTTTGATACTTCAAATAATACGCGTGCTCCCAAACATCGGCACCCAAGATTGGCCAGCCACGTTTTTCACCGACATCCATCAATGGGTTATCTTGATTCGGTGTCGCCGTAATTTCAAGCCCACCTGATGTACGAATAAGCCAAGCCCAACCAGAACCAAACTGAGATGCACCCGCCTTTTCAAATTCAGCTTGAAATTTATCCATTGCACCCCACTTAGCTTCGATTTCTTTTTTCAAGCCTTCGGGAATTTTATTGTCTTCATCTTTCCCACTTAAAACCGACCAGAAAAATGTGTGATTCCAATGCCCGCCAATGTTGTTGCGGATCATAGGCGCCTGCTTCGATGCTGTTTTTAATAGTTCGATCATCGAAACTTTTTTGCCGTCTAGTGCTTTGTTCGCATTATCAACGTAAGCCTGATGGTGTTTGTCATGATGAATTGTCATCGTTTCAGCATCAATCGCCTTTTCTAAGCTGTTAGCCGGATATGGCAACGGAGCTAATTTAAATGGCGAGGTCTGCGCGTTTAGTTCCTGCAAGCTGGCCCAAGATAGCGACGATAGCAACACAGTCAAAATCCAAAATTTTAGTTTCATACGTTCTCCTTATTATTATTGAATGGTACTTCCTCTTCCATATTTCTGAGACACACCTTGATAGACCTGCTGCGCCTGTGGGAGCCACTGAGAAAGCTTGGCTCGGCGATTCGTATCCGATGGATGTGTCGACATCCATTCAGGGGGCTCTGCATTTTTTCCCGCATTCATACGCTCCCAAAGCACGATGGACTCCGCTGGATCATACCCCGCTTTTGCCATATAGATTTGCCCCACTTGATCGGCGTCACTTTCATCTTCGCGCGAAAATTTGCGGTTGAAAAAAGATAATGCCAAAGCCGCCGCCGGACCACCCAAGCCGGCAATCAAACGACAATTTTCAGTTTTACACAATACTTGCCCCGCCACACCGGCAGCCACACCCAAGAGTACCGCAGTCTGCTGCTCTTCAATCGCACGCGCGTAGGCTTTTTGACCATGTCGACGAGTCGCATGCGCAACTTCGTGTCCCATCACGGCTGCCAAGGCGCCTTCTGTTTTTAAAATCGGCATGATCCCCGTATACACGGCCATTTTCCCCCCAGGCATACACCATGCATTTGGTTCAGGGTTATCAATCAAGATAATTTCCCACTCAAAATTTTCTCCTGAAGCCGCCGCAATACGTTTAGCGACCCTTTGAACCATCTCGTTCCAATCTTTCCTGGTAGATAACTGCGCTTTACTTTTTACTTCTTGATACGCTTTCGCTGATTCCACATTGATGTCTGCTTCACTGGGAGTTTGCGCTTCCCTTAGTGTCGAGCAACCCGACGAAGTGAAAACAAGTGCCGCCGAAACCATCAAAAAGCATACATATTTGGTGAATGTTGATCGAACCATGAATCCTCACTATGTAATAGAAATATATACAAGATTTAACTTTAGAAAAGCAAAAACTATGAAACCATAATGATGCTAAAACCAAATGCAATATCAAAGACCTTGCAAAAAAACAAAAATTTTACTAGCATCAAAAATGTTAGGGAGTAGTCGATCTGAATTATGTGTATACGCATTTGGTACACGCATTTATCAGATAAATGCATCGACAGACTGGTTTTAAAACCCGGTGCATTTGAAAGAGCCCCACTCTTTTTGACGAGACTGACATTGGCGCAAACATCGCCGTGTCGTCTCGTATCTAGCAGATTCATCTTATAGATAGTGATCCACGGCGGCTAATTAAGCCAACTAAACAAAACAGAAGCAAAAAACAAAGAGAGGTTATCGTGGACATATTCCTGAATTCATTCGCGCTCGTTTTCATCAGTGAAATGGGTGACAAAACCCAACTATTGGCGCTCGTTTTAGCAGCCAAATTTAGAAAACCGATTCCTATTATGTTTGGCATCCTAGTGGCCACCTTATTAAACCATGCCCTCGCCAGCTATGTCGGATCATTCGTCACGCACTATGTTTCGCAGGACATTTTAAAATGGGTCCTGTCCGCAACCTTTGTGGGCTTTGGATTGTGGATGCTGATTCCCGATAAAGACGACGGTTTTGAAGAAAAACATAAATGGGGTCCTTTTCTGACCACCACCGTGGCTTTTTTCTTTGCCGAGATGGGTGACAAAACTCAACTAGCAACCGTCGCGCTGGGAGCTAAATACGCATCCCCAATACTTGTGACCGTGGGAACGACATTGGGCATGATGGGTGCAAATGGCTTGGCCGTTATTTTTGGCCATAGATTCACCGAAAAAATTCCTATGCGCATGGTACACAGAATTGCCAGTGCATTGTTTATTCTGTTTGGCATTGGAATTTTTTTTGGTTTTTAAGAAAGGGATAGATCGCAACTCGGCAACGGTATCTGCGCCGGCAAATACGCCCATTGGTTTTCGATCATTAGCAAGGCTTTGCCACAGATCAATTCTTGACGACAGAGTCGGTAAGGACGGCCAGGCCATGTCGACAGGATTGAATTAATTCCACGAACTGTGGTTTTGAATTCATCCACTTTATAATTTCATACTTCGATGTCGCAGGGGCATAGTGTTTTACAAACTGCGCCCACAATAATTTTTGAAGTTTAGAATATATAGGGTCATTCTTATCGATCGTTGCATCTTTACCACGAACAAAAATTGTCGGCAGAGGGTCTTGCCTGAAATCTACATTGGGTCTAAACGTCACAAACGCTGCTGGATTGATGTTTGGATGTTCGGCGAGATTTTTTAAAAACACAGCGGTGTTTCTACAACTACGATTGGCTTTGACGTAACCGTTCTCTATAAACACTTCCTCAATCGTGGTGATGAGTCTAGTCATGAACTCATCCCGAAAATAGGCAAACAACTCGGAACGGGCAATTTTCCGTTCGCTCGCCGAGTACTGAGGGTGCTTCTCTTTTAGGTAATCATCAAAGTCAATTTTTAAAAATTGCATAAGCGCTTGATCTTCGGCAACCGTCGAACGAGATAGCCACGCAAATTCTGCATGTGAAAGTTCATGAAAAATCGTGCCCAAACGCACGTACCATATCACGGGCTCTGATTGCTGTAACTCGCTATAGGTCTTCACGCGAACCTTTTTCTGTCCATCGTCCTGTTTATATGTTGTCGTATATTCTGGTTTTAAAATAATCGTATTTAAAATTTCGTGATACGAGGCTGCCGCGTCTCGGTTAATCAATCCCCAACTCTCTAAAATACTGGGATGAGCTAGACGCGTATTGTGTTTTTCAAGAACCAACCGCATGAACGAGGTATCAATCGGAAGATGCCTATCTAATGAAACTAAAAAATCGTCAAATTTTTCCGTACGAGCCAAGGACGTATTCATAACGATGAAAACTAGAGTGAACCAGTATACTTTTCTACTCGTGATCATATGAGATCCCTTTCTCTGACGAACCTTAGGCTCACTCATGCGAAACATATTCCAGCTGAAATACAATAGAATGCGTCTGCAACTCAATAAATGCCTTTTTATACTACACTCTGGCCAAAAACGCGTGAATTTAAATTTTTCAAAATTTTTCAAAACTTTTCAAAATTTAGAGAACTTAGAGAAAACTTTTCACTCAAAATTTTTCGTTTAGTTTTTTTACTTTTTTGTCTATTTCTTCCATTTATTTTCATTTATTTTTTTCATTTATTTTCAGTTTTTTTCAATGACAAGTCGTCAAATCGCTGACTAGGATCAATTCTATGCAAAAATTATTCTACTCGATAATCATATTAGCTGTGCTGAGCCTGACTCAAGCCTTTGGTTACAACGGCAGTCTTATGTACATGGAATATCAAGGTGTGGACGAAGGCTCTTGGAATGATTTGAAAGATAACCAAGTGGATCAATTGCCCGACCAAGTTATTTTTCCGGGTAAAGCCAAAGTTGTGGGCCTCTTTTATGGCAAAGGCACTTGGCTTTTTGGCAAACGTCACTTGAAAAACTTTTTATACAGCCGTCGTCGCTCTTATAAGGTGATCTATGAAAAAGACATCCTCAATGGCTCGCTGAACAAAGGTGGCTTTCATACGCTGATTATGCCCGGCGGAAAATCTTGGATCTACAATGAAAACCTGGGTTCCAAGGGAGCCCAAGAGATTTTGAAATTCGTCAACGCTGGCGGGAACTATGTTGGAATTTGTGCCGGAGCATTTTATGCGACATCACATCGCCAAGGCCCAACGCCGATGCCAACTCCTTACGGAATTGGCCTTTTAAATGGGATCGCCTTTGACGGAACCGCTTTAAAAGTAAAACCATTTAAAGGAGGCATGTTAGATTTCAAGTTCTACATGCAAAACTTTAAAAAAGATTATCGCATTTTACTTCTGGGAGGCCCTGCATTCTTAGTCGACGAAACCGAAGCAAAATTAAAACGCATCAAAATGTACTCCGAGTTTTCTAAAAATTTTCCTGCGATGATTGTGTTTGAGTTTGGTAAAGGCCGCGTCTTTTTATCGGGACCTCACTTAGAGATTGAAGAAAACCAATCTGTTTTGGGCATTCGTTATCATGATCCTGACAGCGAATGGCCAATCTTAGAGTCCATATTTGTAAACTATTTCCAAAATACTCTATAATTTTAAGCCACTGGCTTGCAACACGCTCTACAGCCACAGTCACTTCCTCGCCTTGTCTCAATTTGATCTAGTACTTTCGTCGCAAACATTCTGCGGGCTCTATGTCCGCAGAAAAACTATTTTTTAAAAAAACTAAAATTATTGTTACTCAGTTTTTTTAGAATTACTTTCGCACATCTAAAGTCCGTTATGCTTTAGTCCGATGGATTTTAGGAGTGTGAATCGCATGTAACTTCTGAAGCACCACTTAATAAAGGAAAAAATATGAATACGAAGTTATATTCACGTATGCTCTTAGGCTTCAGTTTAGCTTTCTTGATCCAGTGTGCGCCAGGATTTAGACCGAATCAGTCCCCAAATACTGACCCTTCAAATACCGGAGACAACAACTCGGCAACACACACACCTTCGGACGAAACCGCAGCCCAGCATCGCAAAGCACTGGAAGCCATAATCAAAAATGCCGACATGACGGGTTCCGTAGCGGAAGGCCCTTCCGCATCAGGCGTTGTCTCGATCGATTTTAACCGCGCCACCGGCTCTTTTCTATTGAGAATCCCGATGATCGTCGATCCAGTACTACTCAGCATGAGCTTCCCCGAATATCCAGGAATGAAGCTCTATGTTGAATACGTCAATGATCGACCATTCTTAACGCTCTCGATTCCCGTTAAATATGTGCTGCGAAACGTCACAGAAGTCGTTGCCAAATTGCCAAATGGTGATCGCGTACCCTACTTTCCTGCGGGGGAACCACCCTCAAAAGCAATTTTACTCACTCCCAATAGAGATAAAAAGGTTTACTTATACCTAAGTGGTGAAGCTATGGGTCTGTATGCTGAAACTTCATTCAATCCCGTACCCCCAATTTCAGGTGTTATCATCCACGAATTGATGTTCTCGATTCGTGGCCCCGACAAAACAAAACCAGCATTGGGCTATTTGACGTTTGTCCCGCAAAAAGGCGAATATAAAGGTGGCTACTTTTTATCCCATCGTATTGATCCGAAATTGGGTAAAATTTTGGACGAGTACTATCTAAATTAAACATCGACACTATTTAAATCTTAACAATTTTCATCAAGGAATTAGACAACTAATTCCTTGCCGTTAAAAAAAAGCTCCGTTAGCATCATGAAGGTAACTAATCGATTAGGACCTCGAAGGAGTTTTTCATGGCTAAGAAGAAAAAAACAGCGAAACCAAAAAAGGCAGTAAAAGCCACAAAAAAAGCAGCCCCAAAAGCTAAAGCAAAAGCGACTAAAAAAGCCGCTCCCAAAAAAGTTGCTAAAAAGGCTACAACCACAGCAAAAAAAGTAGCTCCCAAAAAAGCGACAGCAAAAGCAGCTAAAAAAGCCGCTCCGAAAGCTGCTAAAAAGCCGGCTCCTGCAAAAGCTAAAAAAGACAAAAAAAATGCACTCGCGGCAGGCGCAGCGGCTGCAGGTGGCATGATCATCAGCGAAGAAACAGAGAAATCATTAGACGAGTTAACATCTGAGTTCGATGATGATTCAGAACTGGAAACAGTAACTGATCTAGATGATGAACCCACGGCTGAAGACGAGGATGACAACTGGGACGATGCCGAATCATCCGAGCAATTCGAAGATATGGAAGAAAACGATGATGACGCTGGCAATGATGATTCAGACGACGATGATGACGATGAAGATGACGGCGAAGAAGGATATTTTTAACCTCAAAAAGGTTTATAGCGAAAAAACCCATCACAAGATGGGTTTTTTTTTACCATTTAAACAACGAATTTGCTTATGTTGAGTTCTCTGCAATCAACATTATTGCTTCACACTTGGCAAATAAAGACACACCCAATACAGTGAGATCCCATGCTAAAATATATCGTAGCACTTATATTTCTAATTGCGGCGGCCTTTGGCCTGAAACTTATCCGTTCATCAGATTCCGTGAAAGACATAAAGCCAACGGTAACCGAAACTGATTCTAAAAATCAATCTCCCCAAAGCGAGAACAGTCTAAAATATGAACAGCCTATTCTAAATCAAGCTATCGCTGGCTTCAAGATAGAGCGTGTAGGCGCAGAGCTTGTCGTAACTCCAAAATCTGGAGCGGCCTTTTTATTTAAAGATGAATCTGGCGATACGTATATTGAAAACTTTATTGTCGACTACAGAACTAACCCTGATGTACTCAGCGTCTACTCTAAAAATAATGACGATTTTTGGTTTACCTATCTCCTGCCTAATGGAACAAAGATCCCGGCCTCTCACCTTTTATATTTTTCCCCCTCTGGGCAACGAGCTATCCAAACAAACTTTTCTACCCAAGATCAACCCCACAATTTCAATGGGTGGTTGATGGTGGAAAAAAATGATGATTCATTCAAAGTCATTGCTCAACAAACTCCGGCCGAATTCAAGAGGTTTTTAAATATTGGTGTGCAATTTAAAAAATGGGACGGCGATGATGTCGTCGAAGTTGTGATCAAATACTCAACAACCCAGAAAGCCGAGTTTGTAACCCTGTGTGTTCCCGGCAGAATTGAAAAGATCGATGGGAAATGGGAAATCACGGCCGAACTGGAATCTGCCGAACAAGACTGTTCAGAGTTTAACAAAGACTCGATTCCCGAAAATTTACGCAATCTTATCAACTGATTCTGACTAAAATCCCGCCCGTACTCCTGCAAAAAATTCCATGCCTGGACTGCGATAACCGTAACTTTCGTCATACTTTTCAGAGGTCAGATTTTGTCCTCGGAAATACAAGGAGGCTTCTTTCATCGCCCATCCCTTGGCACCATAGTCAGATAGTTTGTAGATATAACTTGTACTCACGGTGCCATAGCCATTCAACCGCACTGTCTGAAATGGATTCCGAGTGTCGTCGCGCGAGCCTCGCCCTACAAGCTCGACATTCCAAGTGGCCTGATCTCGCTTCTGTGAATACACGATACTTGCACTTTGCAAAGGGCGGCGAACCAACCAACGCCCGGTATTTACATCCCGAGGCTCCTGATAAGCCACATTAAATGTCCATTTGTCTTCTGGCGAATAACGATAAAATAATGCGCCTTCGACACCCTTCGTGATTGTACGCCCCACATTATAGTACTGCAGGGGAGTTCCTCGGGCCGCAATTAAATTTTCTATATGAGTTTCGAATAAGGTCACCGAAGTTTCCCATTGCTCATCAATAACCTTGTCATGACTAAGTGTGTACGTACGCGCAGACTCCGGACTCAACGATGTATTGCCCTTATTCGAGTACAACTGATACAGCGATGGTAACCGATGTCCCGTCGAATGCTCTATACGAATATTTTGATAGGTCATTCCAACCTGATAAGTATTGACGTCACGAAAGAGCAAATCCGTTTCATATCGATAGCCGGCTAAAACTGAAACAGCCGCACTGGGCAACCACTCGACTTTCGTAAACACGCCCGACATCTCGTTGCCGGTTTGAGCTTGCTTCTCTTTGAACATTTCATACAGCATCACTTCTTTTTGCCAACTTGCCCCAACATCCCACTTCCAGTTCTGACGGTTGAGCAATCGCAACTCGCCCCGAATAGGGATCAAATAACTTTTGTATTCCTGATTCTCCTCGACAGAATTGTAAAAATTAACATTGTGACTAAAGACTCGATGCGATTCTACAAAACCGACGGAAACAAATGGCTTGTACGAAACAGAGTTATTGTTAAACGCAAACTGAAACTGATTCGTCTCGCTGGCAAATACAAAATCTAATGTATCCGCCGCCGCAAAATCCATCGCGGAAACCCCGGTTATATTCTCATTGCGATCGGTGCTTCGTGAAAGTTTAAAATTGTACTGATAGTCATCACGATACAGGTAGGCCGCCTCAACATTGTCTTTTCTTTTTTTATATCGAAACTCCGAGTTCTCAATAGGGCTACTTGAATTTTGAAATTGATATTGCCCCCGAAGGATCGTCAAAGAACTATCAGAAATACGGCCAAATAGATCTGTACTGATCTCTCGATAATCGTCCGCCCCTCCTTGAATATCAACACGACTATTTTCGCTCCAGACTCTTGGCAATGTATCGATTTTAATCACCGCACTCAACGCCTGGCCACCGTACCATACGGACTGACTCCCCTTGATGACCGTGATTCTTTGCACAGAATTTAAACTGACTGAATTCAAATTAAACGAGCGTTGAACGGTCGAGGCATCATAGACGGGAACATCATCAATCAGAATCAGAATCTGACTGGCATCGCCACCTCGAACTAACACTGAATTCGGCTGAAATGCCGTGTTGGTAATACTAATATTTGCCTTTGTAGACAACAATGCCGACATATTTGCCGCTTTCGAGTCTTGAATTTCTTCCTTGTCGATGACGACTTTAGACGAGGTGGAAAACGAAGTGTCAAAGACTTTCGTTTCATACCGTGTCGACGAATCCTGGTTAGGCGTCGTTGTTGTGGTTTGCGCGATCAAATACGCAGGAACTAAAGTCAAAGCGGCCAATTGTATAAATGATTTCATTTAATCAGATTTAATCTAAATACTTATGAATTCAATCATTTATTGCTAGTTGAAAACCAACTTAAAAACTAAGACCGGCCCCGTTTCGTTAGAAAAATCGCCACAGCGGGCCCCCTATCTTATTCCAAATCTCGAGGTTTACTCCTTAGGCGCTAGCCTTACCATCGAACCATTAACTTCGAGACTGGGCTGCAATGACTCCACCAGTTTATTTGGTGAAAGCATCATCATCAGTGATATGTCTTTAAATGGAATCTCTTTTTCTGGCGCCACAACCAACTTCATTGTCTTCGGATCGTTAATAAATTTCTGCAAACTCGTTGTAACCACGTCATCTTCTGTACTTGCCGGATCTCGATTGCTATCGATTTTTTTACCAAGAGCTATATATCGATCTAACGACACGTTGTTTTTCGCCGCTAACATTTTGAACTTCTTAACCAACGAATCTTCCACGTACTCTACAGAGAAAGATTTAACCGAGCCTTGATTTAAACTAGCCAAATTTTTTATCTCTTCAGATGTCGGAATTCTAAATTCTGTCAAATGCACATTGAAACTAATTTTGCCTATCTGCGCACCTTCAACTGAAAACTCGTTCACATATAAATTCTTCGTCTCGGCATCATAGTCATAATCCGAAACAACATTGAGTACCAATTTTTCATATCCCAGTTCTTGCATTGCTTTTTGCAATCGATTCGAAAGGTAAATATCATCGAACTCAAGCTTTTGAACGGAAACACGTAGTTTCGTCAGTTCAGCGAAATTCATTTGCCCTTGTGAAACGTTGACAACTTCGGCCAGCGACCAATTTGAAAAATCAATCCGGTTTGTCGAAAACACCATTCCACCGTCACTTGTACTTAATTTCAAACCATTCACACGAATACGCAGTGGAATATAGGACAATCGCACATCCTCAAAATCTAGCTGCAATCCATACTGGATAACACTTTGCTGAATGTCTCCCATGTAGGCCTGGAGACGCTCCTGGACTAATTGCGGGATCACAAAGTTCAAACTTAAAAATAGGGTGATTAGGAAACTGAGAACAACAACTTTTACCTTCACGAAACTCTCCCAAATTCTAAATCGGGAGATTAAGCAAAAAGATAAAGACAATTTGACGAAGTTAAGAAAAATTTTGTCCCAAAAAAAGAAAAGGGCTTTTATGAAAGCCCTTAAAAAAACAACAAACGTTCCGCTGAAATGGTGGAATTAACGTGCAACATATCCCATTTATAAATTTGATCATCCAAAAAATAGTCAGTTTTTGACTATTTCATTGGTTTGGAATGAACCGCAAACTTGTCAAACTCTCCATATTCATGGAGTTTGTTGTACAAAGTCTTAATGGTAATACCTAAGCTATTGGCCGCTTGAGTCTTATTTCCACTGAAGTGCCCTAATGCTTTCAAAATGTATTTTTTCTCAATTTCATACAATGGAATATTTGGATCGTACTCTAAGAAATCAATCTCGACTTCTGGACTTTGAATATAGTCTGGCAAATCACCGACCTCGATTTGGTGTCCTTCCGACAGAATTTGCAAACGCTCGCAAACATTTTGCAATTCACGAATATTTCCCGGCCAATCGTATTTCATTAACAACTGAACGGACTCGGTAGAAATAGTTTTCATCTTGCCGTATTGAGCCTGCGGGGATTGATTCATGAAATGTTGAATCAACAATGGAATATCTTCTTTTCGACGACGTAAAGGTGGAGCGTTCACGACAATCGTGTTAATGCGATAGAATAAGTCTTCACGAAAGTTACCTTTCTGAACTTCTTGATCTAACTCGCGATTAGTTGCCGAGATCAGACGAATATCGACTTTTATGGGGTCTTTGCCACCAACGCGGAAAATTTCGCCTTCTTGAATAAAGCGCAAAAGTTTTGCTTGAATGCCATGAGACAACTCGCCAATTTCATCAAGAAATAGCGTCCCGCCGTTTGCCACTTCGGCCAAACCAATTTTACGAGTGTAGGCTCCCGTAAACGATCCTTTTTCATGACCAAATAGTTCACTCTCTAATAAGGTTTCACGGAGGGCCCCGCAGTTGATGGCTACAAAAGGTCGGCTCTTGCGAGTAGACTTTTCATGAACCGCGCGAGCTAGTAATTCCTTACCAGTTCCAGATTCGCCAAGTACCAATACGTTGGCATTTGATGGCGCTACCCGATCAATCATCTTCATCAAGTTACCCATCGCTTCCGACTGATAAATGATGCTACGAGTGATAGTAGCTTGAGCGGGCTTTGCCTGCTCTAATGGTTTTCCCCACAGAACTTGGTTCTGTGATTGACTCGTCGGTAAGACCTGAGACGAGGAAACTGAATTATCGTTCATACGTGCCGCCTTTGTGTGATAATGTCATTTCATCTAGTTATTTTTCACTGCACGAATTAACGCATAGTGACTTGTGCAGTGCAATATAGCTGAGGTTAAGTAATTTTTGCAAGAAATTTTTTGCAGGGTGCTATAAATATTTTAGGATTTTGTCACAATGACGCCAAAACAAGCGTATGCACAAATTGATAACTATCTGAAATATATGGAGAATATAAACTCATGCAGTCCGCACACACAGCGAGCCTATAAAAAGGATCTAGACGACTTTTTCGAACCTGTAAAAACTTCAAAGCCTCATAAAAACGATCTCAGAAGCTACTTTTCAGCTCAATTAGTCAGTCTTGGCGACCTCAGCTTGGCCTCCCGAAACCGTAAAGTTGGTACTCTAAAAAGCTTTTTAAACTGGATGTACGAAACTCACCTACTCGACTCACCTTTATCTGACCTTTATCACTCCCCCAAAGTTCCTCGCAAAATTCCTCATTTTATCTCGTTCGATGAAGTCACCTCGTGCCTTGATTTTTTAAGCCGCCGTCATTCGAGCAAAAACTCTGATGAGGATTTGATTTTTCGCCAACAACGTTTGCTTTTTTTATTTCTGTACGGCGCCGGGCTGCGAATTTCAGAAGGATGTAATTTAAAAATTACGGACATTAATCGCTTCGAAAAGAAAATTTTGATTCGCGGTAAAGGAGCGAAGGAACGATTCGTCGTTTGTCCCGACTTTGTATGGACAGAATGGAATTCATACGAAGACTATCTTAAAACATTCCCAAAAACTTCTAACGTATTTTTTCGTTTGAAAAAATCACGACCTGAAGACCTTTCTATTAGTGAACGCACGGGATACGAGTGGATTCGCTCTATTGGTCAACAAGCTGGACTCATACAAAATTTAAATCCACATGCCCTCCGGCACAGCTTTGCCACTCATCTTTTGAACAGTGGCGCGAATTTGCGTGTGATTCAAAACTTACTAGGACATTCCACTTTATCCGCGACGGAAAAATACACCCATTTAAACTTATCTCAACTTTATCAGACGTTAGAACGCTCGCATCCACTAGGAAAATTAAAAAAAGCTCGTTAAGCACAATAGTTGATACCACGGCTGCTGTTATACATTCTAGGCTCGTCTTTATGAAAGCTGCGCATGACTTAGATACTCACGCACTACTTTTTCCACATAAGAAATTCGCTCTTTTGCTTCACTGGCCTGGGGTACTAACTTTAAAAAATCAGACAATGGGGTATGCAAAAACGGACGCATCCACACGTCTTGTTCTAATACGCCCTGATCTGCCAGTAACTTTAGAAAAAATTGGATTTTTAAAATTGGTAAATGTGTTTGTTGCTGAAATGATTGCGACGAAATATTTTTCAAACAATGACCCAACAAATTGTAAAGTGAGTCCGACAAACTATCGCCTTCCTGAGACACTTTGGCCGCGCATTCGACGGCAAATAAACCAAACTGCAGCAAATCATAATCTGTTTTAATTGCAGCGAAATCATTCAGCAACTGGGCTTCTTCTAATGTTGACAGTTGATGTTTATCAGATTTGTCCGAATATATTAATTTCACATGATGAAGAGGCTCTAAGATCCCACCGCCGAAACGTTTTCGGCTTTTTAATGCCGAACGCGCCAAGAACGATTTTTTTTCTCCTTCCGACGAGATCCCGGTGATAATCAAATCAGCTTCCCCATATCGGACTTTTTTTAAAAGAATGAAAGTTCCTGTTTTCTTGATCAAGTTCCAAGCCCCCCTCAAAGGACTTTATTTAAAAGTCCATTCAGAATCTGTTTGGATATCGCGCACGATATTTTCAATTAACTCCTTTGAGGGAATATCCCTGGCTTCTTTGAAAGACAAGCTAATTAATCCCCGCAGCACCTGATCCGATATCTCTGGCTGGATCCATGATCGAATAGACTTTGGACTCTGGGACACACAATCTGCATAAGACGTAGCATTTGAAAAACCTTTTTCTTTTAATTTTTCGACGACGATCTGACCATGAACCGCATCAAAAATCAGCAGTGAACGTTGCGGACTGCGCAGTCCTTTATAATGCCATTTTTGCTGGACCAAGGAATCTTCCCACTCTTGAATTGCTGCCTGCAGATCGATATTTTTTTTCTTTATTGATTCGCTCCATTGGTCTTTCCATTGGATATTTTGATAGGCCCCAATCGACGAATTCAGCTTTGCCCGTTCAGGTAAAAAAACCAAAGTTAAGTCCGAAGCATAAACCTTGATTCCAAACGACGTCGGCTGCAACTGAAAATCAGATTCTGCCTGATGGCTAACAAGTACGAAAAAAATTTTCTTGGCAGCGGCCCATGCTTCAAGTTTCTGATGATCAAAAGACTCACCCGTCAATGCATTGTCTTTAAAAAAAACTAAAAACAAAGTGTCTTTGTTCAGACCGTCAATCACGCTCTGTCCTTGGTCAGCAGCCTGAATCAAATCTAATAATTTAATATTTTGAATTTGATAACCTTCTCGGACAAAATGCGGCTGCACATTTTCCAGCAAGGGAGAGGCCCCTGTCACCCAAGCGATACTGCGTTTATGCGCATACAATTGCGCCAAGCTGACCAGTAAATCAAAGCTCGCCAAAAATGGATTAATATAACAGCGCACTTGATTTTGAGTCGCCAGCTCGTTCTTTAATCGAAAATTTACTAGATCCCATTCTTCAGGGTGTGAGAACGCTTCAAGTACCATAACTACATTAGACCTGATCCAATTTGCTTTTTCTATAAATTGATTGTGCCTATAGGAACAAAGGACTAGGATTGGGGCTGATCGTCTATATGTTTTAGGAGGATGTTATGATGAAACAATGGATTGCAATATTATGTTTACTCGGTTTTAGTTCGGCACACGCCCTAGTCGAAGCTCGCATGACTTATGGATTGTTAGCCAGTAAGCCAGACTTAGCCACGATATACAATGGCACAACATCGGTTCCCACAGTAGCTCCGAATGCAGGAATTGGTTTTGATGCTTTATTTATCATACCCGTCGTCGGCATCGGTGGCGGTATCCGTTATGAAAATATGGGATTTAATGCCGGGTCCAATGGACTAGATTATAAGTCTCAAGTCACACGAACATCATTGATTGTAAACTATCGACTCATCAATACGATCATGTATTTAGGTCCCATCGCCACGGTGGGTATGTCACACTCGAACAGCATCAAATGGACCGAAGGCGCCACTTCAACTAATTTCTCTCCCGATTCAACATCCAGTTACTCGGTTGGTTTAGAAGCGGGGGTTGGCCTACTTGGTTTCTTGATTGGTGCCGAAGCTGGATATCAAAATATGAAATGGAGCCGCGTAAAGGACTCGTCAGGAACTTTTGCTGGCACGCCAGATCTGGATATGAGCGGAACATACATGAAAGTTATTTTAGGTTTCGGAATATAGAATCACGCCATTCTCATTCTTAGATCGCCCGTCAAAAAAAACGGGCGATCAGCGTTAGACTCGATCAAATTTTTTTCTGTCGCAATCTAATCACAGTTGTACACTAACAATCCCATTCTTACTTCTTTTTAAGTTCAATCAAAACAGCCGTCTCACCAACTTTAATTGGCTTATCAATGGGTGTCGATCCTTCTGGACCAGATTTATCAGTGGCATTGCCGCCTGCCGAATAACGAGCTGAAATTGAAAATGGCCCCTCAAATGGCGTTCCCTGAACCATCGCATTGGTCGCATTGAGTTCGAAATGCACTGGAAACTTTGGATCAACGATACGCTGAACAGCCACCGGCATTTGTCCATCACCAGCCTTACTTCCCACCTTCTTGGCAAATACAAAAAGCACTCCACCTTTTAAACTCTTTTCCAAACCTTTATCAACCGTCACTGTGCCACTCACAGATTTGGCATGTACTGATAGCGCAAAAACACTGACAAAAAATAATACGAATGTAGTCGTCATAATACTCCTCAAAATTTTCTAAAGTTGTTTCCTAAATACCCAGACGGGTTTCACCTGGGCCTAAATAAAAACGTGTTCCAATTTCATTGTCAAACACTGTCGCGAGAAGCGATCACACCAAGTGATGACACGAGTTAGGACCTTCGTTCTGTCTAGTCAGAAATAACTTCACATGACTTTTAGTTTCCATTGTGACGAAATAAAGCCTCACAAGGAGGAAGAATGAACACAACTAAAACGTACAAGTTTGGCGATTACACGTTCAAAACTTATTGGAAAACAGCCGGTGAAGGATGGGAAATCGGTTTAACTTGCGGAAATAAAGTTTACTTTGTAGGTAACTTTATCCGTGAAAAAGAAGCAAAAAAATGGTGGTCATATTTTAATAAATATGTAACTCACTTTTTCCGTAAATATGAATTCTACGCCGATGCACCAAAAGACTTTTATGGACAATTCATGGCGACATTTGTATACCGCGAATACTATAACTTCTTGTTCGAATTGTTTGATGGGTATAGTGGCCACTATGAAAAAGAATACTCAAAATTTTTCAAAAAATACGAAAAATTTGCACGCCTTTACGCTGCATAAATTTTCTGTAGAACAACCAGTTCAAACCCACTCTCAATTTATTCAGAGTGGGTTTTTTATTTAAGCCTATTCTCCAGGACAGCGATTCGATCTGATTAAAGCTACAAATTCAGACTGAGAGTCTCTACACATGCCATCTCGATAATCCACAAGCACTCGTAACATTTCTTGAAAATGCATCGAGTGCTTGTGCTGTTGATAAAACTTTTTTTCCATTTCAAAAAGATGCTTCTGCAGCAAATGACTTGTGTCCTCAAACTGAATGATCGTTTTCAAAGATGAATAAGGAATATGTGTCGGCATTCGATCCTTAAAAAAGCCAAAGTACCTAAACAGTTTTGCTAGAATTGTTTTTAGATTGATTTTCCAAGAATCTACAAACTGAAAGTTTTCCAGCGTCATCCAGTTATATAAACTCTGAATAATCGCATCCTGCATACGCACTTTGCGCAGAATTGGTATCGTATCCTCACTCTCGATTTTTCCCAGAAATCGGTATTCGGCGACTAAATTAAATCGTGAATCAAACTCAATGTCTCCAGGGGCAAATATTTCACTGGCTTCAATTCCCATATTCTTTAGAAAGGGAGTCGATTTAAATTTGGTCGTCATTGATTTATACTCTGGCAACAAAACCTTCGAAGCCGACGCTGTCAGATAGGCATTTTCAATCAGTTCGGCGCAAAAAATTTGATCCGCATCCAGCGAACTCATATGAAAATCATAAGGGATGTTGATTTTATTTTTACTAATATAGCTGTTGGCTAACTCGTAAGCCGCTTTGCCTGCTTTCAGTGCCACGCTGGTATCACTATATCGAAAGTGGACCACCCGAGCCTCCTTTTGCCTCATCCACTGATCAAACGGAGTAATCCGTGTGCCATAAGGAATCAAGGCTTCGACAATGACGCGCTCGTTGTTCAAGTTCAGACCAATAATGGCCAGATGACTAAACTGCAATTCTGTATCACCAATTCGCGCAATCATTGCACTAACAATACTTTTTCCTCGAATTAAAAAAATATCTCCAACCAGAAAAGGCTCTGAAGAATTGATTTCTGGATTACGCATCACTTGTGGGAACTGCCCACCTAAAACATTTTCAGCGAACGAGGTCATCTTTTTTTGCTCAATTAGCCATTCTATTAGCATATCTTCCATGAATCTAAGGTACCGAGTCGAACGCCTGATATTCTGCAGACATTCAAATGTCAGTCGTCCTTTTTTTGAAAGTTCTTGCTGTTTTTTGCGTACCGTTAGTTGAATTTGAAAAAGCTTACCCAGCGTTTCATTGCCTTTTTCTTCTAACTGACGAATTTCTTCCAAATTTTGTGGAAAAAAACTGCTACTTTGCAGCAAATCGATACGCCCTAACTTGTCAGAAATAAATTCCACACACTGTTCCGAGCCTTTCAAACCGGTATCCACCTGCAAAATACCTTTATTCACTTCGTCCACAAAATTAATTGGCCTCAGAATGAGCTGATTAAGTTCTTTACTGACATCGCGGGCGCTGATTTTCTGTACTAGAAATATAAAGAAAAAAAAACCAAGCAATAAATTTATATTCATATTTATATGATCAAAATAAATCTTAAGTTTATCAACTAAATATCTGTCTTACAGACCACAGGGGAAGATGACCTCGCCGAATCACTTATCTCGATTTTCTTTGTACGCTTGCAAAATCAACTCAAGTAACTCGAACGGTCTTTCATTTGGCAAAAAGTGGGTAGCCTCTACGCCGGTCTCAATGTCTTTTCCTAACACGATTGGTTTAAATCCCACTTGATCGATGATTTTCCGAGAACTCTCCATCGACACTAAGTGATCTTTATCGCCAAAGACCATCAGCGTTCTGTCTTTTACAGCTGCGGAAATATGACCGATTTTCAGCGGATTGTTAGCCACTTCAAATCCAAATCCATTGTCCACATTTTTTAAGTCCGAGTGAGTCTCATACAACGACAATGTCTCGATACCAGGAAGCCCCTGATCTTGTCCTTTCAAGCCACGGGCAATACCCATCGTCGCCTCAACCAGCTTACGTCGCGTAATCTCGTCCGCTAACTCGACACCAAGTTCTTCTCGGGATTTCATCCCTTGGTGACTCATCACTCTATCGCGAAGTATGGGGTCAGAAATTTGATTAGCACCTTGACGGGCCATCGAACGCATTTGCCCAATCCAGTAGTCGGTCATAGTGTCTAACACAGGCACAAGTCGGAAAGGATTCATGATTGGCCGATCGACCAACTCGTCAACTTTCCAACTGTCATAGCCATTGGAAGAGATATGCTGAATCAGTTGTTTATCGAACAATCCCGTCGAAAGCATCAGCGATGTCACTAAAAATCCACGTGAATGACCTAAAACAATAAATTTCTCGTGAGCAGGAATTTCGGCGAGCAAGATCTCGGCTAAGGCTCTCCCATCCTCAACAGGACTCGGCGCAAACAGCGCTCGATGCAACTTTCGCAATGTATACAACAATGTATTTCCTGAATTGGCTCCATCCATCGCAATAACCCGAAAACCCATTGCAACCAGAGTTCGAATTTGTGTTTTAAAGTAAATTGAAGATTCAGCAAAGCCATGCTGAAGGACAATTGTAGATTTATACTTTCCCGACTGTGGTTGGTAAACAAAGTAAGCAACATCGTACTTTTCACCACTCGCCGTTCTACGTGTAAAAACTTTTTCATGGTGAAGAACTCGTACATTAGACGTGTGCTGAACCATGCTTTTCCAACGCGATGGAATCGCTAAATTGTCTTTATATATCAGGTCATTTTCTAGATTCCAGATAACGTCGTGGGTACGAATAACGTCCGGTTTAATTCGAGATATTTCTGACCAATGATAGAATTTATAACAAATACCGGTGCCTGATGGCGCCGCAAAACCTTTAAATCCTATTAATAAAAACAACAACGCAACATTCAGTATACTCATGTTTAACTTCATCATAATCTTTATAGAGGTTCAAAATCAGGTCCAAAACCTGAAGCGTGAAACCAGGTTAAATTCGATTTAGCTGCCATAGAATCCACAAATACCCAGTTTTTGCTTGGGAATAACAAAAGACGCCGACATTAAGGCGATAGTGCTTTTGCTCTATTTTTTTATTATTCTACATTCTCATCAGCCTAGATAGGTTGGTAATGACACAGATGGGTTGCTAATGAAATCAGCCCAGATGGGCTACCTAGAATGTCCTTGATCGAGTCGAAGTAAAAGCACGCGCTCACCTCAAGCGAACGATAATCACATCAGCCAAAACCACTAAACCGATCCCAACCATTTGCCACAATGACATCGCCTCATGAAAAACAAAATAGGCCAGAATCGATGCCGTAATTGGCTCGATCATCACCAAAATACTGGCCTGTGGCCCCGGAATACGTTGCAATCCCGCCAAAAATAAACTGAGTGGCGCAATCGTTCCGATAATACTTAACCCAACAAATAACTTCATATTTAAAAAATTTTGCCCAAAGAAATGATCAAAATTTGGCTGATAAATCAATGCTAAGGTTATTCCTGCCGATAGCATAACGTAAAAGCTAGAAGTCAGAGGATGAATATTTTTCTGATAACGATCCGATAGTATTACATAAGCCGAATAGCTCATTGCGGCCGCCATTCCAGCATAAACACCTAAAGCACTCCTAACTTCAAACTCATCTTTCAATAGTAAAAACAAACCAAACAAAGCCACCAGCAATGCAACGACTACCCGTCTATCAAAGGGGTGTTTGAAAAATAAAACAGATCCCAAGAACACAAATATGGGAAACGTAAACAAAATCATCGCACTAATGCCAACACTTAAATATCGAAAAGAAATAAAATAGAAGCTCGAAAAAACGGCGTATCCCAAAACCCCTAACAATAGACAGGTCAAAAATTGCCGCTTTGAAACGACAAACAAATTAATACCCTTAAACACTTTCAAACCGATAAAAAACATTCCCAACAAAGCAGCCGCAAACAAGAATCGAATAGATAAAACATGGCCGACATCAAGGCCCGTAGAAATAAATAATTTGCCAAAAATCCCAAGACTTCCAAAACAAATTCCCGCTAGCAAAATAAACAGAACACCAACGGAAAACTCAGAACTGCGCAACGAACTCAAAAAAAAATCCCCCAAATCACAACACACTAAGTATGTCGAATTGGGGGAACTTTTGCACCAACTATATATTTTAAAGAGGCCCGCTGGCCAAGCAAAGTGTTCTTTGTGACAACTATTCCTCGTATCGAATTTATCGACCGCTAAATTGTCGCCTTGAAACTTTAAATCCCCTCTTTGTGGCGTTCTTCGTCATCCACATGCGACTGAATTCCACCTTTAAGCGATGGACGATACGCAAGATGATTAATGTCATATACAAAGTTTGCCCCACTGAGGCCTGGCGTCTGCCACTCTGGTCCCAAACGGATCGCATCGACCGGACATGCCTCTTCACAAAAACCGCAAAACACACAACGAAGAATATCAATCTCATAACTGATTGGATATTTTTCAACCTTAGGGTCTGCGTTCTCACTGGCCGTGATCTTGATGCAATCAGCAGGACAATTCGTCGCACACAACATACAAGCCGTACAACGAATGTTACCGTCTTTTTTGACGGTCAATACATGATTTCCCTTAAACCGAGAACTGTATTCATACTTTTCCTCAGGGTAATTCAATGTCATCATTTGTTTTTTAGAAACTATATTCTTCAACATATGGGTCAGCGTGATCCCTAAGCCACCAATAATCCCTGGCAAGTACCACTTACTTTTTTGTCCTGCTTTTTGAACAACGCTCATAAGGAACCTCGTTTAAAAACGAATTCGTTTTTCTTTCTATTCTCCAACATAACCTGATCATGACGACGTTTGTTTTCTAAAAATGCCGGACGATCCATCTGTGCCGTCGGTAAAGTTAGGTTTTTACCAGATAACAAAATCGCTGCTTCTGTCAAAGTCAAAGCCTCATGAACTACGGTCGTTGCCCGCTTAAATTTTTGTTCAATACCGTTGGCATTGATGAATGTTCCTTCTTTTTCAACGAACGTTTTTAACGGCACGATCGAAATTTTATTCGTAAGGCTCAATAACGAGTCCACTTTTGCCGCCCCCAACCAAACTAAATGATCCACCTGAGAGAATAATTTGATATGATTTTCTAAATTATCAAACACCGCTTTATTTTCCGGTCCCGCAACAATCAATGTTTTGATAGATTTGTTTTTAATTCCACTTTCCAAATCGCCCCAAACACCTTTGATTTGATATTTCTCAAGAATATTTAACAAACCTTTAGTGTTTGGATTTTTGTCACCACGAAGTAGCAAACCATCAAATGAATTAAAAGACTCTTTGTTGTTCACCCAATGAAAGATCTTTGTAATCTGAAGTTCTTTCACCAGAGTGCTGACTAAAGACTCGTACTCTTCAACTGTGTACTGGCCTGTTAATACCGCCGCAACATGGTCCTTTTTCGATTTTATCTCTTGAGCCAACTCTTTAGCTAGCGCTCCCGGAGCCATTTCCTGCTGCACGCCTTTTTCGCGAGCAATACCTTTTGTAAAGCGGCTTTCCTTATTCAGAAACTTGTAAATGTCACGACCTTCATCGCACATCCAATGACCATTTACTTTTTCATTGTAGACCGGCTTCACGCGAAAAAAGCCTTCTTTATTGAAATATACTTTTACATTACAGCCCGTCGAACATCCATTACACACAGTCTCGGAATCCTTTAGATACCAAACGCGCTGGCGGAAACGGAAGTCTTTGGACGTCAACGCACCCACCGGGCATATATCCACCGTATTTAAAGAATACTTATTGTCTAACGATTTACCTTCCACCGTGCCAATTTCAGAACGATCACCACGATTAAAAATTCCTAATTCTGATGTTTTAGAAACTTCGTCTGTAAAGCGAACACAACGAGAGCACAAGATACAACGTTCAGAGTCCAAAACAACAGTGGGTCCTAAATCAACCACCTTGTGTTTTTTCACTTTGTGCTCGGCCATTTCGGGATCGTACTTGCCAAATTCCATGTACTGCTCTTGCAGTCCACACTCACCGGCTTGATCACAAATTGGACAATCCAAAGGATGGTTAATCAAATGGAAATCTAACACCCATTTCACGCCATCTTTAATTTTTTCGGACTTATTAGAAACTTTCATTCCTTCCGTTACAACCGTGTTACACGCAATTTGTGGACGAGGATTGCCCTCGATATCACAAATACATAAACGGCAAACCCCGGCCACACTCAGACCTGGGTGATAACAATAATGGGCAATCGGCTCTTCTGTTTTATAGAAAGCCTCCATGATTGTTTGTCCCTCTTTTACTTCGACTTCTTTTCCATTAATGGTGCATTTGGGCATAGAAGTTTCCTCTCACTTTTGAACGACCTTCACGAACATAAAATTCAAATTCATCTCTAAATTTAGTTACGAAACTCAATACTGGTAATGCCGCCGCATCAGAAAGCGCACAAATCGTGCGACCTTTCATATTGTCAGCCACTTTCACCAATAAATCGATATCTTGCAAACGACCTTTGCCTTCCAAAATCGAATGCACGATTTTATTCAACCAACCCGTTCCTTCACGGCACGGAGTGCATTGGCCACATGATTCATGATGATAGAAGTGCATCAACACACCCAACATATCCACCATACATTGCGAGTCATCGATCACGATCACCGCTCCCGAACCTAACATCGTTCCCATCTGCGCTAGACATTCGTAATCCAAAGTGGCTTTCATCGCCTCTTCAGCCGTTAACACCGGCGCGGATGAACCACCTGGAATAACAGCTTTCAACTTGCGACCCGGCTTCATTCCGCCGCCTTCATTGTTGATCAAATCATTCAACGAGTACCCCAGATTCACTTCATAGTTCCCCGGTTTACGAACGTTACCACTTAATGAGAATAATTTTGTTCCCGGTGATTTTTCCGTACCAAACTTTTTGTAAGCCGCAGCCCCATCACGAATAATGTATTTTACGGCGGCCAAAGTTTCCACATTATTTACGATCGTTGGTTTCTGCAAATAACCTTTAACAGCCGGAAAGGGAGGCTTTAGCTTGGGCTGACCTTTTTGACCTTCCAAAGACGAAATCAAACCCGTTTCTTCACCGCAGATATACGCACCTGCTCCGCGGTACACATCCATATCGTGATCAAAACCAGAACCTAAAATATTTTTTCCCAGATAACCGGCCTTGTAGGCTTCTTGAATAGCTTGCTCTAAAACTTCGACGGGGAAGTAATATTCTCCACGGACATAGATGTAACTTTTCTTTGATCCCACCGCAAATGCCGAAATAATCATACCCTCGATCAACTGATGAGGAGCACGCTCCATCATCAAGCGATCTTTGAATGTACCCGGCTCGCCTTCATCCGCGTTACACACCAAATAACGAGGCTCATTATTCTTAGGCAAGAAACTCCACTTCATTCCTGTCGAAAAACCGGCGCCACCACGGCCTCGCAAACCACTGGCTTTCACGTCATCAATGATTTGCTGGGGTGGCATATTCAAAGCTTTGGCCAGATTTACGTAGCCACCATGTTTTTTATAACCATCTAAATAGCGAAACTCATCCAAATGGTAAAATTCGGATAATAACTTTGTTTCCATTATTTCATCCCTCTAAGAATATTCATCGCTGATTCTGGAGTTAAACTTTCGTAATACTTATCATTCACTTGCATCATCGGCGCCGTACCACACGAACCCAGACACTCCACACGCGAAACTGAAAATCGCCCGTCCGTTGTGACTTGCCCCAGTTTTACGCCCAACTCATGACAAATGTGGCTCGTCAGTTCACGACCACCTTCAAGCGCACACGAAATATTTGTACACACCTGAACGTGATGCTTTCCGACTGGGGCTTGATTAAACATCGTATAGAATTTGAATACTTCATTGATTTTACTGACGGGAATAGCCATCACCTGACTCAGATGATGAATGACATCCGTGGAAATAAAACCTTTGTTTTCTTTTTGCGCCACGTACAAAGCTGGAATGATCGCCGACTCTTTTGTTTCATAGCGACCCAGCTCCTTCTTCACCTCGGCTAAACCTTCGGCAGACAACTGAAATTGAGTCTTATTCGTTTCTAACATGATCCTGTCTCCTTCAATTCTAGCGGTCTAACTCGCCGGCGATAACGTTCATGCTGGCCACCGTCGCAATCGCGTCGGCTAACATCGTCCCCTTCACCACACTCGGAAACGACTGATAAATCGCAAAACACGGCGGACGAACTTTTAAACGATATGGATTCGCCGAACCATCACTGACTAAATAAAAACCAAGCTCTCCATTGGCAGCCTCTGTCGCATCATAGACCTCACCTACAGGTGGACGTAAGCCCTTGATCACAAGCATGAAGTGATTCATCAAGCCTTCAATGTTTCCATAAACATCTTTCTTTTCGGGAAGCACGATGCCTTTGTCACGAATTGTGAAATCCCCCCCGGGGACATTTTTGCAAACTTGTTCAATAATACGAATACTCTGACGCATTTCTTCGATACGAACTAAATAACGATCATAAATATCGCCATTCGTTCCCACCGGCACGTCAAAATTTAAACCGTCATAACCATAGTAAGGCGATGTCTTACGTAAATCCAAATTCACACCGCACGCACGCAAAAGAGGCCCTGTGTATCCCCAGCTGATGGCTTCGGCGGCTGTAACCGGCGAAACACCTTGCGTTCGTTTGATAAAAATTTTGTTGTCGATCATTAAGCGAGAAATTTCATCCACGCCCGCACGCATTTCTTTACAAAATGCCATGACCTCGTCAAACCAACCGTCTGGCGCATCTTGAGCCATACCACCAATACGAGTCATAGAGACCGTTAGCCGTGCGCCACAAAGACGCTCAAACAACGTGTACACTTTTTCACGATACGTGAACAAGTGAAAGAAAGCCGTTAAGGCTCCTAAATCCACACCGCCCGTACCTACAGCAATGATATGATCAATGACCCGAGACAGCTCGCACAGAATCACCCGCATGGCTTGTGCTTTCGGCGGCACCTCGACACCCAGTAAACGCTCGACCGCTTTGCAATACCCAACATTGTTCATTGGCGCCGAACAGTAATTCAAACGATCCGTGTACGGAATAACTTGATTGTACGGATGAGTCTCAGCCATTTTTTCAAAGCAACGATGTAAAAAACCAATCTCGCAATTAGCCCGAACAATCGTCTCGCCGTCCAGCTCGGCCATCACACGCAAAGTTCCATGCATTGCCGGGTGCGACGGACCAATATTAAGAGGCACTAAATTTTCATTCAGCACGTCACCACGAACATCACCCTCATTATCAAAATGCACGGGCAATACGTCCGTACAATGCTGCTGACGATCCGCTTCGTAGTCTTTTCGCAGCGGATGACCTTGGAATTGGTGATGCGTTAAAATTTTTCGCAAATTGGGATGACCTTGAAACCGAATGCCAAACATATCATAGGCTTCACGCTCGAACCAGTCGGCACCCTTCCAAAGCTTAGTCGCCGTCTCGACGTGCTCACCTTCGGCCACCTGAGTTTTTACACGCAAACGTCGACCATCTCGAGACGAAAACAACGAATACACCACATCAAAACGTTTTTCACGATCAGGATAATCCGCACCACATACATCCATCAAAAAATCGAATTTTTGATTTAACTTTAAATGACGAAGAATCGCCGCCACGTCGTCTTTGGGAATCTCTAAAACATCATCTCCCACGGCATGGAGGAAACGATATTGATTGGTATTAAAATGCTTATCTAAATCACTCTTTAACTCTTCGATTCTATTCATGAGATCCCGCTTTGATTTGTAGCGCCTCGTATGGGTTTTTCCAGTTATCACGCCAAGGACGTGGCTGATTAGAGGCAATCATTCTTTGAAGTAACATCACACCATCCAAAACCGCTTCAGGAGTAGGAGGACAACCTGGAACATAAACATCGACAGGAATAACTTTGTCCGCGCCTTGAAGAACATGGTACGCACGATAAAATCCACCCGAGCTGGCACATGCTCCCATCGAAAGAACATACTTGGGCTCTAACATTTGTTCATAAATTCGCACTAAAATGGGCGCCATTTTTTCTGTGATTGTACCGGCAACTAACAAAAGATCCGCTTGTCGCGGAGAAAATCGCACCACCTCGGCGCCAAAGCGAGCGAGGTCGTATCGCGGCCCCATCACGCTCATTAACTCGATACCACAGCAGGCAGTTCCGTATGGTAATGGCCACAACGCATTTTTTCTTCCCCACGCAACGATTGCATCCAACTTGGTCGTGAACGCAAAAGAGCGCGACATTTCATCGAGACTTTTCTCAGCCATATTTTCACCTCGTTTTCATCTAGACTCTTAAGAGGTACTTTACTTTTATTCCGCTGACAACACGTTTATTTGCCAGAGTTCATTTGTAAAACTACAGGCTTAGCTCTGGAAGAAGAAGCCACAATTACGCGCTAAAATTCAAGCAGTTTCCCCAGACCAATCTGCTAAAAAAAACCGCAATCGTCTGAGAAAAATGCAGAAATCCAATACAAAAATCTAAACAGAAACCCAAGTAGAAATCCTTAGACAAACTTCACTTTTCAAACTTTAATAATACTCGACTTTAATCTTATGGAAAAACCAAAGGTTTACTCTAAACAGGGAGTTTTGAGTAATGTCCGCAGGGCAAAAACTGCGTCAATACAAGGAGGGGTTATGAATGCTCTAATTTTATTAGCAGCTTTGGCCATGGCTGTATCTAGCTGGGCCCAGACAATGGAAATCAAACAAACGAATTATCTCGTAAAATTTAAATCGAGTCGCGCTTTAATGGAAGCTGTCCGAAAAACAACAATGGCCACTAAAATGGCGGGTCAAAAAATCGAAGTCCTCGATGACCAATGGGCAAAAGTATCTGGCAAAGCCGCCGAGTCCTCTGCCCTTATGCAAAGTCAAAATATCGAGTACATCCAACCCGACTACGCATTAGGCTTGATCGAAGACTACAGCGAGCAAGATAATGATGCAAAAACACAGTGGATGGAATTAATGCAAAATGATCCCGAAATGTTCGCGCGCTCGACAAAATCAAGGAATGACAACCCTGCGATCCCGATGGCAACTCCTGTTAAAATCGGCACCGACCCGCTACTGAGTAAACAATGGGGCATGATTGATATCGGCGCCACTCAAGCCTGGACGCAAGCCAAAAACAATCAAACTATCATCGTGGCCGTCATCGACTCAGGAGTCGATTACACGCATCCAGATTTATTGCCAAACATGTGGCGCAATGTTGGCGAAACAGGCACAGATGCTGCTGGCCGTGACAAAGCCACAAATGGAATCGATGACGACCGTAACGGTTATGTCGATGATGTTGTCGGTTATGACTTTGTCTCTAACGATGCACTGCCATACGACAAGGCAACTCCCGTATGGCAGCTCGCATTGGGTGGCGGCAATCCAGGCCATGGAACTCATTGCGCAGGCAATATCGCCGCTCGCGGTGGAAATGGCATTGGTATCTCGGGCGTGGCTCCCCATGCGCAAATCATGGCACTTCGCTTTATCTCTGAAAAAGGTAACGGCGAAACCTCCGCCGCCATCAAAGCCATTCGTTATGCTGTCGACAACGGCGCTAAAGTTCTGAACAACTCATGGGGGTCCATCGGAGAAAATGCGGCCGAAGGCACACAGAACAGGGCCCTTCGCGAAGCCATCCAATACGCAGAGTCTAAAGGTGTACTATTCGTCGCAGCTGCGGGAAATGGATTTCGTGGACGAGGCTATGATAACGATACAGCCAACGCTCCCGCCTATCCCGCCAGTTATCCCTACTCAAATATCATCAGCGTAGCGGCGCTGGATGCAAAAGATAATCTTGGTGGCTTCTCTAATTATGGAGCTAAAACCGTACATATCGGCGCGCCTGGGGTAAAAATTTTCAGCACCGTTGTTGATGCAAAATATTCGGACCGACCCATTCCATTTATTGCTGTCTGGGAAGGAACCAGCATGGCCGCTCCTCATGTTGCTGGCGCAGCAGCCTTGTATTGGGCTCATAACCCAACAAAAACCATGCTCGAAGTAAAAGAAGCCATTCTCAGCTCTGCCGTCAAAATCCCTTCAATGAAAGGCAAATCTGTCAGCGAAGGAAAACTAAACCTAATCAACTTAATGAAGAACTAAAAAGCAAGCAACCCTTGCACCGTAACAACATCTTCGCTTCAGCAGGCCGCCACACACTTAGCCTGCTGGAGAATTTCAAATCAAGATCGAATGTCTAATTAGCTTTCCATTGCATCTCGCCTAGGTAATCACCTTTCCCTAGATGCACGCCATTACTACGCAAAATCGCATAGGCCGCCGACACATGAAAATAAAAATTAGGAATGGCATAGGAAATCACGTATTCATGCCCCGTGATGTGCTTACCCGGGTTCCAAAAAAAGGAAACTTTTTGCGTTTCATAGCCCTTGAAATCATTGGTCGCAAAGGTTTTCACGTAATCCAAAGTTTTATCGATACGACTAAAAAGTTCGACCATTGTTTTCTCGTCATCAGCAAATGCTGGCGGAGTTGTTCCCGTCAAACGCGCACACGACGCCTTAACGATATCGCAGGATATCTGAACTTGCTTGATTAAGGGAAACATATCCGCCGCCAATTTTGACTGCAAAAACAAGTTCTCATCAAACTTACGCTCCTGCGCGTGCGTTTGTGCTTTTTTCAGAATATTTTTCAAGTTTCCCAAGCTGCGCGAGAATTGCTCGACGACCAGTTCGTTCACTGTAGGTTGCATTTTTCCTCCTATTTATATGCGGGTAATCCCGTGATATGTTCGCCCAAGATGAGACGATGAATATCTTCTGTTCCCTCGTACGTATTGACACTTTCTAGATTCAACATATGCCGAGCACATTGATACTCAAATGTGATCCCACTGGCCCCCAAAATATCTCGAGTTAACCTCGCATGTTTTAAAGCTTTAGATACATTATTCATCTTGGCCATGGAAATCTGCTGAGGCGTACAAAGGCCTTTATCTTTCAAACGACCCAACTGCAAACACAAGCCCTGAGCCAGCGTGATGTCTGTCAACATTTCCACCAGCTTGGCCTGCACCAACTGAAATCCACCAATCGGTTTGCCAAATTGAACGCGTGTTTTAGCATAGTTCACGGCCTCGTCGTAACACGCCATCGACGCCCCTACGACACCCCAAGAAATTCCAAAGCGTGCATTATTTAAACATGCAAATGGCCCCTTTAACCCCTCGACATCTAATTTATGAGAAGCCGGCACGCGACAGTCTTCAAAAATTAATTCGCTGGTCACGGAGGCCTTCAATGAAAACTTTTTTTCAA
Organism: Pseudobdellovibrionaceae bacterium; assembly: GCA_016785955.1. Lineage (GTDB taxonomy): Bacteria > Bdellovibrionota > Bdellovibrionia > Bdellovibrionales > Bdellovibrionaceae > UBA2316. Next base: position 37,263 of record JAEUWH010000007.1, on the reverse strand, counting down.
TATTCCGGACTTTAAAGCCCTTCAGATCACGATCAACCACCAACCCAATCACTTTACCATTTTCATTTCGCGCCCAAACAATTGCCAAGTGACTGAGGCCACCATTTGTAATCCACATTTTTGAACCATTCAGGACATATTCGTTGCCGTCTTTGATCGCGGTCGTGCGCATCCCCGCTGGATTGCTGCCAAAATCAGGTTCCGTTAAACCAAAACAACCAATCCATTCCCCTTTAGCCATTTTAGGCAAATATTTTTGCTTCAAAGCCTCGCTGCCAAACTCGGCAATCGGAAACATACACAACGCCCCTTGTACACTGACAAAAGAACGAATCCCACTGTCCGCACGTTCCAATTCCTGCATGATCAAACCATAGGACGTATAGTTAACGCCGGCGCAGCCATAGCCTTGAATTGTCGAACCCAACGTCCCCAACTCGGCCAACCCCGGAATCAACTCCACTGGGAAATTGCCTTTTTCATAGTCATCCGCGATCCTGGGCATGATCTCGTTCGTGACATATTGACGAACAGTGTCTCGGATCTGAATTTCATCGGATGTTAACAGGCTATTTAAATCTAAAAAATCGACCGGTTCAAAAGCTTTCACTCTAGGCTCCTCAAGGTATGAGAGGGATGTTTTTTGGCGTGCTTCCCTTTTGAAAGCATGTTACGTCTTTTCCCATGAACATCAATAATTTTGTTATTACTGTTGCAACTGTTAATGGCAGCGGGTCTCAATCCGCCAACAACATCCTTTTGAAGTCTTTATTTAGAATGGGAATCCCTGTTGGCGGCAAAAACGTTTTTCCTTCTAACATCGCAGGCTTGCCCACTTGGTTTTGGATTCGCGCGGATGAAAAAGGCTTTGTGGCTCGCCGCGAACACGCCGATATTTTTGTGGCGATGAATCCGCAAACATTGAAAGAAGATATAAAAACTGTTCGCAAAGGTGGATTTTTTATTTACAATTCTGACTTGGGTATAAAGCCAGAACTGAACGCAGAAACCGAGACGATCCACATCCTGCCCATTTCATTCAAACCACTGGTGGATAAATCGACCGACTCCATCAAGATTAAAAAACTAGTGGTGAATATGGTCTATGTGGGCGTGCTGGCTCAACTGTTGGGTATCGACGTTCTGACGTTAAATGAAACCATCGCGGACCAATTCGAGGGCAAAGAATCAGTCATCGAAGTCAACCGCAAAGCATCTGAAATCGGTTTCCTGTTTGCTCAAGAAAACATTAACATTCCCTTTAATTTCAAAACTCAGAAATCTGATCGCAACGCCAACAAAATTATGATGGATGGAAACACAGCAGGTGCTTTGGGTTGGTTGTTTGGTGGCTGCACGTTTGCCGCCTGGTATCCCATCACTCCCTCCAGCTCGGTGGTCGAAAATTATATTAAATTCGCCAGTAAATATCGCACGGATGATACGGGTAAAAATAAATCGGCCATCATTCAAGCCGAAGACGAGTTATCAGCAATTTGTATGGTGCTAGGTGCCGGTTGGTCAGGCGCGCGGGCGGTGACCGCCACTTCGGGCCCTGGTCTCAGCTTGATGGCCGAATCTGCTGGCTTTGCTTATTTCACAGAAATTCCCGCCGTGATTTGGGATGTTCAACGAGTGGGTCCATCTACGGGCATGCCCACACGCACGGCCCAAGGTGATTTGATGTCTGCGGTGTTTTTATCCCACGGCGACACTCGCCATCCCTGCTTGATTCCGGGAAGCATCAAAGAATGTTTTGAGTTTGGTCAAACTGCATTTGATGTTGCGGAACGCTTACAACAACTGGTTATTGTTCTAAGCGATTTGGATTTAGGTATGAATTTATGGATGGAAGAACGTTGGGACTATCCAGAAAAACCATTTGATCGCGGCAAAGTTTTATCGGCCACCGATTTGGAAAAGGTCGCACAGTTTGAACGTTACGCCGATCTCGATGGCGATGGCATTCCCTACCGCACATTGCCTGGTACCCCCCATGACAAAGCGGCCTATTTTACTCGTGGCAGTGGTCACAATCGCAAAGCCGCCTATACAGAAAAAAGTGATGAGTACCAATACATCGTGGATCGTTTGGCTAAAAAATGGCAGACCGCCAAAACGTATGTGCCCGCTCCCGTTTTTTGTGACACGCAAAACTTATCGGCGCGCTTGCTGAACTCCAGTAGTCAAGATGTCAAAGCCGTTTGTAAAAACAAATTAGGAATCATCGCTTATGGCTCTAGCGATATGTCCATAAAAGAAGCCATGTACATTATGGGACAGCAAAATTTAAATTTTGATTATTGTCGTATTCGCGCCGTTCCCTTTCAAGACACGATTTTGGATTTTATAAAAAATCATGACCACGTTTTCGTAGTCGATCAAAATCGTGATGGACAGATGTTTGAATTATTGAAAATGGAGCTACCAACGTCGGTTCCCTATTTGACATCCGTAAAACATTACGATGGCACGCCAATCACAGCGGATAAAATCGTTAACACTATAAAGAAAAACCTTGAGGTGACCGTATGAGTACGGACATAACTCCTGCAAAAAATTTAAATAAAGCGGGATTAGAAAAAAAAGATTACGCCGGAGGCCCCTCAACATTGTGTACAGGGTGCGGGCACGATTCCATTTCAGCCCACATTATGAATGCAACATTTTTAAATGGCATTCATCCACATAACTTGGCCAAAATGTCAGGCATTGGTTGCAGTTCAAAGACACCCGCGTACTATATTTCTAAATCGTTCGGGTTTAATTCTATGCACGGTCGTATGGCGCCAATCTCTACGGGAGCCAAGGTTGTGAATGGCAAGATGCATTTTATCGGCATGAGCGGCGATGGCGACACAGCCAGTATCGGCCTAGCGGGTTTTTCTCATTTAATCCGAAGGAATGTAGAAATGTGTTACTTGGTCGCTAATAACGGCGTGTATGGTTTAACAAAAGGCCAATTCAGCGCCACAGCCGATAAAGGCGCTAAACAAAAAAATGGAGCGTACAATCCATTTGAAACAATTGATATTTGTTCTTTAGCTTTAGATTTAGGTTGTACATTTGTGGCGCGATCGTTTTCTGGTGATGCAAAACAACTCGTTCCTTTGCTACAAGCGGCGATGAAACACAAAGGTACAGCGGTCATTGATATTATCTCGCCTTGTATCACGTTTAACAATCACGACGGCTCCACCAAAAGCTACACCTATGTTCGCGAGCACGATGTATCTCTTCAAGAATTGGGCATCGTTCAGCCCATGGAAGAAATCAAAGTCGACTATGCCGAGGGGGCACGACAAAATGTCCAGCTTCCCGATGGCTCCACGTTAACTTTGAAAAAACTTTCTAAACATGACTTAGACATCAATGATCGTTTTGCCGCTATCCGCGTGCTTCAAGAAAGTAAATCGTCTAACGAAATTCTTACGGGACTATTTTACATCGATGAAAAAACAGAATCATTAAATGAAACTCTGAATCTTGTCGATGCACCGCTAAGCTCTTTAGCCGAGTCAGAATTGCGGCCGACCAAAAATCAATGGAACGAAATTCTTTCAGAATTTGTATAGTCTTTGTATCTTCGGGGGTTTTCAGAGGGGATGAGGGGAAGGGGATAGTGGATAGTGGATAGTGGATAGTGGATAGTGGATAGTGGATAGTGGAATATCTTGTGATTCGGCGTGGAAGTGCAAGATAATAGTGCTCGCCGAGGTTTGGAGATGGCGCTGATGTTCATTTTAAAAAAAATCGAAAAAGTTTTGGTTTCATAGGTAAAGTGAAATAGTGGCGACAACAGAGATGCGACAAGTTTTTTTAAGCCGTTCTATCGGCGTCTAAGTATAACTTGAAACCGTATATATTCCTTGTTAAAATATGAGTTCAGTCCCGGGCTTGACTGACATCAGCGAAAAATCAAATGCGAAAGCATCTTAACTGAAATGAGGTTTTATGAAAAAAATTATTTTTACATTGGCGATATCTTTGATTGTTGGTTGTTCTAGTTCTGGAAAAAAACAAGCAGCAGACACTCAGCCCGTGACACCCTCTGGAACTCCAGCGGTGAATCAAGCTCCGGCTCAATCAGCTCCGATTTCAACGGAGGCGTCAAAGTCATCAAAATCAAAAGAAGCATCGGCACCTAGTACGGCGACCGAAGTTACATGCACTTCCGGCCAAGACGTTCGAAAACTTTCGATCAAAAGTAAAGAACAAGGTTGTGAACTGGATTACACGAAAGCTGGTCAAGCAAGCTCAATTGCTAGCCAAATCATCGGTAAAGAAAAATGCGAGGAAGTTTCCACTCGCATACAAGAAAAGCTCATTGCCGCTAATTTTAAATGTGAGTAAGACGCCCTAAACCATCGCGTCTGTGTTTTTTATTCCGTTGCATGAGGCAGGAAATCGACTCGGATTCCTGCTTCAGCTTTAGGAACCGAGGTTCCATTGAAGCGAATCAGATTACCAGCCGCAATATATGCCCAACCATTAATACTGTCTTTAGGAATTTCAATACCATCAACATAGACTCTAATTGAACTCTCTTGAGGTTTTCGATCCAACTTATAGTCCGTAAGAATTTGAATGATACGCGACTTGATGCTGGAAACTGATTTATACAAATCCAGTCCACATAACGAGCCCTGCACTCCCCCCGAATAAGACACTAAATCCATAAACTTATAACCAGGAAACTTTAATCCCCAACTCGAGCTATCACAGGTGTCCTGCATAGATAGAACTCCGAAAAAATTCAACGACCATGCTTTAGTTCCATCCGCATGATTAGGGCGTAATTTATCCAAGTAGTCCGCATAGTATTGCCAAGCCCCAGGACTAGAGTCATCTTCGTTACTAAGAACGATTATGTTAAGGAAAGAATCGTCACGTAAAAATCCTTTTCCTTCGGTGTTTCGATATGTTTCTGATAAAACCATTTCCATCGAACGCAAACCCTCTTCACGCGTACCACCATCTTTGCCAATGAAAATTTTCTTTTTTACTTCTTCCAAAAAATTGGGCGTTTCTGTCGAGATATAACGAGGCTCACCGATCAAGCGACCACTATTAGAAAATCCATTTAAAATGGTCGTTCCTGTTGTGGCGATATGAATATCCATATTCAGATGAACTAACGAATCAAATAAATAGGGAATTTGATCATGAAGCTGCTTTTGAACAATATCCATAGACTCACCGTCGTCGATGATAAATAGAATATCGACAGTCTTATTATACTTCACATCTTGTGCAAAGTTTTGACTCTCTTCTCGAACGTTAAAAGCCACATCATTAGAACAACCTAACAAAAATAAAAGTGGCAAAAATAGTATTTTCTTCACGAAACCTTCTTCCGGTGAATAATTTCTTTCTCCGCAAACTCTTGAATTTTTTGTTTAATATTTTGACTTATGCTGGTGAACTTTACTCCATATTTATACTCATTAGCTTTACTAATAGGGTTGGTATGAAACTCCTTACTAATAATGGTACAAACAGCATTAAAAGGCGGAACACCATCTCCAGGTTGAAAATGTAAAAACAAATTCTGCCCAGGAGCAAATTGATTGGTATCAATAAACACGCCGGCACCACCCGCACTAATTTCTAAACTACGACCTTTAAATATTTGCTTATTATTATGGACAATCAACGAGCAGCCATAATTGACCCGGACATTACGACGACGAAAAAATAATTCGGAAATCTCGGGGTCACCACTTTGGATTAATTTTTTCAAATTCGTTCGTGAAAAGTCAGGAATTTCAGCTAGCCTTTTCCAACTCTCCATATCGGGCTGCCATAAAAAATCATACTCGTAAATGATCTTCGCTTGCAGCATTTGGATAATTTCTGCTTGTGAGAAAGGACCATAATTATTATTGTCTTTAAGGACATACCATGCCTTCTCTTTTATAGAATCAACAGGAGAAAGATCTTTCGTGCGGGTCTTAACAGTATTTAAGGTTGGATCACTGACGGCGTGCTTTAATACACTTTCTGTAAACATTTTATTAAACGCCTTGTGCTCGACTATAATAACCCAATCTTTTTTTACATCATCATAGATGTAGTCCATCCAACTGATTTCTTTCGCCTTAATTTTATTAAGCAAAACATCTTCAGAAAACGGTCCGATTTGTTGGTTGTTTTTACTGACATAATAGTTTTTAGCCATATACTTACCCCTACTAGACTGAACTTTATTCGGGGAAACCCATTCTTAACTTTACGATAGCTGGACCTTTTTTCGTGGATTTTTTTGCCCAGTTTTGTCAAATTTCTAGACAGCTTTTACCGTATTTTTATTTAACTCACTCTCAAATGTACCGATACTTTAAGTATGAATAAGGCAAAAAAGACCGTCGTAATTATTGATGATGAAGTAGATTTAACAGAACTATTCAGCAGTTTACTTGAAGACTCGTACGATGTAATTGCTTTCAATAGACCTAACGAGTTTATCGCGTACTTAACTGCACACAAAGATGTCCCATTCGATGCCTTAATTTCAGACTTCAACATGCCGCAAATGACCGGACTCGACATGATTAAAAAATGTTTCGAGCAAGGTTATCACTTTCCATTTATTTTATTTTCAGCCTACCTAGAGAAAGAAGTTATTTTCAAAGCCCTTCAAATTGGCGCTTTTCGACTACTGGAAAAGCCATCAACAAAGGATAAATTAGAAAAAGCCATCGAAGAAATCATCGTCGAACATGACAGCTTCAAACTGCGAGGTGAAATCCGTTCGACGATTGATCAACTCCGAGAGTACTATTCCTTCCTAAAAATTATTATCACCGACCGAATCCCCCAAGAGGAAATGGACTCGTTCTTTCTTCAAACCGATGGCATGGGAAACATGAAAGCGTCTTCTCCAGAGGAAATACTGAATAAACTCGAGGAAAAAATGGATTTGTTGTTTTCTATGGAAGAAGACTTAGAAAGCAAAAAAGGCAAATTTTTTAAATCTGCATAAAGAAACTATTTTAAGGCCGCCAACCATTCCGGCGTAGGCTCAATCAAACGACGAGTTTTCATATCAAACAGCCCTAGCACAACTCTTAATTCGGCCGCTTGATCACCATTTGACTTATACATTTTTTGAATGATTTCCCCGACCTTACCTTGATAATTCGTTAACTCGGATTGAATAGTGATTTCTTCGCGAGCCAAAACCTCTTTCATAAACTTTAAATTCAACTCTAACAACACAGGGCCTTGCTGAAGCTGTAAAATTTTCTTCAGCCCGTAACCTTTTGAATGGATGATGTCCCAACGAGCCACTTCAAACAATTCAAGATAAACGGCATTGTTTAAATGCCCTAACATATCGACTTGATTTTCTTTAATCGTTATTTTGAACGGAAGCATAACCCCTGGTCCTTTTATCTATTTTAAGGCTTCACGAATATACGCGCTACCTTGATCCAACAACCAGACAACCACCGCAATTACAAAAAATATACAGCCGACTTCTTCCCACATTGCCTGTCCTTGATACGCGATTAGCAATTTACCGATACCACCACCACCAACAAAACCAACAATCGTGGCCATGCGAACGTTGATATCCCATCGATAAACCGTGAACGAAATATAGGGAAGAATCACTTGGGGAACAATCGCATACCATATCGTTTGTAATTGCGACGCGCCCGTGGCTTGAATGCCTTCAATTGGACCCTCCGCCACCGTCTCAACAATTTCAGAATACTGTTTAGCTAACGACGCAATCGAATGAATCATCAATGCCAACATACCAGCACTTGCCCCGATTCCGACCCATACCGAGAATATTATCGCCCACATAAAAGCTTCCACGGAACGAACAACATTCAATAATGTTCTAAGAACTAGGTAGACCAAAAATGCCGCCGGATGCTTCATGATATTTTTTGCCGACAAGAAACTCAAGACAAACGCAATCGGAATCGCAAAAGCCGTAGCCAAAAATGCCATAAAAATAGTTTCAAACATTTTCAAAACAGCACTGGGTAACAATGCAAAGTTTGGATTAAGCAATTTGGAAAATATTCTCATCGCGCCATCAAATCCATCTTTATCCAAAACTTTGTAAATAGAAAACTCGGTCGCCTTTAAACCAGATGCGAACAAAAACAAAAGCAAAACAATGAGCTGCCATTGAGCAAATCGTTTATAAAATGGTTTCTCTTCCGATTGCACTTTACGAAAATCTGGTTCAAATAAAGTCTCGCCCAGCGTCTTGATACCCATATTATTTAAAACCGTACTCGCAATGCCACCAAATATCATTGTTCCTAATGCGATAATGGCATTCATGGAAAGGTTCAGCCACTGTTCGTCCGAGGGATTCGTTACCACGATAATTAAAATGCAAAGGATAAAACCAATACACAAACCATCAAATATCGATCTCTTTATCTTATACCCGTTCATAGCCTGCCTTATCTTTAATTGATGTGAACTTCTTTAGCGCCTTCACCATAGATTTTTTCAAACCATTCATCGGTGATATCATTGGGACTGCCTTCAAATACTAATTGTCCGCCTTTAAGGGCAATAACTCGCGTGGCGTACTGACGAACCAAACTTAGGAAATGCAAATTACATACAATCGTGATTCCTAGTTCCTGATTCACCTTCTTTAAATAGTCCATAACAGTATGACATGTTGCCGGATCCAAAGAAGCCACAGGCTCGTCGGCCAACAATACACTTGGATTTTGTGTCAACGCGCGGGCAATGGCTACACGCTGTTGCTGTCCTCCAGATAACTGATCGGCACGAATTTTTGCTTTTTCACTGATACCAACAAGTTTCAAATATTTAAGTGCGTTGGCACGATCCTCAGAAGAAAACAGCCCAAAGATTGACTTCATTATACCCGTCTGACCCAAGCGCCCCATCAAAACATTTGAAACAACACTATGTCGAGGAATCAGATTGAAATGTTGAAAAATCATCGCAATTTTTGTGCGAATAGCTTTTACTTTCGCGCCATTAACCTGCGCAATATCTGTTGCACCATCGAACAAAATTTGTCCTGACGTTGGATCATGAAGTCGATTAATACAACGAAGCAAAGTCGATTTGCCCGAACCACTCAATCCAATAACAACTAAAAATTCACCTTTTTTAACATCGAATGAGATACCCTTAAGAGCCTGAACTCCGTTAGGATAAGTTTTGACCAGATTTTTAATCGACAGAATATTTTCAGCCATATTATTTTACCAACATTTCCTGAGCCGATTTTCCAATCTGCGCTAACATTTTACGAACACCTTCGTATTCTGCATCGGTCGTTAATTTTAAATCTGTCACGCCATATGTTTCTTTAAATGCTTTTTTGCCTTCGTCCGTGGTCACAAATTTCATTAATGCCTCGATAATTTTCTTTTTCATTTCGTCAGGCATATCCTTTCGAAAAACGATGGGATCATTGGGAATTGGCTCCGAAAGCTCAAGAATTTTTACTTTTTTCTCGACATCAGGATATTGTGTCAAAACCAATCGACGAGCGTCTTCTAATTTTCCATCGGTTGGCGGCGTATAAAATGTAGCCCCCGCATCGACTTCTCCCAAATATACTTTTGTTACCACCGAGTCATGCTTCATCGAAAAAATAGTTTCCTTTGGGTTAATATTTCTATCTTTCAGCGTCTTCATGGGAAGTAGGAATCCAGACGTAGAGGACGGATCAACAAACGCGATCACTTTCCCATCAAGGTCTTGCAGCTTTTTAATATTACTATCGGCCTTTACGATAAACTGAGACTGATAGGTAGCTGAACCATGACGGAGAACTACGATTTTCGCTTCGGCGCCATATTTATCGTGCGCGAGCAGATACCCAAATGAATTCAAAGCCGCCACATCGGCTTTCTTCGTTCCAAAAGATTCCACAACGGCGACATAAGACTGAAGAACGGCGAATTCGTATTTATAAGGCGTATTGGCTTCCAAATAAGTTTTAAACAATTTTGAATTATCTTCTAAAACTTTAGCATCAACGGAGGGTAAGAAATGAATTTTAACGGGATTATCTTTAGAACCAAGTTCGGCTTTATTTGATGTACATCCCAAGACGCTCAGAATAGCCAAAACCGAAATCAGTATGCGCTTCACCAACATAGCCCCACCCTTTGTAAAATGAGCCTGGAAGCTAACAAAATTTTTTTAAAAATCCAACAAAAGATTAAACTATTAACAGAGTTCTAACCCCACCGAAATTACGTTGCCTATCGACATGCTCATGGTCTATTAGTGAAGGCCCTATGATGACGAAACTGAATCCGGGTGTAAAACCACGCAAAGCTATTGAAATTTTTAATAAAATCAAAGATTTAGCTTTGACTAAAAAGACTCATTCTGTGGTCGTTTTTGACCTGGATTCAACCCTCTTTGACGTGGCTCCCAGATTAGAAAAAGTGCTTATAGATGTGGCGGATGAACCAATAATCAAGGAAAAATTTCCAAATGTGATTCCCTACTTTAAAAATATTAAAACTCAACGCAATGATTGGGGTTTTGTTGATGTTCTTAAACGAGCTGGTGTCAGTCCCGATCACCACGATCTGTTTAAAACAGTGCGCACTTTATGGGCCGAAAAATTTTTCTCTAACGAATATATTCACCACGATGTTCCTTATCAAGGATCCGTTGAGTTTGTAAAAAAAATCGATCAATTACAAATTCCCATCGTGTACTTAACTGGACGAGACGTAAAGCGTATGGAGCTTGGCTCGCGAGACGTGTTAAAAAAATGGGATTTCCCTTTGGATGACCAGTCCAGCCGACTGGTTTTAAAGCCCGAACGCTCGATGGACGACGCCCTATTCAAACGAGATTGGCTACACTCATACATGACCGATCACAAGACTTCTGTTTTTTTATTTGAAAATGAACCTGTTAATATTAACTTAGTTGCCAAAGAACTGCCCACTGTGGAATTGGTTTTTTTCGACAGCACCCACTCGCGCATGGAAGCTCCCCCTGAAGAGATCTTTACTTTGGTGCATTATCTTTTGGATGACGAGTAAAGATCAGTGTTAACAGTTATCGCGACTCCTATCGGAGACTTAGATGAAATTACCATAAAAGCGCTGAGGAAACTGAGCGAGGCCCAGATTATCGTTTGCGAGTCAACGAAAGAGACCTCTAAGTTGCTTCGTCATCATGGTATCGCAGGAAAAATATATGAAGTCTTGGATGAACACTCAACAAAAGATGACCTCACTCGATTAACCTCTTTATGCCGAGAAAAAAATGTTGCCTTAGTCAGTGATTGCGGTACCCCGGGGTTTTGCGACCCCGGAAGTGATTTAGTGGAAAGCTGCCGCAAAGACGGCATCACAATCGAGAACTGTCTCGGCGCTTCCAGCTTGATGGGGCTCATCAGCCTTTCTGGTGTAAAACTGCAAGATTTTCTTTTTCGTGGTTTTGTTCCCCAAGAAACGGCGGCACGCGCGGCGGCCTACAAAGAAATTCAAAATGAATTCAAGCAACGTAAACGTCCTGTCGTCCTGATGGACACCCCCTATCGTCTGCAAAAAATGATCGACGAAGTCGTCTTGAATTTCAGCGAGTGCCATGTTGTATTGGCAACCGATTTAGGTACTGTAAACCAGCAGGTATTGACAGGCTCCCCTGCCCACGTAAAACAAAACTTGAAAAAAACAAAAGCAGAATTCATGATTCTGGTAAAACCCAGATAGTCTATGCAACTACCGATTGATCCGTACCTAGCCTCGATCGCGAAACTTCTAGAGGAAAACCAAAATGTACTTGTACAATCCAGTCCCGGTTCTGGAAAAACAACCCGTATACCACCGTATCTAACACCTCGATTTAAAAAAATTTTGGTTATTGAACCACGCCGAATTGCCGCGATCTATGCATCAGCTCGTATCGCCGAAGAAAAAAACTGGGAGCTAGGTGAACAGGTCGGCTATGAAGTGCGTTTTGAAAGTAAAAAAAATGCCCAAACTTGTATTTTGTTTTTGACCGAAGCTTTGTTGGCAAAAAAAATCATTGCGGATCCAGAGCTTAAAGGCGTTGATTTAATCATTTTCGACGAATTTCACGAGCGTTCTATTTGGACGGATCTTGCCATTGGTCATCTGCGCGAGATGCAAATACTGGGTGCCAACATACAATTGTTATTTTTGTCTGCTACGATTGACAAAGCCCCATTGATTTCTTTTTTTGAAAAAATGGGCATGATCGAAATAGAGCTACCTCGTTTTCCAATCGAGGTGATTTACCAGCGTAAACCGATTCGTTATCAATGGAACGATGAATTTGAAAATAGTTTCCTGTCGTCATTGCAAGAAATTATCCAAAAGGGCAAACATCAAATTCTTGTATTTTTACCGGGCCTAAAGGAAATTCGCCGCGCCAGCCTGGCCTTAGAAAACAATTTGAAATTTAAAAATTACAAAATCGAAGTGCTGCACGGCAGTGTTCCCTTGAACTCGCAAAAAAGCATTGTCCGTAATGACAACAGCATTCCACAACGGATTATTTTAGCCACTAATATTGCCGAATCGTCATTGACCATCGCCGGCGTCACCGCCGTCCTGGACTCTGGACTTCATCGTGAAGCCACGTATAATTTCGACTACGATATTCAGCAACTCAATACACGGAAAATTTCTTTATTTTCAGCCATCCAACGGCAAGGTCGAGCAAATCGTTTGGGCCCAGGTTTATGCTTTAAAATGTGGACAGAGCTTGATGAACGATCCATGGAGAAGGCACCTATCGCCGATATAAAAAAATCCTCGCTTTTTGAATTGGGTTTATATTTGACTTACATGGGGCATGGCCAACTACACCAATTCACTTGGTTCGAGCCGCCCACGGCCGAAGTATTAAGCGATTTACAAGAAACCTACATTGAATCAGGCTTGTGTATTGACCGCACGCTCACTCCCTTAGGCAAACTCGCTATGGAGTTAAGCTTAAGCTATGAAAACACGCTCTTGTTTGCGTTGTCCTATATTTTTTATTCTCTGGAAAAGGCCGCTTTGGTCATCGCTGTCTTAGAATCTGATTACAGTGCCAACCAAAATGGTCACAGCAGCCAAAGTACTTTAATGGATGCTCTTGATGACATTCAGCAAAACAGAAATCGTCCCTACGAAATAGACAAACGCGCATCTCAGCTCAGAAATGGTTTTTCAAAAACGCTTCAACAACACAATTGGCTCTTAGAGTTCGAACGGCTTTTTTCATCGCCTCAACATAAGATATTCTTTCAGACCGTCCAGTCTTTTAAAAAAACCGAAAATGCTTTTGAGCTTATCTTGGCTTTTGCTTACCACAATCGCCTTTGTCGCCGCCGCCGACAAGAGAACGGTCTTTCGCACCGGGCAGTAACAACGAACGGAAAAGAAATTCAAATCAGCGAACCCTCCAAGACTAACCAGCTTCCGGCCTTGGAATATCTGCTGAGCTTCAATGCTGTTATTGATGCAAATAATGTGGCCCGCTGCTTTAGCTACCATTTCGTGAATGAAGACACCTTGGCGACGGCTGTTCGCCCATTCGCTAAAAATGTTTCACGCATAGAATTTTCGTCGACAAAACAACAATTCTATAAAACGACTGAATTGATATTAAAAAAAATGACTCTGGAAACCTTAGCAACCGAGCCGCTGGCCCCCGAAGAACTGAAAGAAAAAACTCAAGAAATTTTGATGCTTCATTTGGAAACAATGATTCTGAACTTGGCCGCGGTCGAAGAATTCATGACTCGTTTGAAATGGCTAAATCAAAACGCATCGACACCTGTGGAAATTTCATGGGATGAAATTCTGGAGCAAGAAATTCACAAAGGCCTCACTTTAAAAAACCGCACGGATTGGGTCTTTGATTTAGAATCGTACTTGTCATTCGAAGCTCAAAAATTAATTCGCCATCATGTCCCCAAAGAATTGTCGATAAAAAATTTAAATCGCACATTTAAAATTCAGTATCCAAAGAATGAAACACCCCTAGTGGCAGCGCGACTTCAACACTTTTTGGGGCTAGCGCAGCATCCAACAATTTTGAATGGTCAAATCAAATTGAAAATTGTTTTACTTGGTCCCCACGGGCGCCCCATTCAAATTACAAACGATCTTCCAGGATTTTGGAAAACATCATATCCAGAAATACGTAAAGAAATGAAAGGCCGCTACCCCAAGCACGCTTGGCCAGAAGATCCCACGTCGTCTTAAGTTTGCCGGACGTGGCGCACAACCTAAGGTGGCACCTTGCTTTGTGACGGTTTTTTCAATACGTTCACTTTATGATCACCATCAAAGACAAGTCCAAAGCCGTAACCAAGAAAGTCGCAAAAAAAACAGCCGCAGTTTTAAAAACGATTATTTTTTCTTTAAAAGGGCGCTTTGGTCGCAAAGTAGTCCACCGTCCTTTAGAGCCTTTGATCGAGCCAATACCAATTGATATCCTCCAAGAAAATATAAAAAAAATGACTTTGATTTACCATTCAGACACCGGTCGATCTAATATCGGCGTTTACATGGCTCAAGGTTTTTTAATCCCCGACATGATGTTAGAAATTGGCCGCCTGCGCGAAAAAGTATTTCGCACCGTAAATGAAGGCACTGGGAAATCATGCGATATCGACGAGTTCGACCCATTTTATCATCACATGATTGCCTACGACGAGGTCTCGAATAAAGTTCTAGGCGCCTATCGCATTGGACTCGTGGATAAAATTTTGCAATCTCGAGGCCCAGAGGGACTTTATAGTTACACCCTTTTCAAATACGATGCTTTATTAAAAACACACTTTATTGATGGTGTCGAACTTGGCCGTTCGTTTGTAGATGATGAAGCCGGGCGTGCAGCGCTGCGTGCTCTGGATTGTATCTGGAAAGGCCTTGGTTGTTTTTTTGCGGAAAATCCTCGCTATCGATACATGGTGGGACCGGTGAGTATTTCAAATAGCTATACCACAAGCTCTAAACTATTAATGATATACTTCCTAAAAAAGAATTTTAAATCTGAACTCAGTCCGTTTGTAAAAGCCCGTGTGCCGGTTAAATTAAAAGCTGAAAATTCTGAAGAACTCAAAGACCTGGCAAATAAATTTCAAAATTTTTCAGAACTTGACGAGTGGGTGAAAAAATTTGACGGAACTGTAGTGCCGTCCTTGTTGAAAAGTTATTCAAAAATGCACGCAAAATATTTAAGTTTCAATTTCGATCCTGATTTTAACACAATTGATGGGATGATTATGGTGGATATGGTCAATGCGCCAAAAGAAGAAATCATCAAGCACATGGGTGAAGCTTCGTACGCTAAATACCTGGCTCACTACAACTCAGCACAAACACCTCATTAGGTTACAACGCCCTAGAAAAAGAATTTTATTTTTAAACAATTTTAATTGAAGCTTTCCGAATACCAAAAGTAAGAATGTTCTTCAAAGCCGTGAAACATTCCTTGTTGAACGGCTGCCCCAAAGTATGCTCGATGAATTGAACAGCTTCTTCGGGGTCTCGTGGCGTTGGTTTTTGCGCGTCCTTAAAAGTCAATTCACAGAACGTGTCTGCTAATGAGACCACCTTAGAAAATGGATGCAACCGCACATCCCGGAGGCCTCGAGGATAACCTTGACCAATAGAATTCTCGTGATGCTCATATACAATCGCCATTACCTCTTGTGGCACATTTTCAACCGTGCGTAAAATTTCAATTCCCCTAAATGAATGGCGCTGATAATACTCTAAATCTTCTGGGGTGTAATCCACTCGCGGTTTACTTAGAAATTCTTTAGGGTATTCTTTGAGTCCGATATCGTGAAGAAGCGCTCCTAAGGCCATTTTCTCGAGAATTGAAGGATTGTTCCAACCTTTAGATTGCGAAATAAGTGCCGACACCATACTGACGGCCATCGAATGTTTTATAAGATCCTCAGAAATGCTATTCATCAAAGTCATCAAAGATGTCAACTTAGGTGTGTCGTTAATGATTTTTAGAACCGAGTTAGCAATAAATTTCGTATTACCCAAGGCTTCGTTACTAAATCCCAACTGATCAATACTTGTGAACACTGTATTTAACGTGTGTGACAAAGCATTTACCTTGGCTTCAACCGGCACCTTATCACTTTTCATGATTTCATTCGCACTGTGTACTTTTAAAGAAGAAAACTTTCTCAAGTCAGGCTTTCTAATATAGATATTCGAATTTCTTATTTTATCAAAGAAATGCAGTTCTTTAAATTGCTCACGTGTACCTTCTCGACCGATAACAACAAAGTTATCATCACTGAGTTTAAAATAGACATCACCTGGCAAATTCACATTTGGCACAATGTCATCCATCGTAATTGGCACTAAATTGTCTAAATCTTTCCCCATGATGTGAAATTTATCGGTTGCGTCGTAAAGATTCTTAAACTGATTTTCGAAAGATCTCATTCTGAAACAATGTGGTTCCCATTCTGAGATTAAAGCCGTAGCAGAAGATCTATTAATGAGTTCTCGACCTCTAAGGATGGATAATCTGATTATTACCAACAACGATCTGATCGTTGCCAACCGATTTCGTTACAACAGCATTGGCACCCACACGAGCGTTATCACCAATTGTAATAGGTCCTAAAATTTTAGCGCCGGTTCCAATTAAAACATTGTTGCCAATGGTTGGATGACGTTTAGTCATATCGAATTTGGTTCCGCCCAAAGTCACTCCGTGGAAAATGACACAATCATTACCCACCACGGCCGTTTCACCAATCACGACTCCCATCCCATGATCAATAACCAGTCGTTCGCCCAGACTCGCCCCGGGGTGAATCTCGATACCCGTCAACCAACGCGAAAATTCGGCAACAAATCGAGCTAAAAAAAATAGCTCCATCCCATATAAAAAATGAGCCACTCGATGTAAAACAAGGGCCTTCACTCCCGGATAAAGCAATAAAATTTCAACTTTACTTTTGGCCGCAGGATCATAGTTTTTATATGCAGTGATGAGTTCAACAAACATTACTTATACTTCTCTTTCAAATCATCCAACAAAAAATAACGCTCAAATAAGTCATTATAGCGAGACCAACTATCACCACTACTGCGTTCTCCCGTAAGGAATGAATTCAGAGTGCTCATCTTGCTATCTAAATCATCGACAAATGCCACTAAAAACGCCTCAATAAATTTGGGCCGCTTCGGTGAACCATACTCAAGTTTACCATGATGACTTAAAATAATATGTTTGCAGATATCCTTTAGATCTGACGGAAAACCCAAAATACGTGTGGCTTTTCGATCGATCAACTCGCAGGCTATTTCCATATGGCCAATCAAACGTCCACGGCTGGTATAACTAAATGTATGGTCGTACTCAAGCTCCCACAATTTTCCAATATCGTGAAAAATGGCCCCAAAATACAATAGATCGCGATTCAAAAAATCATAATGTTTGGCTAAATCTTTTAAAATTTTAGTAATCGACAATATATGCTCAAGTAAACCACCATACCATGCATGATGAATTGTTTTTGCTGCGGGGGCTTTAAACAGCAACGGTTTTATTTCTGGATCTTCTAAAACAGACAAAACTAACAGCCGAATATGCTCGTTTTGGATTTCTTTAGCGAGTATCATCAGCTCCGCAAACATATCCTCGGCTGACTTTTTTGAACTCAAGACAAAGTCTGAAATTTGAAATGAACTCAGATCCTGACGCGTAATTTTTGAAATAATTAACTGTTTTCTGTTTTGAAAAACTTGAACGCTGCCTTTGACTAAAACGATATCACCCGTTTCAAATTCTTTGTTTAAGTCCTCGACCTGATCCCAAACTCGTCCATCAATGTTACCGGTATTATCACCTAGAACCATGGACATAAAAGATTTACCAGTTTTTCCAATACCCAGATTTTTTTCTTTAACTAGGAAAACCGAGTTTACAGATTCCCTATCTTTCAAGTCCTTAACTAAGATTCTGTTGGCTTTATTTAATTCTTGCATAAGTAGTCTCTATTTTTGGAGTCACTGAATTCAATTTGGGATAAGTACACTTTGTCTTTTTCAATTTGCACAAATATAAAATGACCGCTGAGTGTAGAAATATGTCGATTGTCTGTAATATTAAACCGTATACCCTCGCCCGATACCGCCTTTTGAATCGCACTCGTAACATCAAAATACGTGTTACAACCGGCCCCATATATTTCACCATCCACACGCCGTTTTTTTGCATTACTCAAAAAATAAACTTTAACGGCCGGGCGATTGGTAAACTCGGCCATATTAAAGTTTAAATAAAACGTACCTTTATCGCCAGAGGTGACTTTAGCTAAATCTAATGATCCGCCCCCTCTTGGAAATTTATATTGAACCCACTCATGAATAAGAATATTTGGTCGCTTTGCCAAAAAAGACACTTCCATTGGTACCCAGACAATCAAAACATCATCTTTTTTGTCTTTATCTTTGTCTCCGCCATGGCCACCACCCGTAACCGCCGCCCCTTCCCCTGCCATTAGTTTATCCCACAGTTCAGTAGGAATTTTAAAGTCAGTGGGAATATCGCGAATCTCTACCACAGGCCCTGAAACTGTCGACTTATCGGTCTCTGGTACGGCGGCATGCTCAGACGCATAAACAAAGCCTGATAAGCTCATTAAAACAAAAGGGACCAATATTTTCTTCATTCTGGGTTTTCCAAACTCGCACGGGCTTCAATCAAAGGAACAAACAAAGGCTCTTTCTTTAGACCTTCAAAGACATTACGCGAGTATTGCACACGATCAATTTGAAAAAGTCCCAATGCCGCCAAATAACCCCACTCTGGATACTTTTCGCCTAATGTAGAAAAGGCTTCACGGGCACAATCAATTTGACGATTAGCTAAGCAATTTTGCCCTCGGTAATAATGAGTTGCTGCAAAATTTGAAAGGTCCGCTTTTTTCAAAATTGATTCTAAAAGAATTTTTTGCCCTTTAGCATAGGCCACATGCAACTGTAGCAAATCATAGTGATTACTACCAACAGACAACAAATGAGCTTCATCCAACAACTTATCCACTAGTCCAAATTGCCCAGACTCTAAAGCACAAAAAGCCCGGAACAACTTTGGCATCAACAATTGACTTTTGTTGTACACTCGGTCGCAGACTTCATCCAATTGACTCCACTCAACTAAACTCCAATCTAACGCCGGATTTTTTGCAAAATTCATCGATTGACGAGGAATGAGTTCTATAAAATCGACGTAACTGGAATCATTCAACGTATTATCTAGCCGACTAAGACTAATATTCAATAATGCCAGCTCGCTCCGCAAAAAAGCAGATTTCGTTCGCGCATCAAAAATATCTTTTTTAACTAAGTTTAAATCTTCTCGAAACATATCCTTGAAATCCAACAAGTAAAGCCCTCGAACAAAACTAAAATAACCAGAGTTTTCATAGTTTTCATAACGAACATTTGTAAAGTTTCGATAGTAATCACTTAAATTGGTGCGAGAACTGTTACTCAAAATAAGCTTTGAATTCACTTTATAGTTCTGGATTCCCCAGTTAATGTTCGCAACCTCATTAATCGGATCTTGGATAAGCGCTTTTCTAAAACTATCTTGAGCTTTAATATTATCGCCCTCAATCTGGTAGCTTAGTCCAATCAGATTAAATACTTCAGATCGTTTTTTCGGATTTACAGAATCAGAAGCCACCTGCAGCGGACCTCGCAGCTCGCTAATTTCTTTTCCGATCGTAATTCGTGCCGGGGCAATTAAATCTTGTGTCTCTTTAGGAATATCTACTATTGAGGACATCTCTCTAAATAGCTGGAACGACTTATTGTACAATTTTAAATTATAAAATTGACCAATTTTTTCAACTCGTTGACGATTCTTTTCCGAATCCTTCATTCGTTGAAAAAGTTTAAATCCTAAAAAGCTTACAAAAACAATTGCGGCTACAACCAATACATTTCGCTTCAGCTTTTGTTGCTGTTGGCGTATTTCTTCTTTAACTTTTTGATCATTTAGCAATCCATAACTGCGTGCTGCGGCTGCCGACTGCTGAGATACCGGTGCTTTTGTCGCTTTAGGATTAAATGCAAAAGGAATTTCTTTTAAAGGCTCAATATCTTTGATCTCGTCAAAATCAACTTTGATGGGCTCAGGCACAGGCGTCGCCGTTAGACTGTCAATATTTTCAGTTCTTGTAAATGTTGAGGTGATAATACTTAACGGACTTGTCTTGGTGTTGTTTAAGTTCAACTTATCACGATTGTTTTTTACGGTTTCTGTCAAATACGGATAGTCTCTTATAAAATTCCAACGTGATTTTGGGCGACGAATTTCATCGACAAAGGACACTTGGTTGTATGTCAAAAGCTCGACAATTTCCTCTAAACTGTATGGCCCCATCAGACGAGAAGATGATCTTACTAACCACATCTTCTCCTTAGGATTCACATCTTTAACTTCATTACCCATGAAGTTATTCTAGTGCCTAAAATGCCTTTTGCCACTAAAAATTAGATTCACATCTAGTTCCTGACATCGTTTGATGACTTCATCGTCCTTCACACTCCCACCTGGCTGAAAGACCCATTTAATTTTATGTTTTGCTACCAGTTCAATCGAATCGACAAATGGAAAAAACGCATCAGAAACTAAAATTGTTTCTGGCGTAATCTGATGGTGCTTCAGCGCTCGACCAAGGGACTGCTCAACAGCATCCACTCGATTCACTTGCCCCATACCTAAACCGATCGTCATCTTATTATCAATCAACGCAATACTATTAGACTTCAAATATCCACATACTTTTTCACCAAATACAAAATCAGCAATCAAGCTTTGAGGAATCGGCTTGCCAAAAACTCTCCATTGCTCTGATGGGGATGGAAACGTATCTTGGTCCTGAACCAAAAAACCTCCCATGATCGATTTAACAATGAATGGATTTTTTTTTGCTGTTTTGGAGTATTTCAAAAGTCTTAAATTTTTCTTTTTTGAAAAAACGATCAATGCCTCATTGGTATAGTCGGGAGCAACAACACACTCTAGAAAAATTTTATTTAGCTCTTCGGCCATAGCGCCATCAACCGTTGCATTAGACGCAACAATTCCACCAAAAATACTAACAGGATCTGTTTTTACTAAACGTTGAATTACTTCTGAGCCACTATTTCCATACGCGACCCCGCATGGATTATTATGCTTCACCGCAACGGCATTGAGTTCTGGTATCTCTAAAGATAATGTTAAGGCCGCATCCAGATCTAACAAATTATTATACGATAATTCTTTTCCCTGCAGGATCTGAAAATCTTGAAAACCAGACAACGTATTTCCTGATCGATACCATTGTGCTTTTTGATGAGGATTTTCACCATACCGAAGTTCTTTTTCTAATTTGCCAGAGATAAGAAATGTATCTTTGGACTCAGGATTCAAATACTGGCTGATTAAAGAATCATAGTAGCTGCAATGCTGAAAAACTTTGGCCGCTAGTTGTTTATTCAACGCCATCCGATCACTCGACTCATGCACGCGCTGATAATCTTGAGGGTCGCAAACCACCGTGATTCGCTGGAAACTTTTGGCCGCAGACCTCAACATACTTGGTCCCCCAATATCTATTTTTTCGATCATTTCTGGCTCGGATAAACTTTTCTTTAATGATTCTTCAAAAGGATAAAGATTCACCACAACCAGATCAAACATTTCCGTTTCGAAGCGCTTAAGGGTATCAATGTCGCTAGGGTTAGCTGCACGCGCAAGTAATCCCATATGAATTTTTGGATGCAAAGTTTTTACTCGCCCATCCATCACTTCTGGAAACTGCGTCACCTCGCTGACATCCATAACAGGTAATTTATTATCACGCAGATACTGGGCCGTTCCTCCGGTTGAAACAAGCTGCAAACCTTTTTCAACAAGTGGTTTAAGAAATTCATATAACCCTGTTTTGTCGGATACACTGATCAAAGCTCTTTTGTACATTGATAACCACCCTCGTTTTTGTTTGAGAATGTGGTACCATTAAATACCCGAAGTCTCTAGAGAGGATATTTTCTGCGCGGAGTTCCACGGAATATTGAATTGTCGTTTTACGCTTTCAAAACGGAGATTTTGTGAGCAATAACTTTAGATCATCATTGGTTAAGAATAGACCAGCACCTAAATAACTGGAACGAGCTGATTCTTTATCCAAAATATCTTGCTGGCCAGCCATCAAATATATTCCATAGAATAAATCATATCTAGCGGAAACTCGCAAATTGGCGCGCTCAAAATTAAAAGCCTCGACACTGAAGCGTAACTTACGATTAAATAGATGGTAATCAATACCAAAACCACCGGTACTTTCGATTAAACCCGCCTTCAATGTCAGGTCGTAAAAATTTTTCGCAAAAATAGCCGTGAATTTGGTTTTATTCTTATATCGCTTAATCGTCTGTGTATCCGAGATAACCGACCCACCACTGCTGACCGTCGCTTCTTCACGATCTACAACGCCGGCAGGATCATCCACAATTCCTAGATAGTAATATCGATCCAGGCCCGGTTGAATCTGAATACCAATGTGGGATTTGGTCTGTCCCACGGAAGACAAATACTCGCCATGATAATCAAAGCCTGTTTGGATTTTCCCTGCCGTATCAAACAAACTGCTAATCCCAGTGATTGCACTGTTAAGCTCTTCAACTGTTGATTCATCATTAATAAGTTTACCAATCGTACCTTCGCCCTTATTGATTTTGGTGGTGACCTCATCAATGTTTTTCATTGTACTATCTAACCGCGCTAAGGTTTTCTTCCATGTTTTCTTTAAACCTTCTTCGCTTTCATCGTTAATTAACTCATCTAATGTCCGAGTAATATCATTCACCTGATCTACGATCTCGCTGATCTGTTCTTTATTTTCCCCGGTGATGTCTCGGATATCGACCGTAATTTGTTCGATATTTTTAAC
The DNA here is from genome assembly GCA_016785955.1 of Pseudobdellovibrionaceae bacterium. Taxonomy (GTDB): domain Bacteria; phylum Bdellovibrionota; class Bdellovibrionia; order Bdellovibrionales; family Bdellovibrionaceae; genus UBA2316. The sequence continues at coordinate 14,315 of JAEUWH010000007.1, read as the reverse complement.
GATTCGACCTAAAACATGTTTTTGCGAGCCATCGTCCGACAATGATTCCCGCACAACTTCGGCGACTTGTTTTAACGAGCCGGCTATATCGCCCACCTGCTGTAAGACGTTATCTAATGACCCTTTATCACGGACAATTAGGATTTGCCCACCATCAGGCAACGGAGGGTCCGAGATAGACCCCGGATTAACCTCGACATGCTTATCTCCCAAAATACCAATCGATTTAATTTCTACTGCCGCAGACGTCGTCAACGGAATATCCGAAGAGACACTGATATCAACCCGGGCTTTTCCATCTTGTAGACTGATATTTTTGACCGTACCAATGGGTATACCCGCAGTCTTAACTCCTGAATTTTTAATCAATCCCGCGGCATTATCCAATAAAAACCACGCTCGTTTTTTTGAACTTCCAAACAGCGTTGGATCGTCACTGACCTGCATAGACATCAATCCAATAAGGCCACCGACCACTACTACCAACGCGCCCACTTTGAATTCGGTGGTTCCCAGAAAGCTCATGCGTGTTTCATCCCTTTCGAAACGAATCGCTTCACAAGTTCGATTTCACTTTTGTAAAAATCTTCGGGCTTGCCAAAAAGCAAAACTTGTCCCGCATCGAGCATAGCTACGAAATCGGCAATTCTGAAGGCCGCTTGAAGATCATGGCTCACCATTATAGATGTAGTTCCCTTGTTGTTCTTATGAGTTTCTAATATCAGATTATCAACCATTTCCGTCAGAATGGGATCTAAACCTGTTGTTGGTTCATCATAGACAAGTATTTCTGGATCTAGGGCCAACGCACGCGCCAGTCCAGTCCGCTTTTGCATACCACCACTAATCTGACTAGGAAGTTTGTGAAAATGCTTTGGGTCCAGACCCACCATTTGCAATTTTCTTTCGGCAATCTCTTTCACCTGGCCAGGAGATAAACTCCGTCGATGTTCAATCAATGGAAAACTGACATTTTCTAAAACGGACATATCATCAAATAGAGCCGCCGATTGAAAAAGCACACCAAAATTGCAACGAAACTTGGTCAACTCGTTAGGATCGAGAGTCGACAAATCCGTTCCTAGAACTTTTACCTTTCCATAGGTTGGTTGATACAAACCTAAAATATGTTTTAATAAGACCGATTTCCCAGTACCCGAAAACCCGATTATCGCCGTCAAAGATTCTTTAGGGACTTCTAAAGAAAGACCTTTCAGGACAAAATCTTTTCCATCAAAACTTTTTTTTACGTCTTGAACTTGGATTGCAGCTTCCACTATTGAATCCCCAATGCCAAATAGAAAAGACGAATCAGGTTTGTCAAAAAATAATCTAAAATTATCACCAAAACCATACTTGTAACAACACCCTGGTTGGTTGCCTCGCCGACCCCTTTAGCTCCACCCGTAGTGTAGAACCCTCGATACGTACAGACAAGGCCAAATACTAAGCCAAAGACCGCTGACTTGAAAAGCCCCTCCATGATGTGCTTTACTTGCACCGTTTGCCTAATTTTCTCTAAGAAAATGGCTTGATCAAGTTCAATAAGAAAAACAACCAAAATATAACTGCCAACCATGGCAACAAAATCAAATACCGCCGTTAACAAAGGCATGCAAATTACTGCCGCAAAAATGCGTGGGCCAATTAAATACTGACGAGTGTTGACACCCATCACATCCAACGCATCAATTTGTTCATTTACACGCATTGTCCCCAAACGAGCAGCCATTGCGCCTCCGGCTCGGGCGGCCACAATCAGTCCAGTTAATACAGGCCCAAGCTCACGTGTAACTCCCAGAGCCACCGTAGGCCCCACCAAATTTACGGCATTAATGATTTTGAAACCCAAATAAATTTGTAGCGACAATGCCAACCCCGTAAACAAAGAAGTCAGCGATATTATTCCTACCGACTTATTTCCTATAAATTCCATATGCTTTAAAATTTCAGACCAGCGATTTGGCGGTGACATAAGTAAACGTAATGACGACGTCATGAAAACGACCATACTACCGATTTCACTCACAAAATTTCTGACGGCGGTTACCATGATTTATCTTAGAATTTCTACTCGCATTTTACAACGTAACGACGAACAGACTAGACGAAAACAATTGTTTAATCCACACACTCTTACAACCTAAACACATGCCACGTGACGTAATAATGTTAATAAGAAGAGACAGAGCGAGACAGAGAAAAAAACCAATGACTACTATTGACTAGACTCGACGATAACTCGCGGCACACGAATACTCATACTGGTCAACATTTCCCAAGGAATACTTCCTAAAATATCAGCGTATGCAACGGCCGTTTGTCTGTATCCAAGAGTGGGCGTGTAGCCGAATAGTATTACACTATCATTTTTTTCAATTTTTAAATTCATAATCGGTGTCAAATCAATCATCAGATAATCCATGCAGATACTGCCAATAATAGGCACCAAATGATCATGCACACTGACAAGACCTTTGTTAGACAGTCCTCGATGCACTCCATCGGCATATCCTATAGGAACAACCCCAATAACCGAGTCTTTTTGAGCAACCCATGTATGGGAATACGAAACGCCACTGCCTTTGCTGACAAAGCGAATCTCGCTAAGATGAGACTTCAACGCCATGACCGGCTTCACTTGCTGTTGAAAATCGTTTTTGAAATTCATCTTGGGAGCATAACCATACAGCAATAACCCCGGCCGGGTTCCCAATGACGAATCAAATTTTGTTTTTGTTTGATCACCATTAAGCATGGCTTTTGATAAAATTCCTGCGGAATTCAGCGCATGCACCACTGGATTATATTTTCTAAATACCGGCACCACATCGGCCAACAATCTTAATTGTTCTTGCGTTTTACCCTCTGGCTCGATCCCATCCTCGCCGCTATGCAAATGAGTCAGTAAACCTTTTATGCGAAATTTCTTATTCTGCCACAAATACTGATCAATTTTTCCCGCGTCACTTACTGGAAATCCCAAACGATTCATTCCCGTATCAAATTTCACATGTATCGGAATCGCTTTGCCTTTATTGGCTTGTGATAAAAACTCGAGATGATCCCACTGACTAACCACAGGAATAAAATCTCGAGCCACAATTTCTTCGGCCCCTTGCTGGTCAAACCCTCGAAAAACCAAAATATTGGCTTTGATACCCGCCTGATGCAACCACAAGGCCTCCTCGATCAGGCAAACTCCCATATGGGTAACGCCTTCACTTTCAAGGCACTTTCCAATGATCACGTCGCCATGACCATAGCCATTACCTTTTACCATCGGACAAAAAAAACTTTCTTTGGAAAAATGTGAACGGATCCAAGACAAGTTATGTTTTAAATACTCTAAATTTATTTCCGCGTAGGACTTTCTAAAAAGGTTCATACCCTAATTCAGCTCATTTTCATCTACGCCATAATCAGGCACAAAATTATCTGGTGCTTTATACAGACAAATACGGTTACCACCTTTAGACGCAATAAAACGCATTGACTTGACCGACGACTCTTCCAACGAAGATTGATCTCGACACAGACTAGGATACTCCGAAGCCCCCAAACTGACCGTGACCTTAAGTCCACTGTCCATCTGCGTGTGACTTTCAATCAAACGTCGCAGACGCTCGGCACGCAACGAGGCTCCTTTTTTACTGCAATGAGGAAGTATAATCGAAAATTCATTGATACCCGTACGACACGTAACATCGTTGGCTCGGCCTGTCTTATTCATCACGGTTGCAACGGATTTCAAAATTAAATCACGCGTTGGCTCGCCCATCGTCCTTTCAATTTCCTCGAAATCATCGATAGCTATTTTTATCAAAGACAACGGCAACTTCAATCGCTTCGCCCGCTCGAATTCATCCCGCAACTTTTCATTAAAATATTTTTTATTAAACAACTCGGTAACCGGGTCTTCAATTTCCAACTGACTTAAGCGTTTTTCCATACAGTACAAAGAATAATACACACTTGTGGCACTCACATAATCTTGCATTTGATGAATTAATTCTGTTGCCGACTCTTGATCAAAAACAAATACCCCTTCTAGATTGTCTCGATCAAAAAGTGGAATCAATGAAGGGCGTTGAAACGTGAACATATTTATAATCACTTGATTGAACGATGGCGGAACTATGTTTAAGACAATCTGTTTTATTAAGTCTTTCGTCTCGTCAGGGTTCAGCGCACTTCCTAATCCCTCATGAGCTTGATGATTCAACATAGAGGCCTGAGACAGCACAAAAGAGTTCATACTTGGCAAAAACTTGAAAAATAGCAAAGGAACATTGGCCATATTTTGAAACAACATTCGAATGATGTCTTCTTTACTTTCGGCAATTCTATAATCATTAATAATTTCAGAGACTGATTTCAAAATTGGAATTTCTACTTTAGCAGTGCTTTCCAGCAACAATTCCGCCTTATCTACATCGGCTTTACGCTCCTGCAACTCGTTATAGAGCTGTTCATTTTTAAATAATAAAAACAATGACTCACAAGTTCTGTTAACAGCCCATAGAACTCGCTCCTTCAAATAAGGCAGTTTCACGTGGATCACATCGCGAACATTATAGTCAGCATAATTCACAAAAATCTGAAAGTTTTCCTCTTCTGTTAAAAAAATTAAACAAATTTCAGGACTGACCGCATTTATTTTTTCGACATAATCATTCAACGGCTGAGTTAACGACGACAAATCCAAGACTACGATATGTGGAACAATTTGTCCTAAACGATCCCAGAAACTGTCCTCGTGCTCGATAAAAAATGATTCATAACCAGCTTGGCTAATTTGCACCTTCACTGTCGAACCTAAATCCAAATTGCGCGAAAATATCAAAACTTGAAATTGAGGCGCGATTTCACGAATATTCACACGGGCCTCCCTGGTTTTCGGATATTGACTTTAAAACTATCACTTGGTCGCGATTTTGTTTCTGTTTTCGCCTCGGTCGGCTTAGTAATAAACACAGACGAGGTTGTCACCGCTCCAATTTCCTGAGCCGCTGGAGCGACGGCGGGTGCTTCCGGCACTTTGGACGTCGAATTTGCTTTGGGTGCATCATTTGAAACTTCAAATAACTCGTCCACATCAACATTTAAGTCTAAAGGTTTAATACTGATCGGTTTCGTCGACAAATTAAGCTCCTGAAACATTTCATTGTCTTCATTTTGATGAACAATAACTTCTTCTGATTTTTCTTTGACGGAAACCTCGTCGGATGATCCGCCCGAAATACTTTCCATCACATCTTCATCTTGAATTTTAGGAATATTCAATGCACCAGGAGCCGCCGCCACTTTCACTGGCGCATCAGTTTCATTAACCAACGTAATCTCTTCCTCGGCCCTTAGCGGCGCAGTTGGTTTGATGGGCTTATTCGGAACAACAGCCACAGTAGAAGATCCCAATCCTGCCAATGCCGTTTGAGATCTATCCACAACTTCGACCGGAAACTCGACAAATATTCGCGCGCCCCGGCCACGCTCGGAATCCACACGAATATTTCCATTATGCTGACGAACAATTCCTAACGCTACCGTCAGCCCCAAGCCCATATGCTGACTGATATTCATCGAGGTAAAAAATGGGTCAAAGACTTTCTCGGTGATTTCTTTGGGGATCCCCTCGCCATTGTCTTCGAACAGAACAATCACTTTGCCCAGTTCAGAATAGGATTTAATCTTAATTTCCTTACTACCTTTACGATCCAAAGCTTGAATCGCATTTCTAAGAATGTTTTCAAAAACTGTCACCAGCTGCCCTACATCCATATCAAACGATTCGCTGGCAACAAGTTCTTTCGAAACCTTAACTACTTTCTGCGAGCACAACCCTTCAAGATTCTTAATGGCTCTTAAAAGTGGCGTATCAATTTTTGTATTAATTTTATTCTGCTCTTTTTCACCTGCAAACAAAAGTAGCTTATCAACCACCTCATTTGCCGAGCGAACTTGGGACTTAACACTATCAAGAAGTTTGTAGATTTCAGCTTTTGACTCCGTCTGACTACCAATTTGTACAAGTGATAAAATCTTCACCAATGGGGCTTTCATTTCGTGGCCGATCGCTGATGCAATTTTCATATTGTTTTGCACACGATCTTTAGAGGAATCAACCACGGCGGCTGATTTTGACACGTCTTTTTCCTGAGAGACTGAGGACAGCGTCGAGATTTGAATTTTCGCGGTCACGTCTTCTCGCGGCGCGATGGCGACCGGTTTTACTGACTCCTTCGGCATAAGCAAGAATAATATTCCAACTAAAATAAACAAAAAACCGAACGAGAAAAAAGCGAACTGCCGTCGAAACTCTGCCTTACTTTTAATAATTTCCGACAACGAAAACTGATTGTACAAATACAATTCCATATTCGGAACTTTTTCCATAACCGCAAAAAATTCTTCGCCACTGGTGATACCAAAAGATCCAGAGGACATTGTTTTATTACTCTCGCGCAAATCTTTTATCACTGCGTTTTCAAAGATCTTTTGACCGATATATTCGGGTTTCACGTGCGCAACACTCACAAGATCCTTATTTACCAAAGCCAATGCCGAACTCAGGGTTTTTTGATTATCCATCAGTCCTTGCAAGCTTTCTCCCAAACTGACAAAAACCCAAAGCTTATCTTTGACCGGCACCAACGTAAGCAGGATTCGCTTTTTATCTTGATCTTGAAAAAATTGATAAGCGACTTGATTGCTTTCATGATTTATCGAAAAACTGCGTACGATCTGCGTGATCGTTTCTTTACTCAGCGAAGAAACCGGCGAGGACTCTCGAAAGAACCATTCGACTAGTTGATTTCTGTCATTCAACTGGGCGACGGCAAAATAAGGAGCCATACTGGTCCAATTAATTCTTCTTGTGCCTTCCGCCGTCAGACTTTGCGCCATTTTCAATAGAAATTTGGATTCGGCTTCGTAGGCCGTCACCATCGTCGAAATTTGGTTCTTCATTTGAAGCTCCACACTTTCAATCTTATCTGCAAATAGCGATTGCTCGAATTTGTTGTACACCAACGATAAAAACAGAATGGAAACAACAACTAAAGCTACAATGACTCTTATTCTGATCAAACTCATTTCCTATTTAGATTCTGCTTCTATTTTACGGTTATTACTTGTAAAGAAGCAAGTACGACGATAAATCCTCTTCAAGGGAAATGTCGACAAAGTAAGCGAACGAGGTCTTTCATGAGTTACATCAAAACAGATTTTTTAGTAGTAGGATCAGGCTTAGCCGGATTGGCAGCCGCTCTCAAATTGTCTGCTCTGGGAGACGTACTTATTTTAACTAAAGAAAAAGTACAAAATGCCAACTCGACTTGGGCCCAGGGTGGAATTGCTGCTGTTTTTTCAGGCGAAGACAGTTTTGAGGCCCATATCCAAGATACTTTGATTGCCGGAGCGGGGCTATGTAATGAAAACACAGTAGAAAACATAATATCACAAGCGCCTGAAAGAATTAAAGATTTAATAAACTGGGGCGTTCAATTTGACCATAAAAAAAATCCTCAGGACGACCATTTTGAAATGGATCTTACAAAAGAGGGTGGCCATTCTTTTCGCCGCATTCTTCACTATGAAGATCAGACGGGAAAACATATTCACCAACGACTTTTGCAACGAGTATTGCAAACGCCGAATATTAAAATCATGGAAGACACTTTTGCCATTGATTTGATCTTAAACAAACAACTGAATGTTTGGGATATGAACCCAAGCGAGTGTTTGGGACTATATGCTTTGAATAATAAAACAGGTTTTGTCGAGCCTTATCTTGCAAGCCAAGTGATCTTGGCTACCGGTGGATCAGGAAAAGTGTATAAGTACACAACCAATTGGAGCGGCGCTACTGGCGATGGCATTGCCATGGCTTACCGGGCCGGGGCACGTTTAGCAAATCTAGAATTCATGCAGTTTCATCCAACATGTCTATACCACAAAGACTCTCGAAATTTTCTAATCTCGGAAGCGTTACGTGGCGAGGGCGGCGAGCTGATTGACAGCCAGGGCGTTCCATTCATGAAAAAGTATCACAAACTCGGCTCACTAGCACCTCGAGATATTGTCGCACGTTCGATCGATGCTGAAATGAAACGATCAGGGGCTCCTTGTGTTTATTTAGACATGACTCATTTAAATGATGGCGAATTTTTAAAACAGAGATTTCCATCGATTTATCAAAAGTGTTTAGAATTTCAAATCGATTTAACGACGAGCCCTATACCCGTAGTTCCCGCAGCCCATTACTTATGTGGTGGTGTCGTGACCGATGTCAGCGGTCGAACTGATATCAAATGTCTTTGGGCTATTGGTGAAGCCGCATGCACCGGACTGCATGGCGCCAATCGATTGGCCTCCAACTCGCTACTCGAATGCGTGGCCATGGCAGAGAATCTATTTCTTCAGCTTAAAAACGAAAACAAACGCGAACATTTGGCCACACCTAACCCTTGGTTTTATCCACAAAAAACAGATGATGATGAAATGATCGTCATTCACCATATGTGGAACGAGATCCGCGAAATTATGTGGAACTATGTAGGTATTGTCCGCAGCAATAAACGTTTACTGCGGGCGCAATCGCGTCTGAAAAATATTATGTCAGAAGTGAAAGAATATTATTCACACTTTAAAATTCACAAAGACATCATCGAGCTTCGCAACATTGCCACCGTTGCCCAAGCCATTGTCGAGTGCGCGCTAAAACGGGACGATTCGATAGGCATTCATTACAATCTAGACTCTCCGGAGTCAAAAATCACACAGGGCCTGACTCCTAAAAACTCCGTCGTGTATAGAAAATACTAGCTCGTTCTAACGTTTTCGTATCTAATAATTGATATGTCATCGAAATATCAACGGAGCGAAGGCTACTTTAAGGGCTACAGAAACGAATCGCTATTTTTCCAATCTTGGGAAAAAAGCAATCCCGAATTAAATATTATAATTACCCACGGAATGGGTGAACATTCCGAGTCGTACTCACGTTTAATAAAATATTTCGAACCCAACAACTTCAGTTTTTTTGCTTGGGATTTACGAGGCCATGGTCGCAGTAACGGAAAACGTGGATATGCAGCTAACTTCAATGATTTTGTCTATGACATGGAGCTATTTCTGGACGAGGCTTTTAAAACCTTCAAGTTTAAGGCGCCAGTGATTCTGCTTGGACACTCTATGGGCGGACTGATTCAAACCAAGTTCCTACTGACGAATCAAAATAAATTTTCAATCAAGGGCCAAGTATTAAGCTCACCACTATTTGGTTTTTCCGTCCCCGTCCCCGCGATCAAAGATAAAGCCGCACGTTGGTTAAATACTCTCTTGCCAAAAGTAACACTGGGGAATGAACTAGATAATACGATGCTAACCCGAGATCCTGAAGTCATTTTAGAGTTTGAAAAAGATCATCTTCGCCATCAAGTGATTTCTTCGGGGATCTATTTAGGAATGATTGATGGATTCGCAATGGTCTTGCCGCGGGCACACGAAATTAATATGCCAACATTTATGCAAATTGCAGAAAACGATCCCGTCGTATCTTCAGCGAAAGCCAAAGAATTTTTTGAGTCTATCTCGGCACCAAACAAACGCATCATAGTGTACGGCGATGGAGCCCGACATGAAAATTACAATGATATCCATCGTGAAACTGTCTATCAAGATTTAGAAAAGAACCTAAGAGGATGGCTGAAATGAAGTTTTTAGTTTCACTTTTTATTTTTACACTTATGGCCTCTTGCTCCAGCAAATCGATTGCACCTTCGCCGACCATGAAACTGATTTCCGAGTCGGACTATCAACAGACTATCAAAAAAAATGCTCGCCAAGAACAAGTCTATTCCGGTCTGTACAACGCCATCGATATGACCGGCATGATTATCAATTCAGAGGTGTCCGAAGCTCAAGTGGACCAAATGGCTCGTGTGTATATCTGGGATGAAAACAAATACACTCAAGAAAAAGTAAAAAGTGAAGATAAACTTCGTAAAGAATCCGAATTTTTTGTAAGCTTCTTCACACCCGAGCGAAAACATGATGATTTACATAAAAACAAAACGCTATGGAAAATATTCTTAGACGTAGACGGAAAACGTTTCGAAGGCAAAGTCTCGAAAGTGAAGCTACTAACGGAAGAAATTCAAAGCCTCTACCCATTTCATAATAGATTTTCGACTCCCTACTCGATTGTGTTTCCTGTTGCGATGAAACAGATCGAACAATCGGCCAGCATCAAACTTACGATCACCGGCCCTGTTGGATCTTCCACAGTGGATTTTGCACGCAAATAAAAAAACCTGCTCGAAGCAGGTTTTCTAACGAAACGATATGTTGATTACTCTATCATCCTATTCGCGATTGATTTTAACCTTTAATGTTGAATCAAAATAACGGAGTTTCAAAACTTTGGCTTCGGCAGCGATCGGCTCGTTAGCTAGATCGAACACAAAAACTTTAGGCTCGACAACGACATCAGGACAAATCATACGAGTCGCTGCAATCAAAAGTTTGGTCTCGCATGTCGTCGCTACATTATCTGTGGCACGATCTTTGTGACAAAGGGGATCAACTTGCAGAGTTGCTGATTTTGTATTGCAATCAGCAAGAAATGTTACGTAAAGATAGTTTTTATACGTAAATGCACCCAATGGTGCGGGTTTTGAAGAACTAGCAAACGCGAATGATGCCAACAAAAAAGATAACGATAAGATCACTTTCATAAGACCTCCTAATGGCGTTAATTGGTAACGTTATACAACCAATGGGTCAACACTATTATCTAAACTTTGCTTCTCTAAATTTTTGAAAATTATATTAAAAAATAGAAGCCATAAGTTTTATTTATTACTATATCCCCAACCCTTAAGAACCTGTTCTTCTTCATTTTGATTTTTAACTTTTTTAAACTTGGCTCCCGATGCCCCTTTGACTCGTTGTTCACACTCCACCCAAGTTTTATGACGCTCCAAAACACCATTTTTCAAAGATAAATAGTAGGCCGATTCATTAACTTCTTTTTTCTTGAAGCTGGAGTCAGGAATAGGCTCCGTCAGCGGAGTTTTAAAAATATCAAAAGAATAGTTAGAATTATCGCCCTCATACAACGGCACATATCTGCCGGTTGAGAATGACACCGCAATTTCATCACAACGCTCGTTCCCCGCAACGCCCGTATGACCACGTACATAATTCCAAGAAATTTTTTTATCGGCAAAATACAACAATTGATTTTGAATCAGCTGCCAATATTCTTTGTTAGCAACGTCTTTACCTTCAGAGGTCTTCCACCCACGAAATGCCCAGCCCTTCATCCATTTCATCACGCCATTCAGCACATAAGATGAATCCGTATAATAAATAACCTGATCAAACGTGAGATCCCTAATGTAATTGAGACCCTCGATAAGCCCCTGCAACTCCATCTGATTATTCGTTGTTTCACTTCGGCCACCGCCAAGTTCTATGACCTGTTGATCGGGAAGACCTAATACCGCTCCCCAACCACCCCTGCCTGGATTTCCACTACATGCCCCGTCTGAATAAATCACAACTGTTTTCACAGCTTAAACCTAGTTCCTCCGAGGCCAAATTTCAACGGGGTTAACTTCTAACTTCCTGCGTAGATGAACCAATACCCGAAGTTACGGTGAAAAATAAATCATCCGTCCAATCTTTGAGATCAATTTTCAAAGCGACACTTAGCACTTCATTAATATGATTTACAAAATGAAATTGGATGTCCGTTTTGATATCTTCAGGAATCTCGCGCAAATCCTTTTTATTCTGCTCACATAAAATGATCTGCCTCACTCCAGCTCTATGTGCTGCAATCACTTTTTCTTTGATGCCACCGACCGGTAACACTTTTCCACGTAAACTAATCTCACCCGTCATCGCTAGCTTCGGCTCTACGGGAACTCTGGAAACCAGTGATGCAATCGATGTTAATATGGTAATCCCTGCTGACGGGCCATCTTTAGGAATTCCTCCCGAAGGAACATGCAAATGGATATCAAATTTATTCAAATCCAAATGCGGAGCCAATATCGACAATCGTGATCTCACCAACGACTTAGCAATCTGAGCCGACTCACGCATCACCTCGCCCAATTGACCCGTGATAATCAAATCGCCTTTCCCTGGCACCAATGCCGTCTCGATAAAAAGGATATCACCGCCGACAGGAGTCCATGCTAATCCCGTCACTACGCCCGGAGTAGACGTAAATTCCGCGACTTCACTTGTAAAGCGCTCGGGGCCGAAAATGTCTTCCAAGTTTTCAATACCGACAGTGACTCGCGCCTGCCCTCGTTGCAATTTTTCTGAGGCATAACGAAAAATCTCGCTGACTTTACGTTGCAAATCCCTGACGCCAGATTCACGAGTGTAATGCGTAACAATTTTCAATAAAGCTTCATCGCTGATTTGAATTTCTTCATTTTGAAAGCTGTATTCATCCATTTGCTTGGGAATAATATGGCTTTTCGCAATATTAAATTTTTCCGCTGATGTGTACCCCGTCAAATCGATAATTTCCATTCTATCCAATAGCGGCGCAGGAATTCCTTCCAAAGAATTTGCCGTCGCAATAAAAAATATCTTCGACAAATCAAATGATGTATCCAAGTAATGATCCGCAAAGGCACTGTTTTGTTCTGGATCCAAAACTTCCAGTAATGCCGCAGCCGGATCCCCACCATAACTGCGGGACAGCTTATCAACCTCGTCTAACAAAAATAATGCATCATTCTGCTTAACCTTTGATAGAGCCGAAATGATTTTTCCCGGCAAGGCTCCAATGTAAGTACGGCGATGCCCACGAATTTCAGATTCATCGCGAACACCACCCAGACTTAAGCGGTGATATTTTTTTCCTAAAGCCCGCGCGATACTTTGCCCAAGTGACGTTTTACCAACCCCGGGCGGGCCAATAAATAACAATATAGAACCTTTCTTGTTTTTTCGACGCTTGATAACCGCCAAATGCTGAAGAATACGTTTTTTAATTTTATCTAAACCATAGTGATCCGCATTTAAAATGGCTTCCGCATCATCCAAATTAAAATCCTTTTCGCCAGCACTTTGACTCCAAGGCAATGAAACCATCAAATCCAGATGGGTCCTAATCATTTGATACTCTGGCGACTGCGTCGACGAATTAGATAATTTCCTTAGTTGCTGCATCGCTAATTTGTGCGCCTCTTCTGGCATTTTAGCTTCGTCTATTTTCTTTTGATATTCATCATCAATATCCACCGTGTCTTCATCGCCCAGCTCTTCTTTAATTGTTTTAAGTTGCTCACGCAAAATATGCTCGCGCTGAGTCTGTCCCAACTTTGAACTCAATTTATTGCGAATATCATTTTGCACAATGAGGGTTTGCTTAAATTCTTGCAAAATATTTAACAACGTTAAAGTTCGCGTTCTTAAATTAAAATCCTCCAAAATCTTCTGTTTCTCGGCTAATGGTAAATCAATGTTCGCAGCCGCCAAGTGACCAAGTAATGCTAAATCGTCAACACCTTTAACTAGCTCGACCATGCTCTCGGTATTTCCTGGAAGCACTTTCAGAATCTCTAGACCCATCGCTTTTAAACTGGATAAGAATGCTCCTTCTGTAGCTTTATCAATATCTATGACGTCATCATGACGCTCTAAATTTGTCTGATAACAGCCATCCACCGTTGCGTAACTAACGGCATGAGCACGGTGATACCCGCGAACAACCACAAAATAACTTGAATCTGGGGTAATCTTAATAGACTCAACCTTACACAAAGTACCAAATGAATTTAAATCTACCTCGGATTCAATATTAGCTTCAGCGTCTTTTTGAGCGACGGCAAATATCCAGCCATCTTGGGCCGACGACAGATCCACCGCCTTTTTACTCTTATCTCGACCAACACGTAAAGTCTGGGTGATACCCGGATAGATTACTGTATTTTTTAAAGGTAAAACTGGTAACAAGCCAACTGGATATGACATACACACTCCTAATATTTCAAAGATGAGCGGCACCTAAATAATGTCAAGCTGTGGTCAAAAATTAGCTTTATTCATAATTTGTGATCTAACATTTTTTTGTAAATCCAAGATAAAGTTTTTCTAAAATCTGTCGCCGATCTTCCTGGATTTCATATGTATATACGTATACCCAAATTTTTCATCAAATCTTAAAAAGGAGTTATTTTCAATAAAAGATTTCGGGGCATTCGAGGGCCTCACTCAAAGGGAAGCTTTATTTAAACTTGAACGAGGGCATCCATGCCCTCTGCAGGCGGGATCAGCCTTCC
>JAEUWH010000001.1 GCA_016785955.1 Pseudobdellovibrionaceae bacterium | reverse complement strand
TCGAGGTAAATAAGTTAAATTTTGGGCATGACGAGGCCTCCTGATTTTCAAAAACGAAAATCTTGGATAGAAAAACTTTGTTTAATTTTATAAAATGAAAATCTATTCAATTAACGCGCTTTATCCGCGAATCTGGGTGTTTAATTTTATAAAATGAAAATCTATTCAATTAACGCGCTTTATCCGCGAATCTGGGTTTTATAAAATGAAAATCTATTCAATTAACGCGCTTTATCCGCGAATCTGGGTAATAATTATAGAATCAGAGTAAAAGCATATTGTGGCTAACAGAAACCATGACTGCCCCTACCTTTGGAGGAGAACCTGAAATTCCCCCTCTGATGGAGTAGAACCGAACCTTAATATTCGGTGTAGTAAGTGGCGGGGTGGACGGGACTCGAACCCGCGGCCTTCCGCGTGACAGGCGGACGTTATAACCAACTTAACTACCACCCCGTGATAGTCAGGAAGCATTTGTTATAAACAGACGAATGCTAGAGATCAACAAAAAAATAGGTCTGTTTTCGAGGATTTATAGTGGGGGGGGAACTATGCTCAAATATTGGCATTGCCTATGTTTCACGCTAAAACTTTAAATATAGAAAAAAATCAAACGGTTACGGTTCGAGTGCTTTAATAAATAGCTTAACTTGTAGGCATTTGCAGGTGGTTTGTGTCCTAAATCTATGATCGGTTTTTTTCTTTTTCGTTTTGAGTGGTGGAGTGGATGTTGTGAATAAATTCAGCTGAAGGTTTTAGCCCTCTGTCTATTCCTATATCTGCAAATCCGATTAATTTTCAAAATGGGGATGCGGCTTAAAGGAAAAAATATTGATGAGGGTGGTTTTGGTGGCATTTACCAAAAAATAGGTTCTGTTTCTAATAAAATTCCCAATTGGGTCAGGCATTCCTGTTGAACTAGATCTGTCATTTTCTTTACATCAATGAGCCTTGCCTCGCCTAAATTTATCATGACTAGTGCTTGTTTCTCGTACATTGCGACAGTTCCATGACGACGACCTTTAAAACCTAGCTTGTCAATCAGTTGACCTGCTGCCAGTTTGAATTGTCCGTCGGCCAGCGTATGCACTACCAAGTCTGGAAATTTGACCTTTAAATTAGACACAGTTTGAGCGTTCGTAATGGGGTTTTTAAAAAAACTGCCGACATTTGGAATTGTTTGGACATCGGGAAGTTTGCGCTGGCGAATCTGGATCACTTTATTGGCAATATCGCGTGCTTGCACATTGGGTTGTCTGGCAAAAGCTTGTGCCAACTCTGCGTATGATAAAACTGGCTGAGCGTGCTTTAACAATTTAAATTCTACTTCGGTAATTAGAAAATTTTTGTACGCTGGCGTTTTAAAAATACTATGACGGTACTCAAACTGACACTCTGGATTGGTCAGTGCTTTTATCGTGTTGGTATCGAAATCATAACCCGTGACCTTGGTGATAAACTGGTTAACCTCAACGCCATAGGCACCAATATTCTGAATTGGTGCGCCACCGACCGTCCCCGGGATCAATGCCAAGTTTTCTAAACCGAAAAGACCTTGTCCAATGCTCGACAGAACAAAGCTGTGCCAGTTCACTCCTGAGGCGCATGCAATGCTGATGGAACGAGTCTCTTCCCCCGTAAAACGAGAGCCCGTGAGATTATTTTTAATAACCAAGGCCTCAATGTGCTCTGGTAATATTAAATTTGAGCCACCACCTAAAATGCGTATCGAAACATTGTTCGCCATCGCGAAATCATAGATTTCGTGGAGATCTTCGACCCGGTTTAACTCGACGAAAAATCGAGCCTGCGAGTTAAGCTTAAATGTATTTAACGAACGTAAATTGTAATTGGATTCAAACTTCACAGGCCTAGGTTAGCACACATAAAATCAGCGTGGCAATGGCTATGGTTTTTTAACAAGTTCAATACCAGTTTCTGTGACCTTGATGATGCGTTTACTATATAGGCCCGCTAAGGCAGTTTTAAATTTCTTACGGCTGACTTTGAACATTTTTGAAATTTCTTCTGATGAACTCTTGTCGTTAATTTTTAAAGAGCCTTTATTCGCGGAAAGCACCGTCAAAATTTGTGTCGCGATATCATCAATCGAATCACCGCTGGAGTTTTTCAAAATTAAATCGGTTTTGCCATCAGGACGAATTTTATTTATGTAGGCGTCAATAGTTGTCCCAAGTTCTAAATTCTCAAAAACTTCGGAGTGATATAGTAGGCCATCGTGTTGGTTATTTATAATAGACTTATACCCAAGGTCGGTTTTGGCATAAAGCAATGCCTTAATTTTTTTACCCAATAAATCAGAAGACTCCGCTAAAGGTTTAAGGAATTTATTCGTTCTCATAGACGCGGAAATGCGCCCAGATTCATCAAGGTATAAATAAACCAGATAACTTTCGCCAGGCACGACTTCGCGAGTCTGCTGAGTGTAGTGAACAAAAAGATCTTTATCCAATCCCCAGTCCATAAAAACACCGACAGGCTCTACCGATTTCAACTTTAAATAAGCAAATTCACCGACCATGGCCTTTGGTTTTTGAGTGGTGGCCACAAGGCGATCTTCAGAATCCAAGTGAACAAACACATCTAATGGTTCGCCCACTGTAAAATCATCCGGTACAAACCGCTTCGGTAAAAGGATTTCGCCTAGGTCTTCTCCGTCAAGAAAAAGACCATAGATCGAGCGTTTGACAATTTTCAATGAGTTCATTCGGCCGATAGATACCATGGTTCCTAGTTATCAAGGCATGGTGTCTTTTAATCAAGAAGTATCTAAGTAATAGAAAATATTACTGGAATTCGGCTCGCCACCAATTTTGAATCAATGCACATGCTCCATCATTAGCGCTATTACAGAAAGCGCCGCCATTATGATTGTCTTGTCCGTTCATCTTGCGCATAAACCGATTTGAAGTTGCTGTTCCTGTCGAGACCGGCAAAGGATTCAACAGCGGCCCATACATCAAAGATTGATACGTCCATGTATGGCAACGCACGCATTGCGAGTTTACAAACGGAGCAATGTTTTGGTTATAATAGTCCTCTGCTTTTTGATTATAGGAAACAAAAGTAACAGGGCTGGGCTTGATTAAATACTCTGGTTTCGCTTCGTGGCCATAGGCCCAAAGCTTTTGATATTGTCCATTGGCCAACTCCGGTGGAACTTTAAAGTTAAAATAATGACCGGCGTTGGGGCCTACGCCAGACTCTTTGGCGACGATTTCGCCGGCGTAGGTGCCTGTTCCGATGGGGCCACCGGCATAGAAAATGACCTTCAAAGCTTTTGTTTTATTTTGCGAGTCTAAAGCGTATCCCCAAGCTTTGCCATCGGTCGAAACATATTGAAAGCTCGCCGAGAGCTTGCCACTGAATTCGGTAACGACCTCCATATTACTTTCTACTTCCGCACTCGATGCATTTGGATCAATGATGGTATCGGGATGTGAACCAGCGCAATTTGTGAATAGTACCGTCATAGAACTAAAAGCAAGAAACAAAATAGTGTACCATGAATAACGTGCCTTCATACGCCAACCTCTGTATCAGAATACCTGATTCACATATGATTGGGTGCAATTTGTTTACACCTGTGCCACATTAGGACACCCAATCGCAGGCACGTGTACGTTTATATTCACTTCAAACATGTGTATTCAACTTCGTAACTTCCCGGATCCAGCTCTTTTGTAAATTTAATATTCAATCCCTCCAAAGTATAGCTTTGAGACACAAAGGTGCTTTCTTTTTTGATCACGATTGGGAATGGATTTACTGGCTGGCATGATAACGTCAGAGTCTTCAGGAGGCGCCGAATTTCATCAGCGATGCCCGTGACTTGATTTGTGTAATCCATGTCGCAGACATTTCCAAGAACACCACCGGTCATTGAGGAAAGTGAGGCATATCGATGTCCATAAGTGTATCCATGCGTCGAGTGACAGGCGGAATCTCCGGGGCGAGTGATAATTGAATTGAAATTAAAACGCTTTTGTCCACCCCATGTTGCATGGATTAAACTTAACAAGCTTGCGGGATCATTTTTTATTGAATTTGCAGATTCATCTTCATCTGAAATAAGTACAACTGATAGCTGAGCATCGTTGCGCAGAAAACTACGCAGCTCGCTTTCATTGCTATTGTAACGTTCGATTGCACGATAGACGGCGCGAATTCCTTGCTCGTCTCCGGAGCCTGTTTCTGAACGTTGCAGTGTTTGACTCAAAAGATTTTGTGCCGTTGATACCGGTAAAGACGAAGTAATTACCTTCGCGCCGGTGCCACCGGTCAGTGAAATAAGGCGGCCATCGCCCAAGTTGATGTTTCTGGGATCTGTCGTGGTAACGGCAATTTGATAATCTAGTCCTTGCAGAATGGACAGAAACTGTGAAGTTCGCTGCGCCATATTTTTTTGTTCGTACTCCATTGATCCTGAATTGTCGATGACGAAAAGTACGTCCACTTTTTTGTAATTATTTACAGTGATTTTTTGCAAAACTTTTTTATACAGACTATGAACAATCCACGTTATTGATTTGGTCGTGATGTTGTTTAAGTCGTCTTTGGCCGAGACGGTGAAGGTATAGTTTCCGATAGGTATTTCTGCTGGTAGGCTGACTTTGTTGCTTCCGGCAAGGCAGGGTTTGGTTGTGCTGTTCATTGAACAGTCCATCGAGATAATCTCGGAGCGGTCGTCCCGAACATAGAAAGTGATTTCGGACGCGGTACCAATCTCTATGGATGAGGCTGGATAGGTTTGAAAAACGATTTCAGGGCCGATGTTATCATGAGTGATGGATTGGCGATAGCAAGCCGATTTGCTGCCTTCCCAATCTTCAAATTGGACCGTGTAAGTTAAGGTTTTGTTTAACTCGGTTAAGGCGATTCTTTTTTCGGGAATGTACGTTTCCCAAATTCCATCGCTGCAATTCATTGCGTGACCGACTTTAATTTTTGATGGTGCTAGTGTACGAAAGTTTAAATCGACAAAAGATTGATTGGTATAAGCTGCGTTATTGTTGATCGAGAATCCTTCTTGAAAGTTTTGGTCGGAGGGATCGGTAGGTGGCGGCGGTAAAACAGTTGGGTCGTCATTGGGGGGTGGCGTCTGTGTTGTGTCATTGATGACCGAAAAATCGACGACTGGAGTTGTTTCGGCAGAGCCAGGCGTGGTTGTTTCAGTGACAGAATTGTCGCTTGTTAGCTTGCAAGAGGTCGTTAAAAGGAAAAACAAACAGGGCATCAGAACAAAGCGGTTTTGTGCAAACATGAATCTACTCCTTCAAATTCAATATAAATTTTGCCGCTTACATCCTGTATTAAAGTCATCTCTTATGACTCGATCATGATACTAGCATGAGCGAATTTTTTTTTGAAGTCGATGGAATCAAATTGGGAAAGTTTGGTGTTCTGTCGATTCTTTAAACAAGAAAATCATAGACAAAGGTTTCGGCCTGGTACACGCTAAAGACACTAAAAAAAAGGTTGGGCATGGATCCATTTTTGTGTCCTCAGTGTGGGGCAACACTAAAATATACGAGTTCTTTTGCGGTATCGACGGTGTGTGAATATTGCCGATCGCTGGTTGTTCGTCATGATAAAAATATCGAATTATGGGGAAAAGAAGCTGATTTGCAGGATGATCTGAACCCATTACAGATTGGCACTCGAGGAACATACCAAAAAACTGGATTTACAATTGCGGGTGGGGTTCGTTTGAATCATCACGAAGGTTTTTGGCACGAGTGGTTTCTGCAGTTGGATCAACCTGTGCAAAATTCTAATTATGCGTGGCTCGTGCAAGCCCAAGGCGAATATCAATTTTTGTTAGAACCGCTGGTTATTCCGCCACCATTGTCTCGTGAGGTGGGTGCCGTTGTCGATGTACCTAACGAGATTATAAAGAAAATAGGTGTTTGGTCTGCTGGCTTGTTAAGGGATCAAGATGCTTTCAAAATTGTTGATATCAGAACGGCCGGGATGTCTGGTTTTGTGGGGCAGTTGCCATGGGCGCCGGATAGAAATCGCCAGCGTATGGTTGCCGAGCTTGCATCGACGGGTGATTTAAAGCTGACGGTCGAGTTTGGGATCGTTAGCAGTCAATTGTATTACGGACAGGTTTTATATTTCGAAGATTTTAAATTTGAAAACTTGAAAGAGATCAAAGGATGGTAAAAGCTTTAGTCTGTCCATCTTGTGGTGGGAGCGTTACGATTAAGTATGCCGATAAATCCCTCAGCTGTGTGTGTCCCAGTTGTTTGTCTGTCCTGTCAAATGAAAATGAATCTTTAAAAATCATTATTAAAGCGCAGAAAAAGATGGCCATGCCGTTGATTCCGCTAGGTGGTCGGTATCATTTTCAAGGTCATGATTGGGAAGTTATTGGCTATTTGATACGCAGTGATCACTTGGAGCAGTATCAGTGGTCTGAATATTTACTTTTTAACCCATTTGTGGGTTATCGATTTTTGGTCTGCATGGATGGGCACTGGAGCTATGTTATCAAGACAAAATCGGCTCCTAAGATAAGTGACAACGCTAAAACCGCGACTTATCTAAATAGAAAATACGAATTATTTCATAAGGGCAAAGTCAAAACCCTATACGTTCTGGGCGAGTTTTATTGGCGGGTGAAGGAAAATGATCTTGTTACAGCTGAGGACTATATTCATCCACCGGAAATGCTGTCTGTTGAAAAAGACAATGATGAAGAGATTTGGTCATTGGGGCAATATGTCGATCGAATCGAAATCGAAACAGCATTCAAGCTGGCAGGGCGAATGCCTTGGGATGTGGGAGTGGCACCTCATCAGCCCTCACCGCATAAAGAAAAAAATACGATTGTTCTGTACGTCACTTGTCTGAGCCTGCTGTTGATATGTATACAGTTTGTGTTCTTAGTTTTAATTTTAAAACGCGATGTTTTGAATGTTAGGTATGATTTGTCGACAACCAAAGGCACCGTGATTAAGACGGACACTTTTACAGTTACGGATCGTGGGGGGTACATTCATTCCGATTTGAATGCCAATGTTTCTAACGATTGGTTTGAAATTGCCGCTGAAATTGTGAATCAAGAGACCGGAGAAGAGTATGAATATGATCAGGGTATTGAGTTTTATTCGGGCTCGGATTATGAGGGCTATTGGAGTGAAGGTTCGCGGGACAGTGATCGTCGAGTGGCTAAATTACCCGCTGGTACGTACTATATGAATATCACCACAAATTCAGGACAGTCCGCACCGATGTCGTTTAGTTTAAAATTATCCGAAGGTAATACGTCATGGGGGAATTTTCTTATCGCGATTTTCTTGTTGTTGCTGTACCCGATTTATTACGTTATTCGTTCGAGCACTTTCGAAATGAGTCGTTGGTCTCAAAGTGATTATTCACCATACTGGAGAGAGGATGCTTAAAGGCTATTTGGTGTATGGTTTTTTAGTGGTGCTTATATATTCCTATATAAGTTATATGGGTATCAGTTATTACGATTTTGTTTCAGGTAAAAATTTTCAACCGGCTGGGAAAACCTTTCAGCATAAGTAATCGAGGAGTTAGAATGGAAGTGTTAATAAATATTAAGTACATTGTGAATGCCTTAGTGTTTTCGCTATTAGGTATTATTGTTTTGATTTTTGCTTTCTATGTTTTTGACAAAATGACACCCGGAAATTTATGGAAAGAGATTGTTGAGGAAAAAAATATCGCGTTAGCGATTACGGCCGGTGCAATGGCTTTGGCAATTGCGCAAATCATTGCCAGCGCTATTCACGGCGGCTAGCTTTTGTCATGACATATTTATTGTTATTTTCTGTTTTCGTGGTGGCCACTTGTGGCCTGATTTACGAACTTATCACTGGTGCCCTCGCGAGCTATCTATTAGGTGACTCGGTCACGCAGTTTTCGACCATTATTGGGACATACTTATTTGCAATGGGTGTGGGTTCATATTTTTCGAAATTTTTCTATCGTAATTTGTTAAATGTATTTATCGAAATCGAGATCGTCATCGGAATCATTGGAGGTTTTTCGGCGGCATTCTTGTTTGTGGCTTATGAGTATGTTTCTTCGTTTCGTTTTATTCTGTATACAATTATTTTCATTATCGGTTGTTTTGTGGGTTTGGAAATTCCTTTGCTCATGAGAATTTTGAAGGATCGTTTCGAATTTAAAGATTTGGTCTCGAAAATTTTTACGTATGACTATATCGGCGCGCTTATTGCTTCGATATCTTTTCCTTTGTTGCTTGTGCCTTATCTGGGGCTGGTGCGATCGGCATTGTTGTTCGGAATTTTTAATGTGGCCGTGGCATTGATGACGATCGTGGTTTTTAAAACCGAGATTAAGTCAGAAAAATTTTTGCGAGTTAAGGCGATTTTAACCCTAATCATAATGGTCATTGCGTTTGGTTATTCGGAACGGCTTGTGAGTTCCCTAGAGGTGCAAAACTATCGTGAACGTATCGTTTTTAAGAAAAATACGTCTTACCAGAAAATAGTGCTGACGCAAAGTCATGGTGACATGAAGCTGTACTTGAATGGTAATTTGCAATTTAGTTCTAAAGATGAATATCGTTATCACGAGAGTCTTGTGCATGTTGGCCTGGGGCAAATTGACAAACCAAGACGTGTTTTGATTCTTGGGGGTGGTGATGGTTTAGCCGCGCGGGAAGTTTTAAAATATCCATCCGTCGAAGAAATTGTTCTAGTAGATTTGGATGACCAAATGACAGGTTTGTTTAAATCAAACCCGATATTGACCTCGTTGAATCAAAACGCACTTACCCATAAAAAGGTTCAAGTGGTCAATCAAGATGCGTTTGTTTGGGTAAAAAATAATCGTCGGCAATTTGATTTTGTAATTGTGGATTTCCCAGATCCATCCCAATTTGCTTTGGGAAAACTGTACTCGCGAACATTCTATGGATATTTGATGTCAACTGTCGGAATTGACGGTCTGATCGCCGTTCAAAGTACGTCGCCCTACGTGGCTAAAAAATCTTTTCAAATTATCGTAAACACATTGAATGATGTGGGCCTTTATACTCGACCTTATCATGTGTACGTTCCTTCTTTTGGAGAGTGGGGATATGTGCTAGCCTCTAGAATACCTATCGAGATCAAAGACTCAACATGGGCGTTACCGGCCGGTTTGCAGTTTCTGAGTCAAGAAATGATTCCATTCCTATTCCAGTTCAGTAAAGACTTGATTGGAGAAACCAAAGAAGTGAATCGCCTAAATAACCAGGTTCTTGTGCGCACTTTCGAGCAAGAGTGGGAAAATTACGGACATTATGAAAACTGATCGTCGCGAGTTTCTTAAATATGGGCTGCTGACCTCATCGGCTTTTTTAGGCTCGATATATACATTTCATCAACGGCGTAGTCGTAGTACTGAAGAACTTAACTATACGGGTGAATTGATTGATCAGTCCGAGCGTGGTCATCAATTAAGGAAAGCAATGGCGATGGAGCCTCGCGGGTATGAAGAGGTTCCTGTCCTGATAGCGGGGGGCGGAATGTCTGGTCTTCTTACGGGATATTATTTGAAGACTCATGGGTTTAATAATTTTCGAATTGTGGAAATGAACGATCGCATTGGGGGGAATTCGTCGTACGGGGAAAATGCAGTTTCTAAATATCCTTGGGGTGCTCATTATATTCCTCTTCCTAATATGGAAAATGTTGAATTAGTCACTTTCTTAAAAGATATGGGGGTGGCCAAGGCCGGTGGAAAGAACGTTGAATTTTCGGAAGAGTATCTTTGCCAAGATCCACAAGAGCGATTATTTATGCGAGGAGAATGGCAGGAAAGCATTTTGCCATCTAAAAATATTACTCGAGAGGATCAAGATCAGCTGAAGCGCTTTCATGATCTGGTGGAAGCCTATAAATATAAAAAGGGAAGAGACGGTCGTTTTGTTTTTTCAATTCCGGTCATGTTATCCAGTCAGGATCCTGAACATTTAGCTTTGGATAGAATTTCATTCGATCAATTTTTGAAAAAAAATAATTTTAACTCGGATGTTGTTCATTGGTACATGAATTATTGTATGTTGGATGATTATGGTATGGGGACAGATTTGGTCTCGGCATGGGCCGGGCTACATTATTTTTGTTCTCGAAGACCACTGGGGCAGTATGATGATCATAGGATATTGACTTGGCCCGAGGGTAACGGCTGGGTTTTACAAAGACTTGAAGAAATTTTAAAAAATCACATCGCCAGTAACCAAGCCGTAATAGATATACATTGGCAAGGACCAAAGCGGGTTGCCAGTCGTATATTTGATTTTCAATCTCGTCAGATGACAGCTTGTCAGTCGCACGCATTGATATTTTCGGCACCCCAGTTTTTATCACAATACTTGTTTAAACAGAAGACTGACTTACCCGAGGTTGATGCCGACGACTACTACAGTTGGGTGGTAGCAAACGTCACCTTAAAGTTGCCTGCAAATGAACTAAATAAGTTGCATTGGGATAACGTGCGTTTTGGCTCAAAAAGCTTGGGTTATGTCCATGCCCGACATCAAGAGCTTCGCGCCCGAACGGATGGTACGACAGTGCTGACGCTGTATTGGCCACTGTATGAAAAAAATCATACGGCAACAGAAATCAGGAAGAAAATTTCGGGTATGTCGTGGCAACAGTGGGCCCAGCAAGTGGTCAGCGAGTTTGAATTTATGCATCCTGGGATTTCAAAACATATTAGGAATGTAGATGTCAAAGTTCATGGCCATGCGATGATGGGACCAAGAATTGGACGTATGCAAAAAGTTTTCACAACGAGATCTCGATATCAAAATAAAAAAGGAATTTTCTTTTCCCACACGGACAATTCGGGAATGTCTTTGTTTGAGGAAGCACACTTTTGGGGACATCAAACGGCACGGGAAGTCTTGAAGTATGTCGGTATCAGCTAGAAGATTGCAGACTTGGATAAGTTCGCCGCGTTTTGATTGGGCCTGGGTGATTGGACCACATTTTTATGCAGTCATTCTGGCGCTGGCTTTGTATCCAATGGTTAAAGATGCTGACGTGATGCCGGTATGGGTTTGGTTTGTGCTGGTGTTATGTATTGATGTTGCTCATGTATATTCGACATTGTTTCGGGTGTATCTAGATAAAAATGAATCACAGAGATTCCCGACGATTTTATGGCTGATTCCATTTACGGTTTGGTTTCTGGGGGTATTGTTGTATTCCGTCAGTCCACTCAGCTTTTGGAGATTTTTGGCCTACCTGGCTGTTTTTCATTTTATTCGACAGCAATACGGATTCTTTAGAATCTATGCCGGGCAGGAATTATTTTCTTTCTCTTGGCAGCGCTATATAAATCAATACGCAATATATTTTGTGACAGTCATTCCAGTTTTGATTTGGCATGCTTCTGGGCCTAAAGACTTTAACTGGTTTATTAGTCATGATTTTATTTATTTTCAATCAAGTACTTTGGTTTTTATTCTTAACACTATTTTGGTGATAGCGATAGCCGCGTATATTTGTACCGAAATTCAAAGAACGAAACGTGCTGGTTTCATAAATTGGCCTAAAAATGGAATCTATTTGGGAACATTGCTGATTTGGTATTTGGGTATCGTCCAGTTCAACAATGACATTATTTTTACACTGACGAACGTGGTGGCTCACGGAATACCGTATTTAGCTTTGATTTGGGTATACAAAAGACATAACAAGACCAGCTATCAGCTGGCCGTGTTTCGGCGTCCTAACATAGTTATTTTTATTCTTTGTTTGGTTGGTTTGGCCTACATCGAAGAATTTTTGTGGGCGGTTTTGGTTTGGAAAGAACATTTATCGGTGTTTTTTTTGAACCGCAATCAGGTTTTTGAAACAAGTGTACAGTGGCTGACTTATCTAGTCCCCTTGCTGGCAGTGCCTCAGGGGACTCACTATGTCTTAGATGCATTTATTTGGAAGATCCATAATTCAAAAACGAATCAATGGACTCGGATCATCAATCGATCTGATTTAGAACGAGTTAATTTTTAAAAACTTTTGGATTAAATGAGCTTTAAGAACACGCTCGCCCATACAAAAATTGCCGCCGTTAATACATTTTACAGAGGCTAGGCAGCCCGTCGAGGTGCGAGCATAATCTTGGTGACCTTGAATTAAAATTCCTTCCAGCGCGCCCGTCGCATTGAATACAGGAGAGCCTGAATTGCCACCATAGGTATCTAAGTTTGTTCTAAAGTAAACCGCGTTGGGAATACTTTCTAGGACAACACCATTTGCATATTTTAATGGTAATCCGGATGGGTAGCCCAGGACCATAACTGGGTCTAGCAATTTAGGGGGCGTTTCGGTGACCGCGATGGCGCCCTGATTTGCGACTTGACGATCGAGTTCGACAACTGAAAAGTCATTGCGAACATGAGTGCTGAGGGCTCCCATTGGGCGGCTACCATCTAAAAACTGATGGGCTACAATTCGTCGACACGAAAATACATTTCGTGCGGGTACTTTGTAGTTCCAATTTGTGGAACCGTTAGGAATCTGAAAGCCAAACACGAATGCGGTGTCAGCACAGCTGGTGGGCTCGCTCATACAATGACCAGCTGTGAGCACGTATTTACCACGAAATAAAATTCCAGAGCAAAACGCGGGTGCGCGCTGCTGAATGAATGGTTCTGAAGGGCAGAATTTAGCACTTTGCTGAAGCGTTTTGCCTGTGATTTCGATCATTCCATCCGCGGACGCTCTTAATTTTGATTTATCAATCAGCGCGACAGAAATTCTGGAAAGGTTTTCGATAGCTTTTGAGTTTACTGAATTGAGATCCAATCGAGAGTCTTTGCCATAAATCACGCCTGCGGATTCATCACTGATGTTGAATGTGTCTGCTGGCTTTGGCGAGTGACATGCCGATAGAATTGTAACTGCAAAAAGTAAAGCTAATTTGCTCATAAAAACCCCCGCGCGGACAGTAGCATAGGCAAAGTGTCAGTGACAATGGGCGATGAAAATTTTATATCGAATTTTGACCTCCGTCGGAGGTCAATGTGTACGCTGGATTTGAATGGCGTTTAGCCATGCTCGAGTCATTGGGACGCGCGTTCAAGGCACGTGCGTCCCAGCAGAGGTACGTCCAAATTACTATATTACTTTTCAGCTAATAAAGATCGTAACATCCACGCTGTTTTTTCATGTACTTGTAATCGTTGAGTTAATAAATCGAGTGACGACTCATCATTCCCTTGTTCTGCAACGGGAAATATTTGGCGTATGGTTTTGGCTATAGTCTCATGCCCGTGTAAGAGTTGTTGGATCATCTCTTTGGCCGGTAATGATTCTTCAGATTCAGGAATTGACGAAAGTTGTGCAAACTTTTTGTAAGATCCAGGAGCGTAGCTGCCTAAAGCACGAATTCGTTCGGCAATTAAATCCAACGCATTCCACATTTCAGTGTATTGATCCATGAACATTTGATGAAGAGTGTTAAACATCGGTCCTTCAACATTCCAGTGAAAGTTATGTGTTTTAAGATAAAGAATATAACTATCCGCCAGCAAATGAGATAAACCAGTAACAATTTTTTGACGATCTGTTTCGTTAATACCAATTTCAATTTTCATAAAAGCCTCCTTAAATAAATAAAGTAGAAGTGTAGGTGGAGTATAAGAGGGGCCCTTTGTACAGGCAATCAAACTCTAGGGTTTTTCGCCTTTTAATAGAAGGCGTCGTCTAACACCCAGGCAGAATGGCGTCGAGTATAGTTACGGTTCTAATTATCAAGTCTATTTACCAAAATTACACAGACTGGATAAAGTCATAATTTGTTGACTGCTGGGTGAAGCAGGCTTTTTAGAACTATAATGTTGATCGCAAGAGTTAAGTCCAAAAATGATTACCAGAGCAAAAAGTCCATCACAGACAAGTATTTTTCCTGTTTTCATTGTCAACTCCAGCGAGGAGACTCGGATGAGATCTCTTTATCGTCATATCGATAAGAATCGAAATCATGATAGGGCGTTTGATACTTTATACACAATTCAGTATCTGTATCCGAGTCTAAGTGACGTTTCAAATAGGGGAATACCTCATTTTCTTCTTCATCAAGGTGTTTCTCAACCAATTCGGCCAGGACCTTGGCGCTGGCCGACCATTCTTTATTATTTATCTTGTCAGACAGCATATCTTCGATCAATTGATCGGCGATTGAATGTTTGGTTTGGCCCTCATAGGCCATGAAGTTTAAATTTTCGTCATCTTGTTCTTTCATAAATTTATAAACAATTTTTTCTTCTCGTTGGGTGTGGGAAACAAGGAGTGGTAAAAATCGTCCAAAGCAAAGCTGACGATCTAATTGTGAAATGTCAGTTTCTTTGAGTAAGCTAATTTCTGCACGTATTTTTGTGTGATCAGCTTTTAATGCCTCTACCAGGCGTGATGAGAAAAACATAAAACCTCCGTGTTCTTTGCGCTCGTTGTCATGTGAGTTTCTGGGTGTCGACTGGGGATAACAAGCCAGCCTATTGCAACGAGTTGCAATGACGGGGCCAGCTGTGATTCATTTCGTTCGAAGTCATCCGTGTAAACATATTTTTATTCCCCATGGCGAGGAATTTTGCCCCAAAAAAAGTAATGATTTTTATATACTTGAGAACGTGAAAGGTTGTGTTTTATTCTGAATTCGCCTTCAAACCCGGTAAACATAGGAAAATTTATTAAAATAGTGAAGACGATCAATCCTGTATTGAATCGGTGTTTAAAATTTGTCACGTCCTACTCACGAGTTTTTACTTGGTGGCATAATTTATCTGTCACGAAAAAGTTATATGGCATCGTTGGGGTGATGGCACTTTTAATTGCCAGCGAGTTGTTGACGTTGATGTTTGCAATGTCAACCTTGTCGGCTGTTCGGGCATTTGTTGCGGGAGAAGGTCTTTGGACCAAAGCTCAAAAAGATGCCATTCATTGCTTATACCAATATGTGATTACAGGAGACCCTCGTCAGTATAAAGATTTCAAAGAAAATTTGAAAATTAACGAAGGTGATCACATTGCTTTACTCGAGCTGTCCAAAAACGATTTTAAACACGAAGAAGTACGTCGTGGATTTTTAATGGGGGGCAACCATCCCAAAGATATTGATGGCATGATCGAGTTGCTACAGCGATTTCACTGGATTAGCTATTTAGAAAAAGCCATTACTGCATGGACGAATGGGGACCGATTAATCACAGAGTTGCGCGAAGCCGGAGAAGATCTTCATCAAGCAATTCAAAAGAAACGTCCGCAAGCGCAAGAGCGCGCCTTGAAACGAATTGCGCAAATTAATACGGCATTGACCCAAGAGGAAATGAATTTTTCCAAAGCACTGGGGGCAGGATCACGGTGGTTAGAAGGAGTGCTGTTAACAATCCTGCTTTTAGTTGTCGCCACGATTGAGGGAACAGGAATATACTTAACGTATCGTTTTAGTCGAAACTTGAGTGCCACACTGAAAGAACTGACGGCAACCGCCGAAGAAGTGGGCAAAGGTAATTTTTCGCAGATGGCCCAAGTTCGTTCGGAAGATGAGCTGGGGCAGTTGTCGCGTGCAATTAATAAAATGGCAGCGGATCTAAAGACGAATGCCGAGAAAAGAAGGCAAACGGAAGAGATCTTGCGTAAAAGTGAAGAACGTTTTCGTATTCTGGTTGAGGCTGTAAATGAATACGCCATCTACATGCTAGATCCTAGCGGCATCGTGACCACATGGAACACGGGCGCACAAAATATAAAAGGATACACAGCCGAGGAAGTCCTTGGAAAACACTTTTCAATTTTTTATTTGCCAGAAGACGTCGAAGCCGGGATACCAGACCTGGATTTGAACGTGGCACGAGTCAAGGGCCGTTACGAACATGAAGGCATTAGTCTGCGCAAAGATGGATCAAGATTTGTCGCCAGTTTGCTTGTGACCGCATTGTATGACCAAAGTGGCCAGTTGACCGGCTTCTCAAAAGTTACTCGTGACATTACCGAGCGTAAAGAAGCAGAACTGAAACTGCAAAGACTCAATGAAAATCTTGAACAACGCTTTGAACATCGAACAAGAGAGTTGCAGGAACGAGAGGCGCAGCTACGAATTGTCACGAATGCATTGCCTGTACTGATTGCGCAAATGAACGTTAACGAAGAATGTATATTTGCAAATGAAAAATTTGGCTACTGGGTAAGTTTTAATCGCAGAAAAATTATAGGTCACACGTTACAAGAAGTTTTGGGGATCGATCGATACTTAACGATGGAGCCATTCATAAAACGGGTTCTTCTGGGGGAAGTCGTTTCCTTCGAACGCTTTGAGACGCAACAGGCAAAAGAGGCACCTAATGTTGTTTATAACATTACGCTGGTTCCTGAACTCGATGAATTCAGACAAGTTACAAGTTTCATCCTGCTTGCAAACAATGTAACTCAATATAAGGAAATTGAAGACGAGTTGAAAAGAGCAAAAGAACGTGCTGATGTTGCCAGCTCAACGAAGAGTGCATTTTTAGCTAATATGAGCCATGAAATCAGAACGCCGTTGGGGGCTATTCTGAGTTTTTCAGAACTTATGCTGGGACAAGAAATGAGTGCCGAAGAGCGTGTTCGAGGGGCTGAAGTCATTAAACGTAACGGATTTTTGTTGTCCAATATCATCAATGATATTTTAGATCTTTCTAAAGTTGAAGCCGGTAAACTGGATATCGAAAAAATAGCTGTTCATTTTGATGAGGTTGTAAATGAAATTAAATCGTTGCTAAATTTGCGTGCGACAGAAAAAGGTATTCGGTTGACCGTGACAGCCGATGGGGCCATTCCAGATGTTATTTATACTGATCCACTGAGGCTAAGACAGATTTTACTGAATATCGTTGGTAATGCGATAAAGTTTACTCAGCAGGGCTCTGTTGATGTGAAAATCTCTATGCTTAGTAATAGTGTTGCGACATCAAAACTGCGGTTTTTGGTGCGGGACACAGGAAAAGGAATCAAACCAGATCATGCCAAGAATTTATTTGTGCCTTTTAGCCAAGAAGATATTTCCACGACGCGCAAATATGGAGGAACAGGTTTGGGACTAGCGCTTTCAAAGAAACTGGCGAACAGTTTGGGTGGGGACGTCGTTCTTTTAGAGAGCACTCCTGACAGAGGAAGTACGTTTAGTATCACAATTGATCCTGGGGATCTGAGGAAAGTTTTGTTTCAAAACTTTAGTCCTCAACCAGTCGATCTCGCTCCTTCTGTCGAACAACCCCCCGATTTTCGTCATCTTAAAATTCTATTGGTTGATGATAGTCTTGATAATCAATTGATTGTTACACATTTGTTGAAAAAGACGGGTGTAACCTTGGATACCGCTAGCAACGGACAGGAAGGCGTAGAAAAGGCTTCTCGCAATAAGTACGACCTCGTGTTGATGGATTTACAAATGCCGATTCTGGATGGTTATGGCGCGATCCAGGAACTCAAGCGAAATGGTTACAATAAACCCGTGATCGCGTTAACGGCGCACGCGATGAAGGAAGAGCGTCGTCGCTGTTTGCAAAGTGGTTTTGTTGATCATATCAGTAAGCCTGTTGATCGGCAGCTATTAATAAAAACTATAGCTAATCATACGCATTTTAATACCGGCGAGTTAAGCACCAGCCTGTAGACAATTGCCCCTTTAAAATACTGAAAATACGTTAAAAGAATACAGTTCAGTGGTCTTGCGTTTGCTATATAAATAACTTATCAGACAATTTAGCCAAAGCTAAAGTACGTTCGTTAATGAATGACGGATAGGGAACACTAAGGAGGGACCAAGTATGACTGACTCGACGATGGTGCGAGATCATGAATTATTTTTGCAACTAAAAGATAGCCAAGCGGTCCTTGCAAATCAAACTCCTAAACTGTGCCAGAAAATACGCAAGGCCATTGAGGCGGGTGATAGCACGCTTGTTCGGCAATTTACCACAATTTTACGAAGGGAGGACGATATGTCGATTTTAGATTTTATTCATAAAAGCTCAGAGGCCAACAGCACGGCCAACAAAGAAACAAAAGACGTTCGTTCTCCTCAGTTGATTAGTGAAGAAAACTCTTTGAACAGCGTGAATGAAGAATTCAACCAGTATCTTGAATACTATATGGATCTTATTCGCATGAAATCAAAAGGCCGTGTGCTGATCGTTGAGGATGATATATTTTGTCGTATGATTATTGAAATGGCCGTCCGGGAGTACAGTAAAGATATAAGAATAGTCACCGCCGTTTCTGAAGTTGAGGCTTTGGAAAGTTTAAAGACTCAGCCTTGTGATCTAGTCATTTCGGACTACTATTTAGAAGGCTCTGGCACGGGATTGGATTTGTGCCATAAAATTTTGGATACTTTTCCCGATACAAAGTGTTTGATGATGTCGAGTATGAATTTTCCTCAATACAAAGAAGTCGCCGCGAACACAGATACGCCTTTAGAGTTCATGGAAAAACCGATTAAGCCGTCGTTAATTAAAAAATATCTGACTTCATTTTTTGAAGAACGCTTTTTCTAATTTGGACGAATAAACGTTTTTGAAAGGATAGCATCTTTGTTTTCCGGTGGCGGCCATGGCGCTTTGTTTTGCTTCACGAGACGTTCTATTAAAGCAATCAGCTTTTTGCTGTCCACCGGCTTCGTGAAGTGTTCAGAGCAGCCGACCTTTAGACAACGGGTGCGTTCTTCCATTAATGCATGAGCAGTCAGTGCGATGATAGGAATTTTGAATCCATTTTTTCGTAGAATTTTAGTTGCTTCATAGCCATCCAGTTTGGGCATTTGAATGTCCATCAAAATAATATCGTACGCATTTTCAGCGGCCTTTGAAATGCCTTCGTAGCCATTGTCAGCAAAGTCTACTTGGGCTCCCGCCGAGCGTAAAAACATACCGATCACCATTTGATTGTCGGGGGCGTCCTCTACCAGCAGTATGTTCATTCCTTGTAAAGAATGGGCATTAACTTCTGCGTGTTCAAAAGTGTGGCCATCATTTTCAGGAGTAATACTTTTAAATCCGGTGACCCATTCACAATTTTCTACGGGTCTTGATTTAATTTGAATCTTAAATGTGCTACCGACTTCAGAGCGAGTAGATTCAAGCATCACAGTCCCACCCAAGGCTTCGGCCAATTTTTGAGAGAGAGCTAAGCCTAAACCAGTGCCACCGAACAGTCGGGTGGTTGAACTGTCCACCTGCGCAAACGGCTGGAATAGGCGATCCACCTGATCTTCTTTTATTCCTACCCCCGTGTCTTCAACCCATATTTCTAATAGACCATCCGAACTGTTGTCCTTATCTTGTGGACCTTGCCAGCGGACTTTGACATGTACGGACCCTTTCTCGGTAAACTTGATGGCGTTGCTGACAATATTTGTTAAAATCTGTCGCACACGAGTGGGGTCTGAATAGATTTTTTCGGGAATGGTGTTTTCTAAAATAAATCGCAACTGTAATTTTTTTTCTTCAGTTTTTACAGTAAGCAGCGATTTGATATCATACAACAAGTCGATTAAGCTAAAGTCGATAACTTCAATTTCCAAGCGTCCAGCCTCAATTTTTGAAATATCTAAAATTTCATCAATAACATTCAGTAACTGTTTTCCGTTTCTATGAATCGTAGATAAAGCATGTTGCCGTTCGCTTTCACTTTGCTTTGGGTTTCGCAACAGTTCGGTGAAACCCAGAATTGCACTCATCGGGGTGCGTATCTCGTGGCTCATATTGGCTAGAAAATAAGTTTTGGCCAAATTTGCGGAGACGGCCTGCTGCTGCGCTATCACCAATTTCTCTTCACTTATTTTACGATCATGAATATCTGTACACGTTCCGACCCAAGACAAGATTTCATTTTCTTTCAAATCTGGAACGGCATGAACAAAGTGCCATCGCCACTCGTTATCATGACGGCGAATACGCGCTTCTACTTCTAAAGATTTCAGAATTCCTATTGAACGCATCCAGTTTAGAAGAACACGGCTCAGATCATCGGGGTGAATATAGGATTGCCAGGACAGGCCAATGCTTTCGCCTTCGTTGGCCCCAGTATATTGATACCAAACTTTATTGAAGTAGTCGACGGTTCCTTCTACTTTGGCTTTCCAAACAATGTGGGGAATCGAGTCCGCAAGTTTGCGATACTGACGTAGACTTTCTACCTCTAGCTCGGTAAGTTTGAAATATTTCTCACGACGTTCGCTCTCGCGGATGACTAAGGCTTGCTGTTGAAGTTGTTGATTTTTTAAAAACAAATCGACAAAAATTTTAACTTTAGCTTGCAGAATATAGGGCTCAAACGGTTTGAAAATATAGTCAACGGCGCCGACCTCGTATCCCCGGTGAATATAGTTATCGTCCGTGTTGATTGCGGTGACAAAAATAATCGGGGTGTTTTTATAACGGATACCACCTTTACGGATCAGCTCGGCAGTCTGAAATCCATCTAAAGTTGGCATTTGTACATCAAGTAGAATGACAGCAAAGTTATATGAATCTAGTAATCCCAATGCATACGTTCCAGAATGGGCTTTAACTAAATTCAGATTTGGAATATCCCGAAGAACAGCTTCCATAGCAATCAATCCATCGGGACGATCATCAACGAGTAAGATATCAACTAGGCTAGAGTTCATACATTACTCGTTCTTTTGCTCTTTAACCAACGGTGGATGACAGACAGCAAATGGTTTTCATCAACGGGTTTGGTTACATAGTCAGAGGCGCCTGCGGCTAAGCATTTTTCGCGATCACCCTTCATGGCTTTGGCTGTTAAAGAAATTATTGGCAAATCTTTAAATTTTTCAAGTTTTCGAATTTTTTGTGTTGCGGCTAAGCCATCCATCTCGGGCATCATGGTATCCATTAAAACCAATTCAGTTTCGGGGTTATCAACGAGAACTTCGATACCATGACGTCCATTCTCGGCGTAGATGACCTCAATACCTCTGTTTTTAAGAATGCTTGTGAGTGCAAACACATTACGGACGTCATCGTCGATCACCAAAATTTTTCGTCCTGTGAAGTCAACGTTGGAGGGAAGGGACTCGTAGGTTGTTTCGATGGTTCCTTCAGAGGAACTACTTATCTCTGTGCCTGTGTATTTTTGTGGCAAGAACAAAGTAAATATACTTCCGGTTCCGGGCTGACTTTCAACTTCGATCACGCCACCCAGCAGGCGGGCAATCTCGCGACTGATGGTCAAGCCAAGACCTGTTCCGCCATATTTTCGGCTTGTTGTACCATCGGCCTGTTGGAATGCTTCGAAGATCAATTTTTGTTTTTCTAGCGGGATACCGATGCCTGTATCTGTCACCCGAAAGACGATAACATTTTTTGATTTATTCAAGGTATCAACGGCGAATTCTCGGTTTTTTGGTGCCACCCCCACTTCGAGTGTGACTTGGCCTTTTTCGGTAAACTTAAATGCGTTTGATAACAAGTTTTTCAAAATTTGCTGTAGACGATTTTCATCGGTGTACATGTTTTTTGGTAGGGTTTCACCCATTTTGATTACAAAATTTAGACCTTTATGTTCGGCCACAGGACGAAAGGTTTGCTCTAAGTAATCGCGAGCATTTTTAATTTCGACCGCTTTTGGCGTGACTGGCATTTTACCAGCTTCTACTTTTGAAAGATCTAGAATTTCATTGATCAATGCTAGTAAATCCTGACCGGCCGAGTGAACAGTCGAGGCAAATTTGACTTGCTCGTGGGTTAAGTTCTTATCGCGATTTTCGGCAAGTGTTTTTGATAAGATCAGTAAGCTATTAAGTGGTGTGCGTAGTTCATGTGACATATTCGCCAAAAATTCGGATTTGTATTTTGAGATAAGCGACAATTGTTCGGCTTTCTCCTCTAGAGATCGCGAAGCGAGTTCGACTTCTTGGTTTTTGACCTCAAGCAGTTTAGAACGTTCTTCGAGTTCGGTTGCTTGCGCCTCTAGCTCGGCATTCGAGCGCTTTAATTCTTGAAGAAGTTCTTCTGTTCTCATGCTGGACGAAATCATATTCAAAATAACGCCGACAGAATCCATCAATTGATCTAGGAATATAATATAGTTCTGAGAGAACGCTCGATTTGAAGCGAGTTCGATGACAGCTTTCAACTCGCCTTCGAAAAGGACAGGGAGAACGATGATATTTTTGGGTTTTTCTTCCGTTAATGATGATGTGATCATGATGTAATCATCGACGGGTTGACGGACGATGATGCGTTTTTTCTCGAATGCGCATTGACCGATGAGGCCTTCTTTGAATCGGTATTTGTTCAGTACATTTCGACGTTCGCTGAAGGCGTAACTGGCGATCAAATTCAGCGAGCCTTCATGATTTTCGGCTTCTAACATAAAGAAGGCACCTTGTTGTGCATCCACAAGTGGAGTCAGCTCGGACATAATCAGTTGCGCGACAGATGTGATACTTCGCTGACCTTGCATCATACCTGAAAATTTTGCTAAATTTGTTTTTAGCCAGTCTTGTTCTTTGTTTTTCTCGGTCGTATCTTTTAGATTGCCGATCATCTGGTTCAGGTTGCCTTTGAGTGCGGCGACCTCTCCTTGAGCTTCCACAGTGATTGAGCGGGTCAAATCGCCTTTTGTTACGGCTGTCGAAACTTCCGCGATAGCGCGAACTTGTGAGGTCAAGTTACCGGCAAGTTGATTCACGTTATCGGTCAAATCTTTCCACGTACCGGCCGCACCAGGAACGCGCGCCTGTCCACCCAATTTCCCTTCGATACCGACTTCACGAGCCACGGTGGTGACCTGATCTGCAAATGTTCTGAGGGTATCGGTCATCGAGTTAATGGTTTCAGCCAAAGCAGCAACTTCACCTTTTGCTTCAAGAACAAATTTTTGATTCAGATCACCGTTGGCAACGGCGGTCACGACTTTAACAATACCGCGAACTTGAGTGGTCAGATTCGAGGCCATGAAGTTCACATTGTCAGTCAAATCTTTCCAAGTTCCAGAAACTCCCGGCACTCGTGCTTGAGCGCCCAATTTCCCTTCGATACCGACTTCACGAGCCACGGTGGTGACTTGATCTGCAAATGTTCTGAGGGTATCGGTCATCGAGTTAATGGTTTCAGCCAAAGCGGCAACTTCACCTTTTGCTTCAAGAACAAATTTTTGATTCAGATCACCGTTGGCAACGGCGGTCACGACTTTAACAATACCGCGAACTTGAGTGGTCAGATTCGAGGCCATGAAATTCACATTGTCAGTCAAATCTTTCCAAGTTCCAGAAACTCCTTTCACATCGGCTTGTCCACCGAGCTTGCCTTCGGTGCCGACTTCTTTTGCCACACGAGTAACCTCGGCGGCGAACGAGTTCAGCTGATCCACCATGACGTTGATGGTGTTTTTTAGCTCAAGGATCTCGCCTTTGGCGTCGACAGTGATTTTCTGCGACAGATCACCTTTGGCCACAGCGGTGGTGACCTTGGCAATGTTACGAACTTGCGCAGTCAGATTTCCCGCTAGACCGTTTACGTTGTCGGTCAGATCTTTCCAAGTTCCAGAAACTCCTTTCACATCGGCTTGTCCGCCAAGCTTGCCTTCGGTACCGACTTCTTTTGCCACGCGAGTAACCTCGGCGGCGAACGAGTTCAGCTGATCCACCATGACGTTGATGGTATTTTTTAGTTCAAGAATTTCACCTTTGGCATCGACAGTGATTTTTTGTGACAAATCACCTTTGGCCACGGCAGTGGTGACTTTTGCGATATTACGAACTTGATCCGTCAAGTTGCCCGCTAGACCATTCACATTGTCAGTCAAATCTTTCCAAGTTCCAGAAACTCCTTTCACATCGGCTTGTCCGCCGAGCTTGCCTTCGGTACCGACCTCTTTGGCCACGCGAGTAACCTCAGCCGCGAAGGAAGAAAGCTGATCCACCATGACGTTGATGGTGTTTTTCAATTCGAAGATTTCGCCTTTGGCATCGACAGTGATTTTTTGCGACAGATCACCTTTGGCCACGGCAGTGGTGACCTTGGCAATGTTACGAACTTGCGCAGTCAGATTTCCCGCTAGACCGTTCACATTGTCAGTCAAATCTTTCCAAGTTCCAGAAACTCCTTTCACATCGGCTTGCCCACCCAGGCGGCCTTCGGTGCCGACTTCTTTTGCCACACGAGTAACTTCGGCGGCGAAC
>JAEUWH010000124.1 GCA_016785955.1 Pseudobdellovibrionaceae bacterium | reverse complement strand
TCGAGGTAAATAAGTTAAATTTTGGGCATGACGAGGCCTCCTGATTTTCAAAAACGAAAATCTTGGATAGAAAAACTTTGTTTAATTTTATAAAATGAAAATCTATTCAATTAACGCGCTTTATCCGCGAATCTGGGTTCTAAGTATTTGATTTTCATGGACTTAGTTTTTACCGGGCATCATTTGTAATCTTGGGCTTGATTTAATGTCTTACTTATGAGACATTAAGATCGATGATTCGTTCCCTCAAACAATGCAGTAAAGAAATAGAAGATTTCCCAGAAGATGTCAGAGGAGAACTGGTTGATGTTTTGGCTCGCTTGAATGAGGGCCACAATCTTTCGATGCCGTTGTCTCGTCCAATGCCAAGTATTGGGAAAGGTGTACACGAACTAAGATTCAGAGATCGCGCCGGAATCTATCGAGTTATCTATGTTCTGTTGGGCGCTGGCGATATTTGGTTGCTCCATGCCTTTATGAAAAAAACAGGCACGACACCTCAACAGAATATCGATTTAGCTAAAAAGAGATTAAAGGGAGTTATATGAAAAGAAAAAGTAGTGCTTCAGAACTCGCAAAATTAGTTGGCGTATCTCCTGCGCGTGGGATGGAAGCTGTTATCAAAGCGCAACTTATTACGGCTGTTTTAAAAGCTTCTAAGAGCCAAGACTTAACCCATGCTGAGTTAGCAAAACGCTCTGGCCTTCCGCGCTCTGCGGTGACTGGAATTCTTTCGGGCAGCCTGCAAAAGGTCACTATCGATCGAGTTTTGAAATTGGTTGAGGCTGTGGGGCTAGTTCCTGAGATTAAGCTTCATCGAGTGGCCTAGAGCGTATGGACAATATAACTAATACTTTAGTTGCGTTTGATTTCGGATCAATACTAACTGCAGTCGTTCAATATTTTTTTAGTGAAAAATCAAATTTGAAGTTCAAAATCTGTCATCAAACTTTGAAATCTGCCGAAATTTTATGAAATATCGACATACACAAACCTTTTTCGAATGTGTGTTTTTAAGTACTTAGAACTGTTTGATTATTTTTCGCGGACTAAAACCCCAAATAAAATTTGGAGCGGGAGACGGGGCTCAAACCCGCGACCTATGCCTTGGCAAGGCATCGCTCTATCAACTGAGCTACTCCCGCAATAATGCGTGAAGCTAATCTTTAGTATTGATTCCAAAACCTGTCAATGCGAAATTTATGGGTATGATACAAAATGAAACTAAATTATTGATGTTTTTGTATGCAAAAAAAATCACACTCGTCATTTTTCTTGCTGTTTGCATATACATATTTGGTTATTTTGCCGGACTCGCTCAGTATCAACCTGAAACAATTAAAGTTATTTTAAATAATCCAATTTCTATTCTAAAGCGTTCTTAGCTATTTTTTTCCTAAAAAAACAAGAAATCATGAAGTGACTTCACTTTGACCACGGTTTTTCCGAGTCAAAAGTGGGAGAATTGTACGTGAAAAAAATGAATTTATCTGTCCTCTTTTGGATCCTGATCAGTATCAGCTTTGTGCTACCCCTCACCTCTTTTTTTGGTTTTTCGACAGAAATCAGCGCCTTAATTCAAATGGCAGCCGCTTTAATGATCAGCGTGGTCTACGTACTTAACAATCAGTGGCAACGCGCTCAATCAATAAACCAAGCACAAGACCACCAAGCTGAAGTAGAGTCACTCAGGTCTAATCTTCAAAGTCGTCTCGATCAGACTCTCGCATCGCTACAATCAGCCCGCTCAACGTCCGAACAAGCCTCCTTGGACATTAACTTGCTAGATAACCAGGTGCAAACGACGTCTGAAAATGCCAAACATGCGGCTCTACTGTCCCAGCAATCACGCACGCGGGTTGAGTCCAGCGTAAAATCAATTTCTGAACTTCATCAATCCATGAACCAAGTCTCGATGTCGTCTAAGAAAATTGAAGAAATTCTGCGATTAATCGAAGATATTGCATTTCAAACTAATTTACTGGCACTCAATGCCGCCGTCGAGGCCGCTCGTGCCGGCGAACAAGGCAAAGGGTTTGCGGTCGTCGCCGAAGCCGTCCGCACACTGGCGCAGAAAAGCAGCATCGCCGCCAAAGACATCCGTGATTTAATCAGCGAAACTACAACTCGTATTCAACACGGCTGCCAGCACGCTCAGAATTCACAAGGTATTTTAAACGATATCTTAGAAGGCATTCTAAAAGTATCAGATATCAATAATGAAATTTCTCTTTCAAACCAAGATCAAGCCACCCGCACTCGCCAACTAAAAAGCCTACTGAGTGACCTCAGTAAAACCCAGCACGAAATTGCCGCTAAAATGACGTTATCCCCTCTGCCAGCCAACCAATCTACTCCACAGAAAAAAATGCAGAAAACAACTCAGTCAGTACTGACAT
Source organism: Pseudobdellovibrionaceae bacterium (assembly GCA_016785955.1). GTDB lineage: Bacteria > Bdellovibrionota > Bdellovibrionia > Bdellovibrionales > Bdellovibrionaceae > UBA2316. The sequence goes on along the minus strand of JAEUWH010000124.1, from coordinate 22,294 downwards.
CTCCAACCACGCTTGGAATGAAAAACAAAACAACAAAAGCCAAATCATCAGCAATGCCATGGATTCCACCAAACAAAGGCACTCCCATAACGACAATGGCCCCTCCGCCCCCACTCCCTACCGCGACCATTACCCATGTCATTGCCCATACACCAGTGATACCCAAGACAAAAACACTTACAACCAAAACCCCTCAAGAACTCATTCCGTTTGACGAAGACGAGGATCGTTTAAAACTGACACAAGCTTCTGACTTTTAACTCTTTTGGGTGACTCTATGAGGTCAATTTGCTAATCGTAAATAATATATGAAAATCATTCATTTACTGTCCCAAGTAGAACTTACAGGCGCGGAAGTTTACGCCATCGACCTAACCGACGAACTGATTAAACACGGCCATACTTGCTACATCGTCAGTGATCGTATCCATAAACGCACAAAAGCATCTTTTGTACCCTTGACGATTCACAATGCTACCTTTTTCCGCCGACTACGCAGCATTCTTTTTCTTAGACGATTTATCAAGACAAACGGAGTACACATTGTCCATGCTCATTCGCGAGCAGCCGTTCGCATTGGCTTCTGGGCGACGCGATTTTCTGCGTGTGCGTTGATTTCTACCTTGCACGGCAAACAGCATTATTCATACTCAAAACGCCTTTTTAACATTTATGGCGAAAACATCCTAAGCGTATGCGAAAACATTAAAAAACACTTCGTTCAACAGTTTGGGTTTCCCGAATCCAAAGTACAAATTGCCCGCAATTTTTTGAATACGGAATTCATCGACAGTGTGGCCCAAAAAAGTAACCTCCACGCTCTCTCATCCCAGGTCTCTTTACCAGTGTCTTTATCAAAGTCTTTACCGATATCCTTACCAAACCAGCTATCATTAACAAACGACGAGCAGACGCCATTGCTGACGATCTCTTTCCTGGGGCGAACCTCGGGACCGAAGGGTTTAAACTGGGCCCATATTATAAATACCTATATCGAAACATGGCTGTTTCAATTTCCTAACGTTGTTTTTCAATTTGGGGGCGGTGAATTGTCCTACTTTTCCGAGGCCACCCAGCAAAAAATTAAACGACTAATGACGTCCCACCCTGACCGCTTCAAATTTTTAGGAAAACTCGATCAGCTTTTTGAAACTATTTCGTCTTCGAATTTGATATTTGGCTCTGGTCGCATCGCCATCGAAAGCTTGTACCTGAAAAAACCTGTGATCGCTATTGGCGAAGAAATTTACCTTGGACTTGTCAGCAACGAAAAATTCTACCAATTCACCGAGTCCAATTTTGGGGACATAGATTCCGAAGTTAAATACACGGTCAACTATGAAAAACTCCGACACGATTTAGAACAAATCATGCAGCAACCCAACATTCTGGAGCAAGACGATCGCGACAGTCTTAAAGATAAAACAACACGTTATTTTAATCGCAGTTTTGAAGTCTCTCAAATACAGGATTTATACGAGTGGGCTGTTTTTAAACGTAAAGTAAAAAAAAATATTCCGATTTTAATGTATCATCAAATTGTGGAACCGGGGTTTTCGTCTCCCCATAAAATTTACGTCACGGAAAGTCGTTTTGACGAACACATGGCGTTCCTTAAATCGTCCGGATTCCAAAGCCTAACTTTTAAAGACCTCTTGGCCTATAAGTCTGATCTTCTTACGAAGCCGTCTACCAACCGATCGTTCCCAAAACGTCCAGTCATCATCAGCTTTGACGACGGCTACGAAAACAATCTCACCAAGGCCGTGCCCATTCTAAAAAAAAATGGCTTAAAGGCCGTATTTTATTTATTGACCAACCCTCACCGTCACAACTACTGGGACGCAGAATCCAACGCACCTCAATTAAATTTGCTCTCGAGTGATCAACGACAAAAGCTGGCAACTGAAATGGAAATAGGTAGCCATGGCTTCGACCACAAAAAACTGTCCACCATGGATTACGAACAAGCCACTCAAGAGTTTGAGAAATCAAAAGAATGGCTAGAGAAAGAGTTTAACACCTCCATACTGAGCTATGCCTATACATACGGAGATCGCTCTGATCGTGATATTCTCTTGGCTAGAAAGGCCGGATACACGTTTGCCGTGAACACAACTCGTGGGGTTTTTCACTTTGCCGACAATCCCCACAATTTGTTTCGAATATCTATTTTTCCGACCGATACTATTGCCGATTTAAAACGAAAAACTCGACCCTGGTATCGACGCTACTATTACATGAAACGAAAAGAATAACTGAAGATCACTTCATTCTTACATTAGCCAATACAAGTAAATCGACCTAGATAGGTTGGTAATGACACCGCTGATCGATCCTATCCACATGAAACATACAGTTATTTGAAGCGCGTATATTTTATCTTTAGAAAAATAGAGTATAGACCTGATTGATAACAACAGCACCGACATAAGCAACCACGTTTAAAATCACCAACTGTCCCCACGCAAATTTCTGAGAACCCGATTCACGAATTTGCGTCGCGACAGTCGTCATACACTGCAAAGCGATCATAAAAAAGAAAATCAACCCAAGTACACTCCCCACTGTGAAGACAGGTGTCCCATCAGCAAATTTTGCTTGATTCATTACCTGCAGCAAATCATGCTCCTGCTGATCTTCCGCCGCCGTCACCTTGAACGTGACGGCAATAGATGAAACAAAAACTTCACGGGCCGCAAATGCGGAAATCAAACCCACACCAACTCGCCAATCAATACCCATGGGTTTGAACACCGGCTCCATAAAATGCCCCAGTTGACCGATATAACTATCCGCCAGGTCCGGGGCTTGATTATTTATACGTGGAAATTGCGCGCCCAACCATAACACAACGGCAAATACGATGATGATCGGACCAGCCCGCACAACATAGGATTTTGTTTTACTCAGCGCTTGCTTTACCAGTATTCGCCATCGTGGCCGTCGATACAATGGCAATTCCATCATAAAAAACTGATCCCTCGACGGCTTCACAATTTTTGAAATCACCAACGAGGCAATCGCACCAAACATCAGAGATAAAAAATAAAGTCCCGCAAAAACCAGTCCCACCAAAAATGCGTTGTCCGGAAATAAAAATAATAATAACAAACCGTACACAGGCAGTCGCGCCGAACAGCTCATCATCGGAATAATAAACGCAGTGATCATACGATCCCGCTTCGAAGATATATTTCGCGTGGCCATCAACGCCGGAACCGCACACGCAAAACCAGACAACACCGGCACAAACGAACGCCCTCCCAATCCGATTTTTTGCAACGGATGATCAATCAGCGCCGCAGCTCGCGGTAAATAACCACTGGCCTCCAGGAAGCCCAGTCCTAAAAATAGAAATAAAATCTGCGGCACAAAAACCAAGACAGCCGCAAAACTGGCAACAATGCCTTGAGACACAAATAACGCCAAGAACGAATCAGGATAGGATGTCTCAATTTTAGTACTTAAAAAAGCAAATACATTCTCAATCAGGTCAGAAAATGGCGTCGAAAACCAAAAAAGCGACGCAAACAAAAAAGTCATAATTAAAAAGAAAAACACAAATCCGAAGCTACCCAAAAACAAACTATCTAATTTTTTAGTAAACTTTGAAATATCATGCGCCTGGGTCGGACGCATAACCTTTTCAATATCCTCCATGGCCTCAATCCGCGCCCGCTGAAAATCCAAATAAGTCCACGAAATTTTCTGGCGAAGCGTGTTCTCGTTCGTCAACGGCAATCCCGCAATAATTTTATCGATACCTTCACCGGTCTGACCGTTAAACAAGTCTATAGGAACATTTAATAGGTGTGATAATTTTTCGAAATCAATCTGTGTATTTTGTGCTTTCAACAAATCAACCATGGTCACCACTATACCAAATTGAATACCCGCTTGTTTCATCTGATACACCAAGGTCAATTGCCGCTCTAAATGCAAACCATCAATGACTAAAATACAATACGCATTTTTTGTTTGTTCGTTGTCATACAAAACCTGACTCGTCACACGTTCGTCAGGACTCTTTGGAATCAAACTATACGTTCCAGGGGTATCAACAAAGGTTTTATTCGTACCGTGCTTTAAATCGATAGCCCCCATCGAATACTCAATCGTGGACCCCGGGTAATTCACCGTTTTATAATTAGACCCCGTAAGCCAATTATATAACGTCGTCTTGCCACTATTCGGCTGTCCAACGAGAACATAAACATGACTCATTTAAGCTCCAACAATTGAAACTCTTCATCCCGAAGAGCGACGTATATCATTGACGATGACACGATCCAAGGACCTGCCAACGGCAAACGTTTTTCAACCACAATTTCTAAACCTTCAATAAACCCCAAATCATACAAGCGATCTGAAATTTCAGGATTCTGAATCGATTTAATAATACGTTGAACTTTATAGGGTCGGTTAAATTCGATCGACATCGGCGCATATTACATTCGATGAGTCTAAAATTTAATCACTATTTTAGTTTTCGGGGTTATTGAAAATTAATTGAAACTTCGCAATTAAAACGTCGCAGACGTTTAAATATCGATCCCCGTACAAGCCCCCTGGCCACGAGTCTCTTCGACGAAAACTTGAACTTTTTGAACACCATACGGCTTAAATGCCTGAGCAAAATGACTAGCAAGCAATCGAGATAGTTGCTCGACCGATGTATTTGTCACCGGTAACCGCTGAACCTCATTTTTTGGAAAAACATAAAATCGATCACGAAAACGAACTTCTAATGATGGTCCATTTTCGGTGAACCCCATATCTTCATGCCAAGCTGGCAGTAACACCATTTCATCCCACTCATCGAGCTTGGCCTTGATAATTTTTTTAAATACGTTGAAATCAACAAAATAGCCTTCTTTTGAAAACTCGGCCTCAGAAGGAACCAAAATATCGACTTTGACTTGGTAATTATGCCCATGTAGACGCTCGGCCGATTGCTTATTAAAAATCAAAAAATGAGCCGACGAGAACTTAAAATTTTGTTTATGCAAATGTAATGTCGTAGTTTCCATTGGACGTTCTCCTAAAAGAACTATATTCCTTATTTGCTATGAAATCAAAATCTCAGTCATCTGTCGTAGAAATTAAGAAGTCGTTTGAAATCGAGTCCGCCCGTTTCTTGCCGAATCTTCCCGCCACCCATCCCTGTTCAAAAACGCATGGACACAGCTTTAAAATCACTTTACGCCTACAAGGCACAACAAGCCATAAACTAGGTTGGCTGATCGACTACAATGAAATTGCTAAAATAGCCGCCCCCACGCTGAAAAAAATAGACCACACACTGCTGAACCAGGTTCCCGGACTGACCAACCCCACCACTGAAAATATTACCATTTGGCTCTACGAAAAACTTAAAAAACAATTACCCGAATTAGTTCAAGTCATCGTCAAAGAAACCAGCGACACCGAGTGTTCATATCCCGTGCGCTGATTTATAAAAACAGACGTTCACCTTACTTAATAAGTGGCTGTCCAACTTTCACAAAGTCTTTGATATCGAATTGATTTTTAAACTTTTCGACAATGTCTTTGTTGTACAAAACAACCACGGTGCTGCCCATTTTGAACATCCCCAACTCGGCACCTTTTTCAATCGCAATAGGCTCGTCATAAACTTTATTCATTGTCTTAAGCTTCCAATTCGTAAAAATCTTACGATCAAAACTGAGGACAATTGAACCCACATTTGTAGCCCCAACAAATACGACTCCCACAGGACCGTCGTCAGTCGCAATCTCAACATAAATACGTTCATTTTCTGAATACACCTCGGGAATATTCTTCAACGCCCACTGATTCACTGGCCACAAGTCGCCCGTGCAATATTGAATTTGCGTGATATAACCACTGACCGGAGAATGCACACGATGATAGTCTTTTGGTGAAAGATAATAGGTGATAAAATATCCGTTTGAATATTTTTCTTTAGCATCTGCAATTTGAATTAGTTTTTCAACCGTATAATCTTTGCCTTTAGCTTGAATCAAGATCGTACTATTCATCACGCCATGCTGAACAATTTGCGAATCACTTGGATGAATCAGTGGCTTATCCGAAACAGGACGCGCCGATGGTTTTAACCGACGAATAAAAAACTCGCCTAATGAGTTATAGTCATAGTAGGGGAACTCGGTTTCATGAAGCGCAATATTGAAATAGCGTGCATAAGCCAAATTAATTTGAATTTGAAGAGCCTTCGGGAAACGTTTAAACGCCCATTTTCCGACAAACTTACTTAACCGCTTTCTTGGTAAAACTTTTAAAATCCACATATGGGGATTCTATAGACTTGACTAGGCTACTGTCAAAAGACTATCTCGACTTTATGACGAAAGTTTTTAAGGATATCAAGCTCGGGCTTGACGAAGATATTAGGCAAAAACTTGAGTTATTGTCCCCCCAGTTCAGTGACTATCGTATTTTAAAAAAAAGCGTCGACGCTCGCCAACGCCACAATCCCCATTTTGTATATTCCTTTGAAGTGGCCGGCCCACACGAGGGGCTAACAAAAATAGAGTTTCAACTAGAGCCATTGACTCAGAAACCACAAATCAAACCCATTATTATCGGCAGCGGACCTGCAGGCCTATTTGCCGCACTTCGACTGGTCGAACGCGGTATTCCTTGCATGCTTTTTGAGCGCGGGTCCGTCGCCGAAAAAAGAATTATGGGAATTAATAAATTTTGGCGATATGGCGAACTCGATCCACGCAACAATGTGTGCTTTGGCGAAGGCGGAGCCGGATTGTACAGCGATGGTAAACTCATCACTCGAATTAAATCATCTCATATCCCCTACGTAATGAACCGATTGGTTCAGTTCGGAGCCCCAGCCGAAATTGAATTTTTATCAAACCCCCACGTGGGCAGTGATAAAATTCGTCGAGTCATCCCAAAAATGAGGCAATTCTTACTGACTCATGGCTGTGAGTTTTTTCCCGACACCCAAATTGTCGACTTTGTCAGCGATGCTCATTCCATTCAGGGGGTGATCACCGAGCATGGCCAAAAGTATTTTTCGGATCATATTGTCTTAGCGACAGGTCACTCGGCCGACGATATTTTTCAAGCGCTCCATCGCCACAATGTTCATATGGAGTCAAAATCCTACGCTCTAGGATTACGAATAGAACACCCTCAAGCAGCCATAAATAAAATTCAATACCGAGATTATTTTAATCACCCAAAACTAGGCAGCGCGAACTACAAGTTGACGTATCACGATCACGAATCAGGCACGGGGGTCTATAGCTTCTGCATGTGCCCAGGGGGATTCGTTTTATCCAGCGGAACGGAAGCCGACGGCATTGTCTGCAATGGTATGAGCAACTTCAATCGCAATTCCCATTGGGCCAACAGTGCCATTGTCGTAACGATAGAAGCTGGCAAAGACACCACAAATGACCTATGGGGCGGAATGAAATTACGTCGTGAAATTGAGACGAAAGCTTTCCACGCGGTCCAATCTCGTGGTGGATCTAAACAACTACCGGCGCAAAAAATCACTGATTTTCTAAAAAATAAATCAGGCGATACATTACTTGGATCTTCGCCATCTGGCACAATTGGAGTCAATCTGCGTGATTTGCTTCCCAAAAAAGTAAATCAATTTTTGCTCAAAGGTCTAGAAAATTTTGATTCTAAAATGAAGGGCTTCATCATCGACCAAGCTCAATTCTATGGAGTGGAAACCCGAACCAGCTGCCCCATTCGCGTGACTCGCCATGAAGACTCACTGGAAAGTGTTTCCCACTCAAATCTGTATCCCACAGGAGAGGGCGCCGGCTATGCGGGCGGAATCACTTCAGCCGCTTGCGACGGCATCGACGTAGCCGAAAAAATCTTTGCAAAGCTAAGCAACACAACCTCCATGTTAGCAAACAAGAACTAAGTCAGAATCTCGTGTCGACAATGACACCAAAGCCGACCCGCTATGGCCTAATATCGATGTTGCCAGCCTTCAGCCCATCCGCTAGGCTGACTCTAATGAAAAAAATCGCTCAATTTAATACGCAAACTCAAGCCCATATCTTCAGCCAAACTCTGTTGAATCAGGGAATTAAGTCTGAAATTATAGGGGCTCGAGAATACTCTTCGATTATTGTTGGCGGTGACCTTGGTAAATATGAACTCTTGGTAGACTGGCAAGATGAATCCGAAGCCTTAAGAATTTTAAAAGAGATCGAATCCAAGACGATCCCTCTGGCCGAGCACGTTTTGCCAACGGCCGGAGCTTTGTTTAAAAAGTCCGTTGTCTTTGCGTTGTTAGCCTGCGTATTTATTCCCGTTGTTTTAAACTACGCCTCACTAAAGGCATGGTGGCAATATTGGAACACCGAAGTTAATCCAAAACGAAAAATCCTGGCGACCGTTTTTATATTTGCTCTTCAGCTGCCACCCTTCATCTTCACGTATTATTTTTTTCAAAACTTACCCAACTACACGGACATCGATTCATTTTAATACCAAACAAGTAAATCGCACGCACGCACGCTGATATTGCAAAAGAGCCAAATAAAGAATTCTTGAACAAAACTAAAAGCAAGCACATGCATCGCGCGTTTGCCGGCGCAAATTCTTGCCAGTGTAAATTACTGTTTAAAGCCCAGCCGCTGTAACACCGCCGGAATTAAAGTCATATCGATGTAGGTGCCATAATTCGCGCCGGCAGCGCCTCGCGCAATGCCTCCATCATGAATACCCACAATTTCCATGGCATTGACATCGACAATAGCCGCACCGCTGCTGCCCGGATTTGTGTCACATCTGTGATGGATCATGTTTACATTGATTCCATAGTTTATAGCACGCGTAAGATCACAGACTCCCGACCACATCAAAGGATCACGAAATGGATGCGAGAAAATAGTGACACGAGTGCCTAATTCAGGATGCCCCTGAAGACGAATTTTCATGCGTGTTCGAGGCGGGTTATCCACGCGGAACAATGCGTAGTCTCTTTGGCTGTTTAATTCTTGGATTAAAACTTGGCGACAGTTGCTGACCGACGAAGGTTGTTTTCCATAACGAACACCCCAATATATTTTGATGCCATCGCATGAGTTACGATATTGAGCGACTTGTTTAGCGTCAAAGCAATGACCGGCCGAAATCACCAAACCATTTCCCAAATGTGTTCCCGTACAGCCCATCGACATTAAACCGACCGACTCTGCCAAGTTGCGCAGCTGAAACGGAATATTAGTCATATCGGCACTCACCGAGCGCATATTATTGGGGCCAATAACTTTTTTGGGATGCGTGATCACTTGGTTCACACGAGTATTCTGTGCGAATACAGGCGCAGACAACACACTTACGGACAACAAAACAATAACGACTAAACTTTTCATATTCCCCCTGAATCCTGCCTAGAACATCCTAGAACACAACGTAACTCACCCCCAAAAAGTGAGACCACATCTCTATAAAAGAAAACGTTCCACTTTGGAACTGATTTATTTGCTGCCATTGAGTTCGGTAGTTAACTCCCCATCGATCATTGATTCGATAACGTGCTTGAAATTCATACTGCTCGGAACCATAACGCTGAACGAATTTTTCTTTATCCTCATTCAGAAGCGATATAATCGAGTACCCCACGCCCACATATAAACCCCAGTTATGAGTGCTATAGACGGATGCCATAATACTCATAAAGTTTGTGGAAAAATGAACCGACTGATCCAATGGAAAAGGAAACGAAGGATCACGGCTGACCATGGAAAAATTATAATTTCCGATGCTCATGTAACTGGGAAAATCCACATCCTGCAACGACTGAAGAAACACATTCAAAGAAAACCCATACGAATTGGGATTTTTCTGATCGGAAAACTGTCCCGTCACCAAGGTTGGCCCCGTATAAAGATCCACCCCGACAAAACGTTCCCAGCGCAGCCCCGCCGATGCCGAAGCGCTAAAACATAACAAGCCGATAAAGACACATTTCAGGATCCATCTTATTTTAAACATTTCGTCGGTACTCCCCGCCCACCTCGTACAGCGCCTGAGTCATTTGATATAAACTGCAATGGCGCGCGGCCCTCATCAACGCCCCAAATATATTTTCGCCCTTAAGCGCCGTCGACTTTAGATCGTTCAGCAAGGCCTCGGCGACCCGCTTATCATCAGTTTTTAGTTTAGTTACGCGATCCAGCTGCAATTGCTTTTCTTCATAACTGGCCCGAGCCAATTCAATTTTTGGTGGGGCGTAATCCGCTTGTAATGTAGCGGGATCAATAAATGTGTTCACACCAATAATCGGCAGGGTTCCATCATGCTTCAATTTCTCATAATACAGTGACTCTTCTTGAATTTTGGAACGTTGATACTGAGTTTCCATCGCTCCCAATACCCCACCGCGCTCGTTGATTCTGAGGAACTCTTCCAACACGGCCTCTTCTACCAGGTCCGTTAACTCGTCAATATAAAAACTGCCCTGCAAAGTGTTTTCATTTTTGGTATTTCCAAACTCACGATTGATAATCATCTGAATCGCCATCGCCCGCCGAACCGATTCTTGAGTGGGCGTGGTAATGGCCTCGTCATACGCATTGGTATGCAGGCTGTTGCAATTATCCTGAATGGCCAACAACGCTTGCAGTGTCGTACGAATATCATTGAATGCAATTTCCTGAGCGTGCAAGGATCGCCCACTGGTCTGAATATGATACTTCAGTTTCTGCGACCGATCATTGGCTTTATACAAATCCTTCATCGCGATCGCCCATATACGGCGAGCCACGCGACCTAACACCGTGTACTCTGGATCTAAACCGTTTGAAAAAAAGAAACTTAAATTCGCCGCAAAATCATCGATATTCATGCCGCGGTTTAAATAATACTCAACAAACGTAAATCCATTCGAAAGTGTAAATGCCAATTGCGATATTGGATTCGCACCGGCCTCGGCAATATGGTAACCCGAAATACTGACCGAGTAGAAATTCTTAACACTCTTTTGCACAAAGTACTCTTGAATATCGCCCATCATTTTCAGTGCGAACTGAATCGAGAATATGCACGTATTCTGACCTTGATCCTCTTTCAAAATATCAGCCTGAACCGTTCCCCGCACATTTTGCAATGTCCAATTCATCAGCGCTTCGGATTCTGCCGCGTTAAGCGCGCGACCTAATTCTTTTTCTTTCTTTACCACCTGCTGATCAAACGCCGTGTTAAAAAAGAACGCCAGAATAATAGGCGCCGGACCGTTGATCGTCATACTGACACTGGTATTTGGCGAACATAAATCAAACCCGTCGTACAGTTTTTTCATATCACCTAGCGAGCATATACTTACCCCGCTTTCACCGACTTTCCCAAAAATATCAGGACGCACATCGGGATCTTGTCCATACAATGTCACGGAATCAAACGCCGTCGACAAACGATGTGCCGTTTCCCCTTCACATAAAAAATGAAAGCGTTTATTCGTGCGCTCAGGCGGCCCTTCTCCGGCGAACATTCGCTTAGGATCTTCATCCGCCCGTTTCAACGGAAACACGCCGGCCGTATAGGGAAATTCGCCGGGCACGTTTTCTAACTTTAAAAATCGAAAACGATCCCCCCAATCCCGAAACTTAGGAAACACAACTTTACGAATTTTACTTCCCGATAAAGACGTCGTCGTGAGTGCATTTTTAAATTCTTTATCACGCACTTTAAAAACCATCTCATCCGCTGCATAGATTTTTTCTTTCTGATCCCAAGCAAATAAATCATGGCGTTCGGAATCATCCAACTTTTTCGTCACGCTGGCCGTATAGGATTCAAGATCACTTGAATTAATTTTATCTTTTAACGATGTCGAACCAATACGACTCAGGCTGCCCACAATAGAAAGCTCGTCAGAGAGCGACTGCACGCGTTTTTTATAATTACGAACCGAATTCGTAATCTCTAGCAAGTACTGCGTACGATGCCCCGGAATCACCGGCGCGCTTTTTCCAGAAATAACCGATTTTTTTTGCGCCTCTGACAACGCCCAACGCTGGACCGCCTCGTCTGATTTTTTTTGATTCAATTGAAAGTTTCTTACCTGCTGGATCATTTCAAAAAACAGCTGATTCACACCGCTGTCGTTAAACTGCGCCGCCTGAGTTAAAAACACCGGCACGTCACCTGTCTCGTCAAATAATTTACGAGATCGTTTAAATTGTTTTTGCACAGCCTTCAGCGCATCCAAGGAGCCCTTGCGATCTGATTTATTGATCGCAATCATGTGCGCATAATCGATCATGTCGATTTTCTCTAGCTGTGAAGCGGCACCGTACTCGCTGGTCATAACGTACAACGGGATATCACACAGGTCCGTGATCTGCGATGACGCCTGACCGATCCCACTGGTCTCGGCAATAATCAGATCAAAATCCAGTTGCCGGTAAATATCTAAAACATCGACCAACTGTTTAGAAATCTCCATTCCCGATCCACGCGTCGCTAAGCTGCGCATAAAAATACGATCGCGTGAAAGCGAGTTCATACGGATACGATCCCCCAACAGGGCACCACCCGTTTTCCGTTTAGAAGGATCCACACAGGCAATACCCAATTTTAAATGAGGAAAAAAATGCAGAAATCGCAGGGCCAGCTCGTCAATCAGCGATGACTTACCCGCACCACCCGTACCCGTGATACCAATGACAGGCACGACATCCGCACCCTTCTTTTTAAAATTCTCTAAATCCCAAGCGCCGATATCCACCGTCTGCCCCATCTCGGCCGCCGAAAGCGCTCGCCCCAAAGCGATTTGAGGAATTGGGTCCGAACCAAAAGTCTTATGATACGTCTCGTTTTTAGGAATTCGTTTCAATTGAACGTGACGAGGATCAAAATCACACGCGTCCATGATTGTCGAGATCATGCCGACAAGCCCCAATCGTCGGCCATCATCCGGATGGAAAATCTGGTTAATTCCATAACGTTCCAATTCCAGTTTCTCTTCCCAAACGATGACCCCACCGCCGCCGCCAAAAATTTTAACATGCGAAAGTCCGCAGTCATCCAAAAGATCTTTTAAGTATTTAAAATACTCCATATGGCCACCTTGATACGAGCTGACACACACACCTTGCGCGCCCTCTTGAATCACGGCTTTAACGACATCCTTTACGCTGCGATTGTGCCCCAGATGAATGACCTCGGCGCCTTGATCTTGTAAAATACGGCGAATGATGTTGATCGTCGCATCATGCCCATCAAACAAAGCCGCTGCCGTTACCACACGAATTGGATTCTTATACTTCATCTTAAAATTCCTTTAGTTTCCTTTAAAGCTGGGTTTACGACCTTCAATAAATGCCGTTGTCCCCTCGCGCACATCATCGGTTTGAAATAACTCTGCAAAACTGTCGGCTTCGAACTTTTGAGCCGCTTCGATATCTAAATCATAAACTTGATTGATCGTCTTCTTTGCACTAGCGACCGCCAACGGACCTCGCGAGAATATGATTTCCATTTTCTTCTTCGCTTCGATTAACATCTCATCGGACGTTTCAAAAACTCGGCTCACAAGGCCTAAGCGACACGCCTCGTCCGCTGAAATCACTTCCCCCGTATAAATTAATTCCCGTGCTTTACGAATTCCCACGGCCCGAGCCATCCGAACCGTTCCACCAAAACCAGGAATCAACCCCAACGATGTTTCTGGTAAACCAAATTTTGCATTCTTAGACGCATAGATAAAATCACACGCCAATGCCAACTCGCAACCCCCACCCAACGCAAAACCATTCACGGCCGCAATCACCGGGACTTTAAACAAATTGAGTTCATGAAAAACCCGCTGGCCCTTGAGCGCAAATTTCGCCGCGCCATTTTCATCCAATGTACTGAGTTCTTTGATGTCCGCTCCCGCGACGAACGACTTAGGACCTTCGCCCGTGATGATCAAGCCACGCACATGTTCAAATTCCATTTCGGAAATTTGGCGCAGAAAATCGCCGATCTCATCCAAGACTTCCCCGTTGAGCGCATTCAGCGCCTTGGGGCGATTGATCGTTAACGTCCACAACGCGTGCTCTGACGTTACTTTAATATGTTGAAAATTAAATCCCATAATTATAAAATCCTCGTCCCGATTTTTTACCTAACCAACCGGCTTCTACATATTTTGTTAACAACGGGCAGGGACGATATTTACTGTCACCAAGACCATCATGCAACACATGCATGATCGCCAGACAAGTATCCAATCCAATAAAATCCGCCAACGTCAAAGGCCCCATGGGTTGATTGGTTCCCAGCTTCATCGCTTGGTCGATACTTTCCACATCCGCAATACCTTCATGAAGAGTATAGATCGCTTCGTTAATCATCGGCATCAAAATGCGGTTCACAATAAAACCCGGCATATCCTTCACTGAAGGCACAAACGTTTTTCCCATTTTTTCCGTCAACTGCTTCATTGTTTCAAATGTTTGATCCGTCGTTTGCAAACCGCGAATGCCTTCCACCAGCTTCATCAATGGCACGGGATTCATAAAATGCATGCCTGCAACTTTTTCAGGACGCTTCGTAGCCCCCGCCAATTTAGTAATTGAGATCGAAGACGTATTCGAAAACAAATAGGCCTCCGGCTGGATGAACGCATCGACATCTTTAAAAATTTTCATTTTCAAATCGATGTTCTCGGTAGCGGCTTCAATGAAGACATCCACATTTTTTAAATCATTGATTTGCGTGGTTGTATGGATTCGCGCCAGAGCGGAGTTTTTCAGTTCTTCGGTGATCACATTTTTGGCCGTTAGCTTCTCGAGCGATGTGGATATGGTCTTCATGGCCTTCTTGACCGACTCGTCTGAAATATCACAAAGAGTGATCTGATAACCACTGACCGCTGCAACCTGGGCAATTCCATTACCCATTTGGCCAGCTCCCAAGACCCCGATAGATTTAATATGAGCGATTAAATTTTGATTCGTCACCATTGCCCCTCCTTTGATTTATGCTGCTATGCATTTTTCGATGAATTTAACCCCTTACTTCTAACCTAAAGACAAGTTTTAGGTCAAAAGGTCTTGTCGCCTTTGGCACCTCGTTAGAAAATTAAAAGATGAGTCTGTTGCGTATTCTGCCTCTCGGGGTTTTGCTGTCTTTTCAAGCGTCCGCGTCTCATTTTGAAAAAGGTGCGCCCCTGTTTTACAAATCACCACATAGCCAATTCCCCTCGGGGCAATTGTCCGAGGATGAACTCGAGTCCAAGAAAATTCGCACCGAAGAAACCAATACCTACCAAGTCACATGGGATAAACGCGATTTTTTTTTCGAATCACATGAAATGGCCAAAGATATCCACGCCTCTGATTTGATCACTTCAAATCGCAGTTTTTCTGTTATCGAAAGCCGCGAAGGCAAAGCCAAAGAATCATTTTATCTGTCCAAAAACGATGTCGTGCGACTGACCGCCATTTTATCCGAGGATTGGTTAGAAGTTGAAAATTTGAAAACAAATAAACGGGGTGTGGCTCGCTCCAGTGATTTTTCGTCGTTTTCGGAAGATCCCGGTCTTGCTTTTTCCTATATGGCCACATTCCTACGCGACTCCCCGTCCGATTCAAGTCGCGTGATCACGACGATTCCCCAAAACACACGTTTAAAAATTTCCGAGTGGAAAGACCATAAAATTCGCGTTCAATTCAATGGCCACACGGGCTTTATCGACTCAGGACACGTCATTCTAAAGGCCGACTTCGCGTCCTGGGTTCTGCACAGCAAACACGGTTGGACCGAAGTGAAATACCGCGAAGGTCCCCATGTCCGCACAAAACAAAACGAACTTTTGACTATTGCCGACGTGAAGGCCTACGTCACCGACAAGAAACGTGGATTTAGCTTGGTCCATCGTGAAAATGGCCCCAAGCTGAAATCAAAGCTAGAGATTGTCGATCTGGAGCCCAACCGCTGGGTCGTCTCGCGCTTGGCCGAGCATGGGGACATATGGTGGAAAAAATTACGCCCCACCAGCACCCACGTCCAAACAAAATCACTCGGTGAATTAACCGCGACGGGTATCTATTCCAGCGACATTGCCACAGACACCCCCACACGCGGACTGGTTTCCGCCAAAGGCATTTACCGCAGTGATGATGGTATTATGTGGAGTAAAATTGATTTTTTCAAAGACGAAAACTGGCCCGTTGTCGTCACCAAAAACGTATGGTACGTGGGTTCATTTCGCAGCTTGGACGAGGGTAAAACGTTTGAGCCGTTTATTCGATGGGATTACTTGTCCTATTTGATGTCCGTCGAGTTACAATCGAATCCCAAATTTTTCAAGATCCTAAGAATGGAAAGCATGGGGCCAAAAGAAATTAAAATTCAAATGGATCTAGGTGTGCGCAAGGTCGTTTTAAGTTACAACAGCTATTTAACAACCTGGAAGATATTACCGGAATGGGACTACACGCCCAGCAAAAAGCCATCGACGGCCTATACAAAGCTATAGCCCCGCGCTTTTTGACACCTGATGAAATAATTTAAAAAAATAAAACAAAGGTACCCAGACTACGGTTTTAAAAATATACAGCCTATATGAAGCTGGTTGTTTTATTTTTTATGGCGTCTTTGCTTGCTACTGTTTCCGCAACAGCACAAGATTACAGTCAACTGGGTTGGCCGCGCACGCTGACCGAACTCTACAAACAGCTCGAAGCAAAGGAAAAGAATTTTTTTATCATCATATCACGCCTGCCTTCGCAACCGATTGATTTTCGCACGAACCAAGGCATGCACGATTCGTTGAATTCCATCGCCTTCCAAAAAAACTACCACCCCGGTCACAAAATGATGGGATGGAAATGTCGAATCAATGGAGCACCCTTTGAAACCATGCTAGGCATGTCCGGTGAAACCACAGATCAGCACGAAGTACTACTTGAAAACGGTTGGGGTTTGACGTCGTTACTGGCCACGTTCAAAGACGGCTTTATCCAGACTCCAGAAGAATTAGAAAATCGTTTTGAGTTTTTTATGGAAGAAAACAAAATGGCCGATGATGAAGGTAAAAAAAGACCCATTTTTCTAGTGGCCACGGTCATTGAAATCAGCGAGGTCGATTGTGAAAACTTGGTAAACGAATCATTTGAATTTTTCAGTCATCCAAATAATCCTGCCGAAAATTTTAGTTTGATTTTATCACCAGATAAATATGAAGGTGGTGGTTGCGGCAGTTTCGTTGCTCACTTCATGAAGCAAATCACCAGCCTAAAACCACTGATCCCTTTTTTCCGCCGACAATTACGATTGCCTAACTATTTGTTTGGTACAGGGACTGCACTGCCAGACGATGTGGAAATACCAGATAGAATAAAACAGATAGCGTCACCTGGGCCCGTTTCTAAACTGAAACTTATCACGTCACTGTGGAATTCCTCCACATCGTCTAATTTATCTGTGGAAATTTTAGACCCCGAGCATGTTGTATTCTGGCAGAAATTATTTTTTGAAACTTACTTCGATCGAAATAGTTGGACAAAGGAAAAAAAATCGTTCAACAAATTAGTGGCTCGTGGTGTTTGGCAGCGCACGGAGGACACGGCTCTTTCAGAGAATGGCGCCAACGTGTACATTCCGATTGACCGCAACTACGACCCGCGATTGGAAGCGATTTATCGACTTCAATCGCAGTTAGTTGAAAATATGAAACTAACATACTTTACGTTTTCAAATTTTCCAGGAATGATTCTGGAAAAAAAATAAAATCCTTATTGGAGGGTATTATGAAAAAAACCATGAAAGTTATCTCGATCATCACGTTGATGCTGGGATCTTTAAATGTATTTGCATTGGATAGCAAATCGGATGCGGGCACCGTTATTGGCGGCGTTGTTGGTGGCGTTGTTGGCAACCAGATTGGCGGCGGAGTCATCGGCACAGGCATTGGTATCATCGCTGGAGCCGTGATCGGTTCTTCGATTGGTAAGTCACTGGATCGTATGGATCAACAGGCACTGCAAGATGCCCAAAGAGACGCCCTCAGAAGACCCGTAGGTTCTGTCGTAGAATGGGATGGTGCTCGCTATGGATCTCGCACAGGCTCTTACGGACGTTTTACGACGACTCGAAATGGTTACCACCGTTCTCGTCAGAATGAAACGTGCCGCAGCTATCGCAATGAAATCCACTCTCGTGGGCGCTCAGAAGTGCGCACAGGTAATACGTGCCAACGTTATGACGGTTCTTGGTATGAGGTTCGCAACTCTGAAGTGGCTTATTATTAAAAACTGAATACAAATTAGGTCCCTTGACTTGGCTTTAGGGACCTAATTTGAATTAAAACGCATTAGGCGGGATCCAACTTTGCTATACCCTCTAATATGCATAATGTACGCTCTTCAAATCACTATATTGCTCTTTTAAATACTATTGCGTCCGGCTCGGCATCCAACGGTATGTCTAATTTTAAGACACGCCCTCGATATAGCATTAGCCCACATAATATTTTCGACTTTGAACTTTTAATGCTTGAACACAGTATTGGTGTCGGCATCACAATGCGCTTTCTTTTAAGACAAGCCAAAGTCATGAACTTGCCCGAACTCTCTCTTCTTATGAAATACCCCATGCTGGTTGTGAAACGATCTCATGAGCACGATCTCTCTAAGTTTAAGCAAAACCCTGAATTTGTAGAGCGATATTACCCGCCAAATTCTGAGGCGTCCCTTAGTACACCTGTCTATCGCTACTATGGATTAGATATTCGCTCTGACATCGTCGATCTATCACCACATGAAATTCATGAAGCTAAAAATGCATTTAAAGCCCTTAACTTGGTTGACGATCGCCTTCTCGAAGACCTTATAAGTACGTATTGCTGCGAGAATTCTGTTTCGATGCAAGAAACAGAACAACTGCGAATCCAACTGGACCTATTCGAACACATGGCTGATATTTTAAATCGCAAACTATTTGAAAACATCATGCGATTTCGTCGTAATTTTGGAAATCAAGGCCGACAACAAGAGGTGCTTGAATTTGGACGCCCTATCGACCTTTCCAGCAACGATCCCCATCACTGGGCCCCTGATAGTCAAACCAAAGAATTAGCTTTAGAGTTTTATTATTCTCCATCGTTACGTCTGGCGCTGTCTTCAATTGATCCACATTTCGTTGTTCGATCTTATATAGCACACACACGAAACTCGCCGTTCGTTCGGGGCGAGCAACGTCAAATAAAAATGCAAACGCTGAAGAATTATTTAATGAATCGCGAGCACATGCGAGAAACCGAAAAAAAAGTCTGGTCTCGCAAATGGCGTTCATCAGGAAAAATCGAATTTCTCAAATACTTTATCCCCTAGGATTTCAGACCAGAAGAGCGCAAACCATCCACGGCTTTTTGCATTTGCATCCGGGTACTTTCCATCAATTCTTTCTTGGCATCCACCTCTAGGTGCCGTGTCTCGATTGACGGCAATACATCAAGAATAATTTCATCCGACCAACGATTCCAGTTTGGAAAAATTTTATCTTTTGGCATGACACGACCGGCATTACGAATAATGACCGGCACCAGGGGCGCACCACACTGAATGGCCAGAACAAACGGACCAGATTTAAATGGCCCCAATTGCCCTTCACGGCCCTGCCGAGTTCCTTCTGGTGCCAAGGCAAATCGATCGCCAATTAAAATACGCTCTTTAGCTTCGGCATACACACGAAATACAGACTCACGACGCTCACGATCTATGGGTAAGACCCCCACTCGCCGTAAAGCCCAGCCAAAAATAGGAATACGAAACAACTCGATCTTTGATCCAAATCTAAATGACGGTAAATATCCCGACATGGCCCAAATATCAAAATAACTGGCGTGGTTGAATATATAAATACATCCGATTTTTTTAGGAATATTTTCCTCGCCATTCACACTAACGCGCACACCAAACATGCGGCAACTGCCCTTGGCCCATATCTTAATCATGAAGTTATCGATTTTACGGTTATTGAAAATTAAATTCAAAACAACGCAGATGAACGACAACAAGACTAAATAGATGGGATAAAGCATCACCAAGATCAACGAACGCAAACGAATCAAAACAATCATTAAGTCCTCGAAAATAGACGATTACGAGCTGACTCTCTCTGCCGCTCTTTATAAGAATCATGACTAGACGGCCCGCTCGTCACCTTTTGGTAAGATGACTCATCCATAATCTGAACTTCGTAAGGGAAGAAAAAGTTGTACATCCGCTTACCATCTTTATCGATGCGAATCAATTTACGAGTGATGAATTTAATAAATTTAAATTCATTATGGGTCTGCTCATTAAACTTACGTAAATGCTCGTGTGCCTGTTTGTTAGCATCTAGATGCCGTACAAAAAATGCACTGAAATCCTCGTTACCCGTATGGTTATATTTGTATTGTTCTAGCGTTTCTCGAAACAAGGCCACTGGGCACAGATTATTCGACGACTGATCGGGCATGACGTGTGGAAATGAAATCACACTGTTTTCCAGCAAAAACCTCAAAACAGAAAAAACATCATAAACATCTTTCACCACAAACCGCACACCCAGCTTGTCGAATACTTTCATGGCAATAGCCTCGGGCCGAGCCAAAAGCTTAATCACCGTGCTGGAGGACGTTTTAAATGGCTTGTACTGAAAGTCGATAAGCTCTACGGCTGGCAAGGTGCTTTTCTCTGATTTCAGGTACTTCTTATTTGTCTCTCCATTGTGATAAATCGAGCGCTGAAAGTCCGACAAAACCTGACTCTGTATTTCCTGAGAAAAATTACTGAACAAATCGTTCTCGGAATGCACAAAAACATGCATACATTTTAAGATCGCACAGGACCAACGTTGATAATCGGGGCTAGCCGCGTTCTTAGGCGACGCAAAATACAGAAGCTTACGTATATCGCCCAATTTTTTTCTATCCACCAGGATCTCGGGAATTTCATATAAAGGGTAATTTAATTTTTCATTAAGGAGCACAATACTGCGTCGATGATAATACCAGAGCCGCTTCATGTCCTCGTCGTTATGGAAATCAAAACCATAGCTGAGTAAAAACAAATTCGCTTTTTCTTCATCGTCAATTTCTAGGCCAGGAATATCAAGGACTGACTTGCCGCCAGCCACAGTATCAAGCATGGGCCAATTAAAATTATAATTAAGATCCATGCTTGCAGAATAGAGAACTTCTAGTAGAAAAGTCCACAAGAATTCTGAATGAAGTTACCTAAAGTTCCACTTCTCGCTGATTCAGAGTTATAGTGCTTTGTGTTGGCAAAGGTCACAGTTCCTTGAGTTTGCGTTTGATTGTAACTGCCCGTCACCGTAACTTTGCCGTAATTGTCAGCAAAGACCAGCGTGAATTGTCCAAGTCCACCCGTCGTATTGGTCCCCGTCAAAGAACTACCTTCTGAGGCAGACGGAAAGTTCATTTTGATCGGCTGAATGATCTCACCCGTATCAACATTTTTTTGATTAACGAAACTGTCGCGGACTTCCATCATCAATTTAGTTTCCGCTAGATTCAACTGACCATTGACGATTTTTAATTTCAATTCAAAATCAACACCCGTTGTAGTTGATGTATTGGCACCACTGATTTCACCCAACTGATTTTCCGCAAAAATAGCCGAGAAAAAATCCACCCAAGCATTTCTAAACGTTGCCCCTGCCGTATCGTTATATAACCGACCGGTGGTATAAGAGCCGTTCGCACACTTATTCACGCCCAACGTTGTTGTCCCAACAGCGCCAGCATCGCCTCGAGGCGAAACACCCGCACGATTTTGTGATGAATTATTTTTCTTCGCACATGAAGTCAAAATCAAGAACATCCCAAAAAACAAAACCAAAATGGATTTAACAAAAATGTTTTTCATAAAATCTCCTCAATCTTAGGTATCGCAATCAATGTGCCACCAAGATGCCCTCTTGAACGAGATTTTTGTTTCACTCTGAGACAAAGCCAAGAAATGTAAAATTTCGGTCAGCGAAATGTCATCATTCTAGACAGTTCGGGACAGTAGGGAGAGCGGGCGGAGCCGAGGACTCAGACGGGATGGGGATTGGCTTAGGATGGGCTTAGGATCGGGGGTTGGGGTTCGAGCGCCCTGAAAGACAGGAGGGGGACGTGGCCAAGCCCAAGGGTGTAGGGAGAGGTCTCGTTGAAAAAGCAAACCCGGCCCTCGGGGCCTCACAGGCGGCGCGTCGCTTAATACAACAACCCTGTTGCGCCTGTGGTTTGGTTTTTAAAAGAGACCTCTCCCAAAACCCGTGGGTATATCACAAAATAAATTTTAAA
>JAEUWH010000123.1 GCA_016785955.1 Pseudobdellovibrionaceae bacterium | reverse complement strand
TCGAGGTAAATAAGTTAAATTTTGGGCATGACGAGGCCTCCTGATTTTCAAAAACGAAAATCTTGGATAGAAAAACTTTGTTTAATTTTATAAAATGAAAATCTATTCAATTAACGCGCTTTATCCGCGAATCTGGGTTTTGCGCAGATTTATGGTCAATAGCCTCACACTATTTTGTCGTGGCGTTCTGCTCGGGTCTTCTGGCCGTCGTTTCCCGAGTGGCCGTTCGATGAATATCCGTCTCGTTCCTTGAAATTTACCGCTGAGCCCCGGCGATTGTCGTCTCTCTTTCGGGCGAGTACCCGATGCTATTATTTCACAGTCCACTGAATATGCTTATATCAAAATAATTAACCTTGTGATACAAATCCTTGCCGCCAAATAATAAATTTTTTTGCAGATTTTTTTCTGCTTGGTGATCTATTGTCTTCATCTTTTAGTTTAACATTTGCGTATAGTTTTCAATCCAGAAACAGTATACTAAAATTGGATAGAAGCCTTCGGGCTTATTTTATTTTGAATTTCTTAAAAGGCAAAAGGTTTGACCACTATTTTTGATTTAGTATCGGAACTTTTAAAAATTTTCGATTCCTAAACCCATTAATTTCATTTGAGAATTTTAAATATTGCTTAGTTTTGGTGTTCTAAAAACACTTGGTTGCCGACGGCCAGAATTCCACTGGCCGTTAATATTTTAGGGTCGCCGTTTTTTCTTGGCAAGATTTATCAGTTTTCTAACTCGTCTCAGGATATGATCAAAGTTTTATCCTGAACCTTTGATTTAAAATACTTTCCTGGATATTTGAGCCATCTTTTCTGATTGCTGTCCAACGTCTTGGACACGAGTGGCTTGATACTTTGTAAAACTTGATAAGTGTCTTCAAATTTTTTACAAAATGATTTTAAACTTTCAATAAGACGCGATTGTGAAATGCCTTTATCTAAAAACTCAACAGCTCCGGCTGAGTGGCTTGTTTTGATAGCCTCACGGGTTTGATCACCGGAGTACATGGCAATGATTAGATCAGGGTTGATTTTTAAAAGCTCTTTGGTGGTTTCAGCACCGTCCATTTTAGGCATGAGATAATCCATAATGATTACTGAGAATCTACGCGGAGTTTTTGAAATGGTTTTGACGGCTTCAGCCCCAGACGACACCCAAGACAGCTCAAACATCGGCTCACTAACTAAAGTTCGCTTAAAGTCTTCGACTATCATCTGGTCGTCATCGACTAAGAGTATTTTATGAATCACCATTTCCCCCTGATCTCCGCAGGCAATGCTGAGATCGCAGAATAAACAAAGCAACGATGGGGCCATTTACCGGACGCTAATTCAAAAATCGGACATCATATTGAATTAACAGCATAATCCGCATAATTGGCACTTTATGAAAAAGATCATTGAAAAAAGTATGTGCTCAACTTTAAGCGCATTTGGAAGTGATGTTTTTTAAATACACGATTGATTTTGTTAGGGAATTTTGAATTTGGGTCTGGAAGTTGACAGTTTTGAAAAAAATACTGGTTTTGGCGGCCATTTTTTCAATTCAATTACGGGGACGGTGGAGAGTCGTTGATACGTGAATTAGCCGATTTTTAACCCGGTCCCCATTAAATCGAATATGAGGAAGCTCACCTTTGTATAGTTCAAGTAACGCAAGCGATTCATGGAGATAGATATTAATCGCAGCAAGCCTGTTTTTGAAAACCCGAATCAACGACCTCGCAAATTGTATCAGGCTTTTTGGATCCACATGTCGATAAAAATTGGTTTAAGAATTCTTTTTTCTTTTGAAGAGCTGCAATTTGTTCTTCGGCTTCCTGAACCTTTTGAGAAATACCTTCAGAAACTGTACCACAGGTCATTTTTCTTTGAGCTGCAAAAACAGAAAGAAGTTCTTTGATTTCATTTAGAGTGAAGCCTACTTCTTTTGCTGCCAGAATAAACTTTAAATTTCTTAAATGCTGTTCAGTGTATTCTCGGTATCCAGCAATGGTTCTTTTCATTCCACTTAAAAGACCCATTTCTTCATACAAACGAAGAGTGTTTCGACCAATTCCGAATCGTGCCATGAGGTCCGAGGTAAAGTACTTATTAGAGCTTTCCATAGCTAACCAAGTACCATGCGGCTTTGCGGCAATCAATCTTCAAAAAATCATTTGACCCGGTTGTATGGCACCGGCCTTAACCTCGAGTTAACAAAAGGAGGCTATCTTGAAATCATTTAAAACAAAGCTGATTACCACGGTGGGAGGACTGGGTGCTCTATGCGTTATGTGCTGCACACTCCCGATCATGGGATTACTGGGGCTAGGAACAATAGAGGCATTTTTCTGCGAGAATAAATACATTCAGTGGTTTGGAGTTTTTCTGATCGGAGGAGCTGTATTTTTACTTTTAGCCAGAAAATTCAAAAGTATAAGTCTTTTTAATTCATGTTCAATTGATTGCGGATGTAATCCAAAAACAAATCAGAAAGGAAAATAAAAATGAAACTTACTGCAATTATAGTAACCACTTTGCTGAGTGTTTCGTCGACATACGCTGTTCCACTTTCTGCTGAGGACATAGTTTACATGAAACGTGTTTTTAGCGAAGACCCCGTAATTCAGTCGGCAATTCAGGATCTGAAGTCGAGCGGCTACCAAAGCCACACATCTCCAACTGTCACTTTAATTCGGACTGAAACAGGCCCATTCGGTCGTTACGCCCGCTCAGTTTTAGTGAGTGAGTCGTATGTCAGACATCAGGTGTATTATTCAGATGAGTCTATAAGTGCAATCATCACAATACCAAGTATCGGATCGCCAATTGTAAAGTTGGCAAAAATTGAAGCCCAGTAATTAAATGGAATAATCGCGCGACAGAATGGACAACAATACTCTGCTATTTGTAGATAGCACATCCTCTAGTCCCATTAGCTCGGTCATCAGCCACTTGTCTGTGAAGCTCGTTGAATAAAAGGCTCTGTCGTTTTAGAGCAGAGCCTCCGCTCGAAAAAATTCCGTCCCCGAATATTATTTTCAATTTTGGAGTTGATTTAACGGGGACCAATTTTTATTGAAAGTCAGCTTTCGTTAAATCTAAGGTTAAATTAGAACCACTCAATTAATGCAATTCCTAAATTCAAAGTTGAAGTTTTATGAAATAGGACTGCAAATTTCGACAAGAAATCCGTTTAGATCCAAAACGTAAGAAACAACCTGTCCCCATGGCTTTTGCTCTGGTTCAGAGACATTTTTGCAACCTGCCCCCATCGCCTTTTTATAAGCTGTTGAAACATCTTTCGTTGTGAAAGCGATTTCAACTGGGTAGCTCGATTTTGCATCGGTAGTTTTCAAAAAATCTATGCTTTTAGGTTTAGATGAATTGTGTTCAGTAAAACTCAAAGTCGTTTCACCTGTATCCATTTCTCCGTATTGACCTGATTCATGAAGAAATTTTGGCTTCAAACTAAATGCATTTTCATAGAAATTCATAGTGGCCTTAACATCGCCAACATAAAGTATTGTGTATCCTAGTTTCATTTTTAGTTCTCCTTAATCTGGTATGCATTCAAGTATAACTTGATGGGATAGGCTTGTATTGGAAAAATGGAAACTACTTTGCAAATTGAGCTGGTGATAATCCGACAATTTCATTAAAATCATGGATAAGATGTGACTGGTCATAGAATCCATACTCCTGGGCAATACTTGCCCAATCGATTTCTTTACATGCAGTGGTCCCCAATCTACTTGTCAATAACCGCATCCGAATAATCTGTTGAAATGTTTTAAGATCGACACCAACGTGCTCCCGCATTATTCGATTTATATACTGACGACTAAGCCCTAGCGTTTCAGAAACCTCTGAAACGCGAACATCTCCGTTCGCTTCCCGTATCATTTGATGGATCTTTTGAATAACGATAAGCGGCTTTTCAGCTTGGATGTTTTTCATAAGCCAATTTTGAATGACATTGAAATTAACACCGGGTTGGCTGACGATGGAATCAAGAAGAAATGAGTTCGTTTGGTCGAGCCTAATTCTTTGGTCGGTTATTTCAAAAAGAGGCCTCCCTAGAAGTGATCTTGCTCCCCCAGGGTTAAAACGAATGCCAATCAGCTTTTTAGATTCAGATTTTTCGATAACGAGGCTTTTCGTCATGGTTCCAACCCAATACACGGACTCTCTGCCTTCAGTCAGATCAAAAATAAGGTCAGCACATCCATCTGGAAGAATACGCTGCGGACTCAAATCAGATTTTTCGGCCAAAATATCGTTTATCCAGATGCACTCAACAAAAGGAGCCAGTGAATCTACGGATTTAAATTCTGTGTACAATCAGACCTCATATCAAGGCAGAGTTTCGCAAATTGGCAAAAATTGATCAACAAGGTTTATGCGACTCGCAATTATATTCTTCTTCGCAGCTTAGCGACTTTTGTTCCAGCTACTGAACTAACTGATGTCGCAAAAATTGAATATCTATGGCACTTTTTATTGATACGTGGACTAGACGTCATCCTTTTAGAGCACCCAAAAATCCGTCCCCGTTAATAGAATTTGATTTTTAGGGGACGAGTTTAAAATGAATAAATTTATTTATCAGGGACCTAGAAAAGAAGCCACCCAATTTGGATGGCTTAGATTGATTTCAATTTTTTTAATTTGAAGTGGTTTAGAGGCAAAATCAGACTACTCAATATGCGCTTTGGATTGCACAGCGATACTCGATAGCGGATCTCACGGTCTTAGGAGTAGTCGACCATCCATAGATGATGAACGGCATTCTACTCAATCCTGGTATTGCGTAACTCGTGAATCGCCCTGTGGACTGGTCAAAATTTGGTGCTGTTAGAGCAATAATTATAAAATTTGATCCTTGCTGGTAATACGTAAATTTGACTGCACTCGTTTCGATTCTTGGTGGTTGGCCTGGTGCCTCTGTGCTCACCGTCAGTGAGTACTTATCCGTCGTTGGACCTCCCTTATTTTTTAAAGGCTTGAACTGAAGCTTAAACTTCGTTTGATCACTCACTTGCGCACCATCAGAATCGGTTCCCATAGATACACAAGCTATTTGTGGATCCAGATTTGGATTACCATTGAATGGCCCTGCATAAACTGTAGAAGAGAATATTAACAATATTAAAAGTCCTAAATTTTTCATTTTTCCTCCGCTCTTAAATGAGCTGTTAATTTGTTTTGTAAATTATTACTAGCAGCGCTATTTATCCATTGAATGTCGATAGATCGGCCGGTAAAAGCGAAAGCAGCAGCTTCCGTATTTCATCAAGCTGCCTCAATCCGTCGTGAATATTTCCAGTATTTGCCACCTCATAGTTTTCACCCGTCAAAAGAGTTCTTAGATCCATCACAAAAATCTCGGACAGCTTTACATAAATGCTTTCGCCTTGAATTTTACGCCCGTATTCCCACTCCTTGTAGGTCGAAAGAGGAATCCCCAGTGCCTCAGAGACCTGTTTTTGGGTAAGCCCCAAGATTTTCCTACGTTTAGTAATTCTTTTTGCGAATGTTTCCATGTGTTTTACCTTGAGCTGCTTTGTAGGACGAAAGAAGCTTTATGTAAAATTAATAGATTTAATTAACATATTAGTATATCTAATGTATTATGGAATTGAATTCAGCCCAACTCGAAGCCTTTTTTGCCGTCGCAAAGAATATGAATTTCACTAGAGCTGCCGAACAGCTTCACGTCACGCAGTCGGCCTTGTCCCAAAGAATTGCCAAGCTGGAGGATGAATTGGGAACGACGCTTTTTATTCGCGATCGAACATCTATTAGACTCACTGAAGCCGGAGAACTGGTCTTGAGGTACTGTCAGTTCAATCAATCGGCAGAGACAGAGCTACTGACAAAGCTCAAATCTTCCAAAGAAGATCTTGCGGGAGTATTGAGAGTCGGCGGTTTTTCATCCATTAATCGATCGTTGGTGATTCCAGCTTTGAAGAATGTAATGATTAAAAATCCACGACTTTCGATTCAGATCCTAACAAAGGAAATCACCGAAATACCCAGACTGCTAACCACATCTGAGGCCGAGTATATTTTCACAACGAAAAAGTCGTTATCAACGGATATAGAAAATGTTTTTTTGGGATATGAAGACAGCGTTCAAGTGAAATTGAAAAAGGCGCCAAATGTCGAGATCTATTTAGATCATGACGAAAATGATACAACGACAAGAGACTATTTTTTGCAAAACAAAATATCCTTCAAACCATTAACAATCCGTTACCTTGATGATATCTACGGACTCATAGATGGAGTTAAAAACGGGTATGGAAAAGCAATTCTCCCACTTCACCTCATCCAGCATGAATCCAGTTTAGAGATTGTAGAGCCCAAGTGGGTTTTAAAAGCTCCAGTATATCTTCAGTTCTTTAATCAGCCTTTTCATCGCAATGTGCATTCGATCTTCGTAGATGAAGTGAAGGCCTATTTTAGAGATAAGTTGCGACAAGAAAAGTAAACCCTGTGCCCTAATCGCGTTAAAATCGAACTGAGCCTTTTAACACGAATTTAACGGGGACCTAGGGTTTAAACCATGGCTGCATTTTCGGGGACCGGACTGATTTAACCGTGACTGTCGCATTGGTCCCCATGCGCTTGACCAACTAGATTGAGCCTTTTGTTCACTTTGGACAAAAAAATAGGGAGTCACCTTGTTTGGTGACTCCCTATCGTGGGGCCGCTAATTTTTTTACCCGATAATTCTGATCAATCGAAAGTTTCATAACCAGCATGACCCATGACGGATTGAACTTTATCACGAGCTTCAGACTCGATTTTTTGTTGCACTTGTTTGACGATGTCTTCAGAGACATTCATCGTCTTCATGGTTTCAATTGTTTCAGCGGAATTGTTTTCCTTGATTTGCTTTTGCAGCTCCTGAATTTTCTCTTGTTCAAGTTTGGCTTTTTTTGCAAGAAGTTCTTTCTTAGACGCTGATACCGAACCATGACTGCATTTTGAGATCCTAGCAATCTCCCTGAACGATAATCCTGCTTCCAAAAGCGAGTGAATAAGTGCATCATTTCTTTTGCGAACACGGCCAATTATTTTGCCTTTGGCCTTGGCGTTTCTCATTCCGGCTTTTACACGCTCTTGAATCATTGAACGCTCAAGTTGAGCCAGCGAGCCCAAAATCGTGAACATGGCGCCCCCCATACTGGAATCGGTATCAATCTGTTCGGTAATGCTGACGAATCGAGTTTTGCAGTCCTTAAAAATTTGCAACCCTTTAAGTAAATGCATTGTCGATCTTGCAAACCGACTGAAGGCGAACACGATGACTTGTTCAGCTTCCAAATTCTTTACTCGCTCCATCATTTTGTCTAAGGCAGGACGACTTTCTTTAGCCCCTGATATCCCATGATCTGTGAATGTTTCAAAATCCATGATATTGTTTCTGGTACACCATTCATTTAAGGCCCGAGCCTGGCTTTCAGCACCCTGGGCCTGGTCAAGGGTGCTTACGCGAATATATAAAAATGTTTTTCTCGACATAGGTTACGTCCTTTATGAAAAATTTTAATGTTTGGAATAAAAAGAAAAAACCCACGAAGGTCCTCCGTGGGTAAAAATGATTTTTTATTTTTTTGATTCAGCTTTTAAAAAAACTGAAAAATTCGTTACACAGCTATTTGGGAGCCAAAAGCATTTTTGTATACTTGGAATACGAGATCATGCCTTTTTGAGTTTTTTCACCAGCCAAGCCCATCAACTGCAAAGTGCAGAACTTCAGCTGACCACAAAACGCCAGGATTAATCCAAGCCTTACAACAAACGATACAAATTTTACGATTTCCAAAAGGACCTCCAAAAATTTTATTTCGGATTCGCACCCAGAAAAATCGAATTTTAAGGACACCTATGAAGTGGCGTCCCCGGTAATTCAATTTTCACTTGGGAGCGAACCCTAGTTGATTTTCCGTCCCCGAAAATTGCGTGTAGCAAAAGTTGTAGCAAAATGTAGTAAAGTTTTGAAATACCCAGAAATACTCTGAAATATTCTCCGCAGATTTGTGCAGCCTCGTTCGTGTTGTTAAGTACTTAATGCGATTGATAATTTTGAAATTTGCGATTTTTTTGAGAGAGTAAATGGCGGAGGATGCGAGATTCGAACTCGCGTTACTCTTTTGGAGTAAACTCGCTTTCCAAGCGAGCGCCTTCAGCCACTCGGCCAACCCTCCGTTTGCTTGGGATAAGATCGATTTTTAAACCTTTTTTGGGGTTAACTCAACCCTTTTTTCTAGCGGACATTTTCTAAGGCAAATTCCCAGATCTTGAGCTTTTCAGTCAAGACTGCATGCTCGGCTTCGTCTAAATAGGGAGTCAGCACCTTAAATGTGCGCAGCATTTGAACCAGCATGGGTATGGACGCTACTTTTGTTTCCATCTCGAAGAAATTTGTCTTTGGATTATAATACTTTTGAATAAATGCGTATGTCTCTTTGGCGGCCCACAAGTACGTTTCGATTTTTGTCGCTTCGTAGACGTATATCAACGACTCGATGATTAAAAGCTGATCCTTTAGCACAGGGTCCTTTTCAATGGCCGTCATACTAGACAATTGAATTCGGCCCCAACCTTGCCCCGGCTTACCCGTATTACGCTGCTTTCGAAATTTCGTGGCAATCGTGTTACCAATCGGAAGCATAATTTGTTTTACTTCATCCACTCGCAGAGAAATTACCTGCGCAAGCGACGGGCACTTTGGCGATTCTGAATCACGACATTCTGGGTTCGTTAAATCTTTTTTTCTTAATTCACTGAATTGAGTATTTTCAATTCCATCAACAACATCACGAACAGATCTTAATAGTCGCAACAATTTAACCATTGGCTCTAAATGGACCTCATCTGCCCTCTGTCCATTCACAATATCGACATATACGCCATACAACAACGTCTTGTTCGAGTCTTTGCCATAGTCCTTTAACCAAACGACTTCATGAGCATCCGTCACCAAACCCACTTGCGAGTATTCTTTTGTCAGATTAATAATCCAATTCAAAAACTGAGCCGTGACCATGCCAAAAAAATCCGTTTTAGAAAATAGCAACGAGTTATCCCCGCCTGAGTCACTTCCAAATATGTCCGTAGCTTTGTACTTACCTAGCAAATTATCAAATGAATTGGCTTGCCAATCCTTAAGATAGTTCATCGTCTCTAGCAATCCATTTCCTAAATCAACCTGCGCCTCGGCCGACACGTTAAATTGATCTGGAACTTGTGTTTTCATGAACGGTCCGGCCAAAGTCATACGATCGGGAAGCCCAAATGACAACGTCGAATCAATAGCTTTACCGATATCAAATGGCTCGGAAAAGCTTTGAAAACTGCGAGTCAATCCAACCGTTGTTGTTTTTCCTAATGGTAGCCCACCAAAACCCATCACTCGGTTCACTTGCTCAATAATGGCTCGCCGTAATTGCTTCTGAGCTAAAATAGTCGAACCAAAAATTTTTGCATTACTGGCCAGCGATGTACCAATTGTTCGCGTCGCCACGATATTTTGTGGTTGCTTAGGAACAGTGATTTTAACCTGTTTCTTTTGAGTCTCTAACATAACCACGGGAAATTCATATCCTAAGGTCAGATCGTCTTTCAAAGCCAAATTCGGTTTTAACCAAGCCAAGAATTTTTCTTTGGTAAAACCGGAAGCATTCCTACGAACACTGGCCAACCGATCTTTTGCTTTCGCCATATTTCTCGTGATCTTCTTCACTATCCGCGTATCCAAATTGATAACCACATCATGCAAACGATCCTCTAAGATCGCTAATACAAAGCCATGAGTTTTTTCATTCAACGTGATTTTAATTTTATCTACCCCAAATTTTTTCAGTTGAGGCAAAATTGCAAAATCTCGAACAATCGAAGCAAAAAACTTAGGGCATGTCTGCTGAGCCAAACACAAAAGATCTGCATCTTTTTGACCACTCATAAAATTGTATAACGCCGAGGAAATCGGCGTAAAATAGACCTGCCGATCTTTTGAGTCCAACATTAGCCAAACGGCCACAATGGCTTCGAATGCCGTTTTTTCATCTTGAACCTTTTCAATAATCACGGAAAGTCTCTGGCCGGATTCTAGTTGCTTAATCGTTTCAGCATCCAAAGGGATTTCAAACTCTTTCACCATGCTGTCAAGAACGTCTAACATATTAGCCAAAGTCTTTTGACTTTCGATTTTAACCAACTGTTTTTCGAGGTATCTAATATTCAGGTTTTTTTCATCCTTAACCTCTTTAAGTAGCACCTCTTCAAACTCTTTATACAATTTCATTTTTTTGACCACAGTCGAGAACGCATCCAGAAAACCTACAATCACCGCAATGGACTCTCGATAGGTCGTTTTTTGGGGCCAAGGATATTGGTTCTTTAGCACATTCAATTGTGCAAATACCCGCTGAAGATCTTTATCCAAACGTTTCCTTGTGGCATCAATCGCATCTCGTACACTGGGTAACGCTTCATTCTGGAAAAGTTCATAATATGGAGTTCTAAAAAATGAAACTCGCATTCCCACCGCTTCGGCGTAGTATTTCTTGTACAAAGAAGCCGCAACATTTTTGAGCTTCGGATTCTCGTACATTTCCGACAAATCCATCAGACTTTGAATAACGTCATGAACCTCAGCCGTCGGAACTTCACCATCCCAGTATACCTCGAATTGTTCGGCCTGCTGATAAAGCTTGGTGAAATCATATTCTGTTTGCATTTCAGGCCGCAAATCTATAACAGGAGCTTCATAGTCCTTTGAATTTAACTTGGGCGAACACGCGGTCACCAAAATACTTAATGCGACTAAAACCAAAGCTTTAAAATTCATATTCTCGCTCTAAAAAAACATTTTAAAATTAACTTCATGGAGCGTTCTACGGTATACGTTCTCGCCCTTAAACAAATCACTAAATTCGTAATAGACCATGTACGGAAACAACGACTGCTTTTTAAAATAGGATGTCACCGTGCTGAGTGTCACTTTGAAAGAATAAATTTCCTCGCGAATGTTTGTTCTTCGACCTAGTAAATCGTATCGTTTGTCACCAGATCCAGAAAATGTGTCTTTGGATTTTTGATTTTGAGTATAGGACGAGCTAAACGACAAGGCACTGGTCGCCCGCCAGTCAACTTCCGATTTCACGATCCACTTTCCCGCAGTATTGCGGCTGACAACATCTTTTTGTTCGGCGCCAGGCAAGGTGTCTTCTTCATCTACAGGTACACGCGCCGTGATTTTATCTGGAAGTACGTATTGATAACCCACGTACGGAGTGAAACCAAATCCGAAGGGTCCTTTAAAATTACCAGCCAGCATATTTTCAATCGAAGAATACCCCGTTGTATTGAGTGCAACTAAATCATCAGGATCCCAGGCCGGCCCGGTCGGCAAACCCAGCGTTGTTAAATAGAATAAATCCAGGGGCGGACTTTGATGAAAACGATAAATCGAAACAACCTGCATATCCGAAAGAAACTGCTGCTTGAGGTGCCCCAAAGGCTTGTAGCCTTTTTGGCTAATTGTCTTTAGAGTTTCGGCTTTGATATCCAAATTTAAAGCCTCATCTAAATCTTTATTGACACGTCCCATGTAGAGCGTCTTGTATGATTCCAAATTAGAATGGGAGGTGTACATTTGAACATCCACTTCGTATGTCACAATCGGCGCTCCCACACCGATTGTCCAATTGTCCGTAATTCCTCGTGCATATATCGGCGCAAAATAACTGATGGAAGGATTGATATCGAATTTCAAAATACCATAATTAATAATTTCTCCATGGCTTTGTCCGAAAGCATTTAAAGCTGTAATCAGATTCCTTGCCTCTGGGCTGACTTTGGATAAATAGTTGGCATCATATTGAACCGAGCGCAGATCTCCCATCTTCCAAAGCGACCCATCACCTTCAAATCTTTGTTCCAAGTTTTGGAAAAACCCATAGTTAAACATTGGACTGTTGATACCTTTGGGTAACACGTCAGGCGCCGCGATCAAATCTTGATGAAAGAAAACTGTACAAAAAGTGATACACACCAGGAAAAAATTTTCTAGTGACCACTGTGCAAGTACCGCATATTCGTCTTTATGAATTTCCCTCACCATAGATTTGCTTTTAGCAAAGTCTGTACCCAAGCACGACTAAAAAAGTGACAATTCTATTTTGACGACTGATGGCGAAAATATCGATCCCAGCACACACCACCAAGCCGGCAAGTCTTCACCTTAGCTTTTTAAGGCAGTTTTTGATCGGTAAAGACATTTTGGCTGGCAAGGATATGGTCAGAACAAAACAAGCAAAAAACCCTAAGCATCACAATTGAAACTGTTAAGACGAATGAATCGCTTGCAGGTGATTACGTTTGTGCATTTTCCACAAAAGATGGCTGATATAAGGACGACGACTTTCACCGGTCGTCACCATCAGCAGCTTGGTTATTTTCAAGTCACTTGAATCTGTGTAAAGCAAAATCATCATTTCTTCGATATAGTTAGTGTTCAATGTAATATAGTTATCCGTCCCCACACCCAATTGAACACCTTTCTTTTCCCACCAAGAAAATGGATGATCTTTGTAATCTTGAAATCGACCAGTTAATTTATTATTCGAAGACGGCAATGAGATCAACGCCACATCTTTTTGAATCAAACGGTTCAAAACATCATGTTGATAATGCTCGACTTCGCGAGCGGTATGGAATTTCGCCTTTAAAAACAATATTTCTTCTTCGGAATTTAACGTCACACCGTTAAGAAGTTTTTCAAGAACAAATTTCTTGTCGCCCCAATCCAGTTCTTTTAGTTCTTGATAAACGGGGTCTTTGGGTTCAATTTTTTCTTCTAAACGATTGCGTTTAATTACTTCCTGATACAGACGATGAAAATAGGTATTGGGATTAATTCCCAAACTGATTCCGTGCTCGAGCGTGTCGATATGCCAAATGTTCATGGCATTATCCACTGCTTGAATACCTTTTTTTAAGGTGTGAAATGTTTCACCGTGATGCGACCGAATTTTAAACCCACGATATTGAAGTTTCCTGAAACCCGCCGACAATTCATTAAAATGCTCTTTACGGTACAATTCTTTTTCGTCTCCGACAGTGTCCACATCCGTTAAATACGGCTCCAAGTAGGGATACTTATCCATCATAGCAACCAGTTCATCCACCTGCTGCATAAAGTGATCACGACGGGTGCTGAATTTTTCTTTATCAAAATGATGAGGCTCTTTCCGAAACGAGGGTGATAGCGTAAAGTTAAAATCGGGATGCAAACGTTTAAATTGCATGAACCCTTCGTACAACCCCAGCACCACGTCTTCCGAACTGACTTGCCCAACACCAGGAATCTGTTCGGACGAACTGGATGTCGACCGAGAAAGAGAAAATTTTAAACGCACATGGCCCACATTGTACTTTGTGTACATCTCGGTCGCTAAATGAAATGCCGCCTCACTGTGAACTTGTTTATTAATAAATATCAACTGAGGTAAATACAGTATCTTCAAGTAGGTTAAAAAACCTTCATTTTCCTTTAAACGAATCAACCGATCGACATCTTCCGGCGAGGTAATGGGAACCGACATTGGCCCATACACTTGCTTGATGCGCTCTTCATAAATTTTTCTATTGGGACCGTCCAACAGTGTTTTAATACGAGGAAAAATAAACTCGGCGGTCAATGATCCCGTCAGATGGATATGCTCTTCTTTATATTTCAAAGGAAAATTCTTAAAAAACTCAAACAGCGCATCCGAAAAGCTGTGTTCCAACAACTGATTAATACGGATTTTATTTGTGCTAAATAAATCCAAAAGCTCGCGAAATTCTTTAATCTCGTTATTTACCTCAGGATGTTTTTTCGCCAAATCCGAGGTCAAAAGCAAATTTAACGTATCTACCAGGCTGACTCCGTTGGTCTCGCCAATCATATTGGTCAAGTACTTCACTAAAATTTTTTGCATATCGCGCATGTCGACACCTTACTTTCCAATAATTCGTTTATACATTACTTTGTGCGGACCAATATCAGGCAATTCAAACATTTCACCATGAAATTGAAAACCACTTGATTTATAAAATGGAAACGCTTTGAAACGCGCGTTACACCACAACAAGTCGCAGCGTTTGTCTTTCAAAAAATCAATAACCGCCATCAGCGTCGCACCGCCAAAGCCCTGACCTTGATAATTTATATCCGTGGCCATCCCGCGCAAACGATAAGGAAAACCACAAAATAGACCTTTGTTAGATTCTGGAAAGACAGTGGCAATAGAAATCAATCGATCGTTATAAAAAAGACCAAAATGCGTGGTGGTTGGCAAAAAGTCCTCGGGATTAACACATTCCTTTTTGCTTAAGAACGGCTTTAAGATCTTTTGTCTTAAATCCAATGTCTGCTCTGAAGTGATCAAATCTATTTTATAATTGAAAATCATATTTAAAATTCAAACGTTAGTAGGACGTTTGGGTATTTAAATATTGAAGCCAATTATCAGGTATTTGTCCATGTCTGAATTCAAAATCGACAAACGGCAACCACTGAGGAGCCTTAGGTATTGTTAACAAAGGCATCTGCGCCTGGGCTGGCGTACGATTTGCCTTTTTCTGATTACAATCTCGGCATGCGGTCACTACGTTAGTCCAGCTCTTCTCGCCTTTTTTCGAAGCCGGAACCACATGATCTAACGTTAATAACTTGTAAGAAAACTTT
This sequence comes from Pseudobdellovibrionaceae bacterium, assembly GCA_016785955.1. Lineage (GTDB taxonomy): Bacteria > Bdellovibrionota > Bdellovibrionia > Bdellovibrionales > Bdellovibrionaceae > UBA2316. Next base: position 141,630 of record JAEUWH010000123.1, on the reverse strand, counting down.
TCTGCACAGTATTGGCAAACAAAATCGTCTCGCAAGTACACATTTTCTCGACAGAATCGAATCGCATTTTTATTTTTTAATCGAACGTATGATTTTAATCGAAGCACGCTGGGTAGTTGAAACTTTTCTCGTGACGAGCGAGCGTAATCTTTATGATACTCAAGGATTTCCACCTTGTTCTGAAACCAGAGAACAATTGCCTTCTGCCAACTGACGACCCGAATGGGCTCATAGCTGGAGTTGAGCAACAGAGTCCTAGAATTCATTCCTCCCCCATTTAATATTAAGCTTAATTATATTATATTTGGTTTTTTTATTGATTTTCAAGGGGGTTTAGCTGAATAAAGACCTTATAACTATCTTCCCGCAGGACTTATAATCACGGGCAAGACTCAACAATAAGGATTCTTTATGTCCAAACGAGTATTCGCATTTAATTACACTCTAAAAGCTACTAATGGCGATGTATTAGATAAATCAGAAGCAAACCAACCATTGCCTTTTCTAGAAGGAACGTCTCAAATTTTACCAGCACTTGAAAAAGAAATCTTAACAATGGCCGAAGGTGATAAAAAACTTATTAAACTAAAACCAGAAGAAGCCTATGGGCCCCAATCTGATAAAATGATTATGGACGTAGAGAAAAAGGAGCTGTCTCATATTCCCGACTTAAATATTGGCACTTTCTTGCAATTGAATTTGCAGAATCAGACAAAAGTAGTTCGTGTCTCTAAAATGACCGACACGCACATCACATTGGATGGCAATCATCCGTTGGCGGGCCAAGCACTGGAATTTGATATTGAACTTGTTCTTGTTCGACCAGCCACACAAATTGAGCTAGCTCATGGTCATGTGCATGGTCTTCATGGGCATAGTCATCACTAAACTGGATCTTTTGATACGGATTTAAAGTTTACTTTTATTTTTCATTATACTACGCTAAAACCTGTCCGCGTGAGTTATGTGTCTTTTTTGTCCATGGTTCCTGCGGGTTCATAACCCAGAGTCTAAATTTTAAAAGGAGGAACGATGGGAAAAAAAATTTATGTAGGTAACTTATCTTTTTCAGTGAGTGAAGAATTATTAAATTCAACATTCTCGCAATTCGGTGCAGTTGATTCTGCTAAGATCATCACGGATCGCGAAACAGGCCGATCTAAAGGATTTGGCTTTGTGGAAATGTCATCAGATTCTGACGCGGACACGGCCATTGAAAAATTGAATGGCACTGATCTTAATGGTCGCAATATGAGTGTTTCTGAAGCTCGTCCACAAGAAGATCGTCCTCGTGGCGGAGGCCGTGGTGGCTTCGGCGGCGGTGGTGGACGTGGAGGCGGCGGAGGCCGCGGTGGGGGCTTCGGTGGTGGTGGCGGACGCGGCGGTGGTCGCGGTGGCTTTGGCAACCGAGAGTAAGCACTCCGGTTCTTTTGTTACACGCTATTAGTTCATAGTACTGTTTTCTAACTTAATACGACCTTTGATTTTGCTAAACTCCGAATGGAACTTTAGAATAATCAAAGGTCTTTTTATTTTTGGATAGAACGTGTCCTGAATGGAATCAGGCTAAGTCCTGCGATTTTCAAAACACGCTCTAATAAAAGGAGAATTGTATTATGTGGAAAATGCTCATCACCCTTCTGATTATTCTCAATGTGTCGTCAGCTGATATCGTTGAGGCCGACCAGAGAAAACAGAAATCGTTGGTGTTTCTTGGAGATTCATTGACCGAAGGTTACGGCGTCGATCAAGGCTCTGCCTACACAAGTTTGATTCAAAAAAAAATGACGACAGATAAGCTTCAGTGGAAGGTGATCAATTCAGGTATTAGCGGATCCACTTCGGCCTCGGGCCCTGGTCGCGCAAAATGGTTATTGAAAGCAAAAGATAAACCAGATTTAGTGGTCGTTGTTCTAGGGGCAAATGATGGCTTACGTGGCCTGCCGGTTGAGGCTATGAAAAAAAGCCTGAATGAAACCGTAAAAACCCTTCAAGATGCACAAATTAAAGTGATCATTGCCGAACTTTACGTCCCCCCCAACTACGGCAAGGACTATACAGAAAATTTTAAAAAAGTCTTTTCGGAAGTCGCAAAGAAAAATGAAATTCCGTTGATGCCCTTCCTGCTGGAAAAAGTGGCCGGCAAGGCAGATTTGAATCTTGCGGATGGTATCCATCCTAACGAAAAGGGGCATCAAATTATCGCGGACGGAATTTATTCATTCGTAAAAAAATATTTAAAATAGGAACATGAAATATGATCGAAGTTGAAAATCTGAAAAAAAGTTTCAAGCAATCCGAAAACGCCATCGAAATTTTAAAAAATTTGAATTTAAACGTTAAAAAGGGTGAAAAGGTCGGCATTCTGGGACAATCTGGCAGCGGCAAATCAACGTTTTTAAGTTTAATGTCTGGTCTTGATGCACCAGACTCGGGAGATATTCGTATTAATGGCGTAAGTACGACAAAACTTTCCGAAAAGGATTGGACCGACTTCCGCGCAAAAAACATAAGCATCGTATTTCAACAGTATCATCTTGTGGGACATTTGACCGCAGCGGAAAATGTCATGCTCCCCTTAGAAATATTAGGGGTCGATGAAAAACAGGCGCAGACAAAAGCCCTCACTCTGCTGGAAGAAGTCGGACTTAAAAACCGAGTCCATCACTTCCCCCACCAACTCAGCGGCGGAGAATCCCAACGGGTGGCCATTGCACGCGCATTAATCACGACTCCTAACTTATTGCTGGCCGATGAACCCAGCGGGAATTTAGACCAAGAAACAGGCCAAAAGGTAATGAGTTTATTTTTTGATATTACGTCCAAATACCAAACAACCACACTTCTTGTAACCCACAACGAGCAGCTGGCTTCACGATGTGATGTCGTCTATAAATTGTCTCAAGGAAAATTCGAGAAGTTATGATTATCAAACTGGCATTCAAAGAACTTTTTGTAAAATGGAAGTGGAGTCTGATTTTTATTTTTAATCTTGCTTTCGGATTCATCGGTTTTACGACCGTTCTATCTTTTCAAAATGCGATTGAAGAAAATGCGAAAGCCAATTCTAAACAGATTCTTTCCGCTGACTTAGCCATCAGCTCGCGAAAAAAAATTCCTGATTCCGAAATCACCAAAACTGAAAACTATCTAGCCAAAAATAAAATCAATTATACCCGTACCAAAGTCACAGAATTTTTCGCGATGGTCACCTCTGGCACTCGCAGTCATCTGGTTTTAGTCAAAGCTATTGATAATCTTTATCCTTTGTATGGAGAATTAATTTTAACTCGATCGACCATTCAGAATCACTCGCCCAAGCCGATTTTCGATGGCCCCTCAATATGGGCCTATTCCGAGCTGCAAGGAATTCTGGGCGTTGAAATTGGCAGCACTCTGAAATTGGGAAGTTTGGATTTGAAAGTGGATGACTTCATCACCAAAGATGCCACGCAGACATTTCGACTGGCCAGCCTTGCTCCCAGGATTTTTATTGATTCCACTTGGCTCGAAAAATCCAAGCTGATTACTTTTGGCAGCACATTCACCGAGGCGTATCTTTATAAATTTGATACAGACTCGGCAGCCAATATCCAAAAAGACTTATTTGCACTGATTAACGATCCCGCCATCCAAATTGATACTCCGACAACGGCATCTGAAGATTCCGCTCGTCAACTTGGCTTCTTGACGGACTTTCTTAATCTTGTCGCCTTGGTTGCCATCCTCCTGGCCGGACTGGGCGCAAGTTACTTGTACCAAGTTTTTGCCCGAAAGAAGGTAAAGGATTTTGCGATTTTTAAAATACTAGGTTTAAGTTATGTCTCCCTTGTAAAAATCTATATTTTACAACTTATCGTATTAAGCTTTTTAGTTTGCGTTGTCTCTTATATAGGTTCACTGTCCTTTCTTCCTTTTCTACAATGGATTTTAAGTTCGCTGGTCACTCAGACACTTGATGTCCAAATCCCTGTATACGTGGTCGGCTTGACGCTGGCATTAACGTTCATCGCCAGCTTGATCGTCGTCGGCCCTTCTATTCAAGCACTGAATAAAGTTCCACCGGGACTCTTATTCAAAGACGACAACAACGAGATCTTTAAGTCCTCTAAAAATATTTTTTCGTTTGTCGTGGCGTTGTGTTTGATGGGGTTTTTGACTTTGCTACTGACCCGCTCATTAATGATGACGTCCATATTTATTATCAGCATTGCGGGTCTGGCAGCGTTGTTCTACGCCGTCGGCAACGGCATCATTTTTCTTTTAGGAAAACTGCCGATCCGGTTTTGGGTCTACAAGTATGCTATTAAGTCTTTGCAGCGAAGAAAATCCACATCACTGGTATTGTTTTCCACAATTGGGACCGCGATTTTGCTTTTGAATTTACTACCGCAATTGAAGCACTCGTTAAAAGATGAATTTCTGACCAAGGGAAACAGTCAGTTGCCGTCCTTGTTTCTGTTCGACATTCAGGACGAGCAAATCGATCCCCTGCGGACCTTAATAAAACAGAATAACAAAGATATCTCGCAGCTATCTCCCATTGTCCGTAGTCGAATTATTAAAATCAATGACACTCCTTACGAACGAAAAGTAGACTTTAGTGCATTTAAAACTCGTGAAGAAGAGCGCGATGCCCGTTCTCGAAATCGCGGCGTGAACTTGACATACCGAGATCATCTGTCCAGCTCAGAAACCCTGACCGACGGCATTCCACTCTCGGAGTATAAAGGGGAACTCCCGGGTCTGTCGCTCGAGGAACGATATGCAGGGCGTATGGGAATCAAATTAGGAGACATCATCGAGTTCGATATTCAAGGCGTCGAGATTAAAGGCAAAGTTATCAATTTCAGGAAAGTCAAATGGGCCAGTTTTCAACCAAATTTTTTCATCTCTTTCGGTAGTGGCGTTTTGGATGATGCACCTAAGACCAGCATCGGTATCGTGAACGGACTAAATGACGCCGAGGTTGCTTCGATTATTTCTCAAGTCACCAAAAATCTTCCGAATGTCTCTGTTATCGATGTACGGCAATTGATCAAAGATCTACTGCGAGTCTCAGACCAGATGACCCTGTCACTGGAATTGATGGCCTACTTGTCTTTGATTACAGGATTTATCGTTTTAATTTCTCTGATCTCGATTCAATTGCAAGATCGCCGATGGGAAATAAATTTATTCAAAATTTTAGGTTCTCCCAATTCCTCGATAAATCTCAATTTGTTATTTGAATATGGCGTGGTGGTATTATTCTCGGTGGTTCTGGGAATTTCGTTCAGCTTTCTTGTTAGCTTTCTAACATTGAAGTTCACTTTCGATGCCGAGTTTAGCTTTAATTTTAAAGACTCGTTCTATATCTCGTTGGCTGTGATATTGATTGCCATGGTTATTATCCAGTACATGACCAGTGTGTACCTAAGCAAGCGGTCGAATGAAATTTTGAAAGAGTCTTCATAAAATATTTTTCCGCCCGCGAAAGGGACATTCCTGTTGGCTTGCTATGTATCGTTAAGATTTAGCACTAGGACTGTGTAAAAAATTGATTTCGCTTTGCCGGCACCATTTTCCATTAGGCAAGTGTCATGCCCTTTGCTATAAATGATTTATGAAATTTACACTCATTTTAAAAATTCTTGGCTTGGTGTCCGTGCTTGGGCCGACGTCGGCGTGCGAAAAACATGAAAAACGCGAACGGCCATTGGATGTCACTCAGAAACTTTTAAAAACTAAGCATGGCGAATTTCAAAACTTAGATGGTTACTCATTGAAATTGACGACTGATAAAAAAATGATTTTTATAAAGAAATTTGTTTCAGCGCGCATGCTTTATAATTTATCGCAAATCGCTGCCAACGAAACACCCAAGGATATCTATTGCCAGCTCGAGCATCAATTTTCCGTCGTGCATATCAGCGAAATAAGTTATAAGGCCCTAAGTGAAACATCTTACAACCAAAGCTTTCTTCAATTCCTGGATCCAAATAAGCCTATTTATATTTTCAATGGAAGTTCGGAAAAGAAAACATTCACAGTTTTCGAGGACCCCAGTTACGCAAACTTATCTAAAAAGGCTAATCTTGAAAACAACTGTGAAAAAGACGAAAGCGAGATTGCATATCTCATGGCACCTTTCACCGCACAATATCTAGACGAAAATACTCTTTCCATTTTTTTCACGAATCCTCCGCCAAATAATTATGCTATGGAAAATAGTTCAAATTTTTTTAAATCTCTTGAGCCGAATCTCTACTCCTCAGGCGAATTTATCCAAAATTTCAAATCTTTTGGAACCAGAGATGGACAGATCTATACGCCCGCACAAAGTAATCGTTACGGATCACTTGCTTATTCCAGTGATCTCAAGACATTTAATATCACAGTTCCTAACACTGACTATTCTCATAGTGTGATCAATAATTTCTGTACCTATCGCATGACCATCGAGTACAAAAATTTTTACAAAAAAGATTTCACCTCTACTGCCTTACAAATCCTACGCAGCCGACTCCACATGAATTATCTCGAGGGGAAGATTAATTTTATGGATATTTCACGAATAAGGATAGAGTATCAAGACGCTTCCCCGGCCAATAGAGATTGTTTAGTTGAAAAAATGGAATTTAAAGATATTGAAACGAATACCTCAAAGTACATATTTGGAATGGCTTTTAAAAATGGTCAAATCGGGACATTTTTCATCTTCTCTGAAGAAAAACTGGATACACTGCTGCAAGTTCAAACATTCATGGGCGCTGACTAAAAATATGCGACGCTTTGGTTTTCTGATTTTTATATTCTTTTTTCTTTCGCCGATATCCCTATGGAGCGTTGAGGTCTATCGAATATACAACCACGACTGTAGCCAATCCACTGGCTTAATTGTGGACGTCGATGATATGGATGTAAAGATGGTCAATTTGAACGGGCAGTTTCAAGTGATCAAAAAATCCGACGTTAAAAGCATTCTTGTCTATAAAGTTATTACAAACCCCTTGAAAGATGTGTCATTAACACAACAAAGTGCCAATTACCTGAAAGAAGTTTCATTTATCAAATCCGATGAAAAGCCCCTTACTGGTTTTTTGATTCAAAAAATTGAGAACCTTGTATTCATTTTTGATATCAATGGAAAGTATCACGTGATCGAGCTTGGCCAGCTAGGTAAAATCATAACACCCTCTGCCAGCCAAGAACGCGTCATTAACTTCCCCTACTATAAAAAAACTAATTTCACATCTGGCGATTATATCTTTTGTTCTGCGAAAGAAACTGACGGGGTTGCTCCGGCGCGAATGCTGGTCGATAGAATTAAAATTGAAGACTTTCTCAGCTCACTTGAAGAAGGCTTTCATCAGTTGCGTACATTTGAGGAACGGACTTTTTATTACCAACGACCATTTTTATTTCAAAAGCGATCGCGTTTGGGTTTAGTTAGTCAGGTCTCTGTCGAGCAGCCCTATAACAACTTCCCTTTTTACATGCAATGGAGCAGCGGCGAGCCCTATCGGGTTCAGACACAGACTTCTCTCGGTGGCGATCGAAATTTTCTTTCACCGTCTTATGAGAATTTTTTTCTCGTCAGCTCGGAAGTTAAAAATCACTTCTTCCACGCTTCTTTTTTGGGAAACCTGGTGTCCCTGTCCGCCGGCAACGAATTTTATACTTACCTGTCTTTAGATAGTGGAACAAAAGAACGTAGTTTTTTTTCGTCCAGTTTGAACTACATGGCACTCATCGGTTTTGACTGGCACGAGTTTTCATTTTCGTTTGGCAACTATTATCCACTGTATTTGATCAAATATAAATCGACCTTCTTTCGCGAAATATTGTCCAGCTCGGTGACGCCGGTTTTTAGACTTCGCTATATCAAACAGAACTTTAAATTATCCTTCCTGTTCAGCCAGAATAAACAATCCATCAGCAATCCCGGGGATAAACACTTTAGTGAGAGCCCGGACGTCTCGAGTGCAAATCTTTTAGAATTCTTCAAATTTGATTCTATTTTGTTTAAAAGTGAATTTGAATACGATCTTGATCCCAAGGTAACCTTGGGCCTGGGCCTAAGCTGGATTAAGGGAGACTATCAAGAGCTGACGTTGATGGGTGATATTCATTCAAATGAATCTTTAAACCAAATCACTTACGGCTTTGTACAATACAATTTAAGTCGATATTTTTCAGTGAAGGGTTACCTGACAAATTATGATCTAAAAAAGAGATTTACATTTAACGGAACGTCCTTTGACGAAGACACCAAGAAATTGAACTTAGGGGGTGTTCTTGAATTTATTTTTTAGGAACCTTCTTTTATGCTTCCTGTTTGTATTACTACCCTTCAGTGGGTTTGCCGTCACCATTTACAGTCTGCACACCATGGAATGCGAACGCGAACTTGGTCTGATTTTAGATGTCCGCCCTTTCGAAGTCGTGCTCCTAACATTAGAAGGCCAAGTCAAAATCGTACGGAACTATGAAATTATATACATGAGTTCGTACAGCGTGAACCAGATTCCGTTGAAATCAGATGTTAAAGTCGATGGTATAAATGGTTACGAGTTTTATACCCGCATCGGCAATACCCCAGTACCACTCGTTAAAGGTTTTCCGGTTGATTTCACCAAAGAAAAAATTTCGATCATAAATTATGATGGCGGTGAAACGGTTATAGAAAAAAATAAAATATGGTCTATTAATAAATTCACGCAGCACGATTTGAATTTAAATTATTCCGCACCAACCGGCATCACGTTCGATATGCCGCAAATTTTCCGAGACTGCCAGAAAACCGACACTTTTCCAAAAAACTCTGGGAACTCGATTGCTTTATACCCTTTGCAAACATTGAATGACCCCTTAGCCATCAAGCGAGAACTAGACCGTCTTCGTATTGGTTACGAAGAAATTGAAGAAATGAACCAAGAACAGCAGTTTTATGCTGAACCCCAGTACTTCAAAAATATTTCGATTTTGGGTACGTGGGGAAATCTGCAAAGCCGCTATGGTTCTTCGTCTTATAGAACAAATCAGTTCTTGCCGACACTCATTAATGCCACCTCTGATGGACCATTTGACTTCCAACAAAAAACGGTCACCGGTGTGGCGCCGTTGTCTCGAGGCTCTCACGATGAAGCGCAAGCCCAGCTGTCATATGAATTGAAATCCAGCTATTTTCATCTTTCTGCTTCGTTCGACCCAAATCTGATGCTGGTGGGGCAGAATTATAATTGGACAGTGGCTGACTTTAAAACTCCAGATATCCGGGTGGCCGATAAAACTTTGTTCGAATTTGGTTTTGATTACTCGGCGTTCAGTCTGATGTTATTTTTGAATCATCAGGTGCATACTGGATTTTACGACGGAACTAAGTTTGATTCTCAAGATTTTGCCTTACCTCGTGTCGGCCTGATGTACCGTGGACTTCTCTATAATATTTTTATAACCAGTGGCTCGAACAAACTGACCGAGCGTAGCACAGACTTTAGCATTGATCTTTTACGCGCCCATATCGAGATCAATGCCTTTCGAAATTTAATTCTACGTGGCGGTTACATCACGCGTACCATTGAGGCCAATAAGGCATTAAATATTCAACAAGCCTCGAATTCGATCTATGTCGAAGGCAGTCATATTTGGAATCGTCGCTATTTTTTGGGAAGTCTGATTTCAAATGAAAGCCTCTCGAATAAGACTTTGCAAAGTAACACGCAGTCGACGTTCGTGAAGACTGCGGTTTTTATTGGTTTTATTTTTTAGCACGATTTGTCTGGTACCGTTTATCGGGTCTACATATCTAGTGCGGTTTATCTTCCGTGATCATTTTTGATCCGACATTTTTAATCATCCATTGCCGAGCTCGTTCAATGTAACTAAAAACGGCAGGAATCAGCACCAACGTTAGTAATGTAGAAATCAACACACCACCCACTACGGCGATTCCCAAAGATTTACGCTGCGAGGACGCTTCGTTTAGACCAATCGCGACCGGTAACATACCCGCGACTAAAGCCAAACTAGTCATCAAAATGGGGCGTAGACGGGTTTTACACCCCTGGATGATGGCATCGTTCAGGGCATGGCCCTCTTGCAATTTTTGATTTATATAATCGACCAAGATAATCGAATTTTTGGTGGCTAGACCCATCAGCATAATACACCCGATCATCGAAAATAAATCCAGCGTCGATTGCATCACGAACAACCCAAAAAATCCTCCAAAGATCGCAAATGGAATTACCAGCATGATTACAAAAGGGGTCACAATAGATTCGTACAGGGACGCCAAAACCAAGAAAATAAAAATAATCGCAAATATGCCGGCCTGTACGATACTTTTTCCCAACTCTTGAAAATTTTCTGCCTGACCTACGAAACGATATGTCACACCTTCAGGTAATTTGATTTCCCCGGAAGTGAGCATGCGATTAATATCTTGAATCGCACCGCCCATTCCCGGTCCCTTGGGAGCCACGTCGGCTTCGATACTGACGTATCGAGCACGGTTCTCGCGATTGATCGTCGCAAAACCAACCTCTTTTACGTGGGATGCAAAGTCTTTCACGTAAACGGGTCGGAAATTCAAATTCGGCACCGTGGTTTTAGCAAAGTATTTTTCTAGATCTCGCTGATCATCTTGCAATCGAACGCGAACATCATACTCTAAGCCATTTTCACGATACTTCGATGCAATCAAGCCTTCAATCTGCGCGCGCAGTTCTGTCCCAACCTGGGTCGGAGTCACGCCATACACCTGCGCTTTCTGTTTGTCGACTTTCACTTGAAACTCGGGAAGCCCTGGCTTGTCCGTAATTTCTGGATCGATGAGGGCCGGATGAGTTTTAAGTTTTTCAAATAACTGCTTAGAAACTTGTCTCACTTGTTCCAAATCTTGACCCACAATATTCACGACGAACGGTCGCTGACCGGCGCCGACAAAGTCGACATCTTTAACTTTAGGTTTTGCAAACGCCCATTTTTTTGCCAATTCACGCATTTGTTCTTTGATGGTCGTCGTCGTTTGCGATCGAGAACCGAACGGGGTCAGCTTGACATACACATCGCCAACATATGATCTTCCGTTCACATCCCCTGCCGTCGTCAATGTAAGTTCAACAACAGGATTTTTTCTGATTTCTGTTTCAACTTCTTTAACCAAAGCCGCCATTTTATCCAGTGTTGCCCCGGGTTCAAGCTCAAGAGCAACCACAAACTCGCCCGAGTCATTTGCAGGAATAAATGTTTTCGGAATAAAAGCCACCGTTGAGGCCAAGCCAAAAACAATCAACAACATCGCAAACAATGTGATCAAAGGACGTTTCAACACACCCGTTACAAATTTTTCGTAAGCCGCTTCTAACTTGGTTTGCAAACGATCAAATAAAATCAGCAGCGAGGTAATTGGATTGGCACTTAATTTACGCCCCGTTAAAGGCTCATGACGTCCCCCAAAATACGCGGACAACATAGGTGCATTCGACAGCGCATCAAATAAACTGATAATCATCACGAAACAAACGGCTAAACCGAACGATTTGAAAAATTGCCCAACCACACCCGCCAAAAAGGCAATAGGCGCAAACACGGCCAGCACCGCCAAAGTAACCGCAATTACCGCGACTCCCACTTCGGAAGTCCCGTCAAGAGCCGCTTGCACAGGTGATTTTCCCATTTCTAAATGTCGAAAAATATTTTCCCGTACCACGATCGCATCATCAATTAACAAACCGACGGCTAACGAAAAAGCCAGAAGCGACATAATGTTAATCGTCATACCAGCTGCATGAAACAACGCAAACGAACCGATTAACGCGACTGGAATCGCAAATCCCGTAATCAATGTTGAACGGATTGATCCCAAGAACAAAAACACCACCAAAATAGTTAATATGATCCCAAATAAAATGGATTCGCCGACATCAAATACATTGGCCCAAACATACTTAGTGGTATCACGAACAATTTTAATTTCGAAATCATCACCATGAATCTTTTTTAACTCAGCATTCATTTTCTCAAGACGAGTATGAATTCCTTTCGCTACGGCAATCGTATTTGCACCCGACTGTTTATAGATATTCAGAAATATGGAATCCTCACCGTTAATATAGACACGAAGTTTCTCGTCTTCGACGGTGTCCACGACATTTGCCACATCGGAAAGTTTGGTGATAACATCGTTACCGTAAAAACTGACGATCGAATTTTTAATCTGATCAATAGAGTTAAATTCCCCCAAAGTTCGAAACACAAGTTCGGAATTAGATTGATCGACTTTGCCCGCGGGAACGTTCTGGCCCGTATTCTTCAACGCGCCAACGACTTGAGTTAAGGACAACTCACGGTTGGCTGCTTTATCTCGATCAATTTGAACCTGGATTTCACGCTTACGACCACCGACAACTTCGACCAAGCCAACTTGATTCACTTGCTCAAAGCGTGGTCGAACTTGCTCATTAGCCACATCGAACAGCTTTGCCCCTTTTAATTTCGAGTTAATCGCCATGACCATGATAGGCTGTGCCGAGGGATCAACCCGACGAATCACAGGCTCTTCGATCGAGTCCGGTAATTTTTTTCGCGCACTGGATGTTTTGTCCCGCACCTGCTGCTCCGCATATTTAATATCTACATCCAAGTTGAATTCGACAATAACAATGCTGACGGATTCACGATTGACCGAGCGGATATTCTTGATTCCTGAAATGGTCGACATTTCTTCTTCGATCGGCTTTGAAACCAAAGTTTCAATCTCGGTCGGCCCCGCTCCAGGATAAATCGTCTGTACGGTTACAATCGGAAACGTGATATCGGGAAATAACTCTACGGGAATTTTGGTGAATCCAAAATATCCTACCGCCATCAACGCAGCTAAAATCGAGGACATGAACACAGGCCGTTTTACTGACAATTCCCAAATTTTCATAACCAATCCTTATTTGTACAACTCAAGTGAAGTTAAAAATTTTCGAACTTGAAACTCTAAATTTAATTTTTGATTTCTAGAATTAACGTAGTCTTGCTCGAACATCAGAACCTGGTACGTCGTAGAACGACCATTATTATATTTTGTCCGCTCTAAATCGGCTTTGTTTTTTTGAACGGTCTCTAAATCACGAACTATCCTTAGTTGCTGCGACAGCGTTTCTGCCTGATCCACCGTATTTTTCCACTGAAGCGATTCCATCTTGGTTCGCGCCTTTTCCGCCAGCACTTGGCTGTTGGCTAAAAGAGCGTAGCCTTCTTTCGAGTCTGACAAATTACCTAAATCCAGAGGCATATTGAAGGTCAATTGTACGGCTTGATAATCTTTGTTTTCCGACGTAATCCTTGTCTGCGCTCCGGAAGCCGTTGCATCACGACCTTGCCTTAACATGGATAGGCTCAGGTTTAAACTGGGTTTGTTTTTTTCTTTTTGCGCCAAGTAACTTGCTTCAGCGGCTTTAAGATTCTCTTTCTGCAACAACAGATCTAATCGCGCCTTGGCTTGCTTTTTATTAAGCTCTAACTCTTTGACATCAATTTCATCAGTGACCAAACGCGTACTCACCACATCCGAGTCTATTTCAAGAAAAGAATTAAATGCTCGGGCGGCTTCTTTCAACTTCACCTCGGCGGACATCAATTCCAATTTTCGAGAGGAAACTAAGGCTTGCGTTTGGTACACATCACTTTTATCTGACAAATTACGTGATGCTCGAGCTTCAGACCATCCCAATAATCGCTCGGCTCTTTGCAGTGAATCTTTTTGAATTTCAAAAGACTTCTGTTGGGTCGCCAGGTTGTAAAAAGCGTCTTTGATTTCCATTTCTTTTTGCAGACGGGCTAATTCTGAATTTATTTTTTGAACTTTAAGCTGGTTTTCGATTTGACCTTGTACAGATTGCGTTTCTGATCCCAGCCAATTGCGCCACAAAGGCAATGACAGCTCGAGCTTTGGATAGGCATCATAGAATTCCGGCATAGGCAAAAGTGAGGCATTATTAATTTTTGTATATGAATAATTGTGAGACAATGACCAGCTAAGACCAAATGAAGTCTGCTGTTGAATGCCAATCGCATAATTATTATTGGTTGTCTTATCACCCATAAATGCCACATTCGATGTAGGCCGCCCGTCATTAAGATACGACCCGTTGGCAAACAAGTTCAAACCCGTCATCAATTTAGCATTGTTTTCAATCAACCGCGCACCTTCCGTGGCCATCTTTGCGGCTTGTACCGATGGATCCTTGGACTGAGCCATTTCAATATATTGTTTTAGACTGACAACCTGATCCGCCGCCATACTCTGTTGAAAAAAGCCCAAGAATAAAATGAGCTTTAAGTGCAATGCCAATTTCATTTTTTTATTCCTTCTAAAAAAAGATCTGTTAAAAAATCTATAAATTTTTCTTTGTCTTTAGGAAGATCCAGAGACCCCTTCAATGCGCGCATACCGCAATCGTAAATCGTCACGTAACCCACGATTGATTCGAACAACACGCCCAGGAAAACCCCGGGTTCAAAACCACTACGGATAATTTTCTTTTTCTGCGCTTCTTTGAAAACATCGACCACTTGAAGTGCCAGTGGACCAATAATTTGTTCATGCAGATCACGCGCGAAGGGAAGTCCGTTCACCCGCTCTCGCTGCATTAAGCTCATCATTTCGGGATTATTGAATTTCATGTTTACGAAGATACTCACCAGAGATTTAAGTTCTGCACGAAAGGTCTTCGCCGTCATTTCTTTGTTGGCATGTCCCTTAAAAAGTTTATTGACCGCCCCGCTCACCAGCTTCATGTGATCGCTCAAGATCTCTTTATAAAGACCTTCTTTGCCGCCAAAATAGTAACTGATCATAGAAATGTTTTGCCCTGACTCTTTGGCAATCTCTCGGACCGAGACGCCTTCAAACCCTTTCTTTGCGAAAAGCGTGCGGGCGCACTTTAAAATATCCCTTTTGGCCGTCTGTTCATTTTTTTGATCTTCTGTCATGGGCCCAGAATAGTTCAAACGTTCGTTTAATTCAATTTAAAAGTTAAACGATCGTTTAAACTAAAGCCTAGTTGATTTGACTTTCGTCCGGCGTTTCATTTTGATGAAAGTTTTTGCTCGAAACAACACGCCAGAAAATAATTTTATACGAGTTTGGGGATTGTCTATTTGTCTTTATTGTTGGTTTACTATTGGGCTTGTGTCCTTACCAACTATTGTCATTACAAACTGTCCTTACCAGCCTTAGGCCTTACCATCGTATCCTTTATACTAGACTTGGGTAATGAGTCTAAAGGACTTTGTTCTCGTAAAGGGTATAAAGTTTAAAGTTGAACAACTTCAGCGCTTTTATATAAATTGGATCCGTTTTTTCTTTCTCTACGTAAGAGCCAGTTTGCGAGTTCCAAAGTTTAATCTTTAACTTGTCATTGGAATAATGGGCGGATGGTTTACGTTTTCCCATAATAAACGTTTTTTCTCTTTGAATGATATCTAGGTAACCATCGCCGTCGATATCTTCCACCCAGCCCTCCTTAAGAATACGAACTTTGGAGGTTTTAGACATGACTGCAAAATCGTTGATGATCAATGCTAACGATTCGCCTCGTTTCACCGTTAATGTATAAAAAGTAAGTTCCTTGGATTTAATGGCTTCAAGCTCAAACGTCTGATCTTTAGGACCTTTGAAAACAGTCACAATATTTGAATCAATGTATTTGTATTTTCCAGAATCAACCTTAAAACGGCCTTGCGTGAAGTGGAATTTCTTAATAAATCTGAACTCGTTTGCCTGCGCTAGATCGGAAAATAAAAGAGTAAAAAATACGTACAATAATTTCATTTTCACCTTTAGATAATCTTAAAAGATCCCTCCTACGTTTACAAATTATCTATTCTTGTTGACCTTGAATGAGACTCTCAAGTAAACGAACTGAATGATTTTCAGTGACTCAAATCTAGGCATTCCCCAGCTGATTCGTTCTTTAAATGAATCTGAACCCGTCGTGATGCCGACCGAAACGGTCTATGGTTTAGCTGCAAAAATAGATGATTTGAAAGCCCTGGAAAAAATTTTTCTTTACAAGCGACGTCCATTTTTTGATCCCTTAATTGTACACATTTACGATCGCAAACAAATCTCGTTTTTGTCTCCATTCAAGTCACCACTTTTAGATCAACTCATTGACACCTTTTGGCCAGGCCCACTGACACTTGTTTTACCCAAGCGCAGCCAGGTTAATGATTTGGTCACATCGGGATTAGACTCTGTGGGGATTCGTCTTCCCCTGCACCCACTTGCGCAAGAATTGCTTAAACAAATCGACGTACCACTGGCCGCGCCCAGCGCTAATTTTTTTGGACAAACCAGCCCCACCACCGCTGCTCACGTGGAAAGGGATTTTCCTCAACTTAAAATTCTGGATGGCGGCCCTTGTGATATTGGAATTGAATCCACCGTTTTAAAAGTGCAGCCCACAAGCGATCATATAATCTCACTCTCGATTTTAAGAAAAGGCGTCATTACCCAATCCGCAATTCAATCCGCGCTATCAAATTACACAGGCGCATTTATTTGGAACACCCACCTGGACAAAAAACATTCTCCGGGTCATATGAAGCATCACTATATGCCGAACATCCCGATCGTATTTTTTGAACAGCCCGCCCCCATCGAAAAGTATATTCCCACCATATTAGCTGATTTTAAAAAAATTCCTGACAAGGTCGAAGATGTGACAATCATCAAACCAATCGCCCCACTCGAACGCATCGAAAAGCTTCAGTTCAATAGCGACCCCGTTATTGCCTGTCGCGAACTCTATGGCAAATTGAAACAATCGGCCACAACATCGGCTCAATTATTAGTATTTGAAAAACAGAATTATATGCAGGGCGAACTTTGGGAAGCCTTTCTAGAACGCCTTACCAAGGCGTCTAGTTTACATTATTCTGCTGGTCTTTAGCGTCCGACGTTTCGAACAACTCTGATTTTTATTTTAATAACCATAGTAGGCCTGTCCTCGATTAAATCGACCTAGATAGGTTGGTAAGGACAAAGGATGTCACCAACTACCATAGTTATCATTTCTTGATAAAAATAAGATCAACTCTTAACACTGTGTTGACATAAAATACGCTACGATTTTTCTATATGTTGAATGCGCTTTCGTTTGATACCCAAAAACGTTCTACGAATTCATTTTCCTTGCAAGACGCTCAGTATGCATTGGAATCAGCATCGTCCGCCAAAGACTTTCTTCTTTTGTTCAAACTCCGCCGTGCAATTGAAACTTCAAAGACCAATCCCTGCTATATATTAAACGCCCTTTCAACCACAGATAAATATGATTTAACGGCTCGGCATGTGATGGTTCGAAATAAGAAAAATAATATGCTTATCGGTGGCTTTCGCCTGATTCAAACCTCCGGCGCAACCCTGTTTTCTAGTGAATCCACTTTCGATATCAGTGTATTAAAAGAGGATTCTGGAAAAATTTTAGAAATGAGCCGGATGTTTTTGCTGCCCGAGCATAAACATAAAGGTTTACTTCAATTTGTCGCCACATTTGTTCATGAGTATTGCGGCTTAACTCAATCCAAAACTATCATCAGCTGCCAAAGTCTTAATACCAGCGCCAGTCAATTAGCCGCGTTATCCGCACGCTATTTTGCACGACAAGGTCTAATAAATAACAAATTCACTTGCCCCGTTTCAAAATCTTGTCACGTTCCAAACTTCCAGCATTGGTACAAGCATTTTAATGAACAACTTTCAAAGAATGAAATTCAAGAATGCTCGACCCTGTTATCCACAGGGTTTCAAGAAAGCCTTCTTATGGGAGCCACGGTAAGTGCAATTCCGGCGCTTGATCGACGGACTAACCGTATAGATTTCTTGACGATACTGGATAAAAACGATTTAAATAAATCACTGTGGAAAAAATCGTTCTCCCCTTGCGAATCATCGGCAAAGTTGTCATTTTCTTAACTGTTGCCGCGGTCTATTTTACATCTTCATTTTGGATTCATTTGACTGTTAAAGGCGTCAACAACAGACGCCGGCGTTTTTCAGACAATGCCGCCAAATACACAAAACTTGTTTGTCAGCTGTACAACATCAAAATTGAGGTCCACAACAGTCCCATTAGTCACGAAGCCGGCTTGATCGTCGGCAATCACCTGGGGTTTATCGATATTTTAGTTATGCATTCATTAACAAAAGCCTTATTCATAACCTCGGAAGAAATGCGGCGGACACCACTGTTAGGCATCATCACCGAAATGGCTGGCTGCATGTACGTCGATCGTAAAAACCGAGCTAACATTAAAGGCGAACTGGGCAGTATTGTAAACACACTCAATGACGGGTTCCGGGTCACACTTTATCCCGAGGCCACATCTCATAATGGCGAGGAAGTTCTCCCCTTTAAACGCACACTGCTCAGCGCTGCGACTTTGGCCCAAAAGCCAATATTTCCTTATTGTTTCAATTTTAAATCTATCAATGGTCAACCATTCAGTATGAAGAATCGAGATTCTGTTTGCTGGTATGGCGACATGACGTTCTTCGCGTCGTTCATCAGATCTTGCGGATTGAAAGAAGTTGTAACCGAAGTGATTTTTCTTGAGCCCTATTATCCTAAACCTGATGAAGACCGCGCCGACGTCGCTGACAAAATTCGCCAAATGATCGTAGAAAAATTTAAGCCCGTTCAAAAATAGCTAAGCCACTTCCTGACTCAGCTTCAAAATGCAAATGCCCCATATTAAACTTTGTACACTTTTTGATAAATCCGACCAAATAAATTCTCACCTTTTTCATTTTTCATGAAAATTTCTACAGAATCACCCGGCTTCATGAACGGTGTTTCGGCCTGACCTTTTTCGATCACTTCAATAGTTCGTTTTTCAACCAAACAACTAGAACCTTTGCTGTGATCTTCATTCGAGACAGTTCCACTGCCAATGATGGTACCGGCCACCAATGGCCGAGTCTTCGCAGCATGTGCAATTAATTGTCCAAAATGGAAATACATTTCACCCGCATTGGCTATTCCAAAAAACTTATCATTATAATTTACCGTCAACGGCAAGTGCAGCCGACCTTCTTTCCACGCGGCACCGAACTCGTCGACCGTTAAGGCCAATGGCGACAATGCCGAATTCGGTTTACTTTGGAAAAATCCAAACCCTGACGCCAGCTCTTCCGGAATGAGCCCACGCAATGATACGTCGTTCATTAATACAACTAGTTTAATATGTTTCAAGGCTGACTCGGCAGACACCCCAATAGGTACATCATTCACAATCACGGCCACTTCGCCTTCGAAATCGGTCCCATGAGAAAAATCAACCTGAGGAATATCTTCCGTAGGCGCCAAGAACCGACCGCTTTCGCCCTGATACATTAACGGCACTGTTTGCAACGTCTCTGGCAATGGGGCTTTACGCGCCTTACGCACCAATTTCACATGATAAATAAACGAAGACCCATCTGCAAATAGCCAAGTCCGAGGCATCGCAGATGACATTAGGGACTCATCATAATCCAAAGCATCTTTTAAAGTGCCGCTATTAAGCTGGTTATAACGAGTGCTCAGCGAAGTCTCGACGTGATGCCAATTTTCAATTGCGTACATCAGCGTAGGCGCTATATCGGACACTTCCACATATTTTTTTAAATCGCGTGAAACGACGACTAAACGTCCGTCTCGATTTTTATCTTTCAGTGAACCCAGTTTCAAAATTTACTCCATTGTAAACAATAAATTGGCACCGACCGAGCGATACGATTTCAAGCCATCAGCTACGTCACCAAATTGTTCAAAATACAAATTCAAACCCATCTCGGGTAAAAATTTGAATGTCACACCCAATTGCACCGGGGTAACCATGGATTTAACATCGCGCAATTGAACAACATTTGAATTATTAGAATTCTTATCCAAGTTTAATGACAAAGCGATGCCCGCATAAACGCCCATCCAATCCTCAAACTTCACCATTAATCCAATTGGAATATCAAAATATGTCAATGTCACCGTCGCTGAATCTTTGGTAATGTCGTTTGTAACCTTCAAAGGCCTTTGCGTGTACATAACCCCTGAACGCAGCGCCAACATTTCGGTCAGATCAAAAATACCCGTGGCCCCAAGTGTGAAGCCAACTTCGGATGACGTTGACATTCCTGCCGGAGCATCTCCAGATTGTTGTCGAAAGCCGCCTTCTAATCCAAAACCAATTGCCAAAGAATAAGCTGAAATCAGTGTTACGACGGCAAAAATTTTAATACTTTTCATAAAGCACCTCTTTAGGCCTCATCCTAACGAATTGATCTAGGACCGTCTATGAATTTCATTTATATGAGGCGTGCCGACGCTAGGGCCTGCGGATCTTGTCCATCAACCACAACGGGTTGTTCGACAACGTGTTAATCAGAGCATCTTTATGCCAGATAGAATCTTCGTACCGTAAATGGTGCTGCCCCACTTTGCCTCGCGCCATTAAAACAAGAGCACTGAAAATTAAAATCTCTCGTTTGAAACTCATCTTTTCGGAAAAAAAATTCCATCCAGAAAAAAAACCAAACACGACGATCAGAAACATCACGCCACTGACGATTTGCAGCGGATATACGGTACTCATATAGTCATAATCCCAAAAACAGGTCGTACAATCTAGAAACAGCATACTTTTGTAGTCTGGCCAATGCATCCAATAGGGCAAGTCAAATGGCGTATTCTTCGAGATAAATGGAATATTAAAATGAAAAATCAAGAACGTCACCAGCAACGCTAGCAGCTTGTAGGCCTGTGCGATGAGATATGCGAAAGTGCGCAACTTTGGAATGTAAGCCACCCAATACAACAGATAAATCGGAATCAACAAAAATCCGATCACGCACAAATCAAAACGGAACCCCAATACAAGCATCCAAAAAAAATCGGCCCATTGAAAATCATGAGACGAAAAATAATAATTGAAATAAATATAAATACGGCTCACCGAGAACGGAGCCAAGAAAAGCAGAAAATAGAGAATCGAATTCATAAGAAAATTTGCGGGATTTGTTTTAACTTTCATATTCAACAAAGTATTCTCAGGTTGTACTTGATTGGCAAGGCTTTCCTCAACTATGCTCCAGACTGGAGGACAAATTTATGTCGAAAATTATTTTATACAATTATTTCCGAAGCTCGACATCTTACCGCGTTCGCATCGCCCTCAATTTGAAAAATATCGAGTATGTGTATCAACCCGTTCATCTGATAAACAATGGCGGCGAACAGTTCTCTTCTGCTTACCAAGCCCTTAATCCTATGTCTGAAGTCCCAACTTTGGAACACGACGGACTAGCTTTGGGTCAATCCGTCGCTATCATCGAATATCTCGAGGAACAATTCCCAAATCCCAGCTTGTTTCCCAAAGACATACAAAAGCGCGGCAAAATTCGACAGTTTTGCGAAAATATAAATTCGTTCTTGCATCCACTTTCGAACTTAAAAGTTTTGAAATATTTAGAACAAACTCACGGCTATGACCAAAAACAAAAAGAAGAATGGATTAACCATTGGTACCAGAAGGGATTATTGGCCTCCGAAACATGGCTACAAAAAAACATGGGACACTATTGTTTCGGGGACCAAGTCACCGTTGCTGATTGTTTTCTGGTTCCACTGGTTTTTACAAGCGAACGATTTAATGTCGATCTGACTCCCTATAAAAATATTTTGAATGTTAATGAACGTTGTTTAAAACTAGAGGCTTTTAAACACGCTCATCCGTTTCGTCAAATTGACACTCCTGCCGAACTCAAAATCACATAACAATTTTAAGAGGGTTTGTTCCGTTGTTCAGCATCTGATACCTTTATCCGGCGGTGTCCTTACCAGGCGATGAATGTCTTTATCATGCGATATGCGATGAAGGTTACTGCTCTTGCACCCTTTTTCAGACCAAAGTCTGGTCCGGAATCGCTTTGCCCCTCTCAAAGACAGGCGTAGACTAGAATAAATTTTCGCATTCCAAGAAGAACAGAAAAGAACAAAGAAGAAGAAAAGAACAAGACGACGACGGAGTTTTTATGACGTGGAAAAATTTAATCTTAACGGTACTCATTGCGACCCTAACATTTTCATGCAACAAGGCAAAAGAAGACTCTACCGAAGAAGCAAACAGTTCAGAGACAATTATCACCGCAGCACTTTCCGAGGCCTCGGCACACGCGGCTGCGTCCGAAGGTGGCGCGGGTTTCATCGCGGCTCAATACACTTCGCAAATCGACATCATGGAAGACGACCAAGCCCAACAGGCCTCTACGGGATGTCGTTTATCCAGTCGTCAATGCACGTCTAACACCGGGACTATCAATTGGGATGGTTGCTCGCTAGTCACTCCTCGATTAACGACCACTATGACGGGCGGCTGGAAAGAAACATGGACAAATGTTGGCGATTGCACGAACGGATACCTCAGCACTTCGGACAGTGTGACTCGAACAACCACTGGCTCGACATTGAACTTTTCCGGCGGCGCTACGATCACCACTGACACCAACGGCGGTAAATCTTATGACGGCACGGTATTCGCCGCTGGGGGGATCATCACGACTCGATCGAATACCAACAATCGCGCGGTCGCTATGACTCCCGCAAACTCGGCTATCCACAAAGTTTTCAAAGGCCGACGCGGATCGATTTTGTATGAATATTTTATGATTCCCAGCCTGACAATTACGGGCGCCAAGGTGAATGGAACAAACAGCGGACTGGGCTCAAGTTCGGCCAATCGCGCGATTTCAGGCACAATGACGGTTCACCATATGCTCGCTAATTATACTGCTACGAACACCTTCTCGGCCGTAACTTGGTCTGATGCAAATTGCTGCTATCCCACCTCGGGAACAATTTCGACCACATTTTCTGGCGCAGGCGCACCGTCGGGATCAATCAGTTTAACTTTTTCTACCGTATGCGGAACAGCCGCGTTCACAACGCCCGAAGGATCATCATCGCTTGAGCTTACAAACTGCCAATAATCTGTATGGACTGAGAAAGACTATAACAAAAACTATACCGATGATTAGTTAGTATCGGTAAAAAGAAAATTCCATTTATCAAGGGCTGGAACGATCAAATAAAGCAGAACACTGACATTGATCCACATGAAAAACTTTAGCCAACCTTGCTGGCCATGGGTTTTATTAAATTTGTAAAATTCGTACAAAAGCTTGGCCGAGGTTGGAACAACTAAAAGCAAATAAAACCAAGAGGCTTTATAAAAAGCGGGCGATAAAACCGCGCACCCCACGTACGCAAACGTATACATACCCATCTGGTACAATGTGCGCTCCATTCCCAAGGCCACCGGCAACGTGGGAATTCCACCCTCGCGATAATCATCTTTATAGCGAATCGCTAGCGCCCAAAAGTGTGGCATCTGCCATAAAAACAAAATCAAAAATAAATAGATAGATTCCGTCGAGAAAATATTTTCATTAACTGCAGCATAGCCAATAGTTACTGGCAAAGCTCCCGGGATCGCGCCGGGAACAGCCGCATAAATCCATTTAGGTTTCCAAACATAAGTATAAACGACGTTGTATAAAACAACGGTTAATACACCCAAAAACATCGACACCGGCGCCACCATGTACAACAAGTAACAGCCACCGAATAATAAAAAACCAGCCAAAACACCCGCCGCCATCGGCGTGATCTGCCCCGAAGCCACGGGACGTTTCGCCGTTCTTGGCATTTGCGCATCTAATTTATATTCTTGAACTTGATTTAACGCCAAACTACCCGAGCTAAGTAAAAAAACACCACCAATCATTTTTATAAAATGAAGAGCATTAAAAACTTGTTCGGATTCAAATCCTGTCGCGTAACCAGAAATAGCAGCAAGGACTACAAATATTGTAATCCCCAGCTTTGTAAGGTCAGAAAATAGCTTCACAGAGTGCTTGTTTCAGAAATTCGCGTGAAAATATCTAGCATGCAAATGACAAATAAAAGAGCCAGAAAAATAAATCCCGTCGAAAAAATCCAACGATTTTCAGGCTTATCGTATTTTAAACCCATGAAAAACATTAAAACTAATGCCGCTTTAATTGCCGCAATAAGGAAGGCAACTGGCGCCGCCAATACAGAACCATGCATGACAACGTGAAACAAATAGTGAAATCCCACCGTGAATGCTGTCAGTACAATCAATGCCCACATGACACGTGTGTAAATTTCCTGAGGAATAATGTGGTGCGAGTGATGTCCACCGCCGGAATGTTTATCTGAATGTGATCCCATGTTTAACTCCTAATTTTTTACCCAACAAGATAAAGTAACGGAAATAGAAAAATCCAAATCAAATCGACGATGTGCCAAAAAATTCCAACGCCCTCAACCGGCAAGAAATAATCAGGACCAAACTCGCCACGTTTCGTACGAATCGCTAACCAGATGATTAAGCCCATACCGATCAGTACGTGCAAACCATGCAGACCCGTCATACAGAAATAAAAACCATAGTACATGCCCAAGTTCGCATGTTCCGCGTGCGTCTTTGCAACGTCTAACAAGTGACCAGGCAACAGACCATGTTGAAATTTACTTGAGTATTCAAACGCCTTAATCACCATAAAAATGGCACCGCAAACGACGGTAATCCAAAGTTTAGTGAACGCCTTGTTTGACTCCCCTTTTTGAAGATGGTGAATCGACATTGCCATCGTGTATGAGGACACAATCAGTACCAACGTGTTCAATGAACCCATTCTCCAATCTAAGTGACTGGCACCTTCCGCAAACATTTTAGGATAAAGCGAGTGAAAAATCGCGTACCCAACGAAAAGACCACCGAACATCAAGATCTCGGTAACCATGAACAACCAAATTCCTTGTTTACCGCTATCAAACTGGTGTTCCGCATCGCGAAAATGGTGAGCGACGTGACCGCCCCCGTGAGAATGACTATTTGTACTCATAAGGCCCCGCAGTTACGACTGGCTCCGTCTCAAAATTAAAATGAGGCGGAGGTGAAGATGTTTGCCACTCTAATGTTTTAGCACCCCAAGGATTAGCGGATGCTTTCGCTCCACTTCGAATAGCGCTGATAATAACATAAAGTGAAAGAAAAAACCCAATACCGATCAACCAAGATCCCATCGTTGAAATTTTATTCAAGGACTCATACGCCGGGATATAATCGAAATAACGACGAGGCATACCCATCGCGCCCAAAACAAATTGAGGGAAGAACGTCACATTAAAACCGATAAAGATAAAAATAAACGTCAAACGCGCCAAAGACTCGTTGTACATTCTTCCGAACATTTTCGGAATCCAGTAATAAATACCACCCATAACAGCCATCAATGTTCCACCCACCATCACATAGTGAAAGTGCGCCACAACAAAGTAAGTGTCGTGAAAATGAACATCCGTCGCCAGAACCGCAAGCATAATTCCTGTCACACCACCGATGGCAAACAAGAACAAAAATCCAAGTGCAAATAACATCGGCGACTCAAACGAAATATTTCCTTTATACAGTGTCGCCAGCCAGTTGAACATCTTGATCGCTGTTGGCACCCCAACCAGCATTGTCAGGAATGAAAACACCACACCCGCAATTTCTGACTGCCCCGACACGAACATATGGTGACCCCATACGAAGAACGATACCGCTGCGATACCCAAAGACGAATATGCAATCGCCGTGTAACCAAAAATTGTTTTTCTCGAGAACGCCGCGATCACCTCGGAAACAACACCCATCGCAGGTAAAATCATGATGTAAACCGCTGGATGCGAGTAGAACCAAAAGAAATGCTGGAATAACACCGGATCGCCACCCAGTGCTGGGTCAAAGATTCCAACGCCCGTTGCACGCTCAACGGCAATTAACAATAATGTAATTGCCAAAACCGGAGTCGCCAAAACCTGAAGGATCGCTGTCGAATAAAGTGCCCAGCAAAACAATGGAATTCGATGCATTGTCATGCCCGGCGCTCTTAGTTTATGAGTCGTAACGATAAAGTTAAGTCCCGTAAGAATCGAGGACATACCCATCACGAACGCGGCCAATACCATGATCGTTGCCGCTGTTCCAGTCTTGATCGAGTACGGAGTATAAAATGTCCAGCCCGTATCGACTTTACCAAGAAACAGTGTCGACATCGCGATCAAGGCACCCGTCATAAAAACATACCAACTGGCCAAGTTCAAACGCGGAAAAGCCACGTCTTTTGCGCCAATTTGCAGAGGCAAAAAGAAATTACCTAGGATGGCGGGAATTCCAGGAACGATAACCATGAAAACCATGATCGCCCCGTGGTAAGTCATCACTTGGTTATACTGATCTGGAGTTAAAAATTGGGCGCCAGGGCTGAATAATTCTAAACGAATTAACAACGCGAAAATACCACCCAAAAGAAAGAAGAAGAAAATTGAAACCATGTACAAGAGTCCGATTCTCTTGTGGTCAAGACTTGTAAACCAAGATCCTATACCTTTAAACTCGTTCAAGTAATTTACATCGGGATTGTGAGTAGTAGATGCCACAATATCTCCTTAACTATTTAGTCGTTTTCAAATATTCGATGAGAGCCGCTAGTTCATCTTCACTTAATTGGCCTTGGAATGTCGGCATCACTCCCGCATTGAAACCTTTTACGATCTTAGCATTCGGGGTCAAGATTGACTCACGAATGTAGCTTTCATCGACGGCTATTTTCATTCCGTCTTTTAATTCTTCTTCAGTACCAAACTTCTTATACAGTGATGGGCCAGCCAAAACCGCACTGTTTTTCACCGAATGACAACCCGAACAGGCTTTCAGTTGAAACAGTTTTTCACCTTTTTGTGCCAGAGGAAGCGTATTAAATTTAGACTCTTCTTCTAACCACTGGTCGTACTCCTGCTGGGTCACAACATGAAGTTTACCGATCATGCCGGAGTGCTGAGTGCCACAATACTCTGTACAAAAAATATGAAACTCACCAAATTTATTCGCATTGAACCACAACGCCGTATAACGCCCCGGAACCGCATCTTGCTTAATACGAAAGCTCGGTACGTAAAAGCTGTGCAGAACATCCGTTGAAGTTAGTATTAACTTTACGTCTTTATTAATAGGCACTTTGATCAAATTTGCCGCTTTAACACCGCTCTTGTATTCCGCTTCCCAAGCCCACTGCTTTCCACGCACGTGAATTTCCAAAGCATCTTTAGGCATTGAGCGCATATCGTGGAATATCAACCAACCCCATGCGAACACCGCCAAGAAAATAACAAGCGGAATAAATGACCACAAAAATTCTAAAAACACATTGTGTGTGATGTACGCCGATTTAGCATGCACAGATTTTCTTTTGTATTTGTGAGCGAAAAAAATCATCCCACCAATTAAAATCGCACACGCAATAAAGCTGGATATAAGCAAGAAACTATACAAATTATCCACTTGGTATGCGATATCGGTAGCTGCTGTCGGCATCAACTTTTTCGCATGGGCCGTACTACTGATCCAGAACATGTCTATCTCCCCGTTGTTCCTTCACGCTTACGATTACGAAGCCAGAAGGGTAAAAGCCAAATCATTAAAATAACTACAATTGCAACCCCACCCATTCTGACCAAATTAAAGGCCGCGAGTGAGTATTTATTTTCCTTAGGGTCATAGTGAAAACAATAAAGCAGCATTTTATCTACAAAATTGCCAATCTTACCGTTCGTGGCTTCATTCAAAGCCAACTTCACGTCTTTAGGATCGAACATGATACCACCCAAGTACCGAGAAATAATACCCTTAGGTGTTGTGACTATCGCCGCCGAAGCGTGAGCCCATTCTTTTTCTTCTTCATTCCATTTAAACTTAAAGCCAACAGAGTCCGTAATTTGAGTAATTGTCTTCTGATCCGCTGTTAAAAAATGCCAGCCATCTTCCGCCCCCGGCCGACCGTAAACCTTCATATACGATTTTTTCTTAGAGGCCCCTAAATCATAAGTTTCTTTAGCGTCAAAACTGATTGCCAAAACTTGAAATTTTTCACCCGGATTCCAATCCAGCCCCTTCAAACCTTCAGTTAAACCATTGAGATGAAAATTACATAAACCCGGACAAGAATAATATACCAAAGAAATAATCACCGGATGCTTACCATCAAAAAACTGACCCAACTTCACGTCTTGACCCTGTTCGTTTTTGAACGTCAAGTCCATATCCAACTGAGCGCCTAACTTTTGATCAATACCAACACCTTCAAGTTCTTTAGGCCTGACATTCGATGCCTCTGGCGCTGGCTTGCCTGTATAACCCTCGGTCGGCTGACCTTCACGAGAATAGGTCACGAACGAAAAAAGAAATAAAAATAGGAACACAAAAATCATTTGATTCTCGCAGTTCCAACTTCGTCTTTTTCCTCGTCCTGACTTTAACATGATTTCCTTAAACTATTACTGCGCAGTTTTAGCGAACTCAGCCACTTTAGCTGGGTCGTCTTTAGATTTATTCTCTGTGATAGAATCAATATAATGAAGAATAGCCCAGCGATCATTCAACTTGATATGCTTGAAAGAAGCCATCGAACTGTTGGGAATCCCCTCGGCCACAACTTTAAAGTGAGCCATCGTACCCGTCCCTTGTGTCCATTTACCCTCGACAAGATTACGAGGTTTTGGATTCAGACCACCACCCGCAGGCCCATCACCTTTTCCCGAATCGCCATGACAAGTAGCGCAATTCGATTTGTAGGCTTTGGCTCCATAAGCAACAATCTCGGGAGTTGAAATCCAAGGTTCTTTAACATCAGCCATTTTGAAAACGGGACCACCACCTTGAGATGCTGGCGCATTGGGATCAACCACATTTTCACCCAATTCAACACCGGGGTGAATAAGCGCAATGTATGCGAAAAATGCAAATACGAATACCATCGAGAAGAGGAAGGCAGCAAATCCGCCTCTGTTATGGACATCAGAGGATTCAGACATAGATTCTCCAATATAAAATGTAAGTATCAAAACTGTTTACTTTGATAAGTAGCGTAAAAAAAAACCGTGAGCAATAAAAAGCTGTTATGTATGACAAAAAAATTTGTGTTATGCCGCAGAATAAAAAACGCTTTTGTCGACCCGGTATCGATCCAGTATCGATCCATCGAATCCCTACCACTTACATCCCTAATTAGAGCAGCCTAAATTTTAAGCACATTGGTAAAATCGATAAACACGACCACTCTCAACCATACACACACACACACACACACACACACACATTAAGGATTAGAATTGCAGAAATTGGGAAAGCCGCAGCCATAGCCCATAAGGATCCTGTAAATTTGGGCAATGTCCCGTATTAGACAGCACGTCCAAACGCCCGTTGGGCAACAATCGCGCCAACTCTTGCGAATCAGCCAGCGGCAAAACATGATCTTGATCGCCATGAAGAACCAACACTGGATTTTGAACATGAGACAGCTGATCGGCCACGTTAAAATTGGCGAACGCTTGGGCTATTTTCAAACCCACCACCTGCACCGCCCGGAACGCATCCGGGACCACCACGTCTTCGAAAAACTTGGGGTCGATATCAGGCGCACTGATCGTCGTTCTCATAATCTCTGCCACCAAATTTAACTCGGTCCTCATCCGCTGAAAAGCTTTAAGCATCGGCGGCTCAAACGCCCGCCCACGTACCCCGACGGGATCAATCAAAACCGCCCGCGCTATTTTCTCTGCCATTCGTGACAACATCACCAAAGCAATACTCCCACCGGTCGAGTGACCAACAATGTTGAATTCACTTAATTCTAAAACGTCTACCAACCGAATAAAATCTTCTGCCAGCGAAGGAATCGTAATCACTTCGTCAGGATCCACATCAGAGCTGCACCCGCAACCACGAATCTCGGCCAATATGATATCACCCGCCAGCTCACCACGAACAGGCAGCTGCGAACTTTGAAATAGAGGACGCCACCACCGGTTTGACGACAAGTTACCGTGAATAAACAACGTCGTCTTTGGAACAATATTTTTAATCACTTCATAGTGAAGATAATTTTTTTTGTCCGGAGCCAAGTAAAAATATTTCGACTCGATCAAATCGATCCTTTCGATAAGAAATAAAAAACGCTAAAGCTTTTGCTTTAGCGTTCGTATGCTAACCATAAAACCGATGTTGCCAAGTCACAATTCTCGCACATCTTTACGAATCTAAAAAAAAATTTACAGAACAATTCCACCATCAACACTGATGACCGTTCCGTTAATATAGCCAGCTTGTTGTGACGATAAGAACAAGCACGCATTCGCGATGTCATCCACTTCACCCAAACGTTGAACCGGAACTTTGGCAGCCATAGCATCCAAGACTTCTTTTGGCATCGCATTGGTCATCGCCGTTTTGATGAATCCCGGCGCAATCGCATTGACGGCAAAACCTTTACGGCCCAATTCTTTCGCCAAAGTTTTTGTGAAACCAATTACGCCCGCCTTAGTCGCAGCATAGTTAGCTTGACCAAAATTTCCGTAAATTCCCACCACGCTGGAAATTGTAATGATACGTTTGTTTTGTGTTTGTGGATTAAATTTTTCCAACAAACCTTTTGTCACGTTATATACACCCGTTAAATTTGTTTGAATAACCGCATCCCAATCCGCATCCAACATTTTACCAAATGACTTATCACGAGTGATCCCCGCATTGTTCACCAAAATATCAATCGGCTGAGGCAATGCCTTGATCGCGGCTTCAACCGATGTCCGCTGAGTCACGTCGACTTGTTGAAAGGTAACCTGCGTAGCATATTTTGATAATTCTTTTTGAGCATTGTTTAAAGCCTCTTGTGAATAGTCCCATACGACAACCTTGCTGCCGGCTTCCAAATATGAAGTTGTCAGTTTAAATCCGATACCAGCAGCCCCACCCGTAACCAAAGCCACTTGACCTGAAAAATTAAAAGTTAAATTTTGCATACTATTCCTTTTCAAAAAATTTTCATTTTGTATTTCATATCAAAATAAAATTGACAATAAATCTTTATGCGAGTGAACGAGCGAAATTAGATTTTTTGCTCTAAAAACATTTACTGGACAAACCGTATTTTTGAGCGCTAGACCAAGAGCACTAATGCAAAATTTTTAATCCTAAAGATGTAACGTCTTTGGTGAAAAAAATAAAATCAGGATTTTGAAAGGATGGAAAATCAAATGAGAACAATATCAATTGCCGGAACTGGAATGTATGCTCCATCTCGCGTAGTAAAAAACTCGTATTTTGACGAACTCTACAAGAAAGACATCGGTACATTTTTGCAAAATAGTCGAAATATTTTCGAACGTCGCTGGATGGAGGACTCTCAAACAACCAGTGATCTGATTGTACCCGCTGCGGAAGAAGCGATGAAAAATGCCGGCATCACGGCTAAAGATATCGACCTTATTATCGTAGCAACAGATACGCCCGACTATATTTCCCCTTCCACCGCGGCCGTTGTTTCCCACAAGTTACAGGCAACCAAAGCCGGTACATTTGATCTTAATACCGCGTGCGCAGGTTTTGTCACCGCCCTAGAAGTCGGTCAGAAAATGATGAAAACCGACAATCAATTCAAATATGTTTTGGTCGTTGGCGCCTACGCCATGAGCAAATGGCTAAATTTTGATGATTATAAAATCGCTTCGCTGTTTGCCGATGGCGCGGGCGCGGCCGTGTTAACCGATGCGGCACCGAACACTCAGGGCTTTCTTGCTTCCACGTTTTATACGGACGCTCAATATCATGATTATATGGGGATCTATGCCGGCGGCAGTTATAAACCCATCACTCACGAAGTGATTGAAAAGAAGGAACATCTTTTAGCGTTCCCTAAACGCATCCCGCCCGAAACAAATGGTATTCACTGGCCACGTTTAACCCACACCGTGCTGGATAAAATTCAAAAACGTCCCGAAGATGTGAAACATTTCTTCATGACTCAATTTAACGTTCAAAGTATTTACGAAACCCTAGACACCTTAAAATTACCTCGCGATCGCGCTCACTATGTTATGGATCGCTATGGCTACACGGGCTCTGCCGCTATTGGGATGTGTATGGCCGATGCCGCCCGTTCTCATAAAATTAAAAAAGGCGACTTAGTACTTATGCTGGGTTCCGGTGGAGGAATGTCTATGGTCGCTATCGCTATGGAGTGGGGATATAATACATAAGGAGAGCCGATGATTGCTGAGCTAGATTGGTTAAAAAAATGGAGTCTTTATGCGCCGAACTCGACCGCCGTTGTAGACGGTGACTCGGGTCGTGAATTTACGTACCTTCAACTTTACAAAATCTCACAAAAAGGCGCGCAGATCCTAAGTCAAAAGTTCAATGTCTCGCGCGGAGATCGCGTCACCATTCTGTCCACCAATGAGTTGGAATACATCTTCTTGTTTTTTGCATTACAACGCCTGGGAGCGATTCTTGTCCCAATTAATTTTCGACTGACCCAACGAGAAGTGGATCACATCATCAGCGATTGCAGCCCAAGATTGGTTGTCTACCAAGAAGCGTTCAACGAATTGATTCAAAATCTGCCGGCACACATCAAGCCTCAATCAAAGTACTCCATGTCCCAATGGACACAAGATCTGGGCACAATGTCGCCGAACCAAACATACACGGATAATGTGACGCCTCGAGATTTCGTCAGCAATCCCGATGATCCATCCATGATTATATACACATCCGGAACAACAGGAGCGCCAAAAGGTGCTATTATTTCGTTTTCAATGTTGTTTTGGAATTCGGTCAACACCAGCCTAAGGCTGAATATTTCTCAATCGGATTGCGCCATTATCTTTTTACCGTTTTTCCATACTGGCGGCTGGAATGTTTTAACCACGCCTTTCTTTCATCGGGGCGCCAAGTTGGTCTTTATTAAAAAATTTGATGGCGATCAAATTTTAAAGCTTTCCGAATCACACAAGGCGACTTTGCTTTTCGGCGTGCCGACAACCATGGATATGATGTCTCGTTCACGCGTTTTTGACAGCGTCGATTTGACATCCCTACGCTACGCCATTGTGGGCGGCGAACCCATGCCAGTGGATTTAATTCATAAATGGCACAACAAAGGCATTCCAATACGTCAGGGGTATGGACTGACCGAATTTGGTCCCAATGTGTTTTCTTTGAACCAAGAAGATGCTATTCGCAAAATCGGCTCGATCGGTTTTCCTAATTTTTACTCAGAAGCCAAAATTGTAGACGATAACGGAAAAGAGCTGGGCGTTGATGAAATCGGAGAACTGATTCTTCAAGGCCCCATGTGCATGAACGGCTATTGGAAAAATGAAAAAGCCACACAAGAAACCATTAAAAATGGCTGGCTGCACACAGGAGACTTAGTTCGTAAAGACAGCGAAGGCTATTTCTATGTTGTCGGTCGCAAAAAAGACATGTTCAAATCGGGCGGCGAAAACGTGTACCCTACTGAACTAGAACAGGTGATGCGACATTTACCGGGAGTACGAGAAGTGGCCGTCATTGGAGTACCTGATTCCAAGTGGGGCGAAGTCGGCAAAGCGTTTATCGTAAAAGAGTCTTCAAGTTTGGAACTGACTCCCGAAGCAATCAACGAACATTGCTCTAAGAATTTAGCTAAATTCAAAATCCCTAAGTACTTTGTCTTTGTCGACGATCTACCGAAGGGTGAATCTGGGAAAATCTTGAAACGAAAACTCTTGGAAATGTATCCAAATTAGAACCTCTATCGAGATGCTCGAGTAGAAAAGATAAGGATGCGAAAAGGTCTAGACGAGATCTCGAGAAGATAGACTAGAGACGAGGAAAGTAGACGGATAAGAGGAACTCGACTGGACGAATAAACGGTAATGGCAGATTGTTTGTTATAAAATTAACTGCGTTACAATAACCTGCCAAGTTCAACCGTCAAATTCCGAGCAGTAAGACGTGAAAAACCTTAGCCTGTCTCAGCGTATTTCGGTCTATCTATTTTTCGTTGTGTGCGTATCGACATTCGTAATGAATTCAACGTTCTTCATCGTTTTACAGAATCAAAGCGAAGATCAGTTTAATCTTCAAACTACAGAAATTCTAAGCAACATTAATCGCTACTATCAAATACCGGTCTGGAATTTGGATTATCATGGCATCATCACAGTTACCGATACATGGTTACAAACCCGCTCCGGAGTACTCGCCATTCGGGTAACCGATGAGGCTTCAAATCTTATCGTGCAAAAGACGAAAGAAAATAAATTATTTGATCTACTGCTCAAGCAACCTCATACCATTTTGAAAAAGGAAAAAATCACCCACGACAATCGCCAACACATCGGTTTTGTCGAAGTTATCTTTTCGAACGCCGATATCGTCGAGCAAAACAACTTCACGTACATAAAATCGATACTTGGCAGCCTAATTTTCGCTTTTATATTAAGTCTGGTTTCCAATCACTTTTTATCACTGTTTCTACACCGCCCTCTCCAAAATCTAATTTCTGGCACACAAGCAGCCAGAAATTCAAACTATACAATCCGTGTCCCCGAAGATGCGGTGGGGGAAATCGGGATGTTAGCCTCAGAGTTTAACAAAACGATGAACGCCATCCAAGACCGCGATCAACGCCTTTTAGAACACAATAACCAATTGGAAGAAATCATCCGCCTTAGGACTATCGAACTAGACAAGCAACGCGCTAATATGATCAATTCGGCCCGTTTGGCAGCACTCGGAGAGTTTTCCGCGGGTATGTCACACGAAATTAACAATCCTCTTGCTGTAATCATTGGCAAAGCGACGATTTTAAGAACGTTTGTCGGCAAAGGGCTTATCGCCCCGGAATATGAGATACATTTCATTAAAATTACAGAAATGTGCGATCGTATTTCTAAAATCATCAAAAACTTAAGAGCCTATGCACGCGACGGCTCTAATGACCCATTCGATTCTTTCGAACTCAATCGATTTTTATCAGATATTGGTGAGCTGACACGCCTAAAACTGGACAAAAAAGCGATTAATTTTCGGATGCAAAATCATTCCAGTTTGTTAAAAATTTACGGAAAAGAAATTCCTTTGTCTCAAGTCATTATCAACCTCATTAATAATTCCGCCGATGCAGTTGAAAATGCTATGGACAAGTGGGTCGAACTGACCATTAGCGATAAAGACGGACACATCGTTTTCAGCGTCAAGGACTCTGGCCAAGGCATTCCGGAAGATGTTCAAAAAAAAATGATGACTCCATTTTTTACCACAAAAATTATTGGCAAAGGCACTGGACTGGGACTCAGTATTTCTAAAGGGATTATTGAAGAACATAAAGGTGAATTGATCTACAGTATCGAATCTGGCAATACGGAATTCATCGTCAGACTGCCAATCGTCACTAAGGCATAAATAAATTTCTCTACAAATTTCTTAAGAACTTACTTGTCTCAAACCGACACAAAACAGAATGCAAGCGTTACGCTCAAATTGATACAAACAAAAATATACTTTTATTTGTTAAATCGAACCAGATATAATGAGTTATGAGGGGCACAATGAAACTTCTACTATTTATTTCACTTTGTCTTTTTCTAGTCTCATGCCAAACCAATATGGCCAAGCAATTCGACAAAATTAAACTCGGCTCTGATAAGGACTCTGTTCTAGATTCTCTAGGTAACCCACGTAATATCACACGAATGGGCGGAGAAGACCGGTGGTATTATATGTACTACCAAGATGATATTCGACAGCAAAAAGAAATTCATTTTCGTGATGGACTAGTTATCTATGTTGGTGAACGGAAAAAGCCAACGCCAGAAATCGACCCCGTCGCTGTTGATGCAAAAAATGCAGCCGTTAACAAACAACTTGATGACGAAGCCGATCGCCGCAAAGAAGCTTCTAAAAATGCCTATACTAATTATATGAAATACCAAAAAAAACTTAAAAAAGAAGATGAAGTTCAATATCTTCCAGATTTCGAGCCCCTCGAGTAGATATAGATTGGTAATGACACACAGGCACACGCGAGTAGACGAAGCTCCAAAAACACAATGATTTACTTCTTTAAAATTTTTGGCTGTGCCAATGTGTTGTTGTCCACACTTGGCTTTTTGCCAGCTTCCAACTCTGGTGTGGGCTGATCTTTGATACCATAGTGATTTTTCAATTTAGAAACCGTACGCTTTAGCTGCCCCTCGATAGTTTGGGTTTGCTCGAAATCATCCAAACTTTTAATTTCGATCTTTTCATATTTTCTTTTTTCGGTGAGTCCGACATCGGGATAACGATATTTCAGTAACTGTGCGCTTTGATTATATTCCTCCAACAGTTTTGTGAGTTCTTTATGTTCTCGGACCAACTCGGCTACAAGCTCTTCGGCTTGAGCCTTATTTTTAGTTTGGCGCTTATGATGAATAATTTCTTTTATTGAATCTTCTTTGGACTTAATTTTAGTCTTCAAAGAACTTAATGACGATACAACATCCATCCATTCTTTAGTTCGCTCTTGCTGCTTTTTATCCTCATAAGGAATCGTTTCGGCCGAAGCTCCAGCCGCAGGTGCCGCAGCACCATGCTCGCCACCACCTTCGTTACCTTCAGAAAGCACGGCAAATGCTAATAAAAATGAAATCACAATTTTATTGAACTGATACATGATGCCTCCAATGCACACTAAGTCCAATTGGAATCACTCGCTTGACCAACACAACTGTTTTGGGAGCAGAAACATTTTCTAACTTCAACAGTCCGTCTTTTATGTTTTGACTTAGCTCATCCAAGTTCCAACCAAATCGCTTGTCGTCTAGTGCCTCCAAAAGATCTCGTTTCATGTCACCTAAATCAATACCGGAAATTTCGATATCAAAAGACAGAACTCCTGAAAACGCGGCATCATTACCAAAGTTTTTTACATCGTCGGCAAATTCTTGAAATGAGTTACTCGTCGGCTGAGGTCGATTCTCCCCTTCTGGTGACAAATCGTTCGCCGAAGCCACATCCTCCGCAGGCAAAGAAGATGGCTCCATAAAGGGTGGCGAAAAACCCTGAGTGGACGGTTCGATATTGAAAAGACTCGCGGAACTATCCTCGGCCGTAGCCACAGGTTCAAGCATGGCAACCTCTGATGCCACTGGTGCCATCATATTATTTACAGAATCTATTGCCGTCGGCTCTGGACTGATTGATACCGGCGGCATCGCCGGTTCACCCTCCACAACAGGGGCTTCTTTTGAGTTCTCTGGAACACCGTCAAAGCCAATAAAGAATTCGCTTTTGCAGTGTTCGCATCGATACAAGGTACCAAAATGGTCTTCCGTGATCGCAATACTTTTAGAACAATTTGGACATTGAGCCATTATCCTAATTATCTTCTTTTTTGATCCTTTTGTAAACGACGTCGCTGCTCGCGATTCATTTTAGGCTCATCAGATGGACCACTACTGTAGGTCATCTTGTTCTTTGGTTTAGTTTCGTCGGACATCATACCATGACCAATGTCCTGCTCCTGGGGCGATTGATAATTCAATTCGCTTAAGTCTTGCTCTTCGGGCATAAGCGATTCAAGTACCTGCTGAGGCTGCTGAGCAACAAGTCTGACCCTCATCAAAGTCTCTACTACCTCTTGGCGAATCAATGTATTCAGATTTTCAAAAGCCGAAAACGCTTCTTTTTTATATTCAATCAAGGGATCTTTCTGCGCATATCCCCGAAGACCGATACCTTCTTTCAATTTATCGATCACCAGCAAATGTTCTTTCCACTTCGAATCAATACTTTGCAACAAAACCATTTTCTGCATTTCTTCAAAGTACGCACCCATATTCTGTTTTTGAGCTTCATAAATACGTTTAATGTCGTGTTTAATTTTTTCGGTAATGGTCTCGGCATTGCCGTTCAATATATCGCCATCTAGTTTGAAACCGAATGTTTGTGACAACGAAACATTCAGACCTTCCAAATTCCATTGATCACGAGGCGCACCCTCTGGCAAATAGGTATCTAAAATTTGCGATGTCGTATCACCCAACATTTCCAGAGTTGTTCCCGTAACATCATTTCCCTCCAAAACATTGCGCCTCATTTGATAGATCGCGTTCCTTTGGATATTCATGACATTGTCATAGTCAAAAAGATTTTTACGAACATCAAAGTGATGTCCTTCCACTTTTCGCTGCGCACTTTCGATTTGAGACGTCACCATTTTTGCTTCGATCGGTTCATTTTCGTCGATCTTCAAAAATGTCATCGCTTTCTGGATTTTTTCACCGTT
Organism: Pseudobdellovibrionaceae bacterium; assembly: GCA_016785955.1. Classification (GTDB taxonomy): domain Bacteria; phylum Bdellovibrionota; class Bdellovibrionia; order Bdellovibrionales; family Bdellovibrionaceae; genus UBA2316. Next base: position 103,382 of record JAEUWH010000123.1, on the reverse strand, counting down.
AAAAATTCTAAGTAAATTATCTTCTAACGATAAATAAAATCGAGACTCGCCCGGATCGCCTTGACGCCCAGAACGACCACGCAACTGATTATCAATACGACGAGATTCATGTCTTTCTGTACCGATGATGTACAAACCGCCAGCGGCAACGACGTCTTTCTTTTCGCGTTCACATTCCCCTTTGTACTTTGCCAGTGCCGCTTCAAACTCTGGTCCTTCTTCGGCATTCACCTCTCGCCGAGCCAGACCTTCCGCATTTCCACCCAAAACAATATCAGTTCCCCGACCAGCCATGTTTGTCGCAATCGTGACCGCACCTTTACGCCCCGCCTGAGCAACAATTTCCGCCTCACGTTCGTGGTGTTTCGCATTCAACACTTGATGGCGAACACCCTCTTTTTTCAAAAACTGACTTAATAATTCTGAACGCTCGATACTGATTGTTCCCACCAAAATCGGCTGGCCCCGTTCCGCACGAGATTTAATATCAGAGACTATGGCGTTAAACTTTGCTCGCTCTGTTTTGTAGATCACGTCATTTTTATCCTGCCGGGCAATCGCACGGTGAGTAGGAACAACAGATACATCCAAATCATAAATCTTTTTAAACTCGACAGCTTCCGTGTCAGCCGTTCCCGTCATCCCCGCAAGCTTACCGTACATTTTGAAATAATTTTGAAAAGTAATAGACGCTAGCGTTTGATTTTCGTTTTTAATCTCGACGCCTTCTTTGGCCTCGATGGCTTGGTGAATACCATCACTCCAACGACGCCCCGGCATCAGACGACCTGTGAATTCATCAACAATGACCACTTCGCCATTTTGAATCATGTACTCGACATCCAGACGGTACATATGATGAGCTTTTAACGCTTGAATCACATGATGCAAAATTTCGATATTTTCCGCATCATATAAATTACCTAAGCCCAAAAGCTGCTCGACTTTACGATTGCCTTCATCCGTTAACGATACAGATTTAGATTTTTCTTCGGTCGTAAAATGTTCTTTGTCTTTCAACTGAGGAATAATCTTGTTAATTATGACATATTTATCCGTCGAGGCTTCGGCCGGGCCAGAAATAATCAACGGCGTTCGGGCCTCATCGATTAAAATCGAATCGCATTCATCGACAATCGCAAAATTATGCCCTCGCTGAACATACTCGGACAGATCAAATTTCATATTGTCGCGCAAGTAATCAAAACCCAATTCATTATTGGTCGCATAAGTTATATCACTACCGTATGATTGCTTTCGCTCCATATCCGTCAACCCATGAACGATGATCCCAATACTTAGACCTAACCAGGTGTACAGACGGCCCATCCATTCGGCATCCCGTTTCGCAAGATAATCATTCACTGTAACGACATGCACGCCTTTACCACTCAATGCATTCAAGTATACCGGCAATGTCGCCACTAATGTTTTACCTTCGCCCGTCCTCATTTCAGAGATCCGGCCTTTATGTAAAGTATAACCACCAATTAATTGCACATCGTAGTGACGCATACCCAGCACACGCCGAGAAGCCTCTCGGCAAACAGCAAACGCTTCAGGTAAAATATCATCTAACGTTTCACCTTTCGTCAGTCGTTCCTTCAGTTCGGGTGTTTTGGCCTTTAGCTGATCATCAGACAGAGCCTTGATTTTTTCTTCCCATGAATTGACCTGATCAATAATAGGTTGAATGGATTTCATTTCACGATCGTGTTTGGTACCAAAAATGGATTTTAATAAGTTTTGAATCATAGCAAAAAGAATAACTTCCTTAAGTTAAAACAGCAACTTGGAACTACGGCGTATTCGTATTTGTTTTAACTTCTAGCAGTATGTCGGATCTGCCTGAAGGCTTCGTATACTGAAACGGCAACGGCGGTCGCCATATTTAGACTCCTCACCAGACCTGGGGTAGGGATAAATACGCTGGTTTCAGGATTGTCACGGATAAGATCTGGACTTAAGCCTTTTGACTCTTTGCCAAATACTAAATGATCACCCTCTTTGAATTGGAAATCATAAATTGATTTTTTTGCATGCGCCGAGAAGTACACTCTGCGCGCCTCAGAAGGCAATTCACTTAAAGAATCCAGCTCTTTCCACTGCAAATGCTGCCAATAATCTAGGCCGGCACGTTTGAGTTGCGAATCGGTGATTTCAAACCCAAGTGGTCTGATCAATGTTAACGTCGTTTCAGTGGCCACACATGTGCGGCCAACATTGCCCGTATTATTAGGAATTTCAGGCTCAACTAATACAACGTGAAACAATGGATTATAAATAACGGTATACTTCCTGACCTAATTTGGTCAAAGCGATGCGACGCCCCTTATCGATCACGAGTTCTAAATTCATAAGCTCACGATAAAGTGCCAGATCAATAGGCACAATATCACGCCCCGAACTTTTGCCTAATTTTTGGATATAGTTTCTTTGTCGCTCGGTCAGCTTTTGAGGTAGTGGTGGTTTCTCGACGAGAACTCGCTGCCAATCTCCATTTTCAATATATTTAAGTTCAGAACTTATTTTTTCAGAGTTTAAAAAATAAACGAATGCCTCAACACTGCCATTGCTCGTACTCACCTTAACAACTTCACGATGGGTTAAACCCTGTGCAGGATTTTGTGGAAAAAAACCCATTAACTCATCTAAAATATGAATACACATATCCGATGGGTTTAAGCGAACCAAAAGCCCCTGAACTGAATCTGTTCCTGACTTTGCTAAAAATGGAAAACCCACTTTCGAACGATAGACAGCCCCTTGAACAGTCGCCTCTTCAGACGAAACAATAAGATTTTGAACTTTATTTAAAAATAAATCTCCGCCCGTCAAAGCATCACAGATAAAAACAGAATTTGTCGACATAATTCCCCTCCAATTAAGACTCCAAATTGCGAAGGTCGGTAATTACCAGAGCCGTTTCGATTGGGCAAGCAACCAGACAGAGAGATTGAATTACTGTTTTGCGTTATCTGAAATATTTCTTAGTCTAAGACAAAAATTGTTTGCTATTAATTGAATCAAATTACGAGGGAAATCATGAGTGAAGATACAGTAAATTTCATGGGTTACATGTGGATCCAAAAAGAAGATGGCGTTATCACAGTTGGCATTAATGAAGAAGGCCTACAAGATTTTGACGAGATCACATCCATTGAACTTCCTCCTGAAAATGAAAAAGTAGAGGCCGATACTGTCATTGGCACAATAGAAACTGATGATGGTCCTCTCGATATTTATGCGCCTGTAAATGGTACAATTTTAGAAATTAATCCTCAAGTTCTAGAAACCCCGTCGCTAATTCAAGAAGACCCTTATGACGAAGGATGGCTTTTGCGTATCGAAACAACCGATGACGAAGATGAGGACGAAGACGATTACGAGGATGAAGACGAAGATGACGATGAGGAAGACTCATCAGACGAGGATGACGAGTAATTAGTCGCTCCTCGATTCAAAATATTTTTCTTTTTATTGCAACCTCGCTGATTTGGGGTTCCACGTACTATGTCATAACCATCCAGATCAGCCAGGCTCACCCACTGGTTTCTATTTTTTGGCGTTTTTTAATTTCTACGCTGATCATGTTTATGTTTCTAAAATGGTCAAAGCAAAATCTGTCCTTTGACTCTAAAACACATTTTTGGTTTTTTTTGCAGGGTATATTCAATTTTTCGATTAACTACATGCTGACCTACTGGGCGGAAACCTTTATCAAATCTGGAGTTTTAGCCATCGCATTTACTTCGATGGTGTATTTTAATATCGTCTTCTCTTGGTTCTTTTTTAAGAGTCAGATCTCGCGCCAAGTACTGTTTGGCTCATTGCTGGGGGGACTAGGGATATTGCTAATTTTTAAAAATGATTTAATTCACACCTCATCCAGTAACGAACTGTTTGGCTTGAGCTTGGGTTTGCTGGCGGCGCTATCCGCTTCGATAGGCAACATGGTGTCAGTTCGAAACATTCGTGCCGGAATCAATATAAGAGCGGCGATCTCTTTTGCTATGCTGTATGGCACGCTGTTCACACTTTTCATGATTGGCATATTGAAAGCACCTTGGTCCCTGCCTACCAGTACAAGCTTTGTAAGTAGCTTAGCGTACTTAAGCATTTTCGGAACAGTTGTCGCCTTTACAGCGTACAATACTCTACTCAAAACATTAGGGGCGGATAAAGCGGCCTACACAACGATTATCTCACCCGTGTTAGCCATCCTACTGTCGTATCTTTTTGAAAATTTACACTTATACCCAGAAATGCTTTTTGGCATTGCCCTGTGCCTTCTTGGAAATATTTCTGTTCTCTATAAAGGCAAGACCAAGACATCGAAATAAGCCGTAAACATTTTGAACATCTAGGTATTATCTGCTGAGCCATATGTAGTTAAACACGTTTCTCGTGTCCTCTAAAACTATAAAGCACCTGTAGAAGTAGACTTTTCTGTCTGGCTAAGGTAACTAAAGTAACTGCACAATCTCTTGATTAAAAGGTGGGTAATTTTTGGATAACATAGGTGAGACAAACCATGTCCCAGAAGCAAATTTTTCACAAAAAAAGATGAAAAGTCCCATTGATTTTCACATCCTTGCAGAGGCAGTTCCTAATTTAGTATGGACAACCGATGCCGACGGTACGATTGATTACATTAACAAACAATGTCTTGAGTACAGCGGATCGAAATCGACCGAAGATGGTATTGAACATTGGTTAAATTCACTTCACGAAGACGATCGCCCAGATTCGTACGCAAAGTGGGCTTACAGTCTGCGCACCAGCTCGGTTTTTGAAAAAGAATACCGTTTAAAAAGGCACGATGGTGCTTACCAATGGTTTTTGGGACGAGCCGTGCCTATTCGTGATGAACACGGTAAAATTCAACGTTGGATTGGCACAGCCACAAATATAGAAAAACAAAAAAAACTATTAAGTGATTTACAACAATCACGCGATAAATTGGAAATTATTTTGGAAGGCATCACCGATGGCGTCAGTGTATTTGACCGGGAAGGCCGCTTTATTTATGCCAACCAGGTTGGCGCACGCATGTGTGGGTTTAAATCTGTCGAAGAAATGTTGGCGACACCCACATCGGCCGTCATGGATAAATATATAATCCTAGACGAGAACGGCCAAGTTTTCCCCAATGAAAAACTTCCCGGTCGCCTGGCGCTCAAGGGTATAAAGAATCCTCCCGAAACTATTTTGCAGATTGAAATGAAAAACACCGGGAAACGGAGCTGGGCCATTGTTAACTCGGCACCTATTTTTGATGACCATGGTGAAGTCTTGTATGCCGTTTCTATTTTTCGCGATTTTACAATTCATAAAGAAAACGAGAACTCGCTTAAAAATCGTGAATCAACGTTTCGCTTAATTGCCGACGCTGGTGTTATTCTGAATTCCTCGATGGACTACTTGGTCACATTGAAAAAGCTATGTGAATTAATTGTTCCAATTCTAGCTGATTGGTGTGTTATCGATATTATTTCAGAAAACAGTGAGCCCCAAATGATTGTCTGGCATTGGAATCCCGAGATGCGCGAATGGGCTGCTGAAAAACAAAAAAAATATCGCCCTGATTGGCGATCTGACCTTGGAGTATCCCGTGTTATTAACACGGGAACCGCCGAAAGAATCGAAGTTATCACTGACGAAATGTTGCAAGCTTCAACTGAAAATACGGACCACTTAGAAGATATAAAAAAACTGGGCATGAGTTCAGTGATGATCGTACCAATTCTGGGTAATCGCACTGTGGTCGGCGCGATTACGTTCATTGCCTCGGAATCAAAACGCAAGTTTTCTAGTTTTGATTTAACCCTGGCCGAAGACCTGGGACGGCGGGCTGGTCTGGCCATCGAAAAAGCAATTTTGTACGAAAGCGAGCGCAAAGCGCGAGAGCTGGCCGAGAACGCCAACAATTCGAAATCGACATTCTTAGCCAATATGTCTCATGAAATTCGCACGCCGTTAAATGCACTGATTGGTTTCAATGAACTTTTGCGTTCAAATTCCCTTACCAAGGAAGATCGTGAAGAATATCATAATATCATTCAGCGCAATGGAGACCTTTTACTGCATTTAATTGATGATATTTTGGATTTATCCAAAGTCGAAGCGGGCCATCTTAATTTAGAAACCGTCACTATTTCGTTACCAGATTTATTGAACGACATTAAATCGTTTAAGACGGCCAAGGCGTCGGCCAAAGGTCTGCAATTTATTATGGACATTATCGGAGAAATTCCGCCTCTGTTCGTAACCGATCCACTGCGACTGAAACAGATTTTAAACAATATTATCGGCAATGCGATTAAGTTCACTTCGACTGGCTATGTAAAAACAACCGTGCAAATGAACCCCCTCACTAACCGCCTCGTTTTTGTGGTCAGCGATACCGGAATTGGAATTCAAGCCAGTGACCGAGAAAAATTATTTCAACCCTTTAGCCAGGCAGATGCTTCGGTTACGCGAAAGTTCGGTGGCACAGGCTTGGGTTTAATTTTGTCTAAACGCTTGGCGCAGCGACTGGGTGGAGACTTAACTTTAAAAATCCCCAGCGATTCTGTCGGGGCCACATTTGTTATTGAAATCGCTGCCGATCTGAAACCAAACTCGACGATTGAAACCCCGGTGCTTGTTCCCGAAAGATCAATTGAAAACCGTCGTATTCTAGTCGTGGATGATTCCGGCGATAACATCTTGCTGATCGAACATATTTTGAAATCTCGAGGCGTCATCGTGGATACCGCCGAGAATGGCCAAATTGGAATCAACAAGGCATTAGCGAACGACTACGATATAATTTTAATGGATATCCAGATGCCTGTTTTAGATGGATTATCGGCAATTCGAATTTTACGTGAGAAAAAATATTCTCGCCCCATTATTGGCCTCACGGCCCATGCCATGCAAGATGACCGGGCCCGCTGCATGGATGCCGGCTGCACCGATTATTTGACTAAACCGATTCATATCGATTTGCTGATGCGGGTGTTAAGCAGACATATCAACGATTAAAAGCAGCGCCAAAGCGCTGCTTTTTTAAAGTCTCGATTTATTACCAAAGTCTCAATCTACCAAATAACAATACGATCTTTATCAGAAAGCACCATGGGTTGGCCTTGCTTACAATCGAATGCCTCTTGAAAACCCGGCTGATGTTTCACCTGCTCGTTAATACGCGCCCACCCCAAGGCATGAGGATCTGTTTTTAACTGCTTTTCTCTGTAGCCATCACGTTTCACTTCGCACCATGTGCGCGCGTACGACACGAAGAATTTTTGCTTATCTTCTTTGGTACCTTTGTTGTCTTTAAACGCGGCCTTATAAGCAAAACTGAGCCCAACCAGATCCGCTACGTTTTCACCCAAAGTCAATTTTCCATTATGCCCCGCCTTTTCAAACTGAGCAACCATACGTTCACCACGTTTTTGGAATTCGGTAAGATCAGCCATACTCATCCACACCTTCAAGCGACCTTTGTCATCAAACCGAGAACCCTGATCATCAATACCGTGACCAAGCTCATGGCCCATCACCGCTCCGACCGCTCCTAAGTTTTCCTCTAACGTGTTTTTGTCATCAAAGAATGGATACTGTAAAATACCCATTGGCATCACAAACTTATTTTCGCTGGGAGAAAAATACGCATTGACCGTCAATGGACCCATGCCCCAGGCGTCTTTGTTCACCGGAGCATACATTTCCTTGATCGTTTTCTTGATCAAGGCCACTCGCAATTTTTGCTGATTTTTCAAAGGTTCATTTGCCGAGTATTTTTGAATTGGGTTGAAGTTCCATTCGCGATCATTCTGTGGCGCTACCACTTGCAACCGGCAACTATTAATTTTCTTTTTTGCCGTCTCTTTAGCTTCGGCCGATAACCATGTACTTTTATTGATGCCATCCAAAATCGAAGTGCGAATTTTTTCTGAAATCTCGACTACCTTCTGTTTTGGGAAATTCGGAAATAGGCGCGCCATTAACACTTCATCCACTTCCTTTTCGAACTCACTCATCATTTTTAAGGTACAACGTTCTTGGCGCACAGGGCGTGACTCGGGCCCGCCAAGGTGCTTTTTATTAAAAGCGAATTTTTTCGCGAAGAAATCAGGGTAACCATCATCCATAATATGAGACGTCGTTCGGTATAAGTAGATATCCTTCAAGGTGTCTAAATTTTTTTCCGTTAAATACTCGTTATAAAACTGAAATGATTCCGGAATATTCACTCGAACATTCAAATTTTTTGGAGCTTTGCTTAAGAATGGCTGGGCTTTAATGTTAGGGAAATCAGCCAAGAATTTCTTTTGAGGCATATCACGCTTTTCACCCCAACGTTGACGACGCTCGGCCGCCTTAGGGTAACGATTAACAAATTCTGTTTCCAAGTTGTACATTTTCTCTACGCGGACTTTCACTTCTTCGGCGGGCAGGTTTGGGTAGACGACTTTAAAAAAATCAGTCATTAACGTTTTATAATCCGCGACAAGCTCGGGTTTTTCATAATAACCATGATCTGGCAAATTCATGAAACTAACGGCCACGTACATATCATATTTGTCCGGATCATCAGCATTAGCCGAACTATCAAACACCAACAGATTGGCTTTCCCTTCGAAAAAATTCTGTGTATCCAATTTCAAGAAATCAGCAATCGTTTTTACTTTTTCAATCGCTTTGATTCGAGTGGCCACGGTATCTTTTTCCTCTTTCGCTCCCGCAGACTCATTCATGCAGGCTAAGTAAAAATTTTTAATCTGCTGCGCACGCGGAGTTAATTTCTTTTCATTTTCAATATTTGAAAAAAATTCTTTCTTCTTATTTAAAATACGCTCGAAGGAATCGCTGAATGAAAATGTATGCGAACTTCGATCGGGTCTTAGTTCGAACGAATTTTCTACGTTATCACATACGTAATCATGGAAATTTTCACACGCCGAAATTTTGGTACTCAATGGAAAGGTTCGACGATCGGGAATAGCACTGGATTTCGTGCTCATTGGCAAATTTTTAGTATCGGTGCTTTGATGAGCCTGCACATTGGTAAAAACCAGTGCGGACAAACCCGCTAGTATAATTGCGTTCATATATAATCCTCTTCTGAAAAATGATTATTTAATGCTAAGAGGGTACTAATTTAATGTCATTACATTAAATCATTCTTGGTATCTCGCAAAAATTTTAACTCAGACGAAAGTCCGTATCGATATCATTTTAACGCGCTCTTAAAAATTTCGATCTAAAACGGTCCCATAATGGAATCATTTAATCTTATCATTTGATCATATTTGCTCTCATCTGATCTCACTTCTCCAACTTCTCCACCCTCAGTGTGTCATTATCAACCTCAGCTATTCGCTGGATTCAAGCTTGCACTCTCGATAAATCATACTAATCTCATAAGACTATGAATTTAATTGATATATCTATTAAAAGACCAGTGTTTGCATGGATTCTGATGAGTGCCTTGATCATCTTTGGGGCCGTTGGCCTGAATCGAATGGGGGTCAGCCAATTACCCGACGTCGACTTTCCCGTCCTGGATATCACCGTCACCTATGAAGGCGCCGCCCCCGAATTGATTGAAACAGAAATTTTAGATCCCATCGAGCAGCGTTTGTTAAATGTCGAAGGAATCATCGAAATGAAATCAACGGCCCGGCAAGGCACCGGCAATATTCGATTAGATTTCAACATCGACAAAAATATCGATGTCGCTTTACAAGAAGTTCAGTCTAATTTGTCTCAGCTTGTTCTTCCGGCTGAAATTGATCTACCCGTCATCAAAAAATCAAACCCAGAAGAAGATCCGATCATGATTTTAGGAGTCTATTCCGAAGACACTAAACTGAACATGATCAAATGGATCGACAATTATTTCCTGGATCAAATCCGCTTCGTTCCTAATATTGGCGAAGTCTCTATTGCTGGTTTTTCGACTCGGAATCTGCGCGTGTGGGTAGATCCAGTGAAATTGAAAAAAAACGATCTGACTGTGATCGATGTCCTGGATGCCATCTCGACACAGCATCGAGAATCAGCCGCGGGACAATTTGTCCATCAATCACAAGAGCTACGGGTTAAGTGGCAAGGTGAATTGGTCAATGTTGAAGAGTTCAGTAATATTCGTATTCTTCGTCGCGGTGGACAAACGGTGCAACCACAAGCCGCACTTAGAATCAAAGATGTCGCCCGAGTTGAGGAAGGTCTTAGTGATATCCGTCGTTTGGCACGCATCCAAGGGAAAGATGCTATCTTTGTCAGTGTAAAAAAACAGCGGGGTACCAATGAAGTAACCCTAGCGCAAAGTGTCCGCAAAAAAATGGACGATATAAAAGGAAATTTTCCTGACGGATATTTGGCCCAAGTGAACATCGATTTTACATTGCCCACCAAGGCAACCGTCCATTCTACATTAGAAAAGCTTGTCTTTGCCGGCGCGATTACTATCATCATCTGCTTCCTGTTTTTAGGCAGCCTTCAGTCCGCCATCAATATTTTGTTTTCAATTCCGACGTCCATTTTGGGAACATTTATTATTTTGTATTTTTCTAAAATGACGCTGAATTTGTTTACGTTACTGGCGTTAACCCTGGCCATATCTATCGTCGTCGATGACGCCATCATGCTTTTAGAAAACATCGTCCGCCACTTTAGAATGGGCAAAAGTCCTAAAAAGGCGTCTTCAGATGGCGCCAAGGAAATCCTGCCTTCGGCCGTTGCCGCGTCTCTTTCTGTTATCGCGATTTTTGTGCCGGTGATTTTCATGGAAGGAATTTGGGGTAAATTCTTTTACCAATTCGGCGTGACCATGTCCGCCGCAATTCTGTTGTCACTTTTGGAAGCGGTGACGATCACCCCCATGCGGGCAGCCGCATTTTTGTCTTCAAGCCCCAAAGTGTCACGCTTTGAAAGATACGTGGATCATCTTTCTGAAAAAGCCGCTCATTTTTATCAACGGGTGCTCGTTAAATGCTTAGCCTATCCAAAAACAATCGTATTTATTTCGCTTGGAATATTTTTAGTTTCTCTGAAAATGCTGCCCTTAGTGAAAAAAGAACTTCTGCCCGCGCAAGATCAAAATGTGATCTTATTGACAGGACTAACACCTCCAGGCAGCTCGCTTGAGGCGACTTACAAAAAATCTTTAGAGATCGAAGAGATTGTCAGCAAGAACGATAATATCGCCAACTACCTGGTCAGCGTCGGGGTCGGCGGCTGGAGTCCCTCGGTAAACAATATCAATGTACCGCTTTATTTAAAACCCAAAGAAACTAGAAAATTCACTCACCTGCAAGTCATGGATCAACTGCGAGAAGAATTTAAAAAACTAAAAGGTGTGCGAATCCAAATGCGTGATATTTCATCGCGAGGAATCACCTCGGGTCGATCGTTCCCCGTGGCCTTTAATCTGCGCGGTCCTGATTTGACAGTCTTGAAAGACAAAGCCGAGCTGATTATGCAAAAGCTGACCGAGCAACAACTGGCTTTGGATTTAGACACCGATTTTAAACTGGGTCTGCCCGAATTGAAAATTATCCCGAAAACTCAAGGCGAGTTATACAATATGGGCTTGACGAAAGAAGCCATCAGTCGAACACTGGCCGCCTCTGTCGGTGGAGTTCGGCAAGGACGATACACGGCTGACGGCAAACGCTATGACATTCGTGTCAAAGTCCCCGACATGGAAATTAAAGCCGATCAAGATATCGCCGCCCTGGGGGTACGCAATATTATCGGAAATATTGTACCTCTCTCGAGCGCCGTGAATATGGAAACCGTTGGATCCATGCAGTCGATTACTCGTATTAATCGGCAGCGCACAGTTTCCGTTTTTGGCTCTTTGGTACCCGGAACTTCGCAAAGTGATATTCTGAACAAAGCGCGAGAAATCGCAGAAAAGGAATTACCCGATGGTTACACCTTCGCCCTAGAAGGAGCCGCCTCTGGTTTAACAGAAGCCTTCCGCACGCTCACGTCGGCCTTGTTAATTGGTATCCTAGTCGCCTACATGATTTTAGCTGTTCAGTTTAATTCATTTATCCATCCGATCGTTATTCTGGTCGCCTTGCCATTCAGTATCACGGGCGCCTTTTTAGCTTTGTGGATGGCCGGTGCCTCTTTAAATTTATTTAGCTTTATCGGAATCATCGTCTTAATGGGTATTGCCAAAAAGAACTCGATCTTACTGGTGGAGTTCACAAATCAAATGCGTGAACGAATCGGTAATCCCAAGGAATATAAAAGCAGTAAAGATCGCGAACTTGTTAAGAGGTCCTTGCTTGAGGCCTGCCCCATTCGCTTAAGGCCAATTTTAATGACGTCCGTTGCGACAGTGGCCGCGGCTCTGCCATTGGTCATTGGGAATGCCATGGGCTCGGAAACTCGACTGCCCATGGGTCTTACGATCATTGGAGGCTCGATTGTGTCCACCTTTTTTACCTTGTTCGTAGTTCCCGCGCTGTACCTGATGATGAGCCGAATGGAAAGTGAACACTCGCTGGAAGACGCTCATTCGCAGGAAATAAAATAAATGAAACGCCAGACTGAATGACAAGACTGAACTCTATGGCTTTGAACACAACACGCACACAACATCGGTTCGCCATCCGAGCCATGCCCTACCAATTGGTATTTGCTTTAGGTCCACTCATGGAGGGCAATTCCTAGCCTTATAGTTAGCTTTATAGTTCGCTTTATAGTTCAACTATGCGATTAAAAACTAAAGCCCCTGGTTGCGAGTCCTTGCTGTCTATACAGAAATAACCCGTTCTTTCAAACTGGTATTTCCTGGCGACATCGGCTTCAGAAAGGCTGTGCTCCAGTTTTGCCGTCTTAATGACCGTCAACGAGTTCGGGTTTAAATTCGCTTTGAAATCTTGCCCCGCAGGAACATTTTCAGGATCTGGAACTTTAAACAATCGACCATATAACCGTATTTCCGCACTGATACTGTGCTTGCCCGAAACCCAGTGGATAATGCCCTTCACCTTTTTTCCCTCGGCCGTGGGCTTACCACCTAATGTTACAGGATCGTATACACATTTCAGTTCGATCACGCGACCCGCAGGATCTTTGAGCACCTCTTCGCAGCGAATGACGTACGCATTTCTAAGACGGACCTCTTTTCCCGGGGCTAATCGGAAAAAATCGGCATCCGGGTTTTCCATAAAATCAGCACGTTCGATAAATACTTCGTTTGAAAAATAAACTTTACGTTTTCCGTAGGCTTCATTTTTCGGATGACTAGATACATTAAGCTCTTCCGTTTTGTTCGCTTCGTAATTTGTGATCGTGACTTTGATCGGATCCAACACAACCATCGCACGATAAGCGACTCGATCTAAATCTTCTTTCACACAATCCTCAAGAATTTCCACATCAATCAGACTTTCCGCCTTGGCCACACCAATACGTTTGGCAAAATTTCTCATCGCCTCGGGCGTATAACCACGACGACGGATCCCCGAAATTGTCGGCATACGAGGATCATCCCAACCACTCACTAACTTTTCCTTAACTAACTGCAAAAGTTTACGTTTGCTCATTACTAGGTAAGTCATGTTTAAACGGGCAAATTCATACTGCCGAGGCTTGGCCGGCACAGGAACATTATCCACACACCAATCATAAAATGGACGATGATCTTGGAATTCCAAAGTGCAAATCGAATGCGTGATTTTCTCGATCGCATCACTCAGAGGATGAGCATAGTCGTACATCGGGTAAATATTCCATTTATCCCCCGTATTATGATGCTTCATTTTTTTTATTCGATACAATAATGGATCACGCATATTTATATTCGGTGATTGCATATCAATCTTTGCACGCAACGTGTGTTGGCCTTCAGAAAATTCGCCATTTTTCATACGCTCGAACAAATCCAAATTTTCTTCGACAGATCGATCTCGGTAAGGTGAATCTTTACCCGGCCGATTGAAATCTCCACGATATTCTTTCACTTGCTCTTCATTTAAGGAATCGACATAGGCCTTATTGTTCTTGATTAAATACACCGCCCAGTCGTACAACTGTTGAAAATAATCAGACGCATAGAAAAGATGATCGTTCCAATCAAAACCCAACCATTTTACGTCGGCTTTGATCGACTCCACATACTCGACGTCCTCGGTTTCTGGATTTGTGTCATCAAAACGCAAATGACATTGGCCTTTATAATCCGCCGCCAATCCAAAATTCAAACAGATCGACTTTGCATGACCAATGTGCAGATAACCATTAGGCTCTGGTGGAAAACGTGTCACCACCCGGCCACCATATGTGTTGTTCTTAATATCTTTTTCAACAATTTGTCTTAAAAAATTTTGTGCTTCTATTTTTTGTTCCATATAAATCCCACTAAGTGCTTAACAAGTTTAACTTTTTATGTAATTAAACTCAAACTAAATGATTCGCGAACTCTACCAACACAAAGACTTCACTATCGTCAGCAAACCAGAAGGCCTCAGTTGCCACAACGACAACGAATCCCTACTGCAAAAGTATGGTAAAGATTGGCACTTGGTAAATCGTATTGACCGTGAAACCAGCGGCTTAGTCGTCCTTACACGCAACTCAATTCTGCAACATGATATCCAAAATGCCCTTGCCCAAGGAAAAAAGACATACTTTGCCGTCTTGCGAGGTAATATGCCTCAAAACCCCGATCTGTGGCATGAATGGACCTATCCTATTTCCGACAAAGGAGAAGGACGCGAACTGCCACAAGGGCTGGTTCAAGACCAAAAGCAGTCCAAAACCCGCTATCGAGTTCTGCAAAGCAATCCCTACTTTTCTGCAGTCGAGTGCCTGCTGATTACCGGGCGCCAACACCAAATCCGCAAACACAGTCGACTAGGAGATCGCCCCATCGTCGGAGACACCCGCTATGGAAATCCAAAAGACAATCAACGTATCGCCAAAATGTATGGTTTCCAACGCATGGCTTTGCATGCGTGGAAGACCGAATTCACATGGAGTGGCGATAAGATTTTTGTGGAGGACTCCGTCCCCAAAACCTTTTTCGATTTATTTTCGTTAGCTAAACAGGATTAGCCGAGACGCCCTTGCCTATGCGCAATTTCGAGGGGTCCGGATTGATCTCAATTTTTGTAAACTCAACACGAATTCGTTTTTGATTTAAATGATTCTCTGCCGTAATCACATGGGCACGCCACACTTTATCTTTCAGCTTCTTGTAATCCAAATATTCAATGGTAGTTACTTTTTTACTTCCGTTATAATAGGCTACTTTAACAGGGTAGAAATTTTTTTTATCGTAATAAACTAGAAAGTGACTCAAACTATTGTTGTCTGTTTTTACCGCCGTATAAGTAATATGATAAGTTTTATTGATCCCAAATGGCTTTGGATTGACACTATTAAAAAATGAATACGACAGCACATCCGCATTGATACCTAATTTCAACAATTCTCCAAGATCCACTGCCTTGCCCGACTCGGTCTCTTGGATTTGCAATGTTGCCGGATTCAAATCAGTGAAGCTATATCGCAAAAACGCCACGGGCTTTGAATCCATCAGTGAGTTGGACTGGGAATTTCCTTCAGAACTGTACTGGGCATCGACCGGTGAGCTTGCTGAAGAACTGGAAGGATTGGATATCGGCAAGCCTATCTGCGAAATTTTGACTTCTGCAATTTCGGTCTTTGTCCGCAGCGCATTCAAGACTTTTGCTCGCAATTCAATATCTGCCTGCGCCTTTGCCTGTAAAAATAAAATATGAGTAACGAATAAAATTTTCTTAAAAGTCATACTTGATCCTGTCCTGACGAATGGTCTTAGACCTATGTCGGACAGTGGAAAGTCCAGCTTAATAGCGCAACAACTATATATTTTTGACCAGCAGCACAAGTGTTTCAATTTAGGACATTTGCCTACAAAGGCCTATGAAAAATGAACATGCGCGTTTTCCTTTTAAAGGATTCAAAACATGACTACTGCTGTTGAACACATTATAGAAAAAAAGAAGACTACAACATATAAAACAACGAGACTCTTTCAAGAAGCTTCAATAGGTCCTATACTCATTTGCCTAGCCGTCGCGAGGAAATGAGGACAGGACCTATACACGTTAATGTAAAAGGAGATTTTATGGAAACAAACGAGCTATATCGAGGGCGACTCATCGACCATTTGCAAATCGTGGTTACGGATTTAAATGCAAGTAAGAAGTTTTATAAAGCTATATTCAATGTCCTTTCCATCCCCCTGGGCGGTGAGGCCGATACTTATTTCTGGGCCGATGAATTTTTTGTTTCATCCAAAGACAGCCTGGCCGCACAAGGGAAACTAACCGGACGAAGTCATTTTGCTTTTCAGGCAAATTCCCGAGAAATCGTGGAAAAGTTTTATAAAGTCGGCTTGGAAAACGGCGGCAAGGACAATGGCGCTCCAGGTGAAAGACCATACCATCCCGGATACTTTGCTGCGTTTCTAACTGATCCCGATGGCAACAATGTGGAAGCGGTCTATCATGGGCCGGCAAAAAAATCTGCAGCATCGATTAAAATTACGTTCTAGTTTTTTTCTGTTTTATGAAAAATCGAAATAAAACCTGGCCGACCAAAGGATATTTTTGAATATGCTCAGGAAAAAGGTATAGTCTTATCAGCATGGCTACTGGCGGTTTTACATCTATTCGTTTTATCTCATCTGGCGATGAATATTTTGATTCACTCGTCAGCGAGATCAATCAAGCCCAGACCGAGATTCAATTCGAGAGTTATATTTTTGATTTCGATGTGGTCGGTGTGCGGGTCTTGGCCGCTTTAGCCGAAGCCGCCAAACGAGGGGTTTCTGTTCGTCTGCTGATTGATGGGATCGGCAGCTTTGCAAGTATTTCTTCGATTCAAAAATTTTGCCGGGAAAATGGGATACAATTCAGAGTCTATCGAGCTATTCCCTATATCAATTCCATCGTCAGACACTTCTTTCGCTTCTTGAAAACAGCGAACCGCCGAAATCATCGAAAGCTTATGATTGTCGACCGCGCACGGGCCTTTGTTGCCAGTTTTAATATTTCGAAAGTGCATTCAGAAAAAGAAGTGGGAAAAGCGGCTTGGAAAGACCTGGCTCTTTTAGTCGAAGGACCCGAGGTTACATCCATTTCTGCACTGGCTAACACCTACTGGAAACGCTTTCCATTTTCCATCATGAAACGACGGCAACGATTAAATTTTGAGCGTATCCGCTCTACTCACTCGATAGCCTCTCGACGAGCCGCCAAAAAGCAGCTATTGACCCAAATGTCTGAAGCCAGCAAACGCGTGTATATTTTGACTCCTTATTTCGTGCCCTCCCGTAAATTTGTTCGCGCGTTGATCGCCATCGCCAAAAGAAAAATCAACCTAGAGATTATTCTTCCTGATCGCAGTGATTTTTTGATTGTGGATCTAGCGGGACGACATGTCGTACGACGACTGTTGAAATATAATATCCATGTTTCCCAGTACACTCCCTCGTTCATGCATGCAAAGGCCGTCATTGTAGACGACTGGGCTACACTAGGAAGTCATAACTTCAATCACCGCAGCCTAGTTCATGATTTAGAAATAGACGTTATTCTTAAAACACCCACCGAATTAGCTCCCCTAGAAAACTATTGGAATCATCTAAAAGAAAACTCTCGTCCCCTTACAAAAGTCGATATCGACAAAGACTCTTTTTTTACTCGTATGTTGTGCCGATTCTGTTTTTGGTTTAAAAATTGGTTATGAAATATAAATTCATTACATTTAATATTCATAAAGCTCGTTCCACATTTTTACTGAGCAACACTCTAATGAAGATTAAAGAGGCGACGGATTCCGTGCCCGTGGACTTTATGTTTATCCAAGAACTAGTCGGCAATGGTCCTGATTTTATCCCAAAAGAATACGCCTCTAAAGTTTCTTCACAAATTGAAGTTCTTGCCGATTCTATTTGGAAAGATCACTGCTATGGCAAAAACGCGATTTTTAAAGATCGGCATCACGGCAACGCCATCCTGAGTCGTTTCCCTATCGCGAAATGGGAAAATGAAAATATCTCGACCAATCGTTGGGAACAGCGCGGACTTTTGCATTGCGAGATTCCACTCGACGATGGCCAAGTGCTGCACCTGTTTAATGTGCATTTAAATTTACGCCATGATGATCGAGTCAAGCAGGTCGAACGGGTGATCTCTCGATATTTAAAACTGATTCCCAAAGATGCCCCATTTATTTTAGCAGGAGATTTTAATGATTGGGGAAAAGAACTCTCTCACTACCTAGAAGCCAATATGAATCTTTTTGAATGCCACAAGTATATCAAAAAAAATTATGCCAAAACGTTTCCCAGTTTTTTTCCCATTCTGAGCCTTGATCGCATCTATGCTAAAAACATCAAGCCCACTTTGGTAGAAACTTTGTCCAGCACGCCATGGAATGTACTTTCTGATCATTTACCCATGTATATGGAATTTGAAATCTAGATATTAATCTGCAAAAGGCGTAGGTCTTCAATGCGCATCTTGGTGATGGTGACCAGGCATTGCTTGATGAACTCTCCCCGACTGCTATCGTTTTCCAAATACACCGACTCCATATCACAGTATGAGCTTCGGTACGCTTCCCAGATTTTGATAGACGTTTCGATTTTTGCCTTTAATATCTTGGCTCTTTTGGGATCATTCTTGGCGTACTTATACTCGATACGCAAAAAAATACGCGCCTGAATACGTTCTTTTATCTGATCTAGTTCTCTGACCTCGTCATCAATACATATAACCAATGGAACTATCTCCATATTAGCTAAAGTACAATCCAATGGAATACCCGCATGAGCTTGAAACAAAGATAAAAATACAAAAAAGAAAACTAATTTTCTAAGCAGCACTAGTTAGACTCTTCTTTGATACGATACGCGTCCATATCAACTTCGCTGGGTGCCTCTTGATGAGCATGTGGCAAGTCTCCTTTTAACATGACTTTTTCTGTGTAACTTGAAATTTCCGGAACGACCAATCTTTTTCCATTGCTAACTTTATTCAACAAATCAAGATCAACTTTAATGGTGTCTCTAGGGGTCGACGGAATCGCCGATTTAGAAAATGTCGCTTGATTCATTTGAGCTAAAAAGCTGAAACCATGTTTTGCTGTCTGAGCATTTAGCCATTCAACGAGGTGCCGATGAGAAACACACTCAACTTCTGGCTGCGTGCAAACATCTTTCACAAAACGCTGCAAAGCTTTCCAGTATATACCTTTATTCCACAACGAAAAATGGTGACCAATACTTAAAGGCATACGATTACCATAATAATTTTTCAAGAAAGCTTGCGCGTATGATAAATAGGTCTGCTTTTCATAGTATGCCAACAACGAATCATTAATGTCTTTACATTCTCCGGCGTTACTGGGGTTGAATACGCCATTGCATTGCCCGTACAAAATATTGTAATCCATAGCCACCGTTTCCCGGCTTGTTCCCGCTAAGCCAATTCGGCTAAGTCCCAAGTTCCAAATATAAGGCGTGCGTTTATTAGGCCATTTTCCCTTTAACATTTGACTAGCATCATAAACATATCCAAAATTTTTCATGACTTCGGCCGTAATCGTTGGATTTCCGGCAAGCAACGGAGCACGAAAGCCTTTGATCATTTGGTTTAAAGTACTTTGCCATTGTGTGCTAAAAGGAGTTTTCATTGTCGGATAAAAGCTAAATACTTTTTCCACCAATCGATGAAATTCAGTAAATTCTTGAGTCCACTCGGCTAGCGTCCAAAGCGAGCCATCAAAGTGACCATTGACATGCGATCCAATTTCGATCGGAGGCTCCTGCTCGATCATACCTTTCCACATCAACTCGGTACGTTTTTGAATATCGGTCAAATCATTTTCTGCAAAGCCAATATCGGAAGACCCTACTTTACGTTTAGGTGGAGCATAATTCAAACGATCTTTCTTTTGCAGAAAATAGACGCCACTAATGAAATAGGTAAACTGCGCCCTATTTTCCTGACCTAATTTAAAAGTCTCTTTCCAAAAATTATGACTTTTTGAACCATCAAAAGAGATTAAAACAAATTGAGGGGGACGCTCTAGAACTTGGGTAAACCCCAATGAAGATAACCACAGCACTGCGAAAATAATTTTAAATTTCATATTCATCCCGTCTTTCTACAACTTTCCTACGATAGATTGATCCATTTTTTTGTATTTCTTCACGAATGGCTTTACGTACAATTGGCGGATGCTCTCGCCATGAACTTTCTTCGCTGGGGAGAACAGTAATCACAGTCAGGTCCTCTTTTTTAATTTCCTCTATCAGCGTATCCAAGGCAACTAAAGTTGACTCACGAAAAAGAGGAAATGACACAATCCCACGATAATCCTCGCGCTTAAGATTATCTCGCATACTTTGGGCAGGATTCTCTGGATAGAAATCAATATTCCAATAAAATGCGAATGCACCACTTTCTTTGATCATTTCCCGAACAGCAATACTGCCTTGACGAGGAGACAATCGAATAAAAGGGTACACAAAGCCAATACTGGCAAAAACAGCTTCATGACCGATCTGAATTTCTGTCAGCATTTCTTGCTCGTTCGCTACTGGTGATTTAACTTTGGCAACACTCAGCCCCTGTGAACCAATCACGTGGCCCCGACTGGCTAACTGGTTCACTATCTGCAGATTTTCCATCGCTGAATCACCATTTAAAAAAAAATGTGCGGTCAGGTTTTCGGCCTCCAACTTGGTGACTATTTTAGACAGGATATCAGAATCAATTCTTCCAGCAAAAGTAATGGCCACTTCACGTGTGTTAAGTTTATCATCAAAAATTAAATGACTATCTCGAGCTTTCAAGTATCTAAAGTCGCTGATAATTGCAAACGTTTGAAACGACCACAAAAAGAAAATCCAAATATACTTTTCCATAGTTATCTAAAATAGATATAGATCAAATGCATGGCAAGATAAAGACCAAAGAACTAGAATCGGTACGCTAATGCTTTGTCACTTTGATCTTTAGTTCTAAAATCACGGGGCGGTATTCCTGTAATACGTTTAAATACCTTAGAAAAACTAAAAGCGTCTCCATAACCAACGGCTTCCGCCACTTTTTCAATATTACTATCCGTATTGGACAACAAAGCCCGCGCTTTTTGCATTCGAATTAAAGTCAAATAATGCAGGGGCGTATCACCCAAGTGCTTTTTAAATTTTTGCGCCAAACCAGCACGTGATAAGCCGACCTCTTTAGCAAGTAAATCAAGAGTCCAATTTTTTTGAACGTCTTGATGTAATAGTTCAATTGCCTTTTTAACCGCTTCATTACTGACCGCGTGGCTCCATGTTTTAGATTTGTGACTGTGTACTTCGACAATTTTTCTAATCAGGTACGCAAAAATAATATCTAGCAAGTTCTGCACAATTCCTTCCGTTCCGATTTGTGGTTTACTAGTCTCGAGAGCTAACATATTTAACGCTGACTGAATTTGATCAAAACTGTCTAACTCTTCATTTTTTAAAATAAAAACCTCAGGAAGTTCACTAAATAACGGATGAATGGGCTCATTCCACAGCTGATAAGCCCCACTGACCAAAGTTGCAACAACCTCGCCTTTTGGTTTCCTATCCGCTTCATCCAAACTGATAGCAGTTCTAAGATCCTTGTTGGTCAGCTTGGGACTAGCACTTAAATAATGATTTTGGCCACGAGACATCACGACAAGATCACCTTTACGAATAGCGATCATTTGCTTTTGACCCTCTACATACAGATACATTTCGCCGCGAGTGACAACGTGGAATCCAATACTACGATCACATGGAAATCTAAGAATCAAACCCTCGACAATCAATCGTTGATTCAAAATACGACGTCTCAAATCTGCCTGTGTAAATATATCGTTTAATAAGTCCATAATTTTATACTTTTAGACATGTTATTTATACTATTACCCATTAATAGTATAACTTAATTCCGATATATTAGCAATATACCAAAACATAAGGAGTGTAAAATGAGTCAAATTTTAATCGTTGGAGCCAGCGGAACTGTTGGCAGTCAGTTATCTGAAATACTAAAATCTAAAGGCCAAAAAGCCCTCAGGGCGACCAGTAAAACAACTTTAGAGTCCGATCAAGTTCATTTGAATCTAGTCAATCAATCCGGTCTCGAGAAAGCATTTGAAAATATCGATCGACTATTTTTATTATCTCCTCCCGGTCACACGAACCAAAATGAACTTTTGGCTCCACTCGTTGATATGGCAAAAAAGAAAAATGTCAAAAAGGTGGTTTTAATGACCGCAATGGGGGCAAATGCGGTCGACACCTCCCCGATGAGGCAAGCTGAAATTAAACTAGAAAAATCTGGTCTAAAATATAATATCATCCGACCAAATTGGTTTATGCAGAACTTCAATACATTTTGGATTCAAGGCATCAATAACGATAACAAAATCTATCTTCCTGTCGGCAAAGCAAAAGGAAGCTTTATTGACGCACGAGATATCGCAGCGGTAGCAGCCGAACTACTGGTGTCACACAAATTTGACAATCAAGATTTTGATCTCACAGGACCTGAACCGTTAGATCACGACCATGTGGCTAGCCTGATTTCGCAAGCGACGGGACGGACAATAACCTTTCAGGACATTACACCCGAGGCAATGAGACAAGGCCTGTTGCAAGCCGGTCTACCTAAAGACTATAGCGAGTTTTTGATCACTATTTTGGGATTTTTCAAGGAAGGATACTCTGCGAGAACTACAGACGCTGTTGAGAAAATCACCGGCAACAAACCCCGAACAGTAAAACAATACACTATCGATTACAAATCCGCTTGGACAAAGTAGTTACCCACTTTAAATGCGTCTGTCCTTACTAACTCTTCTGTGTTGGTAATGACAGTTGGCAATGACATATAATGACGCTGGCAAGAACATGTCCTGATAAGGACACCACCGTTGCGTAAGGTAAGACACGCGTTTGAGTGATATCATCACCGCGATAAAGTATGTACTTATCGCGGTTTTTTTGTATAAAATCTATCATTAATTTTACTGATAGTTACATCTGATCTATTAATTTTGTATTTTTCTAAGACCTTGCTAAAAGCCTCTTCGTGGAGGCCTTATGTTAAAATCACTCATTTTTTTAGGTTCAATTTTTCTTACAACCAAAACATTCGCCCAATTCTGCCAGATTTATACATCCACTAAAAATGTGGTCGTAAAACAAAATGACGAGTTTTATAAGGCACTCGCAGGAGCGCAGGCGTGCCCTGGTGAAATCAATGCCGTTCATGAAATCCTTCGGTCATCATTGCATAACAAAAAATATCTTGTCGCGAACCGAGGACGAAATAACCCCAGAATGGGTAGTTTTAGTATCTTTGAAACTTATTCAACCCAAAATCAGTTGAATGATGCCGGAATTTTTTTAGGGCACTTCACTCAGCTAAGTAATCAAAATGGAAAACACGTGATTGATTTAGATCAAACTCCTAATCAAGGAAAACTGATGGTCGAGCTTATCGCTTGGGATAACGTCAAGGGGTACTACAATTTTTATGAACTTATTGGTGAAGGCGTCTCGTCTCGATGGTACTATCGAGGAGACAGCAAAGACATCTTAATGGATAATCGTCTTATATATTTGAACAATACACCTCAAAAGCCACCGATTGGTCAGACACTGCGCTGCTCAGGATGCCACATCTCTGGCGGACCGATTTTGAAAGAAATTAATTTTCCCCACAATGACTGGTGGACTAAATCCCGCCCCCTAATTTTTGAACATCCACTGTCGGGCAGCTTTATGCAACAGGTTCAATCTTTGGATACTGCTGAAAATTTCGCCGTACAGGTAAAAACGGGAATTCAGAAATTGGAAAATAGCCCTCGTTATCAAATGCTAAAACGCTCCCTCGGAATACAGAATCAGCTTAGGCCTTTGTTCTGCGATTTGGAAATTAACATCGAGTCAGATACAACACCTTTTGACAAAACAACACACATTCAAATACCGGCCTCAAGTATCGGCAGTCCTCTTGTCAAAACATCGTCATTCATGCTGCAAAAAGGCGTATACACTGGGCTACTACAAAAATACAAAATGCAATTTCCTGAAAATAAAGCCATAGATGCCGATCACGCCTGGTTAGTACCCGTAAAAGGATTCTCTGACTTAGTCGCCCTTACTGCGCTTCGATCCTCCGGAGTCGCAGACGACAAAACCATCTTTGATATCCATTTCTCAGCCCCGATGGGATCGCTTATGGATAAAGATCGATGCGCGCTACTAAAGCTGGTTCCAAACACCACAAATTGGAAAGCAGGATTTATGCAAAACTTGAAAAATAGCAATTTACCAGTCGCACAAGCAATGTACCAAAGAATGACCAACTCTTCTTACACTCCCGCATTCTACCAAAGTAAAATGGCCCAGTGGTATCAGCAAACATTGAAACAACTTGCGTCTGGACAAAGCGATATTTTCTTTCAGCAAATGTTACGAAATCGAGCTGCCGTTTTTCAAAGTGAAATATCAAAAAATCCGCGAGGCCAAATTCTAGAGCCAGGATTTCGAGTTATTTTTCCGCAGCCCAGTGTTAGGCCTGACGCTAGAAAATTATAATGTACAAAAAATACTACAATGATAAAAGAGGAAGGCCTTTCGGTTTCTTCTTCTTTTAAACAAAGGATGCATTGGGATGTATTTGGATATTTCTATCAAAGATCAGATTCTAATTCCCCAACCCAACTATGCTGCCGCCAAAATTCATGCAAAAATTATTGATGATCGACTGGGCTTACAATGTGAAAAAATCGAATCTGAAATAAATTCTGAATTGAATAAGGACAAACTCGGCCCCTCATTAGGGCAAAATTTTTGGTACGGCTTGGATATTCAATCTCTACAAACACCCTATTCTGAAATCGTGGAAATGATTCATTTTATTAAACCTAAATCTGATGATACCTGGATAGACTTGGGAGCAGGCTATGGACGCATGGGCATAACTCTTGGCTTGATCGCTCCCGATGTTAATTTTATAGGTTACGAATATGTTCAGCCCCGAGTCGACGAAGGAAATCGTGTCTTGCAACAGTTGTCTTTCACACAGGCACAGATAAAACATATGGATATATCAAAAGAAGACTTTCAGCTGCCCCAAGCACAGCTTTATTTTCTTTATGATTTTGGCTCACGCGAAGATGTATATAAAATTTTTGAAAAATTGAAATCAGAAGCCAAGAACAAGCCAATCCAAGTGGTCGCCCGCGGTCGTGGCGTTAGAAATTGGATTCTTATGGATTGCCCTTGGCTATGCGAAGTACACTCACCCGTGCATTTTTCAAATTGGTCGTATTTCAAATCCTAAAAATCGTTTTCCCTGGTCTAGTTCTTTAGTTGATACACTGCTTAAATCGTTTCCCTATTTGGTTTCATCCCTTGCTCTTGTTTAAAATAGTGCAATGGAAATCCAACGAGAATTTATTAAAAATCAAAATTCTCAACCTACTTTAAAAATGCCCGTCTTTAACAATGCTGCCGTCGTTGCCGAAGGTTGGTACTTTGTCATGCCGGCTCGTTCTTTGAAACCAAAAAAAATTCATTCTTTTTCCATTGGATATCAAGATCTTGTCGTATGGCGAACCGAAACAGGAAAACTGGGTATCGTAGATGCCTACTGCCCTCACATGGGCACTCATTTAGGTAAGGGAACTGTTAAAAAGGAAACAATCCAATGTTTTTTTCATCATTGGAAATTTGATTCTGAAGGCCATTGCCAAGATATCCCTGCCGACCCAACCTTTTGCAGAACCGTTAAGACAAAGTCGTATGCCGTCATGGAACAATTTGAAAGCATTTGGGTATTTCCTAAATCCCAAGCACCACATCCCCTGGCGCATTATCCCGAACTCGAAGGCCTCCCACTATACGTGACGTTTGGAAAAACTTATCAGCGACGTTGCCACCACCATGTCACAATGATCAACGGTATCGATCCTCAACATCTTAAAACGGTTCATCAAATCAACATCGAAATGTCGGTAGACATAAAATCAACCGCGCGTCAGATGCAAATTTCTTTGGCCGGCGCTATTGGTAATAAAACCTGGGCCTCTCGAATAACCCAATTTTTTATCGGCCCACTTTATTCATATTCTATGCTGTATGATCATGCCTCCAACGGATTTCTAACCCTGGTAAAGAATAGTTTTTGGTTTGGCGGAAAAAAAAAGATCCCCAGTATGTATATGATTTTTGCCTATCGCCCACTCGCTGGAGGTCACTCTCAAGTGCAGCCAATATTTCTGACTCCTAAACGCACCGGAGTTTTTGGTATATTGACATCGCGAATACTTATCTGGATTACGCAAATGGGGTTTCGGGCCTTGCAAGGGGAAGATGGGGAAGTCTATGAGAACATGCGGTTTAATCCAAACAAGCTTTTACCCATGGATCGACCAGTGGGACAATATATTCAGTATGTAAATAAAATTCCAATAAGTCTGTGGGGGAAACCGTCATGATGATTGAAGCAAATCCAGAAGTACTAATATCACCAATTGAAATTACATATGCACCACCACGCCCTGCGGTTTTTGCGGAAATAAAACCTATATCAGATGTTTCATCTTTGGAAATCGAGCGCATGTATTCGATTTTCTCAAAGTATTATGTTAATCACACTCGAGAGCAATTTACGATCGACCTGTTCGAGAAAAATCATGTCATTTTACTGCGTGATGCCCAACATAAAACTATTCAAGGATTTTCAACATTACTTCAAGTTGACCTTGCTCTTCAGGGTTTCAATGCCTTAGGTATTTACAGTGGTGATACTGTACTTGAAAAAGAGTATTGGGGAAACAAAGCCCTAGGAATCGCGTTCCTTAAATACTTATGGATGGAAAAAGTCAAAAATCCATTTCGCCCGGTCTATTGGTTTCTAATTTCTAAGGGCTATAAAACCTATCTACTAATGGCTAACAATTTTAAAACCCACTTCCCACGTGTCGAAATGGAAACACCGACTCACTATAAAGTGCTGATGGATCGATTTTATAGCCACCGTTTTTCCGATTTCTATAAACCATCCCTAGGCGTGATCGAATTTGATTCCAAGTCATGTTGTCTAAAAGAAAAAGTTGCTGAAATTTCAACCGAATTATTTAAGAATAAAAAAATAAAGTATTTTGCAGAAATGAATCCTCACTGGGATCGGGGACATGAATTGGCCTGTATTGCTGAAATGACATTGCTGATGCCACTTCAATACTTCATAAAAAAAACATTTTTTAGCAAGAAGGCTCAATGAAAACAGTTTTAGTTACAGGCGCAACCTCAGGTTTTGGTAAAGGACTTGTAACAGCTCTTTTAGAAAAAGGATATAACGTGGTCGCCACGGGTCGCAGCCTTATCGGTCGCCAAGATGTTTTTGCCCATGAGCGAGAAAAATACAAAACTCAGTTAGTGGAATTGGATTTAGACGTTACCTCGGCAGCAGATATGAAAGCAATTGAAGAGTACTTTCGGCAACGTCCCCTTGACGTCTTAATTAACAATGCCGGTTTCGCTATCTTCGGCCCAGTCGAGGAATGCTCGGAAGAAAAATTACGCAAGCAATTCGAAGTGAATGTCTTTGGAGTTTTTCTACTAACGCAAAAACTGCTTCCGGCGCTTCGTCACGCCAAAGGCCATATTATCAATTTTTCCAGCGCCTTTGGTTTAATGGGTTTTCCTTTATCCAGTGCCTACTGTGCCACTAAATTTGCCATCGAAGGTTTTTCAGAATCATTGTCTTACGAACTCAAGCCTTTTTCCGTCAAAGTCAGTTTGATCGAACCGGGTGGCTATCGCACTAACTTTAACAATGCTGCTGAATGGGGAATGGAACTATCGACAAATTCAGTTTATAGCCGGCAAGTTAAAAACTACACTCGCCTCCGACAGAATCTGGCGACCAGACCCAATCCTCAACGTCCTGAAGAGGTTGTCCAGGGAGTCATCAAAATCATTCAAACAAATAACCCTAAAATTAACTATAGTTTTGGCAAGGATGCCTTCTTAGTTCGATTTATGAAGAAGATAATGCCTCGATCATTATTTCATCGAATTTCAGGAAAGGCTTTGTACTCGCAGTTTAACAAGGAACACTAAAATGGATTTTTCTGTTCTGCTTCCACAGGCCCCGACCGAACTTAAAGGCCGCCTGCAACGCTTGATTAACCAATCTCTAGAAACAACTGGGATTGTTAAAAAAGATCTGCCGCTATGGCGTCCCGATTTCTATCGTGTACACGACAGTCCCTATTGGACACGTCTGTCCAAAGATAAAAGAGATCAATTCTTAAGACTCAGTTCTAAATGTATTTTAAAAGAAGCCATATCTATTGAACATGCCGGAATCGCGTATGCAAACAAGATGGCTTTGTTAGCGGAATCTCAAGAAGAGCGACAATATTATACTACAGTGGCTTATGAAGAGTTAGGACACCTGTATCTTTTGCAGCCATATTTTGAATTTTCGATAGATAAAGATGCCCCCAGCTTTTCAACCATGATTGCCCGCGTGGTTGAAAAAGAAAGTCGTCGTGACAGTATAATTTTAATTCAAGTCCTGCTCGAAGGTTGGGGTATTAGCCACTATCAAAGCTTGGCGGCTGGAACCGACAACATAGAATTAAAAAACATTTTCTCGAAAATCGTTTTTGATGAGACTCGCCATCATGGAGGCGGAGTTATTCTGAGCCAATATCTAGGACTGGCCATCAGTTCCGAGCTAATCGGAAACATCCAATCGGTCATCGATGCTATTCGCGTCGGTCCTTATCAAGTGGCATATATGCTGTCTCATCTTAACAAGTTGAGTTCTTATACCGAAGTAGGATTTTTACTAAGTTCAATAAAAGCCATGGAAACCACAACCAATAAGCTTAAAATCGTTCAACAAAACTTAGGAAAAATTTTATCCGACGACCAAATGCAACACTTTCAATGGACACCTTTTTCTATTACAGATATGAGTCAGATAATTTTGAACTCTCTAGAAATAGCAAGATCCGAGGATCAGCCCATAGAAGACGCTCTTTAACATCTCCCACTTTTATTTTACGAGCAGTGTAGTAACTTATCATTTTCGATGTCAAATCTGGAAAGTACTTCACTCGCACAGCTTTTAGCTGCTTCAATTCACGAGCTAGACCATAGTGAAACGCCTGACACAATCGACGATCAATATCTTGAAAATCGGCCTTGAAATCACTGACAAAAACATAGTGATCACCATCAGCAACCAAAAGCCACTTGCCACGCGGCAGATCAGCGAATACGTCCATCAAAATAGCCGCATCTAGCTTCTCACCAACCAAATCCGACACCTCACCAACCCGACGAACAAACTTAAGCACCGGACTTTGTCGATAGAAATGTGTACAACGGACAATGTCACCTATCCTGTAACGAAGTAGTCCTCCCTTAGTAGAAATCACCAATTCAACTTCTTGCTGGGCTTGAATAGTATGAAGTGGCTTAAGGCACCCCTCCTTATCGATAAACTCCAGGTAAACTTCGTTCCATAAAGGAACACAACCTGCGGCGGACGTCCAAGGTATCGTCATCGGAGCTTCCGTGGCCAATAGACCTTTGCCTTGAATGCTGACTTGCGGAAACATCTCTTCGAGTTTACGCAACGACATCAAAGAACTACCGTCTGTCCAACAGGAAATAATTTTTAAATTTGGCCAAATAGCTGGCCAATCTTGATTTTGAATTTTCTTTATTGTTGATGCCTCGATATGCAGTGAAAGAACCTGCAAGTTTTGCTGCATAAATTGGGTCAACGAAATCCAGTATGTAGGACTCCAGATAGAAATACTTTCCAGATAAGGGCTATTTAACAACCGAATTGCTATTTTTTTAAAAAATTCATGCCCATCATGAGCCAAAAAATCTGATGGTCGAGCCACAATGAACGAACTCATACACCAGCGAAAAAAAGGATTTAAATAATCTAAATCAGAACTCATCCCCAATGACTCTAACCGCGGAGAAATCGACATAAATAGTTTTCCCGTCTTCAACCTTTGAACAGTCATCAAATCATCGATCCACAATAAAAAAAGATTCTGAAAACTTTGAAGTAAAGATCTAGTATACGGAATCGTTTTCTTTTTTCCTGAATTGCCCGATGTGGTTTCATAGAACTTTACTGATTCGGTGGTCCAAGATTTATTATCTGGATAACTGACGTATTCTGTTGGCTGCTCTGGCAATCTGGACAGTTCTGTTAGCGTCAGAATATCGGATAGAACTTTTTGCTGACATTTTTGTGGTTCCCGCAGTGCTCTTTCAAAACGCTGTCTTTTCTGGCGCGTCAGTATACGAACAGCCATTCGCACAAGAAACAGTCGCACACTCATTTCCATTCACCTTTCCAATATAAACGAACTTTAGGCTTCAGATTCGTTCGACTGGCAATTTCGGTTCCAGGACCTAGCTGGGCGTCTGCTCCGACAAGACATTTCTCACCAATGCGAACTTTCTTAATTACTAACATCGGCACACCCGACCTGGTTTCGACCAGATGAGAAACCATCACCGTCAAATGGCCAATGATTGTCCCACTGCCTATTTCAACCAAATTTCTATCCAAGATTTCTGTTCGTGGCGTCCAAAAAATTTTTTTTCCAATCTTTGCTCCCCAACCACGTAACCACCAAGAATACAAACCAGGCACAAAATGCAAAACAGATTCTAAAAATGGCAATGCAATAAATGGATATTGCAGCATGTGGGCAGTCCACCAAGGATTGTAAGCCTTCTTTGACAGATCATAGTCCCCTTCTTCGACTCTGAAAAACAAGGAATGCAGACGAAACAGTGCCAGTGGAAGCAAATAAATTCCGCAAACCAATGTCAATCCTGTCACTCCACTGGGATTTTTCAAAAAAAGAACTGCAAAATATATATTCACTACAAGATAGAAAAAAGGAAATAGACTAGCGAGGATTCCACCAATAGTCATAATTTAGCTTTCCATGGAAAAAATAAATTTATCCACAATGACTGATCAGGATTTTTTTCACCCAACGCCTTGGGAAACTCCCAATTGCGGTAAAATGTTCCGTGTATACGATCCCATAAATTCAAATTCGCACCAAAATTAACTCCCACCATTTCGGTCGAATGATGCCAACTGTGGTCTTCAGGTAAAATAAATATTAAGCCCATTTTACGCAAAAAATTCGGAGTTTTAAATCCTGAATGCCGCCATAAATCCAACGCTGCTAATACGTACATTCCGTATAAATATCCAGATGGATCTTGTTGCGAAAATATTAAAAATGCGTGGGCCCAAATGTATATGAAGAACAATACCGTCCACAAAGAATTACGTGACGTTACAAATACATCCATTCGACGAGAGGTATGATGCACGCGGTGAAGCCACCAGAACTCGGATCGATGCATCAAGCGATGATTCCAATAGTAAAGGTAGTCAATCAAGGTAAAAGGCAATAAGAATTGCACCCATAATGGCAATGACCATACGTCTTTGTCTAAGGTAAAAAATAGTGGCAACACCTTGATGCCAACAAAGGTCGCAAGTGCCGGCACAAAAAAAGACTGCATAGTCAAACCCGTGATATCAAGTAGCTTCTCATCTCGAGTTTTTTTTTGCCAAACTTGAACTATACCCAAAACTCGATCCTTTCCATTTTTTCCGTCAGTGCCAAAGGGTCTCGACCATTTTCTATTTCGCTGCGAATGCTTTCGATAAACGTATGTATTATATCACAAGGAGAGTTCTGAAACTGTTGACCATACTTTCTTATTGTCTCGGACTGATTCCTAAGAATAACGATATCTTGATCAATGATGGTTTGCCCTTGCCACCGAATAATCGGTCGTGAAATCCAGTTCCAAATTCCATAGTTGTAAGTCAAATCCGTATACACCAACGTCGTCTTTGTATCTACCGGAATTGATTGCGATGTGATGATGAAATGCTTTTTTCCAAACCAATAATTCACCGTCGAAATATTCGGCATGAAATATTCATCGGTATGTCCCACATTTTCGTTTTTGGGATTAAGGAACCAAGAAAAAATTCCAAAATCAGATTTTTCATCTAGATAGGTAACCTTTACGTGACCCTTTTTACGTTCGACCGTAGCCCCCATTTTTTGCCGTTTGGCGTTCCTGAATATCGTCGGATGAACATACGTCGTATGAGGAATATCCAAAAAATTTTCAACACAATTGGTGACCGTATTTTCAAATGTATTTTGTAACCGAATTGTCGTGTACCCACGATCTTTATAGTGTGGCATTTTGAACGGAACCACGTCACCTTCTTTTAACTGAACATAAATGTAGTCATCCTGTTCAATGACATTGTATCTGACCGAACAACGTTTTCTGCCAACTTCCGTTTCCGAGGGAATTTGTACCACGTCACCGGTCGAACTATAGGTCCAACCATGGTAAGGACAAATAATTTTCCCATCCTTGACATTCCCGGTTGATAATCTGGCAGCCCGGTGCAAGCAACGATCTTGCAAAGCGGCCACCTTTCCCGAATCATCACGGAACAAAACGATCCATTCATCCAATATAGTGGTCGCAAAAGGTTTAAGTGGTTTTAGCTGACGACTTTCACAAGCAATATACCAAAATTGATTAACATTCACACTAGAGCTCGATTTTTTTTACTTTAATGTTCGTATTCAAATTGACCTGACAAGCCAGCCGACACTTTTTTTCCTCTGGGTATACCGCTTCCAGAAATTCCCTTTCATTTTCGGTGCGCTCGTTCAAAGACCCATCCTCGGTGATAATTTCAACCAGACAAGTCCCACAAATTCCGATGCGACAGCCAAACAGAATGGGCGAATTTTGTACCGTTAAGTACTCGGACAGATTAGCTTGCTCTGGCAACTCGACAGGATCAAATTCATCATCCGCAAACGATATCTTATACTTGCTCATATTGATTTTCTGAATGTTTCAAAGAATTTTTTGTTGGTTTGTAAATGCTTTTGCAAATTATTGCCTGACATTAACAACATATCCCGATTTCTTTTATCTACATACTTGAAATCCGCCAAATAGGCTTTATAGGAATCAACCGCTTCCGAGTGCGTCTTGGCCGAAGCCGTGGCACCTTCTGATTCTTCACAAAAGCTTTTCTCTATCGCGACAAGGGCTTCTTCATGGGACATACCAAAAACAGGACTTCGCAAGATCTTATACATCGGCTTGTATAGTGCCGGATCATACCAAAAAATCCCATTGATGGCCGTCGAAAAATTGTAGTGATCTTTCTGACAGCCCCAAAGTGATTTGTTAGCAATGTACGACTCAAATTTTGTCGGCGGTTTCAAACTGTTAATCACATCATGTGAAATCACCGTTGATGTATTAAAATGAAAACTTTCATCCACAAAATGATAATAGGAAATCTTTGCCGGAATGGGAGCTTGTTCCGGGTCCTTCATGCCAGAATAGAATTTAGACAGCTGATGCTGGACAATTTTACCATTCAGTGTACGTACACCACGAACCGTAAAATATTGGCAGCCGACAAAAGCGGAATTCGACGACAATACCGTATAGGCCCGCAACTGCTGGGTCCGAAGCCATTGTTGAAATTTACTTAAATCAGAATACATCATCGTCTTCACAAATGGAGTGCGCATGGGATAAGTGAAGATTCTCTCCCCAAACAATGTTTGCTCTAGTTCTTCAGATACAGTTTTGAAAGCATTTATGTGCGCGCGTTCCTGGGCTGATTCCAAATCCAAGGTATCGCATACAATACGAAAGTCCTCTACCCCATACAAAGAAGCTGCACAGGTTTGATTAAAAAATATTGTCGCAATTTCCGCCGAAATAATTTGGGAATAATAGGCGACCCAATAAAGTTGGTTCAAAATCGTCTTTTGGTATTCAGACGATTGATTCCAAAGCCATGTTCCATACAACAAGGAAAATCGCTCGGGATTCCAATTGGCCAGATGGCAATCCGTATATTTAAAATTTTGCGATGCCAGTTCCATGTTCGCGGTTTGATCTAGTTGCTTACTTTTCTTGAGGGCTAGTTCGATACGCTTTAATGTTTTAATATCGTCTTTTAACGACTTTTCTTTGGGTTCATTAGCAAAAATTATTTCCATAGCCCAACTCCTGGTCCAAGTTTCTTAAACATATCTTGATCCGCATAACTAGGGATGTTGCCGACCAAATAACTCTGATACTTTCTTTTAACCCGTACAATTTCTTGGTCGTAGGATTGACTCACAAAAAGAATCGCCATGAGTGAAGAAAACACCACCACTTCAACGCTAGAAGTTGCTTCCTTTCTGTCCACCGTTCCATCTTTACAAAAATAGTGTCCGGCGACACCCACCATGCCCGATAAAAAGAAAAGAACCCAGTATATCGGATGAATCGCCAACGCCAAGATCGGCCCTAGCCAAAACATCAAAAATGAAATGAAATGGATTCGAATATTTGCCTTTTGCTGATGTCGTAGAACAAATAAATCCCAGTTTTCTAAAGCGTCATCTGTTCGCTTGGGTAACATGATTTGAATTCCTTTTCCTTTTTTGCAAATCCTATTTGCATCAGTTTTTCGTAATGATCGATAAAATGTAAAATCGCTCGATCCGCCTTGATAGGTGTTTTAAATCTGTATTGGATACGTGAAAAAATCTGCGTATCTCCTTTAGCGAAATAGTTTCCTACTAGTTTCGTTAAATATAAAACGATTTTATTGAAAATGAA
Organism: Pseudobdellovibrionaceae bacterium; assembly: GCA_016785955.1. Lineage (GTDB taxonomy): Bacteria > Bdellovibrionota > Bdellovibrionia > Bdellovibrionales > Bdellovibrionaceae > UBA2316. The sequence continues at coordinate 68,569 of JAEUWH010000123.1, read as the reverse complement.
CCCCCGAACACCTTTTCGATGTTTGGTGACAAGTATCGTTTGTCCCTCGGCTTTCCCGTGACTATTCGGGCGCAGCGCAAAGATTATATAAAAATGCAGAAAATCAGGACCAACCATAACCGAACCGTTATGCCCCCACCAGTATGTCAATTCATAAGTCAACGCTTTGGAATAGAACCGTGTTGCCCACCTCAAAAACCAATTTTTTTGCGGCATCGGAGTCGTATTCGAAAATTGAATACAACTGGCATTTAATACTTTAGGCTCCATCTCCAGATCTACAATTAAATTATGCACAGATCGAAAATGATGGGCATCTATCGCATTAATCATCATTACATTGGGATGACATTCTTTCGTGAACGGTTTGCCCAGTGAACTTTGTAGGCGCAAACCTTCAAGCTCGGGTACTACAGGAACCGCCACATCACTTTCTTCCTGGCCATACCACAACCAAATCAGTCCATATTTTTCTGTGCATTTATATGAACCCAGCTTTTCAACCTTCGCCACTTCCTTCAGAGCGGGAATATTTTCGCAGACACCATTCACATCAAATTTCCAAAAATGAAAAGGACAACGAATAGAATTACCTTCTACTTTGCCATCACAGAGGTGAGCGCCCATATGTGGGCAATATGCATCCAAAATGTGAGCTTTTCCATCTTCACCACGGTAAACCACAAAATCATAGTTTAAAAATGTGGCCGGTTTGGCCTGACGTACTTTTACATCTTGGGAACTCAGCAGCCAATACCAACCGTCTGGTACAAAATCCGCTTGACCAAATTTTTTTATTTTATCTGCGAATGACATCCTAAAATTATATTGCGCAAACTAAAACCCAGTCCAATAATCTAAAACTATGACGCAGAAAAAAAAGCCATTTCAAATTATAGAAACAGTGACCCGTGTTGCATTCACTCGTCCAACTACGATACTTGTCATCAGTGCTTTAGTCCTGATTTTTTCGATATTTGGGGCCCGATCTCTGAAAGTGGAGCTTGATCTTTATAATTCACACAATACTGATTTCCCTTCGCTGACTCGTCTATGGGACATGATGGAAGAGTTTGAAGATTTCTCAACAATTTCATTACTTATAGAATGGCCAAAAGAACCTAGCTCGGAGCAAGTCTGTTCACTGATTTCTAAAGTGAATGACATCGAAACCACAGCGGAAGGGACTAAGTCCACATTTCATATTTTTAAACTACGTGGAATTGAATCACATCCTACGGAATACTGGTACCCGCTGACTCTTCCCGATCCATGCGCCACTGCCGGAGTCGGTCTTGCCGATTTAAAAAAAAGCCTAGACACAAAACACCCATTTTGCAGATTGTCTCCCAATAACTCGCAACTACTTGTACAGGTTAGACTGGAACCAGATTTTTCACTCGAAACTGTAAAACATTGGCTTTATGACATCAAAAGCCCCGAGTATAAAACGAGTGGAATCGGGCCTGCCGTTTTTCAATACTATGTTAATGAAATTTTAAAAAAAGATTCTTTTCAGCATATAGTATTGGTTATTTTTTTCTTAGTGTTTTTCAAAATTTTTTTTGGCACATGGCGAACCGGGTTTTATTATATGTTAACCGTGATCGCGACACTGATTTCGCTTGCCGGTATCATGGGTACCCTTGGAATTCCTGTTGATATTTTATCCAATAGCCTGTTTTTGATCACAGCAATTGCCGGAACTGCCGATTACATTTTTATTTGCTGGGGAATGTCCCGAGGTAAAACTTTAAAAGAAAGTGTCATGGGATATTGCCGACCCGGTTTTTTTACCTCATTCACAACTGCAATTGGTTTTATTTCGTTATGTGTATCCGACTTGACTACAATTCAAAGGTTTGGCTTTGCCGCCGCGCTAGGTGCAATGCTGGAATGGTATTTCACGTTCATGGTTTTTCCCGCATTTTTAGAAAAATGTAAATTTCAAACCGAGTTTGTAACAAAGAAAACTGATCACAGACTGATTCAAAATGTAAAAAGAGTTAACCACTGGACACCCCCAAAGGCTTTAACTATTGGATTTTGCTTTTTCGTATTCGCCGGTCCTTTTCTGTTTTTCAAACTCAGATTCGAAGAAAACCCGGCTAAAAATTTTCCTAGTCAACACCCTATCAAGCAAAGTCTTAATCACTTTAACCAAGCACTTGGCTGGCAAAATTCGGTGTTTATAGAATTCCCCAACACCCTGACTCGCGCAAGCATCGAACAATGCTTGGGCGAAATAGAAAAATCTAAACTTGTAGCCTCAATAGATAATCCCTTTAAAATCGAGGACTATCTATTAAAAAATCTTTCTCCAATTCGACGTGACAGCGTTCAGTTCGAACTTACCAAATATGGCCCACTTAAATTGTTTAATTCTGGCGACTACACACGCGCCATCGTTTATCTGAAATCCAATTCACCAAATGATATTTCAGAACTTCATAAAATTTCCCAAATCTATTGTCCAACAGGTGCCGCCATAGTCGGCCAAAGCGACGTGTACCGTGAAGCTTCAGAGGTTTTAAGTCATACCCTCAGCGAAAGTTTTTTGATCAGTTTAGCAATCGTAATGTTCATCATTTATTATTTACAGAAAAGCCTGGGTAACAAACTCTATGTTCTGGTTCCAATGTCGCTGTTGGCAGGCCCACTTTTTTTGATTTCTGCGATGGTGTTACTAGATCTGCCAATTAGTCCATTCAACAGCATGTTCCTAGCCATATTGGTCGGTATTACTGGGGACAATGCCATTCAATATCTATTTACAAAAGAAGATGGCAATATCGATTCTGGCGTCGAAGAAAATGGACCGGCAAGCATCATTATTGGACTGATCACGGTGATTAGCAGCTTACTTTTCCTATTTCAGACGCTGATTCCGATGAAAATTTTAGGTTTACTGTTCAGTGCCGGTTTTTTGCTGAGCTTATTTGGAGACCTTTGGATACTAAAAGGTCTCCTGCAACTGAAATCTTATCTAACGAAAATATCGACAACCCCAAATGCCGGGCTAGCACCCAAAGAATAATGCAGAATACGTTTAGCTTTAAGCATGTATGACTTATCCGCTTTTTGCGTTTCATTCATCATTACATACTTAGACCATTCGGCGTTGTCCCACTTATTTGATCGATTAAACAAATAATTGCGATATTTTAAATCCTTTTTATCCGCACCCTGAATAGAAGCATCTAATTCTCCGCCTTCGAAATCAGTTGCCATCAAAACCGAAAGATTTTTCGGAGGATTTTTATAGTATTGAGGAACATTCAAAACCACGGTTTCAGATGAAACCGTGTCATGAAATTCGGTCTGGCTTCGAACAGCACTCAGCATACGTTCGACACCACCCTCCAAGCGATTCTGAACATTTGCTTGGTATAGCGCTGGATTTATGGCCATAGCAATATTCGCGGGCTGCCCCACCACATTTCGATAAGCTTTCTCAAACTCAATGGCAGCCCAAATCTTGGCATTGTGAGCTTTCAACATAACCGCACGGCCTTCCCCCGATGCGAAATTTTTTGCGGACTTCGTCCCCGGCTCACCTTTTAAATCCAAGAAACCTTTACTTTTGGCGATTTGTCTCATGATAGTGACACGCTCTTTATCGGTTAAACCAAGCGCATCCGAGTCTGATTCCTTAAATACATCCATGCCCATAGCTCGTCCCAATTTACCCGCAATATTGATGAGTTCATCCTGGTTATAAGCACTAAAAACATACGAATCATGTAAAGCTTCCCACATCAAACCCATTGATAAGTGGCGCTCGGCCGGGCCATGACCAACAAACTGATTGAATCCACTTTTGAATGCCGCAGTCCCGAAAAACATTTTGTTATCCCAAACCCAAACGGCTTCTGGATTGGCTTCATGAAGAGCCTTAATTCGACCAATGCTTGTGATAAACACTTTAGCAAAATCACTTACCAAAAAATTTTGGAAATCAGTCATTTCATGAAACTGACTCTGTTCAGTCATTTCCGGACCAGGCATCGTGAAATATTTTATAAGAGCATCCGTTTGTTTTGTTGGAAGAGCTGCACTTAGGGTCGTCGTAATATTGCGAACCAATTGAACGGCCGTTACGTGTGTCGCCCGATTTCCTTTGAAACCTGTATCGAATAGGGGTCGCAAGCGCCACACGATTCCTTTAAGTGGTATCATTGTATGAAGCTGGGCTAGAAAATATTTTACATCTGGGCTGCTGTATTTGTCATAATTGTCATACGACGATTTCAATAAGTCAGATACACCTTCCGGAGTTGTCACCGTTAACCAAGGTTTCATGATGTCGTTTTGAAAAGCTTCCGATGTTCCTGTCGCCGCAACTTTCCGTTTTGATTTTTTTGCCTTCTTGGCTATGTCGGCATACTCGTTAACTTTAGGGGTCGGAAAATCCACAGGCTCCATTGGTTTTGCCGCGTGTACTAGACCGACAAGCACCAGACTTGTGCAGATGCATTTCAAAAACATATACGCTCCTTGTATAGTTATTTTTTTGATATTGTGAGTATACCGATTCTCAAAATAGGGTTAAACAATTTATACATGTAAGTCCTGTGTTATGTTTTGCGACCGATTGGCCTTGGCTATCTTTGGCAACACAAGCAGTCTATTGACTAACTCAACAATTTCATAACCGGCAAAAGTATTATGATCAGCAGCTATACTAAGGTTGAGGTAAGTTTTCCCATCAACAACTTCGATATCCTTATAAAAAAAAGTGAAGCCCGTAGGTCCAAACGAACATGCAGAGAATAAATGATCTTTGACGAAAAAATTCGAAAGCGAGGAGATACTGATACAGCCGCCACCTTTTCTCCAATAAATACTTGGAAAGTTGCTAATCACCGTATGAATCGCCCCCAACAAAAAACGGTTTAAAAAATGATTCACATGCGAATACGCCCAATAAGTTATCGGGTACGCAGACAAGGGTTTGGATTTTGCTATTTTGATTTCGTCATGAATTTGCTCGATCGTTTTCAATTGAGGGTTTCTAATCACGATCGCCGTAACAGCCGTTTGCCCTTGCCACTGAATACCCAAAGGAAAATTGATACGAATCTCATCACCTTTTAAAAACCGAAGTCCAAAAAATGTTCGAAACAACATCTTGTTTACTGTGGGGTTGGCGGCTGCCCATGTTCCGATGATTTTGATAAGCAATGCAGTTGTTGGAATTTTTGTATTCAAACCCTTGTATTCGTTAACATAAGCAGAAATATCTAACTTCAAATAAATGGGTATATGATGCATCGTCTTTTTAATTTGGTCCAGTTGATAGACCAAGAACCATTCGTGCAACTTTAATTTTTGAACGACCACAAAGACACCTTCAATTTTTCAGTCAAGGAAATCAATTTAGCCACCGAGGCATCTAAATCTATCAAATTCTGAGCCTGAAACCGCATCCGAGGGAATGCTTTAACATCGTCATCTTTTAACCAGGCTAAAAGGACGATACTGAAAACAAAGTTAACCTTTGATTTTACTTCCCCCCAAATACCATTGTTTTTTTTCTGAACAATAAAAACATACGCATCACTGACACCATCACTATGAGGAACACATCCCCAAAGTACATGAGGAGTCGGCAGTTTCATCCCATTCACTCGTCCACGAAATCTTTGGTTCTCGCCATAGGAAATGGAAACGATCGAACCACCAGAAAATAGCGCACGATAACCAAATTGTTGACCCAAAAACCAGCTGACAATCCTATTGCGAACTCCGTTTTCATTCAGCTTTCCCATCACTTTCCAGGTATAATTGTCTTCGACCGGAATTTCTATTTCATGGGAAAAATCTGCGTGCAAATTGTGTACGCTGGCAAAATGTTGAATATCAATCGCCGATGCCATCAAAACATGGTGATGCACAAATAGTTTTGTTTTTATCAATAGTCGACCTTCAACGGAAAGCCCCTCAAGCCCCGGAGGTTTAGGCACAGGATACGGTGCTTTCTTTCCCGCATACACCCATATAAATCCGTATGCTTCTTGAGTGTCATAATTTTGAATCTTCAAATTGAACGGCAGTTTTGATTTACAGGGAATTTCTGATAAATTTCCCTGCGCATCGTATTTCCAACGATGAAAATAACAGCGAATTTCATTTCCAGTCACTTCACCCCGACCAAGGTCTGCACCCATGTGAGGACAAAATGCATCCAGTGCGCGAACAACTCGATCGTCTCCACGAAACAATACAATTCTTTGCGCGCCGATTTTGAAAGAATGCGATTTCATTTTTTTTAATTTTCGACTCGGCAGGATTGGATACCAAGCTTCCGTAACAATGCGAGTATTGTTAAAAATTTTATAGGTCTGCAATGGCTGTGACTGATGATTTTCAGTACGGCTTTCAGAGGTCTTGGGAATCCGTTTCCAATGTCTCTCAATTTCCATCTCTTCACGCTAGTCTTTTTTGCTTATTCTTGTCATCCATATTTTTATTCGCTAATCTGTTTAAACCTAAAAACGAGTTTTTACCATGTTTTGTCCTTGCCGGGTTTTACATTAACTGAAATCTTTTAAGGACATACAATTAATGAGGAGTTCTTGATGAAATATTTTTTTACTCTTTTAACAATAGCATCTTTCGCATTCGCCAAGCCCACAGATACAATGAAAATGAATTTTATTAATGAAGAAATTTTAAAAATAATCGAATCATATTCCAAGACCTCTGGTCAAAAATTCGTAGTCGATCCAGGCGTCCGAGGTAAAATTTCCATTTTTATCCAAGAACCTGTTTCATTGGACGAAGCCTTTAACCAACTCTCTTCGGCACTGGCTATAAATGGGTATGGAATCAGCAAACAAGGCGACACGATGATCGTAAAATCAGGACGAAATATTCAGCGTGATCTGATTGAAGTCAGCACGCAGATGCCGATCGCAAAACCAGAACGGATGTATTCATGGATCTATACTTTTAAAAATATATCGGCGGAAAGTGTAATGCGAGACATGCGCATCTTGCCTTCAAAAGATGGAGAAATGAATGTGTACGCTGGCGGTAATCAAATTATTATCACAGATTGGACGTCAAATTTAAATCGTATTGCCGCTATACTAAAGGAAATTGATAAGAAGCCAGATCCAGAGGTGGCTAAAATTATCGACGCTGACCGAAAAGGACGTGCGGAGCATCGAGAATTTAAGGGAAAGAGAAAGCATGGGCCCGACATCGTTGAAGCTAAAGAGGACTAAGAATAAGACTAAGAATGAAATACACTCTTGAGTTTATTACTAACGGCAGAATGGAAGACCAAGACGGCATCATTAAAAACGAATCTGATCTTGAGCCGTTAGTATTAAAGCTTGACGCCGAAAAATACGTTAATCTTGCATTCACTCATGGAAATAAAAACATTCTGACTATTTCTGGCGGTCGCCAGCAATATATTGTTATGTACTCGGACAGTGATCGATTTTATGAATTAAATAATATAAGTGCGACTGGTGATGACCTTATTTTAATTCGCACCGGCCACACGATAGGTAAATTTCCGCCAAAGATGGTGATTGATCCATTTACAGTATTAAAAGTTCTTAAGGAATTTTACCATACGGGAGTTCGCTCTAATGACTTTGGTTGGAAACCGCTGAGTTAGTCTAGAAACCAGTATTTGAAATCAATACGTATCAAAACTTAGAATCAATATCTAAAATCACAATCCTGCACCTGCGAAAATCAGTTCACATTAAAATTCTAAATCCCTTTTTTTGACTTAATAAAAATCGTTGTAACGCATCACACATCACGTTTCGCACACATTACTGGGGCCAAATTAGTTCGGCCTGACGATTGCTTTACTGCAAACCCGTACGTAATTTTCTAATAAAAGGAGTCAAAATGAACCACAAAATTTTATCATATGGTGTTGCTGCAACGATGCTGATGACATCAATCAGTTTCCATGCGCAAGCAGCAGACAAAGAAGATGTTGGCGCAATCGTTGGCGCCGTCGTCGGTGGAATACTTGGTAACCAAGTGGGTGGCGGCAGTGGCAAAGCTGTAGCTACTGGTTTAGGCATCATCGTAGGTGCTGTTGTTGGTGCTGAAATCGGTCAATCTTTAGATCAAGCAGACCGTCGCGCTTTAGAAGACGCTCAGCGAGACGTTTTCCGCCGCCCAGTGGGGGAACGCTCGGACTGGGATGGTAACCGATATGGTTCACGAACAGGTTCTCGTGGTCACATCCGCACAACTCGTGAAGGTTATTTAAGATCAAATTCACGTGAAGTTTGCCGTGAATATGAACAAGTCATCGTAACACGTCAAAAAACTGAAACTCGCACAGGCTTTGCCTGCTCTCGCGCTGATGGCTCTTGGAGAGAAGTGAACTCGACTGAGGTTGTTTTCCATCGCCCTTCGGGACCAGTCAGACCCGACCCTACTCCGACTTATCCCACGTATCCATCCTATCCAACTCATCCTTCCTATCCAACTTCTTCCTATGGCTCTCTACAAGGGTATTGCTCTGACTACGATCATCAACAATTTTATACAGCTAAGAACTTTGCCTATTCAGCATCAGGGCTAAACTACCTTTCCGATAAAGCGTCTCAATGGGCCATTAACTACAATCAATCTCATCGTTGTGGTACAATCGAAGAATACATGGCACGATACAAAATTCTATATAACTTAGCTTACTCTTCTTCTGGTTTGAATCTAAGCCCTGCTGATGCACGTAATTTTGCTCTTCAACGTGCTGATACGATGACTGTTAGCCAAGCTCGTCAGTACGAAGAAGTCACTCAGACTGTAAGAAATTTCGTTTACTCTAGTTCTGGTTTAAATCGTGATAGAGCCACTGCGGCTCGAATTTCCAGAGAATGGGCTGATCGTGGCTACTGCGGTGATAGCCAAACCGTTCGGTCAATGATCGCAACATATTCTAAAGAGTATAATTTTGCATACTCGGTTTCTGGTTTAAATTACAATCCAACGAATGCACGCGCCTATGCAATAGAGCGAATCTCTCGTATAACTCGTTGTGCTGATTTATTCAGATAAGACAGTTTAAATTTAACTTTTAAAGTCGACTACTATTACTATAGAATACTATCGAAGCGGGCTCTAAACAGAGTCCGCTTTTTTTTGTAATTTTATAAAATCTATTGTCGTCAGTAGGCTGACTGTTTCCGTACTTTGATCAAAAACTATTTTTACATCGCCTCGACTAATTTGCTTCAATATTTGACTTTTTTTTTGGTCAAGCGCCACTTCCACCACACCGTAGTCAGTTCCTTCTCGCAGAATAAAATTTTCGATAATTCCATTTAAAGCGTCCGATGAAAGCTGGTTAGGATAAATTTCTATCGGTACTTCGGGAGGCGATTGTTTTTTTTCGTCGTGCATTGGCCTTTATATTATAGGTAATCACAAACATCTTCAACGAAAGAAGAAACATCTGAAACCTGATTTTTTTCTGCATCCTAGTCATACATCACCTAAAATTGCCCGAAATGACGTCGCCCCAGGAAATTTCCTGAAATCAAACCGATTAAGAAAAGAAATATCATCGCACCAATAACGGACATACCCAAGGAAGACCAAAACCCATGCGTGACCACACCAACCATATCAAAAAGTAAACCGCCAAGAAACGCACCAACCATGCCCACAACTAAATTTCCCACAAGTCCCATGCCTTGGCCCTTCATCAGCGAACTTGCAATCCAGCCCGCGAACAGACCGACAACTAAAAAGAGTAGTACATTCATAAGTTCTCCCTAAATTTTAATATTAGTTAGTTTCCATATCTTGCTTCTGAGTCGGATCTACTTTGGGTGTCGATGGACGTTTCACATCCAAATCCTTTTCAGGAAGATTAGGTCCATGATCCTTTTTTTCTTTCTCTTCCGGTCGGTTATTAGTTGCAAGTCTATCATCGCGATCCCTAGAGTTGGTAATGACACTCGATGACTGTTGAGGCGAGGTTGACTGAAATTCATTTTGATTATTCATATACATTCCTTTGATAGTCGTAATCACCTCTACAAAGCGTGCAAAAAGTCGGCTCAGATCAGCTGGAATCCAACAGACCTGAGCACCTTGTAAAGTGGCAAAAAACCTCAATTCACTTGAAATATGGGATTTATGCCCTCAACTAAATAAATTCTAATTCCAGAAAACGTCTATCCAGGAACCAACACGTTGGCTGCCAAAAATTCTTCTATCTGTGACATTTCTAAACTTTTATCACCCTGACGACATTGTAAAATAAATTTTCCACTGGAAATTTCTTTTTCACCAATAACAAGCTTGGAAAAAGGACGCAGACGATGAGCAAATAAAATTCGTTTTGACAAGCTGCCGGCATTTTGATCCACATGAACACGAATATTTCTCTCTACTAATCTGTGTGCAATATCATTTGCATATTTAACTGCATCATCACCAATCGGTAACAGATATAATTGTATAGGCGCCAGCCAGCCTGGCAGCACCCCATCGAAATATTCCAGCAGCAATGCCACAAATCGCTCGTGGCTGCCCAGTGGAGCCCGATGGATAATCCATGGCGACTTGGCTGCTCCCGAGTCTGAAACAAAATGCAGATCAAATTTTTCACCCGAATTAAAATCCAACTGGACACTGGAAATAGACTCTTCCACTCCGTGACTCATCTTTATCTGCACGTCAATCTTTGGCCCATAGAATGCCGCTTCTCCGATGGCCTCAACATATGACAGATTTTTTTCCATCAAACACTCACGCAGTATTTGCTCGCACTGTTGCCAATTCTGAACAGCGCCATCAAAATCATTTGGTCGATCAGGATCACTTTTTGATAAACGATAGCGATACCCCTTAAGACCAATTTGTTGATAGCAATGTTCATGCAGCTCTAGCACGGATAAAATTTCTGCTTTGGCGTCTTTTGGATCCAAATAGATATGAGCATCATTCTGACAAAGCCCACGCACACGACTGAGCCCCTTTAACGAACCGCTGTTTTCAAAGCGATAAACTTGTCCATACTCGGCCAGCCGCAAAGGCAATTGACGGTAACTTCTTGGCAATGCACTGAATATTTTATGATGGTGAGGACAGTTCATCGGTTTCAGATAGTAATCATTACTATCATCAATCCCTTTTAGTGGTGGATACATATTAGCTTCAAATGCCCGCAAATGCCCCGAACGTTCGTACAAACTTGCTTTGCCCAAGTGTGGACTAACCACTCGTTGATAGCCGTATTTATTTTCTTGTCGGCGAATAAAGGCTTCCAAACTGTCCCGAATAGCGACTCCGTTTGGCAACCACACTGGCAATCCCGCACCGATTTCTTCATTTAGAAAAAAGATCTCCATTTCATCAGCTAATGACCGATGATCAAATTGAAAAGACATAAATATCTCCTTAATATCTTCCTATTTTTAAAATTTTATAGAACCAGATTGAACAAAAGGTTCAGTCCTAGATTCTGAATATTTGTTTAATATAAAAAATTTGGCTTGCCTCACTCGAGGCAAAAAAGAAATTGATGTACCCCTATGGGGTGGTCAAAGTGGTAATAGAACTAAATATCAAGAATAAAGATCTCATCTACATTTATGTTATCGCACTTTCGTGATAAAAAGTGAGTAAATAATTTTTATACTCTTATAAGCCCAGCTTATCCATCCTGTCTTTTTCGTATTTGCCATCTTCGGCAGGATAACGAAGAAGATCTAGATATTTACCCTGCTGTTTCGCCGAAGCCCACACGATGCTTTCCCCCGCCGGAAGTATATCTGACATAACCATGTTGGTATTTGTGCTCCTTTAAAAACGCCCGCATACCATCTCGCTTTTCATTCGTGTTACCCTCTTTAAGATACGGAAATCTAAAAATTCTTGAAAAATTTTTTAAATCTTTAATTAAAACCTCTACTTTTAGAAAGTCGGATTTAAATACTTCAAGACTATTCCTGTCCGAGTGAAAATATAGGTGCGAGTATGTGTGATTCCCAATAAGGTGACCCTTCTGATCCCACGACTTCAATAAGTCTTTGCCCTCAGCATTATCAATTCTCATACCGCAAACAAACAACGCCGCTTTTACTTGATGAGCATCCAACGCTTTTAATATTTCCTGATTTCTTTTTTTAGAATCGAATAGCGGTGTTTCTTTTACTTCGGGATCGTCGATCGTGATACTGATTTCCTTAGCTTGGCCAAATTGAAGAAAAAAAAGTATCGCTATTAAAAAAAAATTTATCATACGCTCCTACTTAAGAATAAGTTGGTAAGAAAACTCATCGACATATTGACCATCAACGAAGGCAATCTCTTTCAATAATCCAATTCGTTGAAACCCCATTTTTTCGTAGAGGGCTATGCCTTCCAAATTATAGGTTCTTACTAACAAATCGAGGCGATGAAGTCCCGCTATTTTCGCTTTCGTAAGCGCCAGTCTCATTAGTTCTGTACCTAGACCGGAATTACAAAACTCGCGCTGAATACTCATTCCCAAAGATGCATTTTGCTTCACGAACTCGGCCGTTTGCGCAAATAAACCCAATCCACCGACGATCGCATCTTCATGCAGAGCCACCAACATAAATTTATTTTTTGCCGAATCCATTTCGGCAAGAATTTTTCTTTCCTCTTCAACCGACATGCGTGCCCAAAATTCGCCAGGATTATTTAGATTCCGGTACGACTCTGAGTGGGACTGAACCAAATGCCGCAATAGATTTTCGGCGTCCTCAGGAACTGCCGATCGCAAAGTGACGTTTTTAGAATTCTTTAGGACGAATTTTTGTTCTGCTATTTTCATCTAACTTCCATTTTGAATGTCTATTAGACTAGCGTATTAACCATTTTAGGCAACACTTGTTCTTGAATTTCTAAAAAACGCTTTTGCATAATATGTATTAGAAGGCTATAGTGCCGTTTCATGAGCGACAGAGTTTCTATCCAAAAACCGCGTTTACGCGGCTACCTACATCAAGAAGCATTTTTTATTGCACTCGGGGCCTGCGTGCTGCTGGTTGCAAAAAGCTCGCACGCCATAACATTCGTAGCGGCTTTGGTTTATTCGCTGGGACTATTGATGATGCTCGGTGTGAGCAGTATTTACCACCGCATTCATTGGCAACCCAAATCTCGAGCCCTATTAAAGCGTTTGGACCATTCCGCTATATTTGTTCAGATCGCTGGAACGTTTACGCCCATATGCCTACTGGCACTGGACGAAAAAAATGGCGGTTTTTTATTAAAGATTATCTGGGCGTCCGCCTTAGCGGGAATTTTACAATCGATTTTTTGGGTGAAGGCTCCGAAATACGTGACGGCCCTGTTTTACGTGGTCATGGGCTGGTTGGCACTGCCTTATGTCTCTCAATTGTCTGGCTCTCTTGGGCCCAATAAAGTTGTGCTGCTCGTTGCGGGCGGCGTAGTTTACACTATAGGATCTATTTTTTACGCGACAAAACGACCACATATTTATCCTCATATATTTGGTTATCACGAACTGTTTCATCTTTTCACCATCGTGGGGGCTATTTTACATTTTATCGTGATTTATCAGCTGATTAATTGACACTTTTTGATTATCCGGTAAGACGACATTTGTGACCAAACCACCCACGAAACGCTTTAGTAAAGTAAATATTGAAATCAGCAACATCTGCAATCTTCAATGCAGTTTTTGTCCCGAAGTCATTCGCACGAAAAAACTGATGCCGCTGGATCTGTTCCATAAAATCATCAGACAGGTCGCCCCACTGACCGAACAAGTATGCTTTCATCTAATGGGTGATCCTCTAGTCCACCCAAAATTGTCGGAAATGATTGAAATTTGCAATGAGCATGACGTAAAAATATTTTTCGTTACCAATGGCGTTTTACTGCGAGAGAAGCACACGGAACTTCTACTCAATCCCGCGTTTCGGCAAGTGAATTTTTCGCTACACAGTTTTCCAGACAATTTTCCTGATCGAGATCCCAGTGACTACCTTCAACGTATTTTCAATTATGCAGATAAGGCTCTCGTGGAACGACCTGATTTATATATCAATTTCCGTCTTTGGAATTTACAAGACGTGCGCGGAGCCTCGTCGCAAAATTTTGACATGCTCACGCGTATTCAACGACATTTTGATGTCCACATTGATACCACAATCGACGTACGCACCAAGAAAAGCATTCGTTTAAAAAATAGACTCTATTTGCATTTTGATACTGAATTCATATGGCCGTCTATGGATTCACCAGTACTGGGAACGCATGGTCGCTGTCATGGATTGAGTTCACATTTTGGGATTCTGGTAGATGGACAAGTCGTTCCATGCTGTTTGGACAAAGAGGGCCGAATTCCCCTAGGATCTATTGAAAATGAATCACTCTTAGATATTCTCGCAAGCGCTAAATCACAAGCTATCTTAAATGGATTTAAAAATCGAAAACTAATCGAGGGGCTTTGTCAGCGGTGTCAGTATATCGAGCGCTTTAATACACGCCAGAAACGCGCGGAAACAGCGGCGACACCACCCCACTCAGTTTAAATATTTAGCTTAGTATTTAGACCAACACTTAATCTAACATTTAGCTCAATATCTAACTTAACATTTAATGCAGCATTTATAGCATTTAGCTTATTACTGAACTTCAGCGCCCTATACGCTATGAGGTTCTTTTACCACCATTAGAACGTATCGTTTCAATTTTCTTCATAATCGAAGCGTCTCGCTCGGTCACAAAATTTATAACCAAGCCGGTGCGACCGGCCCGTGCTGTCCGGCCCGCGCGGTGTAAGTAGTTTTCCATTTCTTTTGGCAAATGATAATTGATCACCCGACTGACATGCTCGATGTCCAAACCCCGAGACCCCAGATCTGTGGCAACCAAAAGCTCGACCTTGCCTTCACGAAACGCTTTTAGATTTGTACGTCGCTCCACTTTATCCATTTCACCACGATAAATTAAACATTTATAGCCACTATTTTTTAACTGCTCGGCCAAGCTGTCACACTGTTGACGAGTATTTGTGAAAATCAGCGTACCGCCCTGAACTTTCTCAGATAGTATTTTTTGCATCACGGGAAAGCGCTTACCATCAACCACTGTTTTATTGATGGTTTTCAAAGTTGGTACTAGCTTTTGACTGCCCGAACTGCGTAGAACCTCGGCCTCAGAAAATAATTTGTTAATCAGATCTTGTACAACCGGAGAAACCGTCGCCGAAAATAATCCTTTATGGCACTCGTTCGGACATTGTTCTTCGATCGCCATCGCATCCGACATAAAGCTTTGGTCTAACATCTGATCGGCTTCATCAAATATTAAAAATCGAACATCACCCAGGTTCACCAAACTCATCTCAATCAACTGAACTAAACGCCCAGGTGTGGCGACTAGAATTTCAAATGCGCCACTGACATTGCGTTTAGCTACGTCCAATGCCGTTCCACCCAATACGGTGCGAACGCGTAAACGGGTTGTGTGTGTGAATGGTTTAAATACCTTGGAAACTTGCTCGCCCAGCTCTCGGGTAGGCACCACGACCACTGCACGCGGGTGTCGTTCGTTCTTTACAGGATCACCATCGTTTTCAAGCTTCTTAAGCGTATGAAGCAAGGGCAAAGCATAAGCCAACGTCTTACCACTGCCGGTCTCTGAAACCCCAACGATTGACTTTCCCGACAGTAATGCCGGAACCGCACGATTCTGAATCTCGGTGGGCTCCTTAAATTTCATTTCTTTTAATGAGGCTTGTAAACTGGACAATAAATTGAATTGAGAAAATGAGTTCATGATACCCTAACCTTTAGAAAGGGACTATATTCCAAGCAGATAACAGTCAAGGAGACGTTCATGAGAATTCGGCAAATGGGATTTTCTTCACGGCTAAAAGCGCACAGACACCTGTTAACCTTAGAAACCCTAAAGTTTATTGTTGAATTCCTTGACGACGGCAATGCCAAGCAAGCCGCTTTTCGTTCGGGTATCCCAGAAACCTATGCCGCCCGGCAAGGACAATGGCTGAAAAAACATCCCATTGTTACAAAAGCCCTAGAGAGCGAACTTGACGAACGGGACCTTCGCCAACTACGGAAATCCTTAGGCGAAATTGATATCCAAATTCAGATTTGTAAAAAAATTCTTGGTCTGAACGAAATCGAGTGACCCCGCTTTGGAACACTTTACTCCAAAATCTATTGCCCCCCCTCTGCTCAAGCCTAGAGATGAGATGAAATGAAGGGAAAGGCTAAAAGCATCTTCTTCGCAGCTGTCAGTCATCGTTCGCTTTTTAGACAAAGTCGGCCTTTTGGCACTTGGCCAATAGACTTGCCTAGGCTGAGATCAATATAAAGATCCAAGCGCCTGGCCTTTTTCGGCACAAAAATTGATTGTTAAAGCCAGTATGAAAATAATTGCGCTCGCTTTGATTTTATTCAGCGTCACTGTCTCTTATGCCAATCCCTTTTGTATTCAATTTTACAATGGTCTAAAGCTCAAAACAGGGATTCCGCGCGAGCAAATCATTTCTACGGTTAGCAACAGACAATATGACGTTCTCATTATTGGCGGTGGCAGTGCCGGCTTAGGATCTGGTGTCGATGCTGCTACTCGAGGGCTTAAAACAGTGATTTTAGAGGCGGACGATTTTGCCTCCGAAACATCAAGTAAATCTACAAAACTACTTCACGGTGGCGTCCGCTATCTAGAACAGCTCTGGAGCAAATTACTTTCCGAGCGCACTTGGGATCAGACTCTGTACAACTTAATACGCGATGCCCTCCACGAGCGAGAAACCGTCATCAAAAATGCTCCCAATCTGGCTCATCCACTGCCTTTGTTGACACCGATTTATAATTGGCCAGAAGTTCCCTACTATTGGGCCGGTCTTAAAATGTACGATATACTGGCCGGTAAAAAAGGCAAACTTCCACGGAGCTACTTTGTAAGTGCAAAAAAAATTAGGCAACTTTACCCGCAAATTAACTCTAAAAATTTAAAAGGTGGCGTCGTATACTATGATGGCCAATTTAATGACTCAAGGCTGGCCATCAGCCTGGCTCAGACAGCAACCGATCATGGAGCTTCCGTCCTGAATCACATGCGAGTGATCGGATTTGAAAAAGAAAAAGATCGAATCATTGGCGTTCATGCCCAAGACACACTCAGCGGAGAAATTCATACCATCAAAGCAAAAGTTATACTCAATGCTACAGGTCCTTTTGCCGACAAACTCCGACAAATGGATGATCCATCAGTTCCAACCATGATCTCTGGTGCCAGCGGTACACATCTTATCGTCAATAAAGACTTTTCACTGCCCAGCACAGGAATCTTAATTCCTAAAACTTCAGATGGCCGTGTTCTTTTTATCCTTCCATGGGAAGGTAAAACAATCATTGGAACAACGGACAGTAAAGCTGATGTCGTAGAAAAACCGACAACTCTAGAAGCCGACGTTGATTACTTAGTAAAAGAAGTCAGTCAATATCTGACAACTCCGATTAATCGCTCGGATGTAAAATCATTTTGGACTGGGATTCGCCCTTTAGTTTCGGACCCCAACGCGGCTGATACCGCTCAACTGGCACGTGATCATGTTATTAATAAAAATGAAACCAGCGGTCTGATCACCTTAACGGGTGGTAAATGGACAACGTATCGAATAATGGGAGAGCATGCTGTTGATCAAGTAATGAAACAACTTGGCAGAGACCCACAGCTTGAGCCTTCGAAAACAACGTCTCTAGTTTTAAGCGGGTCTCAAAATTGGAACCGTGATGATTACAAAGCCCTAGCTGATAAATACCGACTGGACGATGATATCGCTCTAAATTTACATCGTATTTATGGCTCCCGAGCATCGCTGCTGCTGGATACCACTCCGTCATTTCATCAAAGAATATCAAAAAAATATCCTTTCATTTGGTCAGAGGTTTTTTACGCTATAAAATTCGAGTCTGCCCGATCTATAACCGATGTCTTGGCTCGACGAATTAGATTAGCAACTCTTGATCAAATGGAAACTGAAAACGTGCTGGGACAAGTCGGTCAGATTCTGAAACAGGAGTTGAATTGGAGCAACGAGACCCTTCAAATCGAATTAACAAAAGCACGCGCTGAATTTCAAATTAAGGAAAATCCGTAAACTTTTGTCGAGGTCGAGTTTTGTTAGCCCAGGACTTAACATTTTCCTATTGATTTACGATCAAAATATTAAGGTGAAAAAAATATTTCAATTTCCTGGTCTATCAAAAATTTTAGCTTTTCAAGTGCTCTGTATTTTTGTTGTTATGTTTGCCGTTAATTTTTCACTTGTCGGATGGTATAAATACAATGCCTCGGAAGCCAAAAAAGCAAACACCTTTGATCAGCTTCAAATTATCAAAGCCGCCATTATTCAGCCGTTCTGGAATGTTGATCGCAAGTCATTAAACCAAATTATTGACTCCATTCTGATTCAGCGATCTGGCACCATCGCAGCCATACGAATCCTTGATGCCGACAGTGTTCCAGAAAAACCAATCTATTTAGTAGACCGACACAGCGTACACTGGAATGATTTTTCTTTTGAGGATATGCAAGGCAATGACTCTTTCATCACGTGGGATTCTGAGCTGACCTACAAAAATACACAATTGGGAACAATTCAAATCGCTTTCTCAATCAAAGAATCTCAACGAGAAATTGCTCACGTATCACTTTTACTGGCAACAGCACTTCTGTTTTTCACAGCATTATGTATTTTATTATTTTTAACATTTCACTTGCGCAGACTTTCAAACGAACTACAACATCAAGTGGAAGAACGCACTCAACAGCTGGATATACAACGAATGGCTATGGTAAATTCTTCCCGTTTGGCCTCGCTCGGTGAAATGTCTGCAGGTATTGCCCACGAGATCAATAACCCGTTAGCGGTTATTGACGGTACTGTACGCTTACTGTCCAGAACTATTTTGACCAATCCCGACAGCGAGAAGCTAGAAGGATATTTAAAGAAAATCGCCAATATGGTTGTCCGTATCAAGAAAATTATTGATGGGCTTCGGGCGTTTTCACGTGATGGTAGCCAAGAGACAATTTCTCAGTTTCCGATCAACAAATTTTTTGATGATATTGCAGACCTCTGCCAAGCAAATTTAACTCATCGAAGAATTGACATCAAATTCAATATTGAAGACCCCGCCATTATTCTCTCAGCTCGAGAGGTTCAACTTTCTCAGGTATTGATCAACATGATTAATAATTCCGGAGACGCAGTCGAGTCGCTTCAGGAAAAATGGATTCGTGTCGACTGCCTCACTCAAGGAGAAGATTTGGTGATTTCAATCACTGACTCTGGCCAAGGAATTCCCGAGGAAATTCAAAAGAAAATGCTACTTCCATTTTTTACAACAAAAGAATTAGGAAAAGGTACGGGCCTTGGCCTCAGCATCTCCATCGGCATTATCGAGGCTCACGGTGGCAAGCTAATTTATTGTAAAAATCACAGAAATACTCGATTTGAAATTCGTCTAAAAAAATCATACTCAACTATTCTTCCATTCGCCGCTTAACTAGATTCCGTACTTGGATTGAATCTTTTTCAAGGTGCCTTCGCTCTTTATTTTATTCAAAGCTTCATCCAAATTCTCTACTTTAATTTTTCCATTTTTTAGAACTGCGCATTTAGTAGGCGTCGAATCAATCACAAAGGACTCTGTATCTTTCAAAGACGCACTCTCTTCTTTTTGCAGAAGCCAATGAAAGGCCGCAGTACCAACTATCGCATAGTCTAAACGATTCTTTTGCAATAAAGTCAGATTCATTTGTTCACTAGCCACATCAGACCTAGTGATTTTACCCGATTTCATTTGTGCCTCGAGGCCTTTATAAATATACCCCGAAACAGTTCCCACCGTCTTGCTTTCCAAATCAGTCAATTTCATAATAGGCGATTTACCCTTTTTCCAAATGACCGAATTACTCACCCCAAAAACCTCGCGCGACCAATCATAAATATCTGACTTCACGGTCCAGCCTTCATTCATAAAACACCGGATATCGATTTGTTTCTTTTCCGCTGCAGCATCAACCCTATTACGGGAAAGATAAATATAGGTGGCCGTCGAATTCAACTTAATCGCGATTTCATCGATCACCTCTTTCATTGCGCCACCAACTAAATTTTTATTATTATCAAAAAATGCATACGGCTCTGACCAGGACTCAGCAATAGAAAACCGTATAGTTTGGGTTGGCTCGGAATGCCCCAAACAACAAATCAACGTCCCCAAAAATACGCTCAAGATCACAATTTTCATTTTAAAATAATTCCTTATAAGAATCTTCACTAAAACCAAATGCCAAAATTGCGCTATTTTTCACCAGTATCGGTCGCTTGATCATCGAGGTATTATCTTGAATAAACTTTACTTTCTCTTTTGGGCTTAGAACTTCGTACGCTTCTTTGTATTTTCTATAAGTGAGGCCTGATTTATTCACCGGTAAACCACCAAATTTTTCAGTCCATAACTTGATATCCGCATCAGTTGGTTTGTATTTCTTCAAATCTACAAACTCAAATTGAATTTTCCTTTCTTCAAGATAAGTACGTGCATTTTTGACGGTGTTACAATTAGGGATCCCAAACATTTTATACATAAATGGCCTCGATATTTCATAGTTTGAACTAACCAGACCTTTCGGTCAACGATTGACAATATCTCGTGTGCTACCTAAAAATAGGATTCCTGTCTTATAGAATATGGTTTTTCTTAAATTGAAAAGGACCTCATGACGTTCTCAAAAATGTTTGCAACCTTAAAAAGCGCCTTAAAGGGCGAAGAACACGATTATACTCGCGGCAGTATTTCTGATGCCGTCATTCTGCTTTCGATTCCCATGATTTTAGAACTGAGTTTGGAAAGTGTTTTTGCCGTCGTCGATATGTTTTTCGTAAGCAAGCTAGGGCAAAATGCAATTGCAACGGTAGGACTTACGGAATCTTTTGTCACCATCGTATATTCCATTGCGATAGGTCTCAGCACAGGTGCCACCGCCACAGTGGCACGTCGAGTGGGGGAAAAAAACCTTGAAGGGGCTGCCCGCGCCGGAGCGCAATCGATATTACTTGCTGTCGTCGTCTCTATTTTCATTGGAGTTTTTGGCGTCTTGTATGCATCAGATATTTTACGTCTTATGGGAGCCAGTGCCGAGGTCATAAGCGAAGGAACTATCTTTGCACAAATTCTGATTGGTGGAAATACCGTCATACTTTTATTATTTTTGATAAATGGAATTTTTCGAGGCGCTGGCGATGCCGCAATGGCGATGAAGAGTCTTTGGATCGCGAGCGGCGTAAATATTATTCTATGTCCTATATTCATCCATTTCTTTGGCCTCAAGGGGGCCGCCATCGCCACTGTCTTTGGGCGTACCGCTGGGGTCACTTATCAATGCTATCACTTATTCAAAGGCGACGGATTATTGAAATTTCGTCGGCAATATTTTCACTTCGACATCGAGGTTCTAAAAGCTTTGTTTACAATTTCATGGCCGGCGTCACTGCAATTCATGATTGGAAGTGGTAGTTGGATTTTTCTCACTCGACTGGTAGCTGAGACAGGTGGAACGGCCGCAACGGCCGGTTATCAAATCGCGTTCAGAAATTTTGTGTTTTTCATTCTTCCGGCCTGGGGTTTAAGTAATGCCGCTGCCACACTCGTAGGACAAAACTTGGGCGCCAAGCAATTGGATCGTGCCGAACAAAGTGTCTTCACAACAGCGAGATACACCACCTATTTTATGACTTTTGTTACTCTTTTCTTTTTATTGTTCGCAGATCCACTTGTTCGATTTTATACAGACGATCCCGAAGTCGCCGCACATGGCATACATGCACTCAGAATACTAGGCTCTGGTTTTATATTTTATGGATTAGCGATGGTTATGACTCAAGCCTTGAATGGAGCCGGTGATACAAAGACGCCAACTCGATTAAATTTTATTTGCTTTTGGTTGTTTCAAACTCCAGTGGCTTACTTCTTGGCAAAGACGATGGGTTTTGGCACCACGGGTGTGGTATTTGCCATTCCTCTGTCAGAAATCTTGCTCGCAATAATTAGTTGGTACTATTTTAGAAAAGGAAAATGGAAAGAAATCCAAATATAGGAGACCGGCGATGAATGTCAAAGACAGTGAAATTAAGGATCTACTTACCCAATATAAAAAATTTTCAGTTTACGGCCTTAGCCCCGATGTCGCCAAGCCAAGCTACTATGTTCCATTGTACATGCGTAATCATGGTTGGGATATAGTCGGAACCTATCCCAAACCTCATGACGAAGGTGGATTCAAAATATACGATCGTCTCGGTGAAGTTCCTGTCGAGTATCGAAAATTTGTCGACGTTTTTCGCAGCTCAGATAAAATTCCTCTCGTCGTTGATGAAATTCTGACCACCGGTGGTGTCGAAGTTTTATGGTTACAACTGGGTATCACACATCCCGAAGCCGAAAGACGAGCCGAAGCTGCGGGAATTAAAGTAGTCTCTAATCGCTGCCTCATCATCGAACATAAAAAGTGGTTTTAAAAATATTGACGCTCTAATTTGCGACTGTTCGGATTAATGCATGAAAAAATTTGTCAATTGCCATTGGTATGAGATGTGCTTTCTAGAGCGCGTGGAGGTCCCATGCAAAAAGTTTCGCATAAAACTTCTCAACCACATAGAAAGCCCAAACCACCTTTTCCAGCTCAAAAGCAGAAGTCTCCTGGTTTAGAATGGAAAATGAACCCTCGCCCTAAATTTACCGGTCCTGATTACCGACCAGCTGGCAAACTATTTGGGAAAAAAGCACTCATTGCAGGAGGCGATAGTGGTATAGGTCGTGCGGTCGCCATACTGTATGCCCGTGAAGGTGCTGATGTTGCCATTACCTATTTGCCTATAGAAAAACGAGATGCACAAGAAACGCAAACCTATGTAGAAGCGCTTGGGCGTCGCTGCGTACTCATTGAAGGCGATCTCAGCAAAGAAAATTTTTGCCAAAGGGCAGTTGAAAAAACTGTTACCCGTCTGGGAGCCATCGATATCTTGGTCAGCAATGCTGCTCATCAAATGCGAAAAGACTTCATCGACGAAATTACGAGTGAAGAATGGGACAAAACATTTAAAACAAATGTTTATGCCTATTTTCATCTAGTTAAAACCGCCGTTAAATACATGAAACCTGGCTCAAGCATCATCGCTACCAGTTCTGAAACCGCATCTAAAGCACCCAAAGAGCTGCTGGATTATTCGGCAACCAAAGGGGCTATTAATACTCTTACCAAATCACTTGCACAAATGCTAATAGACAAACAAATTCGTGTGAATGCTGTTGCTCCTGGGCCGGTCTGGTCGCCACTCAATATTTCTGACGAAGGCACACGTGTTTCTAAAGTAAAACAATTTGGTAAAAATCAACCTATCCAGCGCCCCGCTCAACCGGAAGAAGTTGCACCGGCCTATGTTTTTTTAGCATCCGAAGCCGACTCGAGCTATATTACTGGGGCAATTTTGGCAGAAACGGGCGGTTTTCCTGTTGCTTAAACTTGTTAAAAAAAATTCTAAGACTTAACCAAGCAACGGCAGTTCAGTTTAAAGAAATTTTGTTATCAGATTATTTCGTTTCAACAAGCAAAGTCGAAATCACAAGCGTTGCAAAACATAGACATTTATGCGAAAAAATTAATCTAATCTAATTTAATTATTTATCGTAAAGGATATATGACTGATCGGTCCAATCTTTCTATAGAAAGTGAAATTTTCAAAATGGATTCGTTCCGATCAGATTCCTTATTTATGAATGCTCCTGTGGCTCTCTGTATTTTCGAAGGTCCCTTACATACATTTAAGTTCGTTAATTCTTTGTATGCGAAACTTATTTCCACCGATATACAGGAGCTTGTTGGCAGATCTTTTCTAGATGCACTACCCGAGATAGCATCTCAAGGCATCAAGGCTATTCTCGATAAAACTTATCAGACTGGAATTTCTTATTCTGGGAAAGATATTGCCATCACTCTTCAGCAAAACCATCGAAGTCAAAATATTTTATATATCGATATTTCTTGTCAGGCCATACGTGACACCAATGGAGACATTCATGGTGTTTTTTCCGTTACTACTGATGTCACAGAAAAGCATCGTGCGTTTTCTGAACTTCGGCATGCCAAAGAAGAAGCAGAAAAAGCAAGCGCTCTGAAATCCGCGTTCCTTGCAAATATGTCTCATGAAATTAGGACACCATTAAGCGCTATGATTGGTTTTGCTGATCTCCTGCGGGACCCCGAACTGTCAAAATCTGAACGTTCCAACTATATCGATGTTCTAATTAAAAATGGCCAGCAGCTATCCTTTATTATCAATGATATTTTGGATATCTCTAAAGTTGAGGCTGGTCATCTTCGACTAGAATATCTACCCACGCGTCCTTATCAGATCGCTGAAGATATCATTTCACTTTTCAAAGTGAAAGCTAAAGAAAAGAACCTAAGTCTTGAGCTTGAGATAGACCCCAGCACACCCGCCGAGCTGACATCCGATCCCGTTAGAGTTCGCCAGGTTCTCATCAATTTGATAAGCAATGCAATTAAGTTTACACAATATGGATCAGTCAAAATAAAAAGCTACGCTCTCAAACTTGAAAACAACCAAAATGGTGTTGCATTTGAAGTTTCTGACACAGGTTTGGGAATCAAGAAAGGGCAAGACGAAAATCTTTTTGAGATGTTTGTTCAAGGCGATAGCTCGATGACTCGTCGATTTGGAGGCACAGGCCTGGGGCTAGCACTGTCTCGTAAACTGGCTCATGCATTAGGAGGCAATGTCATCCTAAAATCTTCCACACCCTCAATGGGCAGTACATTTCTTTTCACGTTTACAGACCATCCTGAACACAAGATCTCTTCCTTCGAAGTTTCTGATAAACGAAAAGACGTTCCACTAAATGCGATAAAAAGTGGGCCCCCACTAAAAGACATTCGCGTTCTTGTTGTAGATGACGCTCCCGACAATCAACTTCTCATTTGGCATTTCCTCAGTAAAGCCGGTGCTCAAATGGAATGTGCTGACAATGGTTTGGATGGATTTAAAAAGGCGCTCACTGGTAATTATGATTTGGTACTTATGGATGTGCAGATGCCTCTGATGGATGGATACACTGCAACCAAAAAGCTCCGTGAACACGGGTACACTAAACCGATTGTGGCCCTTACGGCTCATGCCATGAGCGAAGTACGCAATAAATGTATGACTGTTGGCTATACAGATCATTTAACCAAGCCAATAGACCCGCGCGAACTTGTTGCGTGTATCGCGGGCTATACTCGACAACTACACTAAAAATTTATTAAAAAAGAGAGAAATACATTCTCTCTTTCTTTTAGTTCAGATTTAGAACTGATTTCTTTGAGTGGGCGGTGTATCACGCTGATCCTGATGGGCTTGAAGATCCACAATTTCCGGACCATTAGGTATAGGAAATGTGGGCGAGAACGGTTGTTTTTTTTCATGATCCTGCTTTTGATTCGTATTACTAGTTTTTTGGTCTCGCTTTTCTTTAGACGGCGATGTTTCTATTTCATTTTCTTTGTGGGTTTCAAATTGGTTAACCATTTCTGCTCTCCTTTTTTATGAATTTAGATTTTTTTTAGCCTCAGGGAAAAGGAGATTTTGTATTTCATTGTACCCTTTTTCCCTAGTCAACATAAGACTATACCTCCACCAATGTTCTGAAAATTCCCTGTCTCGTGTCCTACCGAGTAGGCTGCTAAGATTTTATCTTAACAGAACGAAATGAATGCAACCTTAAGACCATATAACTGACTATTTATGACGACGTGTTTGTTGACAGTGAAGGATCATTTCAGATCTCCAAACTTCTGCACGCGCTTTAGGACTACAACGCGTCGGGGTTGGCCAATACCATATCGAATTTTTCATATTTAGCTCGATGCCATTGTGTTCTAGATAACCATTTATCAAATTATCAATTCCCTTTTTATGACGACACGTAAAAAATATAGGCGAGGTCCTAATTACTTTTTTTAGCGCTGAAGACGCCGACTTAAATTTAATATTTTTATCTTGATACGCTTTGAATAGAATTGCGTCCGAGGGATCTTGTGAATTTTCTTCAGATGTTTGAATTTCAAAAACAAGATTCGCCATCGCAATAGCATGTTTTTCTAAGAATTCTTTTTTTTCTTCGATCGTTGTTAGTTTTTTTTCGTTTCCCGGCTCAAATAGAAACCTTAGCACCCGCCAAAAATGATTGATCGGATTATGATAATAAAAAATTTCTTTGGGACGCTGTCCATTTTGAGTCCGCGCACACATTGCCGCCATCGTACCCAGTATCAATAGGGTAGGTGTTTTTCTAGGCAAGAATGTTTCTATTTCGTCTTTTGATATTATCATCTTGATACTTTTAGCTTACAAATTTTTTGTATATTTTAAAACTAAATTATTCTTAAACATTTTTGTTTCCTGCCAATGTTTGACTCTGACCTTTTTAAATCTAGAATGAAGATATGATTGTCTCAAAAATCACTCGAGTGTTTATTAAAACAAAAATTCCGTCTCGTGAAAAACATTCTAACAAGACACGTGGAGGGAAAGTTCTTATCGTTGGCGGCAGTGAAGGTCTGTTAGGCGCCGGCATCTTATCGGCGCTATCAGCCACGCGTGTAGGTGCGGGGTATACTTATGTAATGATGAACTGGCGATACAATCAGTTACTTCGGCATCCTGATTTGCTATTTTTAGCTCCGAATTCAAAAAAATTAAATCCTACATCCTTTGATGCCCTAGTATTTGGCCCGGGCTTAGGACAATCCCCAACTGCAAAAAAATGGCTAACTTATTTAATAAAACAAAAGATTCCATTGGTCGTATTAGATGCCGATGGCTTAACCCTACTCTCTGGCAGGCCGCCGGTCCGACTGCCTGCCCATTGGATTCTCACACCCCATACCGGAGAATTGGCCAGACTGCTGGCCGTCAGATCGACGGCCATTCAAAAAGATCCCGTAAAATATTTATTAATGGCACAGAAAAAGTGGGGGTGCCATGTTTTACTCAAAGGTCCGACTACCTATATTACTGATGGAAAAAAAATATTTTCATCTGCGGTCGGAACACCCGCTCTGGCAAAAGCCGGCACAGGTGATGTGCTTGCAGGAATTATTGGTGGCCTATTAGCACAAAAACTGAGTCCTCTGGACGCCGCCATTGTAGGAAATTATATTCATGGTCTGGCTTCAAAGCAATGGTTAGATCAAGGTAACGATCATTTAAGTCTCCGCCCTATTGATCTAATCGAACAGCTTCCTAAGACACTAAAAAATCTTCGCTCTTAAATATCAGCGCCTCACGCTCTAACATGCAACAACTTGATATGATACAAGCATAAGGCACCGAAGAGTAGGCATTACTCTGTTTTTATCCAATTTTCGTCAAATTTACCATGACTCACTAACTCTTCTAATGGCTTACGATGACTAGGTGTTTCGCGTGCTTGTAATGCCTCTGGTAGATTTTCGATATTTCCCGGCTTTCCCACTGCCACCATGGCATTTACAATAAAACCTTCTGGGATTTTCAGATCCGCCATAATTTTATCTGTGTGTATTCCGGCCATACCATGAGTGTACCACCCCATCTTAAACATCTGGAGTGCAAAGCTCATCCATGCAGATCCTGTATCAAATGCAAAAGTACCCGAAGTAATAACTTTATCCCCGGCCTTAAATTCTTTTTTTGAAATTAAAATAATCAACGCTGCCGATTTATCGGCCCACACACGATTACCGTCGTACAAAAATGAAGTGAACTGATTCCACGTAGGCGAGTTCCGACGTGAGTAAATATAACGCCAAGGCTGGCTGTTACTGCTGGAAGGTGCCCATCGAGCCGCTTCAAAACCAGCCATTAAAGTCGACTCTGGAATTTCGGCATTAGAGAAAGCGCGCGGTGACCAACGTTCTATAAATTGAGAATCGATGGGATATTCTGTTTTTCGTGAATTCAAGTTCATACAACCTCGCTGTTTCTGACCTTGGTCAGTCTTAATTTTGTCATTGCAATATACCGTAACACTTGCCCCTATTGTCAAAAACAAGTTATATATGTTCTGTCCAAATATTTTGTCGGCGCACACTGCGCTATTGATACTCGTGATTTTATCATTCCAAAAAATTTTTAGGAATCAACTTTGCATTAATATCAAGAGTCTATTTGAGATAGTTACCGTTTATCAAAGTTATATTGATACTATAGTAACCAATTCTCATTGTTCTTTTAACAAGAAAGGATTTTCTATGGCAACAACCACGACTATAGGACAAGCAACAAATCAAAAACAAATACCAAGCCAAATACTTTACTGGACACTCGGTCTAGCTGTTATTATCATTCTTGGTTTGGCCTTCTCGATGATGCGCGAACGAGATCTCACGACACCCTCGACTGAAATGACTACACCTGCTTACGAGCAAACACCAAGACCGGCACCTGCAGATCGTCCTCTATAAAACAGAAGTGCTTTTACGATGGTGTTTTCTGGACTGTTTTGCGGTCCTCTGTTTAATTGATTTATATAGGGGCATCCGGCCCGTGGCAAAGTGGACATTTCAGCACCGTTACCTGACACGGCTTGCACCCGCAATTGACAGTTTAGCAAAAGTTGCCTCCTAGTTAATTTAGTGACAAAATACTTATATGAGTAAAGATTCACATTCCCATGGGCACCATCATCATCACGCAGCAAGTGGGCGCATGGGAACTGCATTTTTTCTAAATTTGTCATTCGCAATTATCGAACTCATCGGCGGTTTATACACAAACAGTCTAGCCATTTTATCCGATGCCTTTCATGACTTTGGCGATGCTCTTGCTATAGGGTTAGCTTGGTTCCTAGAGAAAAAATCTCTCAAAGGCACCAGTCCGGAATTTTCTTATGGGCATCGTCGTTTAAGTGTACTGGCGGCGCTGATTACGGGACTCATTTTGCTGATTGGATCGGGAACTATCTTAGTGAAAGCAATTCCGCGATTGTTCACTCCTGAAGAGACAAATGTCACGGGCATGTTTTTACTTTCTGTTCTGGGCATCACTGTCAACGGCTTTGCCGCCTACCGAATGTCAAAAGGTTCATCGCTGAATGAACGCATGATATTATGGCATTTACTTGAAGACGTTATGGGCTGGGGAGTTATTTTTATTGGATCCCTTTTAATGATGATTCACCCAATGCCTATTCTAGATCCTATCATGGCTATTGGCGTAGCCGTTTGGGTCCTATGGAATGTTTTCAAAAATCTTAAAAAGACAATTCATGTCTTCCTACAAGGAACTCCGGACCAAGTACAAATCGAGGCCGTAAAACAAAAAATTATCCAATCCCAGGGAGTTCAGAACGTTCATCATTTACATTTATGGTCTATGGATGGAACCCATCATATCTTAACAATGCATTTAATAGTTCAAGAAAATACCACAAATGAAGCGGCCCATGAACTGAAAGCTCAATTAAAAAAATCTCTCTTTGACGAATTTCACATCACCGAAGCCACGATTGAAATCGAATGGCCTCATCAGACCTGCACAGATCCCATCCACTAGAAAATGAACTATTATATCACCTTATGTGTATCGTTTCGTTTTCTTTAGGCCTCGGGACATTTCAATCAAAGCGTTTAGCGCGTCCGTTACCGTAAATATTCCAAGAAATTTATTATTTTCATCATTAACAATCACGCTGCCTATTTTTTTCCGCGACATTTCAAAAGCCACTTCGGCCAAGCCCATATCAGCCGTCACAGTCACGGGATCACCAATCATTATATCACCAGCTCGAACCAATACTTTTTCCATTTGGCTAAGCCCCGAAACCAATCGTAAATCTCGTTCACTAACAATACCAATCACACCATCGCCGCCCCCTACAATCGGAATATGTCGCACGCCATACTTTTTCATCAACGATGAAAGCTCTTCGATAGAC
This sequence comes from Pseudobdellovibrionaceae bacterium, assembly GCA_016785955.1. GTDB lineage: Bacteria > Bdellovibrionota > Bdellovibrionia > Bdellovibrionales > Bdellovibrionaceae > UBA2316. Next base: position 38,552 of record JAEUWH010000123.1, on the reverse strand, counting down.
ATATCCTCTGTCGCCGTCACCGGATTGGGCGTTGTATACTCTTCGACGGGCAAATAGAAATAATTCATGAGGCCCTCCCTTTTTATATTTACACTAGTATTTGTACTAACCTACCTCAAGAAAGAGCAAGAAGGTCGCCATTTAGGTCAAGGATTCTATAACTCAATTCACAGACTTGATACGTCTCTATGAGACATTTTTTCCCGGTCTAGCACAAAATTTCACCAGGGAAAATTCTATTTCTTTCGTTTTACTTGGTTCCAAATTGCTCTAGCAACAGGGCCCATAGGCTTTTGTTTTAATCTCATCATTCGAATATCTAAAGTAAATGGCTTAATATGACTAATCTGAATTTGTAACAAATTTCCATTTTGCAGGTCCAGCTCAACTTCATTCAGCGCCAGGCGCCCCCAACCAAGTCCATTTATAATCAATTTACGTTTTAATGAATGATCTGTAACAACGCATTTTTTTGAATCAAGTAAAACCCCTTGAGATTCATTCCTAGCACCATGTGAAACTACAATTTGCGGAATGGTCTTTAAAAATTTTGAATTCAAATTGGCTGTCTTCCGAACTATAGATTTAGAAATTACAGGTATCATTTTAATATGGTCACAGGCCACACTTTCAATCCGATCATCTTCGCTTTCAATATACGAAACCGCAAAATCAGCATCTCCACTTAATAAAGCCTGAAACCCGCCATGCATGATTTCAGAGCGGAATGTTAACTGTGTGGGATATTGCCCAGTCATGATTTCACCAAATAGATCTCTCAACATTTCAAATCGCACCAAAGGATCCAAAACAATTGTCAAAAATGGTTCCACCTTTTTGGCACCAAGTTCATTGCCTACAAATTGAAGTTCTCGAAAACTCGCTAAACATTGTTTAGCCCAACCATAAAACACTTTGCCTTGGGCTGTCAGCTTGGGGCGATATTCATCACGATTGAAAAGTTGTAAATCAAACTCTGCTTCCAGTTTTTTTATTGCAACACTGAGACTAGGTTGAGTTTTGTGAAGATATTCAGAAGCCGCTTTAAAACTACCTTTCTCTACAACCATTTCTAACGTTTCCAGTTGATCAATTGTCATTTTTTTAACCTAATCTATATAGTTTTTATTTATATAGATAATAAATAAATAATAATTTTTTTCAATATTGAAATAGCCGATATTAGCGGAAGGAGGTTTGAATGATGACCATTAGAAAATCAAGCGACCGAGGACTTGCCAACCATGGCTGGTTAAAATCTCGTCATACATTTTCGTTTGCAGAGTACTATGACCCTCAGCATATGGGTTTTGGACCCCTGCGCGTGATCAACGAGGACCGAATTAAAGGAGGCACTGGTTTTAGCTCGCATCCACACCACGATATGGAGATTATTTCTTATGTTATTTCGGGTGGACTACGGCACAAAGATTCTATGGGAAATGTCACAACAATAAGTCCCGGCGAAGTCCAAAGAATGAGTGCAGGAACCGGCATTGTACACTCGGAATATAATAACGAGATGGACACGGAAAGCCACTTTTTTCAAATCTGGATCATACCACATCAGCGTGGTATCAAACCTGACTACGGACAAAAATCATTCGAAGCAGACTTACGCACTAAAAAGATAGTACATGTTATTTCTCCCGAAGGTACAAATGGATCTATATCAATTAACCAAGACGCCAACATGTATATCTCAAGACTTAAAAAGTACGACGATATAACATTCGAGGCAAAACTAGATAGAAAGTTATGGATTCAGATCATAAAAGGCAAAATCGAAATTGACGGAATAGAAATTGAGACCGGCGATGCCGTTGCTCTGAGCAAAGTTTCAAGCTTGCTGATCACGTCCAAAGATGACTCAGAATTCATTCTTTTCGATCTGCCATGACCATCATTCTATCTGAAAGGACGCAAATATTCAACCGCACTGGGGCAGTTCTGATTTCTTTAACTCTCTAAAAAGAATACGAAATGCCCAAAGCCAAGTTGAGACCAGCTAGAGCATGTAGAAATGTTTTTGCATTGTCGTCTTTCTCGACCGAGGCGGAATACACATTCAACACACTAGCCACAAAATGCGCAATCATTTGCAATCTTTCTTTACGTTGGCGCTGCTCGCGTTCGCTAGCCAAATAATTTTTTACCAAGACGTTACGCTGATCTTCAGACAAGCTGGTCGCGCCAACCGCATCATAGAATGAATTATATGAGTTTCCGTAGTAGATTGTACTAATGCCATATGTAATTGCAGCAATGCCTCCACTGCTGGCAATTCCGTATATTAACTTTGCCGCTGCATCGTGTGTTCCCGAAATCGCTACCAAACTGCCTAAAGACACGATCGCCCCCGAAACTATATAACTTGTCCCACGTTGACGATCTTCGTTTTTAAGCTTCTCCATTGCCTTCTGGAAATCACTCCAGCTTTGCACGTTCTGGATATTTTGTTCTTTCATTTTAGCGCCAAAACTGAAAGAAGCAGAAAATAACAAACCTAGAAAAAACAGCCTCATATCTCGATTCCCAAAAACAGATACGTTTTTTGTAATGAAATCCAGTTTCCAAAAGAATTATCAACAACTTCGTTTTTATTGACGATCCCAAGATTCCACCACGTATTAAATACGCCAAAGCCAATTCCATTTTCATCACGAGCCACGCTGCCAAATAGTCTTAAAATTCCGTATTCATAAAATCCACCCAGCGTCAGTGGACCTGAATTGTGTTGAATATCTTTGTTAAAATTCATGTCCAAACCTAAACTATAGCGGCCATAGACCATTTCCGGGTTTATACTGACTGTAAAATGATATTCGGGGTTTATGCGCAGTTCAGAATAGGCTTTATCGATATAACCCGCATTGGCAACAAAGACCGTGAATTCCGGATTAAGATAATTATCATCGGGGGTATACAGCACCGCTGGTTCGACAAAAAATGCACTTTGTTTGCGTGGTTCAAAAAGATCACTTCCGCCGGGTACCAACGCGTCTGTCAGATAAAACTGCGAAGTAACAAAGCGACGTTGAGTATAACGCAGCTGAATACCGAAAGACCAATCCTCGCCTAGATAACTGCCAAACTGAACTTTAGCAGCTTCTTCCAACGAAGCATACAAGGAAATCTGTGGTAAAACTTGATTACGAAACGTCGTGCTGTAATTAACTTGTATCGGCGTGACGGACCATCCAAATTTTTCTTGAATATGGCCAAGTTCAATCTGCGTTTGCAATTCATCATCCTCATGACGCTGAAAAAGTTTTTTAATTGTGTCCTCATTAGCCTGTCCACGAGATAAATCCGTCGCCTCTTTCAAATACGAAACATTATTACCCAAATACATGCTTGCCGTGAATCGTCTAGATTTCTCTTTAGCAATGAATGCCGGGTTACAAGGGAGAGTATTTGAAGAAATATCTATGGCATAGCAACTTTGCCGCAGTCCCATGGCCATAAACCCCGACATGCTGGATAAAAAATGGGGACGAGCTTCATAGGCCTGCGCCGCCACACCAAAGATCGCCAAGAAAATAACTAGCGTTTTTGAAAGACGCATAGGGATTCCGTAATTTTTTGATTTGATTCCAAGTCGATGGAAATTTTTTTGCCCGTCTCTGTTATTTTAGTTCGCATAGACTGATAATCTGCATTTTGGTCAGGATATGCTTTACCAAGATCATCCAATCCTTCGCTGACTAAATCCAATGTATCCGCCAGCCAGGTTGGTAGCTCTGCCACCAGTGAAAAACAAAAATTTTGTTCCGCAGCGATCCATTCTTTCACTACTTTATCGAACTCCGCAAATTCAGATTTCACCACCACGGCCGTCAGTAATGAACGATATAACCGCGAGCCGCTCGAAGTAGTTTTAGAAAGAATTGATCGTGCCCGCATCAAATCCTGAAGAGCCTCAGGCTCCACTACAGGAATTTTTTCAGCTTTGGCATTCAATTTTTGTAAATCTTTGTATTGATCATTCAAAATTTTTAAAGTTTCTTTCGCTTCCTGGTCGATACTTTCCGGCACCAAGTTCATGGGAATGATATCAGGATACATCGCCTCCGTTTTATCTTTGGCAAACGCATCGAATCCGATCAAATAATCCCAATAATTTTCGACTTTGATCCCGGCGCGTCCCGCATAGGCCGAGGCTAAAACCAAACGCGTTTCGGAGTTTTCTTCGAAAAGGAGGCTGTCTTCCAATATTTGTATAGCAAAATCATAGTCGCCCTGATCAATATAAACGGTCGCTTTAGCAACCGCAGATTCTGCGGGCGTATTGCGGGCTTTATGACATGAACTAAAAATTATGGTGGATACGATAAAAACGAGAAATCCGATTCGCTTCATAAACATAAACACGTGATCTAGTTCATATTATACGGCTAGGCCAGCCCAAGTTCAGCCCTGGAAAAAACTTCATCTTGTCGCCGACCGAAAGAATCATTTTGACTTACAATTTCGGCCACGACATGAAAAGAGCATGAAAAAAATTCTTATATTTCTCTTTCTGATGGTCATGATCTCGGTTTCATCCGCGCAGACACTTTACGATGGGCCAATGGCCGTTCTTCTGATGAAACAAGACTTAGACGTGTTTTCAACCAGTCGCCCCGATACGGTACAAATCAATTCACTTAAATCAGAGTCAGGCTTTGATCTTTATAAAGTTGTTCTTCACTATCCTGCGGCCGGTACAATCAATCTGCTTTTGAAGGGACCACAGGGGTTTTTCAATTCTTCGTCTTTATCGTTCCCATCGCTCTTGATCGTTTCAGGATTTTTTACAGGCGAACAAAGTGTTCATTTAGTTGGTGATTTCAAAGATAAAATCGTTGTTGGGTTTGAGTACCCATACAGTGTTCAGAATTTTATGGACGAGCCCGTAAATGTCTTACAATTTATGAGAAAAACTCCCGCTCAAGTGGCTTTGACACTCAAGTGGTTGTCACAACAAAGCTGGGTTCGTTCCGATAGACTCTCCGTAATGGGTGTCAGCCTAGGGGGCGTATTTCTTCCTTCGAGTTTACACTTAAGTCAATCGATTGGTGTTCGCTTAGAAAAAGCAGTCTATGTATGTACGGGAGTAGATCTACGTTTAATACTAATCGAAAATTTGAAGTCCTATGTGGCCGAGCCCTTTTTGAGTCCCCTGGTGGACTCGCTTCTGATACCTACTCAATTAATAAACCCTCAATTGCATTTGCCTTATCTGAAGGGCTCCTCGCTGGTCATCCAAACCGCGCAGGACACGGTTATTCCACTGACGTCTCGGCAGGGGCTTTTTAATCTGTTGCCAAATCCCAAACGCGAAGTTGTCATTCCTGGTCCCCATATTAATCCCGATCAAACTGAGGTCATCAAAAAGGTTCAAGAAGTCGTCATTGACGATTTTAAAAACTAATCCATAAGCAAAGGTTTTAACTTCTTCTCTAGAAATGCTGAAACTACCCGCACCTTGGCCGCAGTGATTTGTCGCGGGGGATATACCAAATGAATAGGCGCCGGCGGCAATGTCCAAGTCGGCAAGATCGGGACTAGCTCTTTTTCTTCAATATAGTTTTTCACCAGCGGTACCGGTAGCATTGTAATACCCAAACCGGCCTTTGCCAGATCCAAGGCTACACGCTTGTGATTGACTTTCCAGGACGCTACAAATTGAATTCTTTCTTCTCGTTGGCCATTCGTCACGATCCACTCAGTGCGCTGACTCATTGAACCCAATGGCGAATAAATGCAACGATGCTGAATCAAATCCTGAGGCCTTTTCGGATAACCATATTTATCCACATAACTAGGGGCCGCCACAAAACGAAAGACCGACTTACCCAAGTATTTCGCTTTTAAAGTCGAGTCTTTTAACTTACCACCCCGAATGCCAATATCGGTTTCAGTGCGCACAAGATCGACAAATTCATCCGTAAAATTCATTTCCAGTTGCAAGCCAGGATGTATAACACCAAGCTCGGCCACGATGGGAGCCATGATAAATTGCCCAAAATCTTCGGGGGCCGTCATACGTACAAGCCCCACCAGTTCTTCGCTTTCGCTTTTTATCGAACGACTCAAATCAACGATTTGTCTCATCATCGGTTGCACTTCACGAAACAGTCGCCTGCCAGCGGCCGTGACTTGGAACGAACGCGTCGTTCGTAGAACCAAATGAAGACCTAATTCCTTTTCAAGCCGCGCAATGGCACGGCTGACCCGAGATATCGGTTGCTTTAACCGTACCGCCGCCTGAGTCATTGATCCAGATTCTATAACGGTCACAAAAGTATTCAGCAGATTTAAATCCATAGCGTCCTTTTTATTTTTGCATATATGCAAAAATGATTACTGATTTTGTCTACTTTTGCAATTAACGATTTTATCCGAAACTATCATCAAGGCGCGATTTCAAATTGGGAAAACAGAAAATCGCCAACACAGAATTTTACTTTGGAGGTTAGCAACCATGAAATTAATTAAAAAAATCACTCAAACCAATGATTCATATGCCCCCTTGATTGCTCGCGTAGCGCTGGGAGTGATGATATTCCCCCATGGCGCGCAAAAACTGCTTGGTTGGTTTGGCGGCTATGGTTTTACGGGAACCATGGACTTTTTTACATCTCAAGGAATGCCGTACCTTATCGCGCTTCTTCCGATTGTGGCTGAGTTTTTTGGTGGACTGGGACTGATCGTTGGTCTTTTTTCCCGTGTCGCCGCATTTGGTGTGGGCTTCACCATGCTAGTAGCCTCTACCATGCACATTTCAAATGGCTTCTTTATGAATTGGTATGGACAACAAAAAGGTGAAGGTATTGAGTTCTTTATTCTGGCGATCGGCCTTGCCGTAAGCATTATGCTTACGGGTGCTGGAAAATTATCTCTAGATAAAATTTTATCACAGGCCAAAGACTAACCTATCCAGACAGTGAGTGTACCGAGGACGCCTTTAGTCTTTAGTGCCATGCCATCTGCCCACCGCCCAACAAGGGCGGGCTTTATAAATTGGGACTTTGGGTATACGTATCCGTTTGTGATCGTGAATTCACCGTGTAACGAATCGGAGCGGGCTTCTTTAATTGGGCGCCCGCCGGTCGACGCTTGGGCAATGAAAAAGTAAAATTTGTTCCCGAACCCGTACTGCTGACTTTTATGACGCCGCCATGGGCTTCAACGATTGTTTTTGCGACGGCCAAGCCGACGCCTGATCCTTGGTCTGCCGTCTTTGGCGCCTGCCAATGATAGGTAAATAAATCGCTTATTTTATTTTCTGGAATTCCCGGCCCACTGTCAGCCACAGACACATTTACATACTGTTGATCGCTCCGCACTTTCACTACAACTTTTCCATTTTTAGGGCTGAATTTCACGGCGTTACTAACCAGGTTTGAAAGCACTCGTAAAACGCGTTCGCGATCTAAAAATGCCAATACCGGAGGATTCGCTGGCTCGATCTGCAATCGCACGTCACGTTTTTTCGCCAAAGGCTGCATCAACAAGCGAGCGTCTTCCAAAACCTCGTCTACGTTCATTTGATCCAATCGCAAAGTTAAACCTTCCAAATTGGCTGTTTTGTAGTCGCAAATGTCTTTAATGCGATTTTCAATTTCTACAACAAGGTTTTTAACAAGCTCGCCACTGTCGCGAATTTTTTCTTTATCTGAAATATTCGGCAAATATTCGCCCAATTCATTCAGTGTGTTGAGCGGTTCTTTAACATCGTGAGAAATCGCAGCCACAAATTCTTCGCGCGCTTGAATTGCATTTTGGGCTTCGGCGTACAGACGATCACGTTCGGCCAACTGGCGACGACGCTCGTCCAACATACGCACAATAATGATCGACAGGCCTAGAAAAATAAAAATCATGAATCCGGTCAACCAGGCCATTCCTTGAGGAATTTGAGATTCAACACTTTGCGCGGCAACGGCGGCTTCGCTGCGTACACGAGCAAACTCGGCTTCATGCACAGCCAATATTTGATTTAAACTGTCATTTATTTGCCTTAAAATCGGGGCCGTTTTTGATTGATAAAACTGTCCGACAATTTTTGATTCCGTTTGCTTTTCGCGAAACTCCATTGCTTGATCAAAAAATTCCTGCTGCTGAGTCTGCAAAGTCTCAATATTTTTTGTAATTTCAGGAATTCCGGGAAGACTGTATTTCTTTTCGAAACTAGCCAAACCTTCCAACAAAGATTGTTTATCTTGCTTTTGCTTGTCGTATAAATTTCTAGAGCCTAATAAAAAAAACGAGCGCGCATTTGAAATTTGCGATTCTGCCAAATTCCTTAATTTTTCAACTTCCACCAAGGCATTGGCGTCAATATTTATACCGACATTGTTAGCGACCACCGTCTTGCGCAAATTAACTGCATATATCCAGGCCGTCGCCATACAAACTGCAAAAATAATTAAAAGGGCAGTTAATGCCTTTTTTTCACCACTTGAATCTATTGTTTTTTTATTATTTTTTCCCATCTAAGATGGATAGCAACTGCATGCATGATGAGCAACCAAAAACTCAAAAAACATTGCTGTCAGTAGACAATGATTATTGATCAGCAACGACAATTGCACCTGACGAATTTTCAATTGGCGTGCAAATGCCCACGGTGAAAACAATGAGTTAAGAAGGACATAAGGACAAAAATAACGGTGATGCTCTTTTCGCTAGCATAACTCTTTGACCAATATCTGACGAGCATCTTTCCTGCTAAAAACTAAATCTGCGAACTATCAAAAAGCGGTATTTCCAGAAGTTCGCCTTTAAATCCCAGAAACTTTAACTTATCGCGGAAAATACCCAATGAAATTTCCTGGCTCAGAGGAGGATAAAAATCATCATGATGATGGGGAATAATAACTTTGGGCTGAATAATCATCATTTGTTTGGCAACGATTTCTTGTATATCTGTGTTGCCTTGAACCGGCGCCAGAAAATAATCGATCTCAAGTTTACGGTAAATATTAAGCTCGCGGTCCGTACATCCAGCCGTGCTCGCGAATAAAACTTTTTTTCCGTTCACTTCAAAAAAATAAGTTTGCACTAAACCTTTCGGATATCCAGTGACTAAAGGAAGCATGTGCAGGCAGCCCTTAACTCCGCAACGTTTCACCGTCGAGACTATCAATGGGATATCGAAATGAACATGCGAACTATGAAATGCGCGCATTTTTAAAGGCTTAAATAAAATTTCATCGTTAACCGTGTGCAATAATCGAGACTCGGGAACGCCTCGCATTTTTAACATTTTACCAGTCAGCCCCGGCGCAAACACATTCAGATCAGAACCCGCAACAATTTCGGGAATATCATACGTATGATCAAAATGTCCGTGGCCTACAAATATAGCCTCGGTATTTTCAAATGATTTCGATGAAAATGGAGAAGGCTTGCCTTGCCCTCGCGAAAGAAAAGGATCAAACGCAATCTCGGTGTCTTTAGTTTTAATGATAAACCCTGCGGTCCCAAGCCAAGTTAAGTCCATATTTCAAAACCTTAACAAATGGGCCTACATTAGGCTATGTCTAACTTTGAAACAGTGACTGTAAATGCTTCAAACAAGAAGTTTGACAGTAAAACATTTGCCATAAAGAAATAAACAATAACCCATCTGGAACAGGATTGGCATCCAACTCTTTCGTAATTTAACAACGACGTAGGAGTTTTTATGAAATTAGGTTTTAGATCTGTGGGTTTAACATTAGCGGCCACCGTGATCTCGGCATCGGTCAGTTTCGCCAGCACCCTACCCGAAGGTGCATTTCGTGGAAACAGTCCGCTGGTGAACGCAAAACAGGAAAAAGCAAAAGAAAATGACTTTATGTCTATGCTTATCAAGAAAGACGAAAAGAACTCTGACAGCTATTATGTAATTTTGGCCGAATACACCGTTCAAGACAAAGAAGTTTTGAAATTCATCAAGCTAGGAAAAATTGGAAAATTAACTCCAAAATCAAATGAGTTAGCGTTAGTTAACTGGGTCCCAAGAATGTACATTTACCGAGCGAACAAAGTATCCGACTTAGAATTCGATTTGAAACCGCTTATGGTCACAGCCAGTGGCGACATCGATGTTAATTCAGAAGCGGTCGCTAGCCATTTAAAACTAAACACCGCAAATAGTATCGAAAAAGCAACTTTAACTCGTCTCAATGAGAAAAATGAAGTTGCAGAAGTTGTGACTTTCAACCCACAACGTACACTTCGCGGTAACTCCACTTGGGAAGGATATGTTCCTGGTAAATATTTTGGAACTACCAACAGCACAGGTGATGATTATTTCAAAAAAACGGTTAACACAGATATTTCTACGGATGGTATCGTGAATTTCAATCGAGACACCGTTTCTGGAAAATTTAAAATTGAAGAAAAATTACCAAAAATGTTCACACTGTCTGCCGCAGACAACGTGAACAAGGGTAAAGAAACTGTCGAGGGAAAAATTGCAGTATTTGTGGATATCGTTAACTGGAAAAGCTTTGGCCTGGAAAGATTCACGACAGAAGAATTACTAATAATCAATCCCAATGATGCCTCCGATGTCGGTTTCTATTACGAAAGACATTACAACATCAAAGACGAAGAGAAAGCTAAAGCCGCTCGCGCAAAAAAATAGTTAAAGCACCCATATGCTTTAAATAATAAAAAAGGAGAAGCCATGCTTCTCCTTTTTTATTCTGCGAAAAAAACCGCTGATTAATTATTCCAAGGATTAAAAGCCGTTTCCACACCTTTAAGCTTGGGAGCTAGCTCGGGCATATGACGCAAAATCACCTTGGACATTGTCGCGTTATTCACCCAATATAATCCCGTACGAGTATAATGTTCTTCATTGAAATCTTTGGTGAAAAAACGATCCGCCATCAAGCGACGAGTCGCCATCAAAATAAAGATTTGGAACTGAGTTTCACCAAAACCAAAGCCGTCAGGCCGAATTTCCTCGGCGTAAGCCCCTACGAGTACATCAATATCTTCAACGTTATCTGTACCATCAGCTTTTCGGCCGTATACTTTATAAAATTTGTTCAACTTATCCACTTGTGCATCTGTTAGTTGGCCATTGTTTGTTTCAATTTTAAAAAAGTCTTTATAGCTCTTGATAGGTTTTAGACCGATTGATTTTCTAAATTGATTGTAACGGGGGACGCCTCTTTCGCGATCACGCAAAATATCCACCAACGCTAGGTCCATCTTCGGGTGACCGGGAATTTCCAGCTCTTGCATGAATTTTGGAAAATTGTTGGTAACCAATTGACCCGGGTGCTGCGTGCCAAACGAGTAAAAAAGATCTTTCAAATCATTACCTGCCATAATGTCATAGCTCAGATGATTACGGGTGTTGATGAAAGGCACTGATTTTTCGGTCCTATTGCCCATATTTTTGATCGTAATATTCTCTGGCAAAAGAGGATGCAGACGATAAACTGACGTGAACTCCTCCGTTAGACTATAGGGAGCAACGCCTCGTTCATACTTGCCACCAACAATACCGCCGGCAATATGCCCCAAATCCACATTCTTAAAAAAATCTGCCTTATTCAATTTCACTTTTGCAAGCAGGTCGCTGAGTCCCTTGCTGTAAATGTTTGGGTTCAGCAGCCCATTCCAATTTGCGTTCATACCGAACTTCAAAGCATCGTTAGGTAAAATCGCCGGAGTCCATTCAACGGTATGAATTTTTGCCATCACCGCCGCGTTGACTAAACGAGCCGTTTGGAATATCTCGTGATCAAGTTCCTTGGCCGTAAGTTCACGTTGATCTTTGCCATTTTTCCAAATATATACATCTGTGCTGCCAGCTTTTTTTCGAACATGCTTTTTCATGATTTCATCAGCGATTGCATTATGTTCTTTCACGAACAAAGTATGCAACATGCTCAAACCAACCCACCAATTATCACGGAAACCTGTTAACTCGTAGCCTTGATTCTGCCGATTATTTGCCGGGTTGAGTTTACCATCTGCAACTTTGGGCAAGATCTCACGAGTCGTACCAGGAACAACCGACGTTTTCATTTTTCCCAGACTGCCAGTGCGAAGTTCGTTCTGTTCTTCACGGCTGCTGCCATAAATCTGCGATCCATCCCACCAGTGAGTGACATCATTGGCATTAACACGGCCAAATTCTTTTTTAAACTGAGACAAATCGGCAGAAATTTCTTGAGTGCGGTCAATGACATGCTGTCTATTTCCATCTTCAGATCGAACTACATACTCGTCGCCTTTCATATTTGGGCCATGAGTGAACCAATCATGATTCATAAATTGAATCCATGAAGCTGCAATCATGTTCAAGAAAGGCACTGGTTTAAATTTATCACGCGTAAAAAATTCTTTGGATACCGTGTCGGGATTTGGGATTTGTAACTTTTGAGCAGCTTGATGGTCGATATCTTTAGGATCTACGTTTCTGCCAAACGCTGTGCCGGCCGCCCCTGACATCGGATAATCGGTGTCAGTACATGTCCCATCAGCAGATCTAAATCTGTTCTCGTTGGTATCATTACAATCTTTTTTAGCATTCTTATATCCTAAATAACTTATATGTGGATCTTTAAGATTATTTGTAAACAAGCTCGTGCGAATTCTACTTAGCTCCAAAAGACCACTGATCGTATTTTTCTTTGACCATTGGCTCCAGGTCGAATTGTTGTCAACATCAGAACTTGGCTCTCGACTCAAATTTGGTGGAGGTGCATAAGTCACATCTGGTCTTGTCGTTGCGGGCTTTTGCGCGCACGACGCCAGAATATAGCTTGTTGTCGCCGCTACGGCAACACAGCTGAAAACCATTTTAATTTTCATGGATACTCCTTATTATTTATTGTAGACACTGATTCAGCTTATCCAGGTGAAACAATATTTTGCAATACGACCTCAAATGGAACTAGTCTTGTCGCCAGTGACTGCTTTTCAGAGCAACCAACGTATCTCTTAGATCTATGTCCAGTTCTGCACTACCGGACTTTCTAGGGTACATTTTTTCTCTACAATGAATAAGTATGAAAAAAATCAAATATATTGTTTCATTTGCCATCGCTGTCGCATTGATTGCTTTCTACACTTTTTCACCAGCTGGCAACGGAGAATATTCCTCCCAGAATTCGCAAGCACCCGTTGGATTCAAAGAAAAAAATGCAAATGAAAAAATAGATATCCTTTGGCAACGAATTCAGGAAACTGCCCATTCTCGCCTTCCTGAATTTCATGAGTTCGGCCTTGGAGAGCTGATCGCAATGGGTCGGCAAAATCTGGATCCCAAAAGCCTTGAATTCAATGACTTTGCACCCATGGGATGGAAAAAACTGCTTCACGCACGCGGCTCTATCGCGAAAGTAAAAATTGTTTCCGTAAGTACTAAATATACTGGTATTTTTTCTGGTGCAGATCATGCCTTACTTCGCCTGTCGTTGACTTACAAGCCAGACCCCAAAAAACCTTGGATCCTAAAAAGACCGATAGCTCCTGGTCTGGCTCTTAAAGTTTTGCGTGATGGCACAGACAGTGGAAATATTTCGGCGCTCGTGTCACTGGAAGGGCAACAATCGGACTACAATTTCTTTACTCACCCAATGTCTAACATTGTTCCCATCGGTGTGGATTTTGGGCAAAGAAAAGTTCACGAAATTTTCAAAAGATACTCCGCGCGCCCAGAAGAACTGCTCGTACAAGATTTAGCAGCCGTCGATCAACACGGAGTTCAAGCCCCCGAAATCATAGCACCAATACAGTTATTTTTTATTCCTGGTGAAAATTTCAATTTTTCTTCTGACGAACCACATGACGTCCGCAATGATTTTGCCACCATCAAGGCTAATACCATTATTTACAAAATTTATGCTTTGGATGACAGAAGTATAGATAAAGAATTCGACTATCGCAACTACACTCACGAAGATGCTAAAAAATTTCATAAAGCAGCGATCCACATTGCTGATATCATCACTACATCTGAATTCGTTGCCTCAGAGTTTGGAGACAGCGGAATATTTTTCCGTCATCAAATGCATCCCAAACAAAGTCCAGATCTCAAAAATTAAACAGCTCTCTAGGGCCTCTCCTATAAATGTAGTTTCAGAGTGTAATATTTTAATATTCTTAGCCAATCAAACTGACCAAATAGAGCACAATCAATCCCATACCGATCGTTGCCAATGTACTGCGGGTAACAAAACAAACCATCGATGCAAAAAAAAGTACCACTAGCCTTTCTTTCCCAAAAAGCAGGCTCACATGACCTTGATCAAAAAAAACTGCCGGCGCAATGAACGCCGGCAAAATTGCAGAAGGAATATACGAAAATAGTTCTTTCACACGATCATTGATTTTAATTTTCGAGGACATCCCAATAATCGAAAAACGAATAACGATTGTTCCTAAAGCCAATAAAAAAACGCTCGACCAAAAATATCTGGATTCCATCATGACGAAGCCTTTTTACGAGTAATTAATGCCGCAAGACCAATTGACAACAATGCTGTAATAATTAGCCCCGTTCGGTAAGGCATAGTATGTAAAATCACAGATACAATGGACGAAAACACCGCAACCAAAACGTATTTTCTACTTTTTAAAGTGGGAATGACTAACGCTACAAAACTTAAAGGAACGGCAAAGTCCAAAGCCCATGCCGCCGGTGCGAAATTTCCAAAGGCAAATCCACCAGCAACCGAGGCGTGCCAAACTAGATTCATACACAAAGCGCCCCCAAAATAGAATCGAACGGCATCGGAACTGGTTTTGAAATATTCCTGATGAGCCGTCATGGTGGCATAGCTTTGATCTGTTAGTAAATATGATGAGGCCATTTTGACCACTAAACTGGATTTCTGTACGAAGGGCGACATAGCGGCACTGTATAGCAAAAATCGTAAATTAATAATTAACCCTGTCAGCACAACAATCAATGTCGTCGTGTTTTTCATCATAAGCTCGGTTGCGGCTAACTGTGAAGCCCCCGCATACACAAACAAATTCATACCCATAGTTTGTAGAAAACTAAATTGAGCTTCAGAGCAGACCGTCCCAACTATCGCCCCAAAAGGAATCACGCCCGCGGTAATGGGAATCATTTCTTTAAATCCCCAACAAAAAAAATTCTGCGATTTCATAACAAGGATATTATTCTGTTCCTATTTTTACAAATTGCAACCATTCCCCATGCTCCTGGACTCTCTGCTTTCAATAAATGCACTGATTTCAGTATGATGGAATTTTTGTGGTCATGCCCGCATTGAAAAACTTTACTTTGCACCTGTCTTCATGGACGTTGGGGCAAACCAATCCTTGAAAAGACAAATAAAGATACGACCGAAACAAAAGTATAGGCACTTTCATATTTCCTGACGCTGGTTGAGTCCTTTCAGTTGAGTCCTTGCAAATGAGAAGACTTGAATCTATGCTTTTTAACCGGGAGAGCGTCATTTAAATAAATACGTTCAACAAATTAAAACTGAATGTTTTTCATAAGGAGAACCCAATGGCATCCATCAAACTCAAAGGAAACCCGATCCATACATCAGGCGAACTTCCCAACGTCGGCTCAATAATACCCGATTTTAAACTTGTTAAATCCGATCTTTCCGAAGCCAGCTTAACTACATTTGCCGGGAAGAAAAAAGTTTTAAACATTTTCCCAAGCATTGATACGGGCACGTGTGCTATGTCCGTAAGACATTTTAATAAAGATGCTGCTAGTGCGAAAAATACGGTAGTAATTAATATTTCTGCCGATCTTCCATTCGCTCAAAAACGGTTTTGTGGCGCGGAAGGCATCACTAATGCCGAAACATTGTCAACATTTCGCAGTACGTTTGCCAAAGACTATGGTTTACAAATCCAAGATGGGCCATTAGCGGGACTATGCTCACGTTCAGTTATTGTGCTAGATGAAAACAATAAAGTTATTTACACGGAACAAGTAAGCGACATCGTCAATGAGCCTAACTACGATGCCGCAATGAAAGCTTTAAATAATCAGTGAGAATGCCCCTCATGCGATCCAATCGAGAAATTAGCCTGGATTAGGATCGCATTTTCCATATCTTTACCGTTCACGTTAGCCTGCTCCATTTTCGTTTGGTTAAGTTCTAGACGATACGAAATAGAAGGCCTATAAAAATATTTGATACCCACGGAATGACGTTGCCATTTATTATCTGGCATTGCTGTTATATCAAACGAATGATCTATTTTTAAATCGTCGTATCTGTATAGTAACGCCCATGCGGGAATGACTTCATACTGGATCCATGTCGCAACTCCACTTCCTTTTTCATCTTCGATATCTTTTTGTTGTCGAATCCGTTGTATGTACTCGACGGCCCAAATCAATTTCGCCGAATGCTCGTCCGATGCTGTGCCGGACTCAAATGTTAAATCAGCTCCAGTATAAGTGGTTGGTTGCCGAAAACCATTTTCTCCTGCGGCATAGGAAACACCGATTTCCAAAGTCTTTGCATCTTCCATGGTAAATAGGTGACTCCAGTTTACTAAACCCACCCCGGCGGAACGCGACGGCGAATTAAAAAATTCGTTTTCCCCTTTTCCTCGAATATACTGAAGTGTGACTTCGTTCGACCAACTCGAGGGAATATAAAATGAAAAAGAGGCTCCAACGTCATTTAAACCATGCTCGCCCAACAAATATGAGTTTATCAACGGAGCATCCACAAAAAGATAGTCATGCGTGTGCAGACGATTATGCTTACCCAGGGCCGCTTTGAATTTGCCAAGTCGAAAGGTTGTGTCCGTTACGAATTCAGATTCAGAATAGGCCTCTTCAATTTCAATTGGCCAATGCTCGTGAATACTGACACCATCACTTTCATATTCAGGAGCAACAGCAAATAAGAAACTCAAACGATGTCGATCATCGATCTTAGATGCCAGTTGAAACTCGGCTTCTCGCAGATTCAAACCATTAGGCGTTTGATCAACATTTGTCGGATCTACATCTTCTTTATGAAAATTAGATTGACGAATTAGAAATAAACCATGCGCACTGGCCTCCCAGTTAACAGCACCCCACGAAGATAATGAAATTGATAAAACCAAAAATAGAGCAGTAAAAATATGCATAAAAATTCCTTAATATTTAATTATGAAAATACGTTATTCAAGATCAAGAAAAGGCTATGCAACTCGAGGTGGTTTTTTATTTGGTTCTAAATATGGGCTAATAAAAAAATTTGCGATTTCAAAAACACATCCGTAAGCAGAGGACACAATAATGTTTTTAAGGTTCATAGTATTCAGAACAATTGATGAACCAAAAATTTTACCTTCATGACAGTCACTCTCGCCACTGCCTTCAGCAGACGACTCGGAATAGCTTAGCTCTGTCCATCCTGACTGAATTGACACTTGATGAATGTGACCGAATTCATGACAACTTGAATGAACAGGAAAAAATCCTTTCATAACTAATATGAAGAATATGAACAGCAAAAATTGGCTCGTGGCCTGTTTCAATGACGGCACGATGAATATCTATACTATTGATTTCTGAAGTCAACGAGCACGTATTTTTTAATTTTTAACAAACACGGCCGTAAAAAGCATTGTCGCCATGGCTCCAATTAAAAATGCCATACTTAAATATTTGCCTGCTTTAGAAACATGATTCCAAAATTTGTTATTTTTCGCATAAGTCTCAAACTCTGTTACGTAAATAATTTCACAGGCCCCATTATCCCTGTCAGTGCGGTTCACGCTGGTTTTTCTGTACTGTCCTTTATTGACATTATAATTTACCAATTGGCCCTTAATACGAATTTCATCACCGATATTAGATTGGCTGATCAGCTTTTGAATCTCGGGCGTCGAAGGAATCAAATGGTTATTTGATATTTTATCAGGCAGAAAACTTTTCCAAGCAACGCTATCTCTAGTTTGCACATAACATGTAAATGAACCATGACTGAAATTCAGTTTAGCCAGGTATGGATTCGATACATTTCCACCCCAAACAACACAAATGTCTTTAGTGTTGATATAGTCATTCCATGATTCATGAACATTGTCTTTAATGCTATCAGCAGAGTGCTCTGATACAACCAAACCCCAAAGTTCATATTCAAATGCAGGCTGGATACTGTATGTATGTCCTTTAGATCTCATTTCAAAAACAGGTTTGTTCGTCAAAGTTTGCATCGGTTCATTTTGCAGCGGGCCACTGACCAAAATATTTTCAGGCACCTTAGTCGACTTCCAGTATCCTATACCCCAAATAAACCCTGCAACCACAAGGCTTTTTATAAAGAACCACATCCAGGCACCATAGTTTCTAGCTTCCAAAGAACTCCTCTATGTGAATAGATAGATGTTATTTCAAATCTATCCAATTAGAAATATGAAATTTGCTCAATTTGATTTTTTTTAAAATAGATTAAAATTGCAATTATAACTATATAGTTCTTCTGGGTTTTATTAAAAAAATACTTGTATATTGCAATAGTTGATATTTACAAGTATTATCATACGATATGATAGAAAATAAAAAAGCATCAGATCTTGAGTATCATCTGGGTTTTTGGTTGCGATTTGTTTCCAACCATGTCTCGTTTTCTTTTCGTGATCGAATTGCTAAATACGACATCACGGTGGCCGAATGGGTCGTCCTAAGATCTTTATTTAATCGCACTCGTTGCACATTGAGTACGCTTTCTAAACACATCGGTATCGATTTGGGTGCCACCTCACGCTTAATAGAACGACTCTTGAAGAAGAAACTCGTCACTCGAAAAATCTCGACCGCTGATCGTCGATTCGTGGAATTAGAGCTGTCACCCGCCGGACGAAAATTAATTCCTAAACTGGCACACGAGGCGGATATCAATGACGAGATATTTTTTAATCCACTCAGCCGAGAAGATAAAAACCATCTACTTCGAATTATGAAGACCTTAGTCAAGCTACATAACCTAACCGAAAAGCCTACCGAATAAAGGAGTCCCCATGCGCACTGATTTGTACACTTTTGTTCACAAAGCTCAAAGATTTCATCTCTTTCAACTTTCGGCTGATCTTGGAAAAGCCGACATAACAAACTCAGCAGAAATCGACAAATTAGTTCACCGACTACGTTACTTAATAGAGCATATAAAAGATCATGCTCACAACGAAAACACCTACATTCACCCTTTATATAAATCACTCGGGATCACCGCCGAAAAATTTGACAAAGATCATAAAACACTGGAGACGGAAATTGAGAATCTAGAACAAATTCTAAAATCCAATCAGTTGGATAACCTCTATTCATATTACACTCGCTTTTTAGCAACCTATCTTCTTCACTTAGAAGAAGAAGAGGCAGCTCAACGAGACATTCTCTGGGCGTATTACGATGATAAATCCCTATTCGCAGTATTCCATCGTTTTAAAGCCGAACGACCACCCCATCTGGCCCAACAAGATTTTGAGTTTATGTTGCCAGCTCTTAATAACAAAGAATTGATACAAATTTTCATAGGCATGAAATCTTCAGCGCCAGCACATGTTTTCCAAAACGCTTGCCTTCGAGCGTCTCAAATTTTGTCAGAAAAGAAATGGACTCAAATTGCTCATTCAATAACTAGCGTTTCAAATTGATGCATCTTCTAGCCTTGAAAAAATCCCAGTAATCAACTACCCTATAGATCTCTAGGTATAAAATCTAGAGATCTATGAGAAATAAATAAACCTATCTGAAGCTTATCTTTAATTTTTAATTCGCACACTCTGCGACGAGGTTTATTTATGAACTCCATCATTACATTTAGTGATGTCTCATTTGAATTTCCGAATGGACACAGACTTTTCACTCATATTAGTTTTTCCATAGAACCTAAACTTACCGCCCTGGTCGGACCCAATGGCATCGGCAAAACCTGTTTAGCTAATTTGATAACCGGGGCTCTAACACCCACCCAAGGATCCATTCAAAAAAAAGAAACCTTAACGTTTTTTCCACAACGGCAAATTCCAGAACCAATTCCTGTCGATCAATTTCTATCTTTAGATTACACTTGGTCCGCGTTGAGTGAAAAACTGCTAGACGGCATCGACGGCCAAACCCTGTGTTCACAGCTGAGTGGTGGTCAATGGATGCGCGTTCGTTTGTCCAAGATACTAGATGAACAGTTTTTGGTTCTTGATGAACCCACAAATGATCTTGATCGTGAAGGTCGACAAATCCTTCTACAGTTTTTGAAACAGAGACACACTGGTGCGTTACTTATTTCTCATGACCGTGAATGCTTGGAGCTGTGTGAAGAAGTCTTTGAATTGTCTAGTCATGGACTCACTAAATTTGGCGGCAGCTGGAGACTGTATGAAGATGCCAAAAAAAATGAACGTGCCGCACTAGGCGTCAACCTGAAACTGGCTAAACGTGAACGCGATCAAGCGTTTATCAATCAAGTAAATGAAAAAAATCGACAAGATAAAAAGAACCGTCGAGGTACACAGCAGGCGATGAAAGGAGGTCTACCTAGAATTCTGATAGGTGGACGCAAACGTCGCGCACAAAACACAACCGGAAAAATTGCCATCACGACCTTGAAGCAAACTATCATAGCCGTCCAATCTGCACACCAAGCCTTTGAAGAATTGAAAACGGATCCGATCATGTATGCAAATCTCATCGTCAAAGAAATTCCGAATCAAAAACTAGTTGCCGAGGCCATCGCCTTTAACGTTCGTTTGCAAGAATGGCTGTTTAAAAATGACCTAAACTTTTCTTGGCGCGGAAATGTTCGTATAGCCCTGAAAGGAGCAAACGGCTCGGGAAAAACCACATTACTGAATGCAGTTCTTGGCCATCAACACGAAATTCGCGGCGAACTTCGTCGCGGCAACCTGGCCACCTGCTATATAGATCAACAATGCTCACTGCTGGATGATTCAAAATCCATTTTTGACAACATCCGCGACATATCTATCGCCCACGAAAGCGAGATTAGAAATAACCTCGCCAAATTTCTTTTCACTAAGGAAACTGTTTTCCAAAAAGTTTCTTCACTTAGCGGTGGTGAACGCCTGAGAGCATCGTTAGCCAAAGGATTGCTCCAGGCAGAACAACCCGAGTTTCTAATCCTCGACGAACCAACAAACAACTTGGATCTAGGCAATATCGAATTTTTAGAAAATCTAGTCCGCGAATTTAAAGGAGCGTTAATTATTACTTCTCATGACGAGGTATTTTTAAAAAATTGCAACATGACTGAAGAACTTGAAATTTGAAATTTGCCAAAAAATAAAGGTCGAGGTCAAAAAAATAGAACTGATTCTGGTGATTTCCTACATTAAAATCGGTTCTAGGAGTCAACATGCAAAAAATGCTTTTACCCTTGGTCGCCGTCTACCTTATTGTTCGATTTGGCTTTACCTCACAGCTGGATGCTTTAGGTGCTTACGCCTCGTATATTTTCGAAGTCATCTGCGTCATTCTAGCCCTCATTTTTAATGGCTCCAAAACACTCGCACTTTTTCGTTTTAAAAAGTCTTTTATTGTTTTCATGCTTGTCGCACTCGTCGCTGGTTTCACTGTTTTTAAGGCCGCCTCCTTTTGGAATCTTGTTATCCCTTTTGATTTTACGAACGCCGAAGGGATTCTATTCCTGCTGATTTTTGCCCCACTTCTAGAAGAGTTGATATTTAGATTTATGCTCTGGCAACCGTTCAAAAATTTCTCTAAAAACGAAGGCATGATATTAGTCATAACCTCTGTCATTTTTTCGTACTCACACTTTCATGCCTATTGGTTTGTTCCTGCTGAACTCTATGGTTTTGTAATCTACCAGAGTATTTATACTCTGTTTTTAGGATTGGCCAGTGGCTACTTAGTCTACAAATATTCGTCTTTAACAGGCGCTGTCGTTATGCATTTTGCTTTCAATTTAGGATTCTACTTGGGATTTTTAAACATTTAGTCAATGCAATTGCAGACAGCGAATTCATAACGTACCATAAGGTCTATGGATAGTACTTCAAATTGGATTTTAGTTGGAAACACACTGGATCTCATTAATGAACTCGAGTCACAAAATTTTCTAAAAGAAATCACTCTCGATGAAAAGCGTATAGTAATTTCATATCACGAAGGTCAGTTCGGCGCAGTGAATGGAAAATGCAATCATATGGGTGGTCCACTCGCCAAAGGCCAGTTCAAAAATGGGTGCATTGAATGCCCTTGGCACTATTGGCAATTTCACCATAAAACAGGGGCCGCCCATACGCCCTCGGTAGAACCTCTAGCCTCGGACGGAGGCACCCTGCCGACGTTTCCCTTAAAAATTGAAAACAACAACCTGTTTATCAACATAAAAACAGAGTCTGAACGAGTTCGTCCCCATTACAACACCGGCATCATGAATTTATCTCGTGAACCTAAAAGAGAATCCGGAAAAATTCGTGTACTAGGCATTTCCACAACCGCAATGGACGCAAATCACCCACGCTACTCGACTTCTGAAGATCTACTAAAAACAGCTTTGCAGAAAGGGCAAACAGAGTTGGATATTGATATTCAAATGCTATCGCTTGCCAATTTGAGCTTTCGACACTGCGAGGGATTTTATTCCAAGTCTGAAAAAGCTTGCACATGGCCGTGTTCAATCACAAAAATGGATCCCAAAGATGAAATGGCTAAAATATACGAGGCTTTAGTTCATTGGGCTGATGTCGTTTTCGTGGCCACACCGATTCGTTGGGGGGCGGCCAGCTCACTGTACTATAAAATGGCTGAACGTCTGAACAGCATTCAAAATCAGATTACCTTAAAGGATCGAGTATTGATTAGGGACAAAGTCGCTTCATTTATAATTACTGGAGGTCAAGATAACATTCAGTCCGTAGCAGGGCAGATGCTCACTTTTTTTGGTGAACTTGGATTTATTTCACCTCCCTTTCCATTCGTCGGACATTCGCGAGGATGGTCCGCTGAAGATATGGAAAATAATATGGAATATGTTCAGAGAAGCGAATATTTACATCAGCACACCTTTGAACTTTTACAAAGATCCATAGATCTCTCGAAAAAAATATTGAACTTATAAACTCGATCTCTATATTCAAAGGAATGTTTTCCGCCCCTCTCTCTTTTATTGATAAAGACAAATCAGTGACCTTAGACTGGGTCAGTGAAAGTCAATTCCCCATGCCTAAAAAGGTAATTATGGTGGATGATACATTTCCGGCGCATCGATACACTAGCTTAGCAAGCCAAGGGACCTCTTTCGTTTGGAATGGTAATTACCATAATGCCAAAAATTTACTTCAAGCTGTTCAACGACGAATTAAGAAACCTGATTCATCAGATACTGATTTGACTAAAGAGTTTTATCGCCATCGTCAATTTCAAGCATACCGAGCGCAGCTATTAGGCCGCCTTTTAATACGTGTTGAAGCCGATCTTTCGATTCAATTACCTAAAGCTCCCGATTTACGCCAAATTATCGTCGAGGCGATCACTCCCCCAAAGAATGCATTTTTAGTGAGTCTGCGCGAATTACTTGGTTTCGTGGGAGCCTATGAATGGCGAAAAAAAGGAATTTCTATCGCCGCACTTGAGGCAAAAAAAATACATGCACACTATGGTGTATTTTCACCTATTCGCGGCGAGTATTTGAATTTGATCGCGCACGCTACCCTTCCTGGCGACACCAAAATAGCATTTGATATCGGAACTGGTAGTGGCGTCATTTCTGCCATCTTAGCTCAACGGGGCATCCCCAATATTATCGCAACAGACATGGATTCCAGAGCCATTGCCTGCGCCAATGAAAATATCAAAAGTTTGGGGTTTGAAAAACAGGTGCGTATCGAAATGACCAATTTATTTCCTCAGGGAAATGCAGATCTGATTATTTGTAATCCTCCTTGGTTACCGGCCAAACCAACATCATCCATCGAAAATGCAGTTTACGACGAAGGCAGCCAAATGCTAAAGGGATTTTTAAACGGTGTAGGAAAGCATCTTAATGACAGGGGGCAGGCCTGGCTGATCATTTCTGATTTAGCCGAGCATTTAGGATTAAGAAAGACAAATGAGCTAAGTGAGTGGATCCAAAATGCCAAGCTAAAAATTATTGAAACTTTGGAAACCCGCCCAACACACTCTAAAATAAATGATGAGAATGATATTCTACATTTAGCGCGATCGAAGGAAGTTACTAAATTGTTGAAACTTGAGAAAGCATAGTTTTGCTCGCCCTGTTTTCAACATTAAATGTCAAAATAGCGAACGTGAACACTCGTTAGGATCGCAAATGGCTTTGCTCAGACTTATCCTCGCGCCTACGACCACATTGGCTGGCAGAATTCATCGCATCGATATATACGGGCTTAGCTACCTCGAAAGACTTTTCAAAATCATTTCGAAGTTTCATAGGCAATATCAAGGACAGGATAGGTGCCGTCATCGTGGTGGTTACAATCGCCATAACAACGAACATTGTAAATAAAGTCGGAGAAAGAATTCCCAAGTCATAGCCGATATTCAAAACAATCAGTTCCATTAAACCCCGCGTATTCATCAATGCGCCTAATGCCCATGAATCTGGCCATGTCATTCCCGTCCAACGAGCCGCCAGAGCCGAACCTAGCATTTTACCAACAATGGCAACGGCCACCACCGCCAAACATACTAACCATGCCTGCCAACTGTCTAACAAACCAATTTGTGTACGAATACCTGTGTATACAAAAAACAGAGGCAATAGTACAACCACCGTAACATCTTCTAGTTTCCCTATCAGTTGCGAGCGCAACAAATGATTTTGTGGCATAACTACGCCCGCCAAAAAAGCACCAAACACAGCATGAATACCAATGACTTCTGCTACCATAGCCGAGCCTAAAACTATGCAAAATATAAATGCCAGTTGACCTCGCGTTACCTCACCTGCGGCAACGGCCGAGTGCAATCTTTTTTCAATAAATGGTCTGGCCAATTTTAGCATAAATACTACGTACATCAGTGCCGACAAAAGAATCACCACGGCATTCAACGCCGAGCCAGCGCGAACAATGCCTATGACACTTGCTAAAACACACCAAGCCGTCACATCATCCACGGCCGCACACGTTAAAGCCATCGCCCCTAACGGTGTATTTGTCATCTGACGTTCTTGAAGTATGCGAGCCAATACGGGAAATGCGGTAATACTCATTGCAATTCCAATGAACAATGCAAATGAGATAAAGTCATAGTTTGCCGGGCCATAAGGCTTATATAAACCCATGGCAAAAATACATCCTAAAATAAAGGGTAAGACAATACTTGCATGAGAAATCATAACAGCTGCGGAACCGCGATTTCTTAACTCGGATATTTTCAAATTCAAACCAACGATGAACATGAAAAATACCAATCCAATTTGACTTAAAAAATATAACCGTGGCATCGACGTATCAGGAAACAAAGCTTCAAAGGCTTCTGGCCAAAAATATCCAAAAACTGATTTGCCAATCAGGATGCCGGCAATCATTTCACCAATGACTTGTGGCTGGCCAACCATATTTAAAATATACGAACAGAATCTCGAAAATACCAAAATTGTTAGAATCTGAAATATCAAGCCCGTCAACGGCGACGAAATATTTTTTGAAAATTCAATTTGAGCAGCCTGCATCCAATTGACTTCACTGCCTTGAACAACCTGACTCAAACCACTCGATTGTCCTATTTGCAAAACCCCAACTAATAAAACAACAGCAATGATCATCGCAAACGCATAAAAAAATACTTGGCGAAAAGGCTTTTTGAAACTCATGATTAAAACTCTGGCATTTTTTTATTTTTTGGTCATCACAAACACATCCGCAGATGTACACTCAACGCACAGAGCAATAAATCAATCTCTTAATGATGTTTTTTATGCATTAGATTTTCTGTGTATGCCAGCATGATTGAACTCAACAAAAATACAACGTGAATAATCACCTGCCACATAACCTGATCTGAATCTTTTTCTTTAATATTGATGAACGACTTCAAAAGATGAATGCCCGAGATACCCACCAGCGCCGTTGCCAGTTTCACTTTCAAAGCGCCAGCATCAATTTTGTCTAACCAATCCGGTTTATCGGCATGCCCCTTCAAATCAATACGGCTCACAAAAGTAGCATAACCACCAATAATAACCATGACTAAAAGATTTGCTACCATCGTAATATCAACTAATGTTAGCACCCCAAGCATCAAAACTTCTTCAGTAATTGTATTTAGAGTCGCCACAAGATGAATCAATTCCACCAAAAATTTATAAGCATACAAAATTCCAGCAACAATTAATCCCAGATACAATGGTGCCTGAAACCAACGACTCGAGAAAATAATATATTCTATGGACGACTCAATTTGCTTTCTCATCTTTACTAACCTCAAATATGTGTATGGAATTTAGCATTTGATATCGCATCTATTTATAAATGTTAAGCTTCCAAAAACAAACGAACCAAAATGGAACCACTTTATTTGTAGAGGCATAACTCGATAACTCCTCCTTTGTTTAGTACATGGTGTCCTCACACAAATATCCTGGCTATTGCGAAATATAAATGAAAAGCATAGACTCAAACTACTGGCAATGACTGCCCCTGACGAGGATTGACCCGTACCGAGGTAAAGCAAAGACGGGACATTAAAAATCAAAGGGGTGATTTATGTCTTTATCCATGTCCTGGACTCTTCTTGTTATTGCGGGACTTTTAGAAATTTGTTGGGCTATTGGCCTGAAATACACAGACGGTTTTACAAAAATAGGTCCTACTATTTTCACACTTATATCATTAGTCTTATCCATGATTTTACTGGGTAAAGCTAGCCAAACCCTTCCTATTGGAACTGCCTATGGCGTTTGGGTTGGAATCGGCGCTCTTGGCGCAGCGATTTTGGGAATTATTTTATTCAAGGAAACGGTATCAGTGGCCAGAATAATATTTCTGGTGATGCTTCTTGTATCGATTATTGGACTGAAACTAACAGGTTAATATTAATTTGGAGTAATAGCTTTTTTATCGTACAGCTTTTGGTTTGATAGTTGGTTATCTTGATTTATAAACCAACCATCAATGACTATGGCCGTACTAGGTATAATAGGAGTACTTGCATTGGCTTCTTTTCCTATAATTAACCGAGCTAAATAACTGGTCGATGGGTGTTCACTTTGCGCAATCAATAGATCTTCATAACCTAAAGCAGCGGCACTGTAACCGGTCGCTGTTACCGTGTACGAATTGGCAATTTCAGGTGTTTCCAAGATCATTTCGCAATTTAGATCTGCGCCCAGCCCAAAAGCGCCAGAGCAGATCCTCTTAGAATATAGAAAGTTTGTTTCGGTCGGAGCATTTGCCGGCACGGTGCCGACATCACCAAATCCGATGTTGTAACGCGATCGACCTTGGGGTGCGACGCCTAATACTTTCAAAGACGAATGATACCCCTGATATTCCAAAAAGAATGAGTGCTGAGACGCGTGCAGTGCCGCCAACAAAGTTTTAGCTTCGGCTTGAAGAGTCTTAACACGAAATTTTTGATAATTGGGAACAGCAATAATTGCTAAAATTCCAATAACAGCAACGACCGCTAGAAGTTCCACAAGTGAAAAGCCCTTTTGATTTTTACGTCTCATACAAATCCCCGTCCCTATATTAAATAATATTAACAACTGTTAAGCCACAATTCAAAATTTTTAGAACGTTTGTCTCTATTTAAAACGTATTCCCTGAATGAAACACTTTGGCTAAATATGATACAGTTCCAATGTTATAAAAATCTCACCATTCTATATACTTAGCTCAGCCAACCCATTCGCTTCACCTCGTATAATTAATATTACCCGGATATTATTGCTTTTTTAATTTTATCCGGGTAATATTAATTATACGAGGTGAAAAATGTTTAACTATACCGCATTCGATAATTTCAATTTAATTGCACAAGGCAGCCTAGATGAAGTCGCGTTGGATGTACGCAAACGAATTAAATCCCATCGTGACGCGCGTATTTTAATTTTCAGTGATTTTTCAGGGAAGCAAATGGATTTGGACTTAAGTGGAACCGAAAAAGAGGTTCTCGAACGTCTGAAAATTTTCAAAAATCAAGAGACAGAGACGGCTAATCCCGGACCAGGACGGCCCAAATTGGGAGTCGTAGCCCGAGAAATTTCACTCCGTCCGACCCATTGGGAGTGGCTCTCTAACCAACCAGGCGGGGCATCGGCAACCATTCGTCATTTAGTCGACGAAAAAATGAAATCAAATACATCACCAAAAATGAAAGTTAAACAGGCACAAGAGACAGTCTATAAATTCTTACACGCCATCGCCGGTGATTTACCAAATTACGAAGAGGCTCTCAGATTTTTATATCGTAAAGACGAAAAGAAATTTAGGGGCCTAATTCTGAAGTGGCCAGAAGATATTGTCAAACACACGCTCACATTGGCAGAAGATGTATTCAATGAGGATGCAAAATGAACATTCGACCGCTGGTTTTGTATTCACTATTTCTAGCACTCATGCCACTTTCTTCGAAGTCCGCTCCACGTTCACTCTGCGTTTTTAGTGATAAGTTAACCTTGACTGAAAGACTCATCTGCAAAAGCAATGATCTTTCAGCCTTAGATACCGAGCTAGATATTGTATACAGTAAAGTGCTCTCCAGACTAAAGCCTAAAGAAAAAGCCGATCTGATAGTCGCACAAAAAAAATGGCAACATGAGCGCGATAAATGCCTACAGGCAAGCTGCATACATACCAAAATACTTGAACGGATTGTGGTCTTAGATCATATGGCACAAGTCCGCTTAACTATTTATTAAGCGCTATATAAATGTCCAACTGAGCAGATCTGGGATCAGAACATCGCTGATCATAGATTTCAAAATCTGCGGAATACTTTCTGTTCAATTCCGATTGCATTGTTTTCTCCCAGATATGCTTCCAGCAATCGATCACAATCGTTGGCATTTGACCTTTATCGGTTGTAAATTTCATGTAGCCTTGCGGGGGAATATGGACAAGATGTAACCCATTAGAGGGAACCGCATCGGCTCTTACCTTTAATCCCACAGTAAGGGAGTACTCACCACTCGCGTCGCTTTCGTAATCATGATAAACTGCATAAATATTATCTTCGATTCTACTAGGTACTTTAGAAACAATTTGCTCAGAATAAAACTGTTCCCAAAGAGTTTGAATTTTTCCTTCACCAGACATTTCCTTAGAGTTAGTCGTTCTGATTTGCAATCCTATTACACTGAAACCTTCCTGAGTCGTTTTTGTCGAGAACATATATCTCCTTTTAATAAATTCAAACATAGATTTTGATAAGCCTGTACTCACTCGACTCCAGAAGTTTCTTCCTCTATGTCGTCCGGAAGATCATTCTTGTTATCGGAAAGTAATGACATTTTTCTTTCAATAAACAGCGTATGCTGTCCCACTTTAATTTGAACGCCTTTGCTGTCCTGAACTAAACTTAAAGAATCCAAAGGCCTGGCTTTGACCTCTTCAAGAATAGAATCAATTGGGGTTCTCACATATTTTTCAAGAAATACCGACATCGTATCTCCGGCAATGCCTTCAAGATGTTTCCAAGCATTTTCGCCGATATACACTTCACCCATATTTTCTTTGAATACCTTAACAAGCTCGGTCAGTTTTGGGTTTTCGGTAGAATCAAAAACCACCAAAACAGGAGTGTAACCACTTGCTTTGCAGTCAGTTGGAAAATCTAATTCTTCTTTCCACCGACCTTGACCGCTCGCTGCTATTGTCACTCTCATCTTAAATTCATAGGCTCGCTTTTTAACGATGCAATCGACTTGTCTTCCCTTGTTGACATCTGCATGTCGACGAATAGGGCTTTTCGCTGCGCCAATTGGAATACCCCCAATTGAATGAGCAATGATGGGTTCAAAAATATATCCCGTTTCTTGCGCCGCTCGATTATCAATATCATAAAGCCATTTACGCCAGACTAAAAAATGTGCCAACGCCCTTGATCCCAAAGTACCATATTGAAGCAGACTCCTGGGTCCAATTTGCTCTGCGGTTGCAAAAGGTTGACTCTCTAAAATTTTTTGAAATTTTAACCGGCCTTTCTGTAATGAGGCCAGACAAGAAAAATAAGTGATGGCATCCCTGCGGATTGAAAATAATTTTTCAACCAATGACCAAAAATCAATACCAAGTATTTCTTGCTCATAGCCAGGAATGCCTTCATAGAATCCTTTCTTGTCGATTTTTAGTTCAGGAAAGTGCGCGGCAAGATTCAAGTCGCGAATGATTAACATGCACAAGTATACACACACCGAATCAGACAACGGGATAGCTAATTCAGAACTCCCTACCGATTTGACCTTTTCGATTGCTGACTTTTCAAGCTGGCTTAAACTCATATAGAAATTTGACCGCCATTAGGACTCGTTTTACTGTATGAAAATCGAACGTGAATCTGATGCACTAAATTTTTTAAGGCGGGACTCATGCCATTGGATTCAGTGGGCGTAAACTCTAGGAGACGACCTTTTGTCTGTGTGCCAATACCCTTATGATTTTCTTGCACTATCTTTTTTAGGTGGCTTCCAATAAGAAATCCAAGTCTTGGCGGAACAGCATTTCCAATTTGCTGACCTTGCTCGGCAAGAGTTCCACAAAAAATGAAATTATCAGGAAAGGTCTGAATCCTTGCGCACTCACGCAAAGTTAAATATCTGTTCTCGGAAGGATGAATAAATTCGCTGCGAGCACCACCCGTAATTGTCTTAGATGGCTCACCACCGTTCAATCGACGAATTCCTGCGGGAGCACCACCTCTTCTTTCAGTCGGCGTTCCATCCATGACTCGTCGATGAGCTCTTTTTTTAAAAGTATCATGCCATAAACTTTCTGGAAGATCTTTCATCGTTTGACCTTCCTTCAATGCACTCACCCTTTTCAAATCATCTTCATCCAACGCCGTCGAAAAATGCCCTTGAATCGGACTACTAGAGACTTCTTTTGCCGAAACGGGAAGATCTCCAATCGCATCTAACACTCCTGGCGTAGGGGGTAAATTTTTTCCAAGAATAGTTGCACCGGGAGCGCCAAAGGCTCTATGAGTAATTTCTGGGAACCCTGGGTCAAAACCCAAACCGCCAATTGCAATGACTCTTTTTCGATGCTGTGGAATTCCGAAGTTAGCGGCGTTTACTTTCTTTAATCGAATATAATAACCCGCTTCTATTAAAGGAGTTAAAAGATCGAAAACATACTCACTGTTTTCACCTGTCAAAAAACCTTCTACATTTTCAAACACAAATGCTTTAGGCATTGCATCTGCAATTAGTTCACTAAATACCGTAACCAAAGTATTTCTTTTATCACCCACTCGTCGAAGACCCGCTGAAGAAAACCCTTGGCAAGGCGGACCTCCAACAATTATGTCTGATTTAGGCAGTATTAAATTTCGACTGACATATTCTTCAACGGCGTGATCATCAATATTTTGCGTATATGTTTTAATAGCTGCTGACCAGCTATCAACTGCTAAAATGGGTTGCAACCCCGATTGAACTAGCCCCAATGATAGTCCACCGGCTCCCGAGAATAAATCTACAACGGTCATTTTTCTTTCTTTTACGCTCATGCTAAATATGACCAAGACCTAGCTCTCATGACAAGCAGATACTAAAAAGGAAATCACGCGTTGCCTAAAAAGAAGTACGGAAAGCAAACTATTCCACCACAAAAAGGTAAGTATCTTTGTGACAGAATGAACTTGAACTGGAGCGATCAGACTACCCACACTAGTCTCTTAAGCAATTGATTTCTTGTAATAAGAATTTGATGGTACGTAGCCATACCCCCAAACTTACCCCTTTTCTTTCAAAATTAAGATTGGTCATTTATGCTAGCGCTTAGAGACTCCTCTTTATAAAGCTCTTTTAACTTCTCTGCATTTACTTTATATACCAACTTCTTACTCATTTTAATTTCAGAAACTAAATTCAGGTCAAGAAGACGCTTTAACTCTTGCCTAGCGAACTCTCTAGATTTGGAAATTTGTTGAGCGTATTCCTCTATATCAATGGTTCTGAACTTATGTAGAGCCATCCTTTGAATCAAACCGATTTGTGTCTGAGATAACTCGAATCTTTCTTTCAAATCAGTCATCCTTAGCAAATAACCAACTTTTCGAGACACTTCCTTTAACGCTGACAAAATTGAATCAAGGCAGAAATCAATAAAATATGTAAGATCATATTCATTTTCTTTGACCTTAACAAAACTGTTTTCATATTGCTTACCGTGAATCCTTAAGTATGCAGAAACGGACAGTAACTCTATATAATTCAACTGATTTCTAATGGATTTAAAATAAAACAAAGCTCTTGCCGTTCGCCCATTACCATCAAAAAAAGGGTGAATGTATCCCATAAAATAGTGGACTAAAATTCCTTTTAGTAATGGATGAAAGTATCTCGGATTATTCGTTGTTAATTGAATCATTTCGTTTATTGCTTGTTCAATTTTACCGTGGTTTATGCCTTCGTGGGGGCCAACAAAGACC
Organism: Pseudobdellovibrionaceae bacterium; assembly: GCA_016785955.1. Classification (GTDB taxonomy): domain Bacteria; phylum Bdellovibrionota; class Bdellovibrionia; order Bdellovibrionales; family Bdellovibrionaceae; genus UBA2316. Next base: position 6,001 of record JAEUWH010000123.1, on the reverse strand, counting down.
TTGTCATTTCGAAATTTACCTTGAAAGTTTATGTCGTCACCCTCAAGGGTATTCTCTGTAACAATGTGGTGTAATTGAAGAATTACTTCTTTTGATAAGGCAGTCTGCTGGTTATTTTTAACCCATTTCATTGCTTTAAAATTTTTAATGAGCATCCATTCGTCTTTGTTTTTTGGACGTTCATCAGAGGCAATGAGCTGCTCCGCCTGTGCTCGCGTACTCTGCGCACCCTCATAGATAGCGGATGTAATTGCTTCTTCAATTGCAGAGTCCAAAAGAAATTCTGTCTTAAATGAAGCATTTTTATTAATCTGCTCATAAAGATCTTTACCTAGCTTTTCTATATCGTTTATTTTTTTATGAATGATATCTGCGGGGTAAAACCAAAACTTTGGTTCAATTGACTTAAAAAATAATGTTATCGATCCAGTCTTCCTAGATGCAACAATTTCTTTACGAATTGATGGCCATTCCTCTTCACTTTTGCCCTGTTGCTTTAAACGATATTTAATTTCTTCGGGAGTCAAATACCGTTGTTGGGTATAGTTTATCCATAAGCTAGAATTTAAAAAATCAAAGTAGTCCCTCTTCACCTAAAAACTCCTGCAATATATTAACATAATTTGCAGCAAATATTGTAGTTATTTTTGTAGATTATCTACAAAAATTTGTGAATTTTTGGTAGATATTTCAAGATATCAAACAAAGCTAAATAAAATTAGCTATTTACAGAAACCACCAACTTGCTACAATTTTTTATAAAATTATTGTAGCAAGTTGAGCTGGCGATATATTTTTAAGTTATTTCAACTACTTACAACTACAACCAGATTGTATGTTGAGTTCTGACTACATATATTCCCTGACATACTAATAAAAGCCTGCTCTAGCTGCGGTCAACACAAGCCGTGGGACCGTTATAACAAGAAATCAAACGGCATCAACGGTTACGACAGTCGCCGATCGACAGCGGGAAAATCAGATGAGCGATAAACGGAAGATCGATCTCCAAAAAATAGTAAGTGACTATAAAAGGATCTTACTATTATCAACGACAATGATCCCCAGGCCTTGAAGACTGCTGCCTACTATGCCTTGTTCGATTCGGTCATTGTAGGCGCCGAGAATGACCTTGGAGTGCGTGAAGTAAAATACTTAGCTTCTCTGGGCAACAGAAAGTATACACACTTTCTAATCGCGTTGCCCAATTTCCAAAACGTGGGTAACGCAAACTAGATATTTACTAATTATGTAGCTAACCTGCGTCCTTCCATTGAATGCCCGAATCCTCCAAGGCCTTCTCCACAAATTCTCGATTACTTAAAATTTCTTTTCGAATCCAAGAGTAAACATCTTCAGAGCTAAAATTTTCGATGGCTTTCTTCTCACCGAGATACTTCGTCATGGCTTCGAGTTCGTAATAACAAACTCCAAAGTGCAGGTAAGCTGATTCGTCATCGCTTGCTCCACCATCTTTTCTCGATGGAACTTTGGGATATTTCTCTTTCCTCTTAGAAATAAATTTTGTTGTCCGTCCTGACACATAGTTTACATTTTATACCGGAGAGATAGTTTACACTTTTCCGATCAAGGAGGAATTCCAATGGGTTGGAAGGAGTGTAATAAGATGGATGAGAAGTTAAAATTTATAGCAAGGTACCTTGAGGGTGAAAAGATAGCGCCTCTTTGTAAAGAATTTGGAATCACCAGACCAACAGCTTACAAATTAATTGATCGTTACAAGATGATGGGTCAATGCGCTTTAGTGGAACAGAAAAGAACACCGCATAGATATGCAAATGCTTTACCCGTGCAAGTTGAAGCGATGATTTTAGACTTAAAACGTGAATATCCTGATTGGGGTGCGCCGAAAATCAGAGAAAAAATAATTAAAAAATATCCTGATGTGAAAACGCCAGCAAAAAGCACCATACATGCCATCCTTGATCGTCATGGTTTGGTGAAGCACCGACTAGGTCGCAGAAAATTTAAAGTTACAGGCACACCGTTAGAACACGTCACAGAGCCAAATCAGCTTTGGTGCGCAGATTATAAAGGCGAATTTATGCTAGGCAATCGTCAGTATTGTTATCCGCTGACAATCACCGACTACGCTTCAAGATATTTAATTAAATGTGATGCTTTATCATCAACCCAAGAAGAATTTGCCTTTGAAGTTTTTACGAGAGCATTTAAAGAATTTGGAATACCTGACTCTTTAAGAACTGATAATGGAAATCCATTTGCAAATGGGCAATCATTTTATAATTTAACAAAATTATCTGTCTGATGGATGCGACATGGAATTAATTTAGAACGCATCAACCCAGGTCATCCTGAAGAAAATGGCAGACATGAGCGAATGCATTTAACATTAAAACTGGCAACCACAAGACCGCCACGACAAACGCTAGTATCACAGCAAGAATGTTTTGATAATTTTCAAAATATTTTTAATTTTGAAAGGCCGCATGAAGGAATAAAAAATAAATACCCTTCAGAAATTTATAAAAAGTCCGATAAAGAGTACAAGAAGTTAGAGCCATTGTTTTATCCACTGCATGATCAGACGATTACGGTCACCCAATGTGGTCGAATCTGCACGAAGACTTTGAAAGTGAGCTTAAGTAGATCGTTTGCTGGTCAGCAGGTTGGAATAAAAGAAATGGAAGATGGTCTTTGGGTCGTAAGTTTTATGGATTATGATCTAGATTACTTCGATGAACGAGGTTCTAGAGTTGAACCAGCGGAAGATCCTTTTGGTTTTGAAAAAGTGTAAAGTATCTCTCCGGTATGGACCTATTGGGATTTTTACCTATTAAGATCAACCCCTGTCAAATCGAATATAACCAGGGGGTAAATGGTGGAGGAGTTTTGAATCGGAACCTGCACCTTAGCTACATACTTAGTTTGAAATTGGAAAAAGCAAGACGCAGAACGTGCGTCCCTTTGGTAATTATAGACAATTTTGAGAAACTTCTTCCATTCGTCCAGCTTCAATATACTGGCTGTAAAGATCAAATATATGACTTTACATTTACTTCAAATTGAAGTACTATTGTTCTAAGCATGGAAATTCGTACCCAGGTTTCACGTAGCCGCTCCTTCGAAAAGCAACTTAGTAAAGTCCCTGACTTTATCAGAAAAAAAGTCATATTTTGGATCTTCTTGGTAGAGTCTAATGGATTGACTGAGGTAATGAAATCGCCGGGTTTTCACGATGAGCCGTTAAAAGGCGAACGCAAAGGTCAACGATCTGTGCGCATGAATAGAGCTTATAGGCTCATTTATCATGTGATTCAGGATCGAGTCCACATTGAGTTATTGGAGGTTCATAAACATGAGTACTAAATCTTATTTTGAAAAATTAGAAAAACGATATGGGACTTTAACTTTTGGAAGTCTTTTAAAAGCTTGGCGCGAAGGTGAGGATTTGAGTCAAACCGCCTTTGCAAAAAAAGTTGGTCTTTCTGTACAAAACTTGAATGACCTTGAAAAAGGACGTCGCATTCCATCTCCTACACGAGCGGCACGCATTGCTAAGAAGATTGGCCTACCCGAAATGGGCATGATTCAACTAGCTCTTCGTGATTCTCTTATAAAAGAAGGGTTTCACTACGAAGTAAAATTAGAGTCGGCTTAATTGAATGAAAAAAATATTTAAGCTCTCTTTTTATGTCCCAGAATCGCATTTAGAAAAAGTAAAAGATGCTTTATTTCACGCAGGCGCGGGAAGATACGAAAATTATGACTACTGCTGCTGGGCAACCTTAGGGGAAGGACAGTTTAGACCCTTGCCTTCAAGTAAACCCTATATTGGTAAGCAGAATGAAGTTAAAAAGGTAAAAGAATATAAAGTTGAAATGATTTGTGAGGAAACTTTTCTTGAGGGTGCGTTAGCCGCATTAAAAACAAACCATCCATATGAAGAGCCTGCTTTTGAATTCTACTTAATTAATCCTTTGCAGCCTTAAAGTTACAAAAACATCGAAACCTACACCTTAGTTACATACTTAGTTTTGAAAATAGAAACCCATTTGTTGTAAATGAGGGGATTCAATTAGATATGAATGCTCTTTAGCACGCCGAATGCATCCCATCTTCAAGTGTGTTCATCGAAAACCCCATGTACTTTCAAGCCGTTATAGTCTATGCTCTTGTGATATATTAATGTTTCTAGGAGGAGCCTAAAATGAAAACTACAACCCCTAAAAGCATTCGTACTTTAGCCAGCGATCTCAAGGCCCGACGCAAACGAAAATTAACAGATTCAGAAATCAATAAATTAAATGAAATGTTTGAGCAGATTGAAAAAGAACAATCTAAAGAAAATGAAAAACGCAAAATTGCAAGACAGCCTGAGGTTTAGTTGGGAAAAGTGATCCCTTTTTCGCAAATTGATACGTATACATCTTCACTTGAAGATTCTGGTGCTTTTCGAGGAACCATTTTTGATACAAACATTTTGATTTCAGCTAGTTATGAAATACGTGATTCGCACACTGAAGTTGTTGATTTATGGGCTTATCTTCAAAAGAAAAAATATAGATTGTTTGCGACAGTATGCCCCCGTATGCGAGAACGAATGGGTAAAACCAATCTGGCAAAGGGGGCCACGCCTGGATCTTTTTTGCAGAACCAATACCAGCAAGATTAGCAAGGTCACTTGGGACTCTTATAATTGCAAAATGCTCCGAACAAAATAGTCGTCAATATCGCCCACAATCAAACCTATGAATACCCTTTAGTCTTCGTTCAACTACTTCCTAATTGGAAACTCGTCACTGGGACAAGGCTTTTGATCACCTGAATAAGCGTTGTAGCACATCCCTTTGTCATTCCAAATGACCATAAACTGCAAGTTTTGTCCATTTAATGGAAATTGACCCAGGCCAGGAAATGAATAACGCCGCTCTGGCACCTCATTAGATTTATCCAAATCACCCATACCGCCAATAAAAATCTTAGTTCCACTTTTCAAAATCTTGCCGATTTTATTTATTCTTCTGAAACAGTCTTCCTTACCTAAAATATTCCCCTGACTGACAGTCAAAACTGTTTTGCTCTCATCCAAGACATTAATTGAAAATAAGTGAGCTTCTTTTATGTCTCCTTCATATTCATCTTTAGGAATTTCAAAACACTCAAGATTTACTCTATTCCGAGTGACCAAGAGTTGAGTTCGCCCCTCAGTCTGACTATCTATCTTGTAAGAAGACGAAACACATCCGACCAAAAGACCCATAAACAATAATAAAAGACTATTTACTTTTAAGCTGGCCATAACTTTTCCTAAAATTTTCAAGAGCCTTGTTTTTTAAACTGCTGCTATTCTTTAGCAAGCCTTTGTATTCCAGAATAATTTCTTCTGCAGTTGCCGATCGGCCCAATTTCCCTTCGGCTAATCTTTTCTTTCTATGAAGCCATCTGACTGCCATTGGTATGTTGATGTTAGGGTCTTTCAAATCTTTCTTGCGAATGTCGTTAAAGATAAAATCCTTAACCTCACCTTTAGGATCTTGAAGTGCCTTGAAAGTTTCAGGTGTGATTTGAGCAATACCGAAAGCTATTTTGTTTTCTGGAGGATCTTCGCGAAAACCAGACTCACTTGCGATTAAGGCCTTTACAACATCGGGATCAAGTGGAGGATTCGCTTCAAACTTCTTATTAAAATAGTCAGTCCACACAGCAATCAAGTCATCATATTTATCACTGTTTTTGTGGTTTAGTTTCTTTGAAGCAGGAAAAATTATGCCTTTACGATCATAGGCATTGAAAACTGATTCTATTTCTTCTCGATCAAGATAAGTTCCTTTAAGTCGCCTTGAATGACGATCCCTTATCGTAATTCCTGTGGGGTTGTCGAATTTCCGCCATTGTGTGCCACCTAATTTCCTAGATGCTGTGCCACTCGATTTCCATGATCGTGTGCCAGCCAATTTCATTCATGTTGTGCCACGTTAGAATTAAAAATTGAGCCGCTTAATCGCCATCCAATCCT
>JAEUWH010000017.1 GCA_016785955.1 Pseudobdellovibrionaceae bacterium | reverse complement strand
TCTTTCAGCGCCTTTTGAACTTTACGATGAACCGGTGCTTTACGTAGATCAGCTACCCAAGGATTTTTTGGATCATTAAACTCATCCGCTCGCTTTTTAGCTAACGCCGCCAGAGCTTCCAATTGTGCTATTTGGTCGTCACTGTACGAACTCGCATCTCCTACAGGAAACGTTAACGTCGTAGTAGCTTGTTGAGATGGTACGGGCGCCGATTTTTCGGGTTGCGATGGACTATGACTGCAAGCACACGCGACCATCGCAATTGCCAATAAAAAAAATTGCTTCATAGAAATCCCCTTATTTATATATTTAGATAAGAATACCTAACTATTGAACAGGGTCATTACAGACTAGACTGGCTGATTAGTACGGCGAATTTGGCAACGTTCTATCAATTAGACCCATGGTTGGTTTGATAAAAATATTGAAATCATTAAACAGGTTTACTCTGGATATTCTCATTGAAGAATCCTATCGAGGCCGTGGCTATAGCAAGTTCATGATGACGTGGCTGGAGAATAAATCGAACGAAATGGGTCTTACAGAAATTGGTTTGCATGTTCTTGGCAAGCTTTTTATGCTCGACAAGGTGAAGATTTCTAAGCTGCGATCTTATCAAGAATATTAGCTAGTGTTTTAATTGAAGGATTAAATTCCTTTTCAGTATCCATCAAGTCATATAATGTTTGGCGTCCGAGTTTAGCCTTGGATGCTAACTTTGATTTATTTACTGTTTGCAAATGTGCGATGAGCACATCACGAACAGCCTCGAGATCACCATCAACAAGGGCCTGCAATACAGCTTGCTTGATCAGTTTAGGATCGGCAAGCTCGGCAGAAAATGGATCATGAGCTACCAAGATAGGATTTTTTGATTTTTTCGAGGGTGTTTTTTGCTTTTTTGATGTCTTTGCTTTGCCCATTTTTATTTCCTCCTCCGAGTACAACGATAACCATTTGTCCAATTCTGGACGTATAAACTCGTAATCCAGACGTCCACTTCAGTTCTATGAGGTCATCAAAATAATTTGTAGTTCCAAAATGGCCTTCAACTGAAATCCTGTGCAATCGCGCAAGAACAAGACCCTGTGTGGGTTTGGTCTGCATATCAAACCACTCGTTAAATTCTTGCGTTCTTAAAACCTGAAACTTCAGTTGCAAATTCATTTTGCGGACCCTTTTTCCTATAGATCACTGTACGGTATTATTGACACATTGTAAAGTGAAGTTTTTTCGGGCTAGATATATGAGTTCAAGATAATTTTGGTTCGAATACTTACCAGAACGGTAGACCGAGGTCAGTCAAAGCCAACTGCACTTTTTGTCGAAATGGCAATTACTCGGTCTGTGAACAATGAATGGGCCTGCATGATGGTCTTCAAATCAGATATATTATGTCTCTTTAATGCTTTAAGTGCCCATGCAGAGATTCTCAAGTCTAAAAAATTGAACGGTGTTCTGTGGGTGTCCATAGGTAAGGTCTTGCCAGCGAGCCCCAGTTTTTAGAATCCACATCATCCCTTGAACAAGCCGTCTTCGATCCGTCGATGGCCTGCCTTTGCGATCTTTCCGAACGCGTGGTTTGGGGGAATCAGTGGCTCAATTATTCGCCATTGTTCTTCCGTGAGCTTCATAGCTCACAATTAAATCGCAACTCTCTAACTTATTGAAATTAAATCGTTGATGCGGCGTTTTTGAGACCGCCTCTAGTGTTTTTCTATTATTTTTCTATTTTGATTCAAAAACAACATCATTCGGTTGCCCCAAAAAACAACTGACTACAGCACTATCACTTTTTTCAGGAAATACCGAACTATAATTCTGCTTGTTCAGCGTACAATAGTTATCACATTTTTCTTTTTTTTCGATGACATAATTTCCATCGTTATCAGATAAAACACTCTGCTTCCCATTGGTAATTGTCACTTCTGGTAATCCCGAGCCATCACTATTAAAGACTTTGCCAACAATTCGACAAAATTGTTCTTCAGATTTAACATCCACATTTTGAGAAGTGCGTGGAGCTTTCTTTAGATGAAGGATAAGGTCTTTGGCGCCCACAAAGTTTTCAACTTCACAATAAGTCAACGTCGTCGCATTGTTTTTTCCGGACGAACTTACGTAACCGTCTTTAAAAGCTACAACAATGCGAACACAAAAATTTTGTATTTTAAGAATAAACTTGCCACTTTTCTTGGTATAGGTTTCCCCAATTTCATCATAACCAGGAACGCCAAGACTG
>JAEUWH010000016.1 GCA_016785955.1 Pseudobdellovibrionaceae bacterium | reverse complement strand
TGAAATTTTAAAGAAGAAAACAAGTGCATGGGGCGAGTTTATTAATGACAAAGCGATCACTATTAACTGGACGTTTAACAAATTAGATGCAAGAGAAAAAATGGGTTATGAGGGAAAAATTTAAATGGTCAGACTACTAGATTATCCATTAGATTTGTATATCCATTGTCTTCACTTCTTAAATTTCTTTCTAAGCAAGCCCCACCCTTCGATTTTGTTCTACTTATTACCCCATCCCACAAATAAAAATGTGCTCCTTTAAAATCCTGCTCTCCATAACCAAATTTTTTATAAATGCTATTTATAAATCCCGAATTATAATTCATAGCTAGATCAACAGCAGAGACTTTTCTACCGAGTTTGTATGTTAGCAAATCTGCCCCAGCAAAAGCATAACACCATCCAATGCTGTCCTGATCTCGCACTTCACCCAGTGCTTGATTTCTTAAATCAGTAGCAGGTTGACATCTACTTTCTTCACGGCGAGCTGAAGTTAGCCCCTGGTTTCTGTATCTTGAGTAGTAGCCATTAATTTGCTGGGTATTTAGCTTTAATCTTGAGGCATATTTTCTGTATTCTTGAAGCTCTGGGTCTACATTTCTATAATTTGAATAATGCTCAATTTGTTCTTTAGCCGTATCTATTTCTGCTTGGTATCCAGTGTTTTTCCAATAATCAAAAATGCCATTGCCCCAGCCAAATCGGGCAATGTTGATATTACATCTTTTAACAAGTCCCTCAATTTGCTCTACATCGTAAGAGACATCGCCAGTTTTAAAATTTCTTTTAACACGATCTGCTGTTCGTGAAATACTACTTTCAGCCCCAGCACAACTCACTTGAGAGTGTGCTTTTGGATTGAAAATAAAAATAAAGATAAAAAATGAAATATACTTCACCAACATTATTTTCGGTCGAATTGTATAATTTCTTAACAGGACTTTGGGCGAGTAAATCACTTTTTACAACACAGCACAGATCAAAGCCATAGAACCAATTTATTTCTGCCCAATCACTTTCTTAACAAGATCGACCTCATTGTCCGAAACAACGAAGCCCGTGTAGTATTCTTCAGTCGTTTTGATCGAGTCGCCGATCAATTTTGCAACCTTGTCTAAAGACACGCCAAGATCAATCAGGTGAATGCAATACGAATGGCGTAAAGAGTGCGGAGAAATTTGCTTAATTGGATCTGTAAATGACTTTCGAGAGGCGTTAATCAGGGGGTGCTGACAGCACTTGCGCCATTCTTCTTTATTTTCAACTTTCGCCCAATCTTCAAAACCTTTTTTGCAAATATCCAAAAGAATTGTGTGGTGAGGCTTGCTATTTTTAATGTCCCTTGTTTTTAAATTTTTGGTGAGTTGTTTATCAACGTATATCGTCCCATTTTTCTTGAGGGATCGGGCGTTGATCGTAAACGCCTCGCCCAAGCGCATTCCTGTCCCGAACAAGGTTAAATAGAGGGCTTTCAATTCAGGAGCTTCTACGCGCTCCAGAATTTTTTGAAGTTCGGCAAAACTAACAAATTTGACTATTTGGTGCGGTCGTCTTTTTCTGTAAAGAGAATAGGTGTGAGCACAAGGCCTTGGGAACCATAAGTTAGTGTATCTGATTTGAAGGCCATCAAACAGGATGATACTTTTTGAAACTGATAAAATACGGTTTATTTGTCCTAGCTCTTCCTCCGAAAATGAATTTAGTGAGGTATCACGGAGCAGATTGCCGTGATTAAGGATAAGGTCGCCGGCAAAGCTATTTTAACGGCCTCAACGAGGCTACGACTTTTAGACCACAGGAGGCAATCTGGGAACGTGGGCCACCTGATCGGCATGCAGATTTTGAAAATGAGTATAGTCAGCAAAGCCCGTGATAATTTTATCGACGTCGGGGCGGAGATTTTTAGTTTTACAAGGCACTCATTCCATAAAATCCAACACAAGAGCCGCTACCAGCACCCATTTTTTGGGTAGTAAGCAAGATAGCATTCAATGCCTCTGTAGAAAGATGGCCGGCATTTTGTTCATAAAAGATTCTGATGGCATCTCGTTGATCTTTATTGTTAATTTTTGAAATAGGTTCTAATAGCGCTTGAACCGACATCCATGAGTTTTTAGATCGTGTTAATTTAAGGATGTCGATTTGGAAGTCATTGGTCATAACAAGGCTCTGTCTACCATTAACCCAAATATCAATATTATCGATCTGGTTAAAAACTTTAAAAGCCTCTAGTTGAGAAGGTAGTGTTATCTTGGTTACGAATGATTCTACCGCATAGGCAACCTGGTAAGGCTTATGAAAGTTAGGTCCACGTTGAATCAATAAATCAAGAGCTGTCATTTGAAGTTGGTTTGAAATCGCCGAGGTCGGTATTTCCTGTGCCGAGTATCCATTCTGCTCTAACGCTTTCTTAGCTAATGAAGCAAAATCAGTATCTGCCCATACAAAGCTACCTAACAACAATGTAAGTGTGATGTATTTACCAATCATAAAAAGACTCCCTAAATCGAGGATGTACTTAGACAAAAAACGTCGACACGTGTCTAATATGACTACGACGCGTATCGCATATCTTTTCTAGTGCGTTCCTATGGTTATTTATAATGCTCAGAATTAACTAACGCATATGGAGGGCCAGGTCAAAAAGTGCCAGGCCCTGCGAATTGACTCATTTGATTATGGCACACTCATTGATCCTCTTCTTCTCGCTAAGCGGTCACCGAAGTCCTCGGTTGAATCATAATCCCCGCACCGAATATTCTCTCTAATAACGACACAAGAAACAACATTAGGAGAGGATAGATTATGACCACCGAGGTGAAGCGAATTTACCTTTTAAAGATACGTTTGCGCTACTATAAAGCGAATAAAAAGCAAAAAACATTGATCTTAGACGAGTTCTGTCAGCTAAATGACTATTTTCCTAGTATCTAATTTCCTAGGATCTAATTTTTAAATTCTTTCAAAAGTGAACCGTTTGCACCATCAAATACCCTAATTTGAATTGGATCTGTTTGCCATTTAAATCTTGTCAAAGTTGTTTGGCCTTCAATTCTATAAGGTTTCGGGCATCGTGTTCTCACATTTATATTTGCACTATGGAAACGCAAATCAGCACCGAATTCAAGTATGCTTACAGGTGGGGCTTGGCCATTTCCTTTAAGAATATTTTTCTTAATCCAAGGTGCTTCGCATTGCAAATCCTTCACAAGGACTCCGTAAATAAATTCGCTAGTTACATTAGCCGAAGTATTTGCATATTCAGCAGTATTGGGACCTTCTGGAATTTGGTGAGTAAATATAACTTCATATGAAGATCGATCCCGCTGAGGCTCTGCTTTCGCATAGGATTTAGTGAAAACTAAAGAAACTAAAATAATGTAAACAAGTTTCATATAACTTCCTTAATGAAATATTTCTCAACTAAAATTCGAGTCGAGTTTGCTCAATATATTAAATAGGACTGCAAAATATACCAACCTCCTAACCCCTCTAATTTGGATTGTACTCGGCACCGTATGGCCCCGACCTTTCAAAAACAGTATTAAAAACGCTTTTCCTCGGTATTTCCAATAAATAAGTTGTCTATAATTTTGTCAGTCAAAGTGACTATTTAAGTAATCGATATGGGCTCATTGTGGTTTCCCTATAATGAGTTTTATGTGGTTAAGAGTCGATAAAGATCGAAAAAATGGGACAAAATCAGCTGATGTTATTTTGGAAAAAGTAGCCCGACTTTCCAGAAGAGTCCTCAGCTCACAAAATATATGTGAAGAAAATTAGTGATTCAGGAGACTAGGACATATAAACGCATAAATGCTGCCCGCTGAGACCCACCCCCTATTATGATCGTCATCCCATCTTCGTTTGTAGTGTATGTTTCCTATTATTGTGTACTCACCAGGATTCTGTTTAGACATGGATCAATTTATTTTTATATTTTTACAATTTAAGAGACCCTTACGTAGACGATAACTTTAAAAGCTCCTTGTTCCTAGGGTTTCAAAAATCTGTCAATTAAAGCGTCCATCATTTCTGCCGCAGCTTGGGTGAATGAAGAATTTGCTTCTTGTTTCATGATAGTTGTGGTTAGCGCAATAAAAACGATACTGCTGTTAGGATCTTTCATGACAAAGGGTTTGTAACCACCATTTATATCTAGAAAAACTAATCCGTTGGATTGAGTAAAATCGGATATTGTTTTTTTGACGCGGGCCAATTTTTCGTCAAGCAGCGCCTCTTGTTGGGAATTTGAAAGTTTTTCGTAAGCTTCACGAGAAATATCCAAATTTTTGTAGATGTGCAGTGGGATATAAATGTCACCGTCATACGATGGCTTTAAAGCGATCACGGTACTCTTGTCGCGGCTGGCGCCTATAAATAATGGAGTTTGTTTTACATACTCGTTAAAATCTAAACCAGATGGCAACACGGTATGCGCCAGACTTTCGCGTTCATTTTTTCCATAAAATGCGTTATAAAAATTAGAACGAGCGTCATTGACAGCATCAACGGATATTTTCGAGATATCGTTTTTCATTATACTATAAGACTCCGCAACGATAGGGCGTATGCCTGAGTAATATTTATTACATTTGTTTCTGGAAAGACGTGTTCGATCCCACTTACTGGCCAAGGCATTAGCTGCCAATGATTTCAAAGCTCTTACGTGACGGCAAAGACTTGCCGTCACCCGCCTACTCGCTAAAACTACTCAATCCGAATTTTTTCAGTGATCTGTTTAAAAAAATCTTTATTCCAAAACTCAAGTTCTGATGGGTCTTTAATAAATGGTCGCACGTCTTCTTTTGCATTTTCAAAGTCCACAGTATCCATACGTTTATAAATTGCTTCCTTCAGCTGGCCCACAGTTTGTAAATCAGACGGTGATGCATGACCACTTTGTTCGGCTTTTTCCTGTAAGTATTTAAGACGGACAGGGATATCATTTTTCAGATACCAAATATAGTCATAGAAGTCTCGACCCTTGACTCTGTTTTTCCATTTTCTGTAAAGCAAAGCATGTATCTTTCCAGCGAACAGATCTGGCTTCTTCAAACTTATTACAGGGAAACTTGTCGGTTTCAATAGATACCGAGCTTCAACGGCAAAACCCGTTGACGGATCGGTATCAACTTCAAATTTAATTTGTAACTTTGACGTCGATTGAGCTTTTTGCTCGAACGCCTTCATCGTTTTGATTTTCATAAGATGAATCTTGGTGTTCGCTTTGATAAACGCAGACTCAATATCGCTCTTTATTTTTTTATCGACAGTCTCAACATTCACCTCAAATCCATAAGCATTAAGCTCCTTTTCAATCGCCGAAAGATATGGACTCAAACTGTAGTTCTTATCGGGTTGAAACAATGTAAAATCTAAGTCTTCCGAATAGCGCGGCAAAGAATATAAAATCCGAAGAGCCGTGCCTCCGTAGAATGCGGCTTTTTCAAAAAAATTGGCGCGGTGTAACCCAAGAAGCGCTATTTCCTGAATAATCTCTTTGAGTGCATTTTCAGCGTCTGCCGACGTACTAATTTTGTACTGACCTAACATATCCATGACGGCTTGATTCATACATTCTCCATCAAAAATTTAATCAACAGATGAGGCCACTTTCGGTTGCGATAGCTTTCTTTCATAGCTTCCAAAGACACAGAGTTAAGCTGTTTTACCAGCTCATTTACATTAATACGAAGGTCATCTTCCAAAGCCTCTCGTATATCACTCGGCGAGGGAGATAACGATTTATCGAATTTCACGCAAAACAAATCAACTAACGCTTTCTCACGACTGGCCATCAAAAAAGAACGCCCGTCATCTTGAGCCTTCACACTCACACCTATTGGGTAAAGCTGCCCTGCCAAATGCTTATAATCAAAAACACCGATGGGCGTTTGAAAGCTTTTATTTTTTTGACTGGTGATACTCGTGACAACATTCACTCGCTCTGGAATTAGCCCATAGTAGGAGAGCGCGTATTCCAAAGATATATAAGACGGGCCATACATCAAATTTCCGACGATCTCGGGTGAGTACGCTCGTCCTATAAATTCAGAACTAAATACATAGAACCCTTTTTTTAAACGAATCAAATGTCCCTTAGTTTGCAGTTCTTTAAGTTTGCGGCGGGGATGAGAAAGTCCGGGCATTTGAGCCATCAGTCCTTGATAGTCAACCTCTGGCTGAAGGGTCTTCAGATCGTCCAAGGAATACATAAAATCTCCCAGTATGTGACAATTATATACACATACTGGCTCATATTTTGTTAGTTTTCAATAAAAAACAAATAAATAGTCCAGTATGTGACAATAAATGTAACATACTGGACTAAAAAACAACATTTTTACTTCTTAACGGTCAGATTTTGGTTGTACGTCGTTGCATCGAAGTACGCCTGAATTTTCGTGCCGTCAGGTTGACTCATATCCAATTGAAAATCGGGTCCCAAAAAGATCGCGTTCAAGCTCGCATCGTAGGACCAACCGGCACGCTCATCCTTCGGAATATCTTGCGTCCCGTAAGATACACGAATCGTTTCAACGATAGGCGCATTACTCAGATAAATAGCACTCGCTACCCGCTGTAAAGAGAATAGGTGTGAGCGCAGGCCTTGGGAACCATAAGCTAGTGTATCTGATTTGAAGGTCATCAAGCAGGTGATACTTTTTGAAACTGATAAAATACGGTTTATTTGTCCTAGCCCTACTACCCAACGGATCACTAATACAAAGGACATTGATTCCGCAGAGGTGATCGGTGAGGTGACAACAAGAGATGCGCATCAATTTCGAGCGTGTTTAAAATCCGGTTTCCGGAACTGTGCAAGGTGCAATAGTATAGTAATTTCAGATGTTTAGATTGGTGTTTTGGGTTATGGTACAACTAGATAAAAGCAAGGAGTCTTTTATCGAACAAAAGAAAGTAAATTTACCTAAAAAAGGAGCTGGTCGCAAATGGGCTAAACACCTTGAAGAACTTGGCAAGCAGTCGCCACCAGAGGACCTTATGAAAAAAATCAATAAAGTAGAAGACAAGAAAATTGCTTCTTCTAACGATAAACCTCAGGACTTGGATAACTAATGAAAGTTCTTAGGGGTGTGGATGAACTTAATCAATTTTTGGCTACAACAAACTGTCAAGATGGCTGTTTTGCAGATACAGGCTTCTTATATGGTCTAGCTTATGAAGATGACAGACTATTTAACCAGGCAAATGACGTTCACGATGTTTTAGCAGACGTTGCTGTGCCGATTTATGCAAACGTCATTAGCAGATTAGAACTCATAGATCTGATTTTTCGCAAGCAAGTAACTAATGGATGTATTCAAGTTTTTAACGGAATGAAAAGTTCGTTTAATAATGCAGATATTTTCAATGCGTTGAAATATATTCGTGACAAAGACACAGAAGCCAAACGTAAAAAAGAATCTTATAAAATTGACGAACGAAGACTTAAGGTCATTCGTAAAAATATAGACAACGTAGACGGTGTGAACGGTTGGCGTGGATTTTGTGCCAAGTACATTGGAGCGATGTTGGAGAATGAATGGAGCATTCTTGAACAAGAATTTGGATTGAATTTTGTTGAGGTTTTGGAAGGACAAACTTCTCCTCTTTTTAATAATCCACTATATTGGAAGGATATGGTGCAAGTTATGTCAGAGCATGGACAGCGTGGGCCAGATGCAATGATTATCAACTTATTTGCACATAGTAAATTTCAACTTTTAGTTACCAGTGATAGTGATTTTGAGTCTTGTTTTACGGATTCACCGGTAAGTAATTCAGGTAAAGCTATTTTAATTTTATAGTAACATTTGATTTTTAACTTAACCAATCCCACTTTTTCAACTCCTCTACTTTTAATAACAGGAGGAATGTGAAATGAAACGCATATTTCTAATTGGCCCATTAGTGGCCTTAACTACATCTTGCACGACACTTGACCAATCTTTTAGGCTTGGCGTAGTCACTGGAGCACTAACTGTGTGCGGCCGCAACTTACGCCGGTCATGGTGCTAGTGGAAGAAATCCATCAGTAGTGAAAGCATCAATCCAGTTAGGTTCGCTTTTTAGGCGAATCTTAACATGAACGGTAACAACTATTTTTTTTGTATTGGAAATAAACCCTAGGGGTTCGCAAGATCCCTCGGTCCAAGTATTTCTCCCATTTGCAAAATTCTTTCGTAGCTCCATGAGCGCTCGATAGGTACCAGAGAGCCGACATCAGTTTTTACCGGCACTATCTTGGACATGTCGATGGGTAGTAGCTTTAGAACGATTATAGATTCGGCCGGAAAATATTATTATCATGGCTGGATGTTCAACGGCCCATTCGGACAACAAGCCCATCCTTATTTTACACCAACCATGGGTCTAATTGATAGAACGTTGCCAAATTCGCCGTACTAATCAGCCAGTCTAGTCTGTAATGACCTTGTTTAATAGTTAGGTATTCTTATCTAAATATATAAATAAGGGGATTTCTATGAAGCGATTTTTTTTATTGGCAATTGCGATGGTCGCGTGTGCTTGCAGTCATAGTCCATCGCAACCCGAAAAATCGGCGCCCGTACCATCTCAACAAGCTACTACGACGTTAACGTTTCCTGTAGGAGATGCGAGTTCGTACAATGACGACCAAATAGCACAATTGGAAGCTCTGGCGGCGTTAGCTAAAAAGCGAGCGGATGAGTTTAATGATCCAAAAAATCCTTGGGTAGCTGATCTACGTAAAGCACCGGTTCATCGTAAAGTTCAAAAGGCGCTGAAAGA
>JAEUWH010000102.1 GCA_016785955.1 Pseudobdellovibrionaceae bacterium | reverse complement strand
TGAAGTTTTCGTGGCAAGAAAGAACAAGGAAAAGAGAAAGGAGTTTAAATACACAAACCTTGAAAAAAGAGTGTTTGATCCGTTATTTCCAATAAATCAGAGAGCTGCCAAGTTTAGAGATCATATTAAGCGAATGACCCGAAGATCTTGGTGTACGACAAAGATCTTCGAGAACTTAGAGCGAAATATATACTTGTACATCGCTAGAAATAACAAATACGAATTTATCTAAAAACGCGCCACCAAATGGCGCAGTTTCTTAGTTTAAAACGTTATCTACCGTAAAAGACCCAAGGACTTTAATAGGAAACTCTTCATAATCCGCGCTCGATTCATTTGCATACTTTTTTTGAACAGCTAATAATTCCCAAGTCCCTGTAACACTAAATTGACCAGAGTTCTTGGCAATCGAAACGCCGCCACATTTGATATCGCATGAAAGATGAGTAGGCCCTATAGTTTTACCATCTACGACTTTGGAAGTCAGAAGCTCGCTCGTGGAATTTATCCGATTGGGCGATCGGGGACCCAATCGAGCATCCCAAAGGTTTACCACCAAGTTTTCGCCCACGTTTTCACGTCTGAAAAATAAAGAACCGAGCGCTAAATCGGAAAAAACACATGAATACTCGCCACCTACTTTAGGTGATTTAAGAGTCAACTTCAGCACGACAATCCTTACATCCGATACATTATCAGGATTTTTCCAAGTAATTTTTGGATTAGGGACAGTAAAATACGCGCCCGAGATGGCTCCCGCCGTGGTTTCACCTTTGGAAATCTGCTCACAGCTTAAGGTCGACGCGGGTGACGGAATTAAAATGCTAGCACTTGATCCAATATCCATTGTCAAGTTTTCGCTCGGGTCGTCGTCTTTGTTACTTGAACAACCCAGATAACAAAATGAAATAACCACCAATAAAATTTTGTATACGCTTTTCATAACCAGCCTTAGTTAGTTCGTTGTATCTCCGTTTTCATTATAACTTAAAATCTTAGGTGTTAGGAATACTAATAATTCAGTGTTTGTTTTAGCTGTCTGACGTTGTCTAAAAAGGAATCCCAGTATCGGAATGTCTCTTAAACCTGGCAATCCCACTTCACCTTCTGATGTATCGTTTTGAAACACGCCGCCAATAACCGATGTCTGACCGTTCTTAACAAGTACATTCGTTGAAATTTGACGAGTGTACTTGGGAGCGGAACCTGGAATCGTCGGATCTGGAGCAATACCCGAAAAATCACGATTAACGTCAATTTTCATTTTTACCGATCCATCGTTAGTCACCTGAGGCGTCACATCAAGATTCAATCTCAAATCAAGCGCACTTCCTTCGGTAAACTTACCCGTATTATCTTTGGATACCGGTTTGATCGTGGCGGTCGTCGAAATTTTTGCAGCATTGTTGTTGATTGTAACAATTCGCGGAGACGACAACACTTTGACTTTATCTTCCTTTTCCAAAAGCGCTAAAGAGGCGGTCAAGCTGCCAATGAAATCAACCACTCCAACTGTGAATCCCAATGAATTTTCACTTGATTCCTTGATTGAACCAATTGAAAAATTTGGCGTGAATGTTGTCTTCTTGCTTCCTAATGAAACCGGAGCTCCCGAAAATCCCCAATTAATACCCATTTGCTTACTAAAGTTTGTACTCGCTTCAACAATTTTACCTTCAATCAAAACTTGACGTGGTGGCGTATCTAGATTCTTGATCATGATTCCAATCTGCCGAAGAACCTCGTCAGTATCTGTAACGATAAACGAGTTAGTACGTGAATCAAACGAGGCATTACCGCGATTTTTTGTAAGGAAACTAGATATTAACTTTTCTAGATCTTTACCCTCTGCAAAACTGATTGGGAAAAGACGTACTTTAAGTGGTGCCAGCTCTTCACTGTCTTTTAGGCTTTTGATAGCTTCTTCATTTTCCTTTTTAATATTATCCATCGTCGATATTCTTAGGATATTTCCAATTTTTGAATACCCCAATTTTTTCAACTTTAAAATAACCGCCATGCAATGATCCCAAGGAACTGTCTGAATATTGATATCTACAGTTGACTCGGGAATATCATCAACGATGATATTGGCTCCAATCTGCTCGCCAATAAACAATAAAAGTTCCTTAGTACTAATTTCATTAAAGTTACAATCGATTTCTTCACCTTCAAAACTCTTAGTATTAAAAGCCTCTGCAATCGAGACACTTCCGGCCCGAGGAGAAGAAACATCGTGGTTAGAACTGGTCGCAGACGGGGTTTGCATATGATCCGTATTAACAACTTGATCTGTTTGCGTTGCTGATTCTGTAGTTACCACTAACAAAGAATTCAACTCTGGTTGTAGTAAAATTTCGGGTGCATTTTCACGTAACTCCAAAACGATCCTGGTTGTTTGGTTACTAGACGAATAGTAAGTAGAAACAGCACCAATACCTCCTTTAAAATCTTTAAGCAAAAGAGGTCGAGACGCTTTTTTATCTAAAGTAGAATTTGGAATTTCAATAATCAATTGATTGCTAGAACTGTTTCTGGATTGATTATATTTAAATTCCCCCGATGTTGAAATCACCAGCGTTCCACCTGATTCGTTACCTTTAAATTCAACGTTCGTAATCCTAACCATTTGATTTGCAGGTGGGGCTGGCTGCTCCTCGATGGTCGGAGCAGGCATTGGGGTCGGTTGCTCTGCCATTGGCTGTTGAATATTTTCCTCCATTGGCGGCGCCTCCTGCGGAACCAACGAGTCTTGCGCAGGTTGTTGCATACTTAGATCATCGGCTGGCATTTGGTTATCAACAAGCCCTTGATCGGTCGGTGTTTCACCGGGCAATTCATCCGTTGCAGGAGGCGTGTTTTCTGAAAACTCGTCTGATGGAGGTTGATCTAAATTTTCATTAGCGATGTCAGCACTGCCATCAGTTGACGCAGACGCATCTGCCGCTGCAAAATCTTCATTGCCTTCTGTCGGCTGGCTAGAGCAGGACGTTAACATGAATACAGCTGCCAACAAGCATAAAGCGATTTTTTTTACGTCCATGTAAAATACCTCGTTTAGTTAGTTCTTTTTTTCTCTTACTTTTAAAGTCACTTTTTCGGTAAATTTCTGTCCATCGAAATCTCTGACCTGTTCAATTACAATTCTATCTTTGTGAATTTCGATCACTTTTCCTTCATTACGTCCCACCGGGGAATTTAGTCTTAACTTGTTCAATCCTTTTACATCACGGACTTTTACAAGCGCAATGGGATCATTTTTCTTATATAAAATGCCCAAGATAACTATATCACCAGGAACAGCAGCCGTTCGAATGCTTTTTTCCACGATGACTGGACCAACTTTTACTGCCGGATTAGAGCCATCTGTTGGATTAAAAAGCTGAAGTTCCCTGTAGACTTTGAATGGATCTCTGCCTTCTGCCCCGTCATAAATAAAATTATTTTTTTTTAAAACAATTCCATTTGCATCATTCAACTCTTCGGTCATCGTTGTTGGAAATGGCTCGGCCGTCGAAGGTTCGCCTGAATGCGCTTCCATCGTCGGTGGAGTCTCTGGCTCCACGGGCGGAGATTGTCCATATGAAGTTTGAATAAATAGAGAGTTAAGGATTAAGATAAAAATGAAATTCATCTTTGGTCCTTTATAACATCTTCTTTAGTTTCAAATGCACGATACCCATTAATTTCCATGTCAATCTGTAACGTTTGTGACTCGCGATCCGCACTGCGACGAATAGAATACTTTGGAATCGTGGTAATGCGATCATAGTTAGCTGCCGCCACAAAAAATTGCCCCAATTTTGAATAGGAGGTGGAAAAACTAATACTTACCGGCAATTTTTCTGTAATATCCTCACGAACTGGATTCATTGGCGTCTTGGATGAAATTTGAATTTGTGTTTCTCGAGAAAAAAACTCAATAAACGAAATTACGTCAGAAGTCGTGATATTGCTAGGTAGTCTTTTTTGTACTGTATCCAAGTTTTTACTGAGTTCAGCAACATTCTTTTTTACAATTTCGGCACGGGACTCTGTCTCTTTGGTATCTTTCGCTTTTGCTTCTTCTTGGCTCAATGTGGATTTCAATCTATTTAGCTTTGTATCTAGTTGCGTAGCCGCATCCTGAAAATACAGAATATAGTATACCCCACATAGGAACAAACCTATGAATACAACTTTGGGATAGTCTAAACCAACGATTCTGGCTAGAATCTGAATCACAGTCTTTTCTCCATCTTAACAATAAGTTCAAAACTTTCTACTCTTTGACCTTCAAAATCTACGGTACTTTGCTTTTGGATTTCACATTCTGTAAAAAGAATATTTTCTTTAATTGCTTTACGCACCATTTGAATATCAGAAGGGTTGTATGACAGCCCACGAATTTTAATTTCGCCCTTCACCCCGACATCCGATTTTTGATCAAATGTATATACTAGCTCGTCAAACCATAATTTCTGTGGCAAAGTTTTTTGAAAAAATTTATGAATTTCAATTTCGTATCCACGAAGAGCACCCAGGAAATTGATTTTATTAATTTTATCCTGAATAATTTTTCCTTCTTTTTCAAATTGCTTAATATCATTAACAAACTTTTCTTTTGCCGAGTTAAATTTGCTTAGTTCATCAATGCGCGCTTCTAAAGGTGGAAATAACGAGTTCACTTCGTGTTGATAATAATAATTATCATACATGTAAAAAAGAAGCGGAAATAAAACAATAACCCCAATACGGGAAAAAGCCTGCTTTTGAATCTCATCGCGAGTCATAACCACATCTGCATTAACGGCAATTGTCGTTAACTGTGGATTAACCTGTGATCTAATTTTTTGATTTAAGAGGTTAATTCGGATCATGATCAGAATCCTCTCTTAATGCCAACCCCAAAGAGATGGGTGCCATATTGCTTATTTGTTTAACATAGGCCGCCGAAAATTTTTTGGGGTTGGCTTGAATACGCTTAAATGGATTCAAGACCTCAAATTGAATTCCGGTACTCTTAACTAACGAATCTATCAAACCTAATGTTTGGCAAGAGCCACCGGTATAAAAACAACGATTTAAAGTTAAGCCATTAGTCGACACATTCAAAAGATCCAATGAATTCTTAATCTCTTCGATGATCGACTCTGTTGTGAAATTGATAAAATTAACAACGTCTTCTGGAATATCCTTTTTTGAGGATGCCGAAATTTTTAAAGCCTCTGCTTCTGGAAAGGAAATACCTAAGTTTTTTGAAATTTCGCTCGTGTAGTTGACACCACCGACTAAAATATCTCGACAAAAAACGATATCGCCCTGGCTAATCACGATAAAATTGGTTACCGAACTACCAAAATTAAAAAGTCCAATATTTTGATCTTTAATCTTTCCGTAATTGTGCTCGAACACATTCGCAAGTGCAAAGCCCGTAACATCAAATGTATTCGATTTAAGGTTTGCATTTTCAATTGTCGCCAAGTACTGAGTAATAATTTCGTTCTGAGCCGCAATCAGAAGCAAATCCATCGTACTGCCCTGACTTAATGACGGTAACACCACATGAGTTAACGAAATGTTATTGATATCAAATGGGATATACTGCTCGGCTTCGAACTTGATCTGCTCCTTTAGAAGCTTGCCATCAAGCTTGGGCATCGTAATTTTTCTGACGATCACCGAAGTTCCACTTAATCCCGCACACACATTTTTTCGTTTTGTGCGAAGCTCGGAAACCAGATTAGAAATCGCTGAGCCTAAAGCTGAAACGTCTTTGATTTCTTCAGGAGCCATCGAGTTAACTGGCGTTGGCATATACCCAAAGTTCTGCATGACAGTTCCACTTTTGGAAATGTCCAATTCAGCGATTTTGATAGAGTTGGTCCCAATATCGAGACCTATTAATTTTTTTGAACCAAAAAACATATAACCTTTTAGAACCTATCCGAATAAGCCGTCGACCCCGGTACGTTGGAGATAAACAACAAGTGATCACGACTTATTAGGATAGGCTCTTGTTTAAATATTAAATGGCCTTATGTAAGAGTCAAATCACCTACAGGTTCAAAATCCAGGTAAAAACAAATTAAAGTACTGAATTGCCCATTCATGACCACCAAAGATGTATAAAACCCCACTAAAGGCCAGATAAGGACCGAATGGAATTGCCGTCTTAAGACCATCTTTACTTTTTAGCGCGATAAGAATTCCAATCATGGAACCACTGATGGCAGAGACCATAATTACAAATGGAATCGCTTTCCATCCCAACAAGGCTCCGATCCATGCAAGTAATTTGATATCACCACCACCCATACCTTCATTCTTAGAAATTAAATAGTATGCGTATGCCATGAACCACAAAAAGCCGCCGCCAAAAATCATTCCTATCAAGGCTTCCAAAAATTGCCGTTCTGGATTTAACCATGCCCCCAGTAAGGCTATGATTGTTCCACCAATGGTAAACTCATCAGGTAAAATCATGTGATCAAAATCTATAAAACTACATACAACAATACCAAATTGGTAAATTAAAACCTCAAGCAAGAACCACTTGTATCCAATAAAATGAAAACTAAGTAAAAACAAAAGGCCTGTCAAAAATTCAACGAATGGGTATCTCAACGAAAATTTGGCACCACAGTTTCGACATTTACCCCGCAAAACAAACCAAGTAAAAATAGGAATATTGTCATACCAAAGAATTGGTTTTTTACATTGATAACAATGTGAACCCGGCTTAACGATCGAAAGATCTTGAGGCATTCTGTATATTATAACGTTGGCAAAACTTCCTAAAATCGCACCGATAAGAAAAATGAAGAAATACTGGACTTCAGTCGGTAGGGCCATAATATCGTTTATCATTTTTAGATTATAAGCATGTATCCTAATAAATATGAAACTAATTTTATTTAGTGTTTTAACTGCCCTCATATTTCTTACGGCCTGTGCTGGAACACCTTCTGAAATTCAGCGAGAGCCATCTAGTATTACTAGCAAAATTATTTTTTCAAAAAAAACAAATTCAGCATCAAATAAAATGTTAGAAACCTACCTAAAATATAAATTGATCAAAGATTCTGGATTTGGTGGAATGGACGCGCAAGATTGTAAAGGCTATGCTCAGCAGAATCCGATTCACTGCAAAACAAAAGACTGCACAGCTATGCTTAAAGAACAAGAATTTCAATGTGAAACTCCGACATGCAAAGCTATTCTTGCCGAACGCGAAGAACTTTGCCCGGATGAAATCTGTCGTGCTCTGATATCAAATCTTCCAGAAAAGTGTGGTACAAATAATGTATGCATTTCACTAGTCAACCAGGAATCTAGCCAATGCAACGACAACAAAGACTGCAAGGCCTTTGTCGAAAAAACTGGCACTCTCTGCGCAACAAATAAATGCAAAGGAATCGTAAATGAAAACCTTAATTTTTGCGATTCTAACCAAAACTAGACAATATCTCGTTTGTTGAACCCACGAACGGCAAAGATCATTAGAAATACAATCCAAAGAATAAAATAGCTAGTCATAATGACGAAACTATTCATATCCGGCGCATCTTTAAGAAAATAATAATTCTTCCAGTTAAATCGAAAAAACTGAGGACTAATTGTTTCTAAAACTTTGTGAATAGCAATTAAATTGTCGTCATTGGTTTTCTTTATTAAAAATTCAACACTGTTAATACCATGAGAATATAAATAAAAACTGAACCCAAATAACAAACTAATAACGGGTCTGATGTATACCGACAATAAAAATACTAATGCCAATATGACTAAGACCTTTAAATAAATATTCAGCATGATCATAAATGAATTCAGTATATACTCGGGCTCAAGTAAAATAATATTCATCAAAACAGTTAACGCCAGCAATGTAAGCAGCAGCAGCAGGCTCAACCCACAAAATTTTCCTAAAATAAATTGTCGGCGACTGATCGGTTTAGAAAGTAAAAGCAAACACGTTTGCTTTTCAATTTCTTTGTAAATCATGTAAGAACCCGAAAACAAAGCGATTCCCAATGCCGTGAATTCCATTGAGGATAAAGACAAGTCTGCCAGAATACGTTGAAATTCCCAGATCGACAAATTACTCAACGCCACGCTTATGAACAGAAGCCCAATCGCTAAAAAGAAAATCACGATAAATAATTTTTCACGAATTAACTCTCGAAGTGTTGTTAGCGCAATAGTATATATCGCTCTCATTTTTGCACTTCCTTTTGCTTACTACGGAAGGCCTCTTCTAGCGATGGGAACTGACTCATAAAAGATTTCAAATCGCTATTGTAAATTATTTCCCCGCCATGAATCGCGACCAGGTGATCACAAAGCTCTTCCATATCCTGTAGCAAGTGACTGCTGAAAAAAATTGTAATACCTTTTTTCTTTTCTTCCCTTAGGATATCTTTGACCATCAAGCGCCCATCAGGGTCTAAACCCGACATCGGCTCGTCCAATATCAAAATTTCGGGCTTATGAATCAATGCTTGAGCCAAGCCGGCTCGTTGCAGCATACCTTTTGAAAAACTACGTAAAGCCTTCTTTTTAGCCTCTAACAACCCAACTTTGTGTAAAGTTTCGTCAATCAGCGCGTTCAACGCAGCTCCTTGCAAATGAATACCGCTAAGGCTCAAATGAAATTTTAAAAACTCTTCAGCTGTTAAGAACTCGTA
This sequence comes from Pseudobdellovibrionaceae bacterium, assembly GCA_016785955.1. GTDB lineage: Bacteria > Bdellovibrionota > Bdellovibrionia > Bdellovibrionales > Bdellovibrionaceae > UBA2316. Next base: position 52,927 of record JAEUWH010000102.1, on the reverse strand, counting down.
CAAATACGGACGCTCTGGCAAATAGCCAATTCTTCGACGAACGGCAGGCCCCATTTCCTGATTAAAAAATTTAACATCGCCTGAGTCTTTAAAAATAAATTCGAAAATACATTTAATACTTGTGGTCTTACCCGAACCGTTGTTCCCCACAAATCCCGTCGTCTTATTTTTAGGTATATCGAACGAAACATTTTTTAAAATATGTTTACTTTTTTCAAAAACAGATTTTCTAAATGATTTGTTTAAATTTTTTACTTCAATTGCATTTTCAATAGCGCTCATAAAAAAATTATAGCTAATTGATTTGAATATTCAAATTTTTTATTACATCCCGAACAGGATCATATTGACGGCTCGTTGCCGGCATCAAACTTTTACTTCCTAAAATCTCGGAATACTTACCTTTGTTTTCCGGTTTTTCAAAAATATCAATAATCCCCACCATGACCATATGAGATACATTCGGGTATTGATCATAGAAACCTTGACGAACCGTCAACGGATCCGATGGCACGGGGTCGCTGACCCATAAAACTTTGTATTTTTTCTTGTCTAATTTACCAAATTTAGTCCATGCCCCGGCGATGCCTTTGGCATCATCACTAAAAACGGCGATCACATCGACCTTTCCCTCTTCCAACATTTGTACGGATTGGGAATGGTTTCCCGAATAAACCACGTGCTTGAAATCCGTATCCAAAAAGTTCATTTTCTTTAGATGAGCTTTTGGATACAAATAACCCGACGTGGATTTACTGTCGACATAAGCGATCTTCTTACCTTTGAGATCTACAAATCTTTCTATTTTGCTGCTACTTAGAACCACCAACGCCGCATAATAAAAAGGTTCTTGATAAACCTTTTTAAGCAATACCTTTGCCTGCGCTGTTTTTTCCGCGTAGACAAACGACAACGCCGTTAAAAAAGCAAAATCGACTTTCTTTTCCTTCATGGCTTCGATCAGCGTATTGTAATCTTTAGAAATATAAATATTGGTTTTGATCTTGATGATTTGCTGAAGATCCTGCGCAAAGGCCACCCCTTGTTGTTTTATCAACGAAGGATTACCTCCCGGAATGACCCCGATCGTAATTTCTTCCGGTTGTTCGGTGGCATATAAAACACTAGCGAAAGCCACCGAAAAAATAAATGCGACGAATATTCTACAAATTTGTAACATCAAATGAGCCTTCATTACGCTTTTTCAAAGCAATCAAAAATGCCACCGCCGCATCACTTTCGGTAATGCACGGAATACTGTAATCAATACACGCCCGACGAATATCAAAACTGGCCTCAATCGCCTGTCGACCCGTCGTCGTGTTAATCACCAATGACACGTTCCCTTTGCGGATATGATCCACACAGTGTGGACGCCCTTCATGGACCTTCTTCAACGAAATACACTCCAATCCATTTTCATTAAAATACGCCGCCGTTCCCGTCGTTGCCGATAGTTGGTAACCCATTTTTTGCATTTCACGCGCAATGGGAATAAGAAAGTCTTTGTCTTTTTCTCTTAACGAGAAAAACACTTCGCCTTTGGATGGCAGTTTTACGTGACTCGAAAGAAATGCCTTCATCAACGCTTCGGAATAGTCACTGCCTCGCCCCATGGACTCGCCTGTGGATTTCATTTCGGGACCTAAAATAGAATCTGACTCCGAAAATTTTTTAAATGGAAACACCACACCCTTCACGCACACATTAGAGATATTTCGCCAATTGTACTTATCTAATTGCATTTCTTTTTTTGATTTACCCAAGATGGCTTCGACACCCAGATCAATCAATGGAATACCCGTGGCTTTGGCAATAAATGGAACGGATCGCGAGCTACGAGGATTTGCCTCTAACACGTATATAACATCGTCTTTGATGGCCATTTGTAAATTCATAAATCCAACGATTTCTAGTTCGTTCGCAAGCACGCGAGATAATTCTTCGATTTTGTCACACGTAGAGTCTTTCAATCGCTGAGGCGGAATAACCCCCATACTGTCCCCAGAATGAACCCCCGCAGCCTCGATATGCTCGATGATTCCACCGATAATAATCCAGTCCTTACCACGAACAACATCCACATCCACTTCCAGCGCCCCGTCCAAGAATTGGTCCATCAAACACGGCTTATCATCAGATATAAAATCTTTATGTCGCTCGAAATAAGACTTTAACTCATCGGGATTTTCTAAAACTTCCATCCGACGGCCACCCAAAACAAAACTAGGCCGACAAATCATCGGAAAGCCAACTTGAGATTGCATCTCGAGCGCTTTTGAATAACTACCCACCATCGCTGATTTTGGAATTTGCAAACCGATGCGCTTGCAAATATCACTGAACAAACCGCGATCTTCCGCTAAATCAATGGTTCGCATCGTTGAACCTAGCAACTGAAAACCGTTGTTTAAAAGTTTTTTCGTTATATTAATTGGCGTCTGCCCCCCCAACTGAGATACAAATCCCGCCGCTTGCGTCGCCCACATAACCTCGGATACACATTCGGCCGTCAGTGGTTCAAAAAATAATAAATCAGAGGTGTCATAGTCCGTTGAAACCGTTTCTGGATTTGAATTCATCATAATGACCGGAATGCCATTCTTTTGAATAGCCTTCACGCCACGCACGCAACTGTAGTCAAACTCGATGCCTTGCCCAATACGATTCGGTCCACTGCCAATAATGGCCACAGGCTTATCAAATGCAGGCAGCTCGGACTTCATTGACCAGTACGAAGAATATAAATAGGGAGTATTTGATTCGAACTCGGCGGCACACGTATCGACACGACTGTACTTGGGATGCAGCCCCCACTTGTGCCTCAAGGCCAAGATCTCACTTTCCTTGCGTCCACATAACTTGGCGATGCGAGCATCGGAAAACCCCATACGTTTAGCATCCAACAACACCTGCACAGATTCTTCTTTTTTACTTTCATCAAATTTAAAATTTTTTGTAAAATGTTTTTCAAACTGCACAATTTCTTGAATTTGCTCCAAGAACCAAGGATTGATCTGTGTTAAATCCTGGACCTCTTCGACCGATTTTCCATCACGAAAGATTTGAAACAACGCCCACACCCGCTGTGAGTTGGGATAGGAAAGCTGCTCGGAGGTGTACGCAATATCTGGAATACCTTCGGCATGGAACTCTAATGACAACAACGCCTTCATCAAAGACTCTTTAAAGGTACGCCCAATCCCCATGACTTCGCCCACGCTTTTCATTTGCGTGGTCAGTAAATCTTTTGAACCTTGAAATTTTTCGAACGCGAACCTAGGAATCTTGGTCACTACATAATCCAATGCTGGTTCGTAACTGGAGGGTGTCGATCGCGTGATATCATTCTTCAATTCATCCATCGAGTATCCCAGTGCCAATAACGCCGCAATTTTCGCAATCGGAAATCCCGTCGCTTTGCTGGCCAGAGCGGACGAGCGACTGACCCGAGGATTCATTTCGATAACGACACGTTCACCCGTGGTCGGATGCACCGCAAATTGAATATTCGCGCCACCTGTTTGAACGCCCACAAGGTTAATAATTTTGTACGCCTCATCGCGCATGTCTTGATACTGCTGATCCGTCAATGTCATCTGAGGGGCAATCGTAATGCTGTCCCCCGTGTGAACGCCACAGGGATCCAAATTTTCGATATTACAGACCACGACAAATGTTCCCTTGTGATCACGCATGACTTCCAATTCGTATTCTTTCCAACCAATAATACTTTCTTCTACCAAGACCTCACTGGTCGGAGACTCATGCAATGCTTTAATGATCATGGAACGATATTCTTCCGGAGAATATGCGATCCCACCACCGCCACCACCCAACGTATAGTTAGGTCGCAAAATCAATGGATACCCCAATTCCGTGGCCACTTCTAATCCGTACTCGTACGTTCGAACCAAATAACTTTTGGGATACTTGGCACCCACTTTATCTAAAATCGATCTAAAAAGTTCACGATCTTCTGCGGCTTTAATAACGTCCGGGGTTGCGCCTAACAGCTCGACGTTCCATTTCTTCAATATGCCCGCTTCGTGCAGCTCTAACGCCAAGTTCAGGGCGGTCTGCCCGCCCAATGTGGGAATAATCGCTTGGGGACGTTCTTTTTCAATAATTTTTTCTACAAACTCAATTTTCAAAGGTTCGATGTAGGTCTTCGTCGCAATCTCGGGATCGGTCATGATCGTGGCAGGATTCGAGTTCACCAAAACCACATCGATGTTTTCTTTCATGATCGCTTTGCAGGCCTGCGTACCCGAATAATCAAACTCGCAGGCTTGTCCAATCACAATAGGACCACTGCCTAGGATTAAAACTTTCTTCAGATTGGACTTCTTTGGCATCTTTTCCTCGCTTTAAGCTAAAACTTCCTGAGAATAAATCATCTCTGGCTTGACGTGCTTATACTGTTCAAACTTGTATCGCATTTTCATCAAGCGAAAGATAAAACTCTCCGGATCTAAATCTGTATTTTTTCTAAATTTCTTCACTTCGGTTAAAATAATTTTTTTGACCGAAAACGGGTGAAAACAAAATCCCTTTAGGAATATCCACTTTCCATCGAATTGCACCAGCCTGGCTTCAAAAATCTCTTCCTCATTAAATCCAAACAAAACATTTGAGTCTTTGACGACAATTTTGTTGTTCTTGATAATGTCCTGAATATAGACATCCTTGCCTTTGATTTTTGCAAATTCGAAAAGCGAGTGAACATTCTTCTTGAGGACATTTAACAGTGCCAATTCAGAATCGACAAATCGTAACTCGCGCACCAGCAAACATGCTTCAAGCGGCGTTTGCCCAAAATTCGATAACTTGCGCGAGAAAAAATACCAATCAAAAAACTGATTCATCCGCAATTCATATTGGTCATTGCGATCAGGATCCATAATCACATGATCAAAAAATTCCTTCTTCGCCATTTCCAATTCATCCACAAAATCTTTGCCGGCAAAATGGCTTAGAATCTTTTCTATTAGTTTTTCGATATCATTCATAACATCGCTCCCTTTAGCCTACTCATATTTGTAACTGGCAACCATTTCATCAAAAAAGAAACGAAACAATCCCTGCGCATCATGCGGCCCTGGACACGCCTCTGGATGGTATTGAATGCCTAAAATACTTTTTTCTTTCCAGTAAATACCGGCCACACTCTGATCATTTAAATTAGTGTGGGTGATCTTAACCTCCGCCGGTAGTGTTTTTGGATCAACAGCATAGCCATGATTCTGACTAGAAACATAAATTTCGTTCAAGACCTCATCCCTAATCGGATGGTTGCTGCCACGATGACCAAATTTTAACTTATACGTTTTCGCCCCCAAGGCCAAACACAGAATCTGATGACCCATGCAAATCCCATAAATTGGTCGTCGGCCAATAAAACCTCGAGTCGTTTCCACGGCTATCTTTACATCAGCGGGGTCCCCAGGACCGTTCGTTAATAATATCGCTTGTGGATTGTAAGAACTGATTTCCTCGAACGAAGCTCGACTGTTAAAGATTTTGATTTCTTTCGCGTACTTTTGCGCCAGACGCACAATGTTTTGTTTGGTTCCAAAATCCAACAACGCCACCCGAGGGCCCGAAGCATTTTCGCCTTTTAAAATTTGGCTATCTTTGGCACTGACCGCGTAAACCCAATCTTTCTCGATGACGCGTTTTTCTTGAATCAATTTATCAGCTTTGGTTTTGGCCTGCGCGGGATTTTGAGCAGCAACGATGGCCCCCCAAGGCGTACCGCCGCTCCGCAAACGCATGGTCAGATGACGCGTATCAATTCCTGACAACAAAGGAACACCATGGTTTCCCAGCTGATCCACCCAGCTACTTTCACGCTTAGAATTCTGAATTTCTAAAGCCACAAATCCCTGTATATGAATCTGATTTGATTCCCAAAAACTTTTCGAAATACCATAGTTACCTTGTTGAGGCGCCGTCATCACAATAATCTGAGAAAAATAAGACGGGTCCGTCGCAATTTCCTCGTAACCGGTATTCGATGTATTAAATACCACTTCGCCGGCTCTTTCAAAGTTCGTCGATCCGGCATGAGCTGAATTAAGAAGTGTTCCTTCGTACATTTCGCCGGACTCAAGCACCAAGTAACCTTTCACTGTCTACCTCATTCGTATTCTTGTTAAACTAGCTCTCGTTTAGCGACTAAATAAATAAGCGCCATTCGTACATAAACACCCTGATTGACTTGATCCAAAATTAAACATCGTGGATCCTTCAACACATCTTCTGTCATCTCGACTCCCCAATTCACCGGGCCGGGATGCATAATCACACACTCATTTTTTACGAGTTTTAAAGTTTCCACATTCAGCTGATACGGACTGGTCGCCACCGGCGCGCCAGAATTTGGCTGATGACGCTCTTTCTGAAATCTTAAAAAAATGGCAGCAGTCGCCCACGCCAGTCCGTCTTTTAAACTACTAAAAACTTTAACCGATGTATTCGGCGGCAAAAAAGTCTCTGGTCCACAAAAGGCCACTTCATAATTTAAAATTTTTGCCAGCTCCAAATGCGAAGACACCACCCGAGAATGCTTAATGTCTCCGATGAACAGAATTTTTTCGCGCGCAATAGGGCGATTCTTCGCCCGCAACGTCGCGATGTCCAGTAGCGCTTGCGTCGGATGTCCTTTCGTTCCCCAACCCGCATTAATTACAGGAACGTCGATTTGGTCTTTCAAATCTGTAAAACTTAATTCATCATTAGAACGGATCACCATCATGTCCGGTTTCATGGCCGCGATATTCAGAACCGTATCTATATACGTTTCTTCTTTTTCCAGACTAGAGCCGATTTTACCGTTAAACAAAATCGACTTTGCCCCCAAGCGCAGTGCTGCCATTTCAAAACTCATACGCGTGCGTGTGCTGGGTTCGAAAAAAACATTGGCTACAACCACATCAGAAAGAAGAGGATTCGCATTTTTAGTTTTAAAAAAGTCGGAGTTTATAAAGATGGACTCGACTTGCTGAAGAGAAAGGTCAGAGATCGATACGAAAGACATCATGAAAAAACTAACTTGCTCCGAAAGCCCTGTCAAAAGACTTTCTGGCATTAACACATGCCCTTCGAAAAGAGCTAATGCTCGTGCAACTCTATTTAGGAACGCTAAGGAATCGATCCCACTTCATGCGACCGCGCCCTTCCGAGTCCTGCCAATCAACGGACAAACCAACTAGACTCACACGCCCTTTAATTAAGCTCAGAGCAATAGCCCCCCACTGGCGAGAGTCCTCTGAAGAATCCCGATTATCCCCCAAAACGAAATAATGCCCGGCCGGTACCGTAAAAGGACCAAAGTTCTTTTTAGAATAGTCTTGGCTTCTTAAAATTGACCAATTTTTACCCTCAAAGCCCTCGTTGAAAACTTCAAACAAGCTCGTGTTTTGAGCAGAAGATACATCCTGTTTTTTGGCGTGAAACTCTTTGCCACTGACGATCAATTGACCACTTTTTATCTCAACAATGTCACCGGCTTTACCGATCACTCGTTTTATATAGTAAGTACCCGAATTTTCATTTAATTTCATCAAAACAATATCCCCATATTCAGGTGTTGTCGCCACAATAGGTGAGGACACAGGCGTAAACTTAAAACCATAGGCCGCTTTGTTGACTATAACAAAATCACCAGGAATCAAAGTGGGCGACATGGACTTCGAAGGAATGCGATAAACTGAAATCAATGACCATTTTAAAAATAGAGCAAAAGCCACCGATAGACTGACAAGCGTCAGATACTGAGAAGTCGTTCTGACGGTCATAGAAAATTAAACATCCTATTCCATCTCATCTTCAAAGGATCACAGATAAAACGCGCATCCTCAAGCGTTTCTTGGCAACTCAACCAAATCATCCAACTTTTGCCAACTAAAAACTGTGCCGAAACAAAACCCCAGACCCGTGAATCGCTGGAATTATCGCGATTATCGCCCATCACAAAATATTGGTTTTCCGGAACTTCGTAAACGGTTCCTTCTTGATCATCAGACTCGGAGTGAACAAGAACCGTGTAATCCCGCAATCCATTATGCTCTTGAAAATGAAATTCTTTATCTGGGGTTGGCGTGTATGAAAACATCTGCCCATTTCGCAAAATTCGACCACTCCGCACTTCAATCTTGTCACCAGGCAAACCCACCAGGCGTTTGACGTAATATACACTTGGGTTAGGTGGGTATTTAAACACAACGATGTCTCCCGGTTGAGGAGCGCCCCATCGAACTAACCATTGATCCACGAACGGAACTTTCAATCCAAATGAAAACTTTTTTACTAAAATATGGTCATGAACCAAAAGATTGGGAACCATGCTCTCAGAGGGAATAACAAATGGCTCTACAATGGCCCACCGTAAACACAGAATCAGAATCAGCGGACTCAAGAAGGTAACCCATGCCTGCGTCCAAGTTCCTTTTTTTGATGCCACCAAAACCTACCAGTTTAGTTCACTTGATGATAAAAACGCTTCCAGCGAATCGTCGTAGGATCACATAAAAATGGCAGACGATTTAATGTCTCTTCGCAACTAAGCCATACAAACATCGCTCGTCCTAAAATATTTTCTTTTGGTAAAAATCCCCAATATCGAGAGTCTCGTGAATTATCTCGATTATCACCCATCACGAATAGATGATTTTCCGGCACCGTCACGGGACCAAATTTGCCATCATAGACACGCGACTTTTGCATAATGATACTGTGTTTTTTATCCGCTAAAATTTCTGTAAAATGTGAAAATTGATCTCGACTGCCTAAGCCCACATGGCCACGCTCAAAATCTTCCTCTCGCAACCAATTCCAATCCTCTTCACTGATAGGAACGTTTTTATCCACGACTTTGTCGTTGATATACAAAACACCATTGTCATATTCAATTTTATCACCAGGCAAACCAATTACCCGCTTGATATAAAATGTGTTCATATCCTCGGGGTACTTAAAAACAATCACGTCGCCTTTAGCAATCGGATTAAACTCGACCAACCACTTTTCACTGAACGGAACACGAAGCCCATAAACAAATTTGTTTACAAAAATATGATCGTGAATCAAAAGCGAAGGCAACATACTGCCTGATGGAATTACATAGGCTTCAAAAAAAGCCCAACGGATAAACAAGGCGATCATCACCGCCGTACCAATCGATCCCCACCCTTCCGTCCAAAACGTCTTAGCAAAAATATTATATGAAGACTCAGCCTTAGGCTGCACTTTCGACTGCTGTGATTCTCCCATAAGGACCCCGCTTGAATAAAAAACTGATAATGCTAAACTTCCTAATTCTATAAACAAAGCCGAGCACTTGTCCTCCCATAACGCAGGGATGCAAAACAGATTGGACTTTTTGATGGTCTCTACAAATCTTCGACTTGTCAGAGGCTCTTTGAAGTTTAGGCTCGTCAGAGCCGAGCCCACAATGGAGACTTTTCTTAGTCTTCGACCTTCAAAATTGCCAAGAAGGCTTCCTGAGGGACCTCAACATGTCCCACTTGCTTCATTCGCTTCTTACCCTCTTTTTGCTTTTCGAGTAACTTACGTTTACGCGAAATATCGCCTCCGTAACACTTAGCAGTTACGTCTTTGCGAATCGCAGAAAGAGTTTCTCGCGCTACGATTTTTGCACCGATAGCAGCCTGAATCGCCACTTGGTACTGTTGCCGTGGAATCAATTCGCGCATTTTTTCAACCAACGCGCGCCCTCGATTGATACTTTTTGCACGATGGACAATTAAACTGAGCGCATCAATGGGTTCACTATTAATAAGAACATCAAGCTTCACCAAATCTGATTCAGCGAAGTCCATCATTTCATACTCAAGAGACGCATAGCCTTTAGAGATTGATTTTAAACGATCATAGAAATCCATGACCATTTCATTCATCGGCAAACGATATTCAATGATCACTTTGGTTTCGTTAACGTAATCCATTTTTATTTGCTGACCACGCTTGTCTTCGCATAGTTTTAAAATACCGCCGATATACTCTGTTGGTGTATGAATCGTGACCTTAACGAATGGCTCTTCCATTTTTAAAATTTTTGACTCATCTGGAATCTGCGATGGGTTATCAAGCTCTTTGATATCGCCATTGGTATAATGAATTCGATACACAACTGTCGGCGCCGTCGTGATAAGATTTAAATTAAATTCACGCTCTAGACGTTCTTGAACGATTTCCATATGCAACAAGCCCAAGAAACCACAACGGTAGCCAAACCCAAGCGCTGCCGATTTCTCGACTTCAAATGTTAAGCTGGAATCATTCAATGCCAATTTATCAAGAGCATCCTTTAAGTTTTCATAGTCAGTGGCATCAATGGGGAAAATACCAGCAAAGACCATTGGCTTAATTCGTTGAAAACCAGGCAATGGCTCGGTCGCACCATGTTTTAACATCGTTACCGTATCGCCGACTTTGACATCCCGAATGTCCTTGATGCCGCAAATAACAAAACCCACCTCTCCGGCATCTAGCTGTTTAATAGCCACCGGAAACGGCGCGTATTTCCCCATACGTAGAACTTCGTAATTTTTATCTGTCGCCATGAAACGAATACGATCGCCCACTTTGACCGTCCCATCCATCGCGCGGACGAGAACCACAACCCCTTGGTAGACATCAAACCAAGAGTCAAAAATCAACGCACGCAAAGGCACCGTACGATCGGCCTTTGGCGGTGGCACCTTGGCCACGATCGCCTCTAAAATCTCGGTCACTCCAATACGCTCTTTCGCGGATGCATGAATAATTTCGGAGCAATCTAAGCCAACCGTGTCTTCAATTTGCTTTTTAACCCCCTCAGGGTCCGCCGAAGGAAGATCGATTTTATTCAAAACAGGAATAATTTCCAAATTGTTGTTTATCGCCAAATAAACGTTCGCTAAGGTCTGGGCCTCTACTCCCTGAGCAGCATCCACTACCAGAATGGCTCCTTCACAAGCCGCCAAAGAACGAGACACTTCATAGCTAAAGTCAACGTGCCCCGGAGTATCGATCAGATTAATTTGATAGTTATTACCATCTTTGGATTTAAAATCTAAACAAACAGTTTGTGCTTTGATGGTGATCCCACGTTCTCGCTCGAGTTCCATATTATCAAGGAACTGAGCTTTTTCTTCTCGTTGAGACAGCGCACCCGTCGCGTTCAACAAAGCATCTGCTAATGTCGACTTTCCGTGATCGATGTGAGCAATAATAGAAAAGTTTCTTATAAATTTAGGATCCATCGTCTATACGCTTTTTGCCACTTTTTGCACTTGCTCGACTTTATTCAACTTTTCCCAAGTGAATGACTCTTCCGCTCGTCCAAAGTGACCATACGCCGCAGTTTGAGAGTAAATTGGTTTAAGAAGATCAAACTCCTTTACAATATGTGCAGGCTTCAAGCTCCAGCATTCCCGAACTATTTTTTCTAATTTTTCTGGTCCCAGATCGCTTGTTCCATAATCATTCACAGTGATACTGACCGGCTCAGCCACACCGATTGCGTAGGCCACTTGCACAAGGCAACGCTTAGCTAGGCCCGCAGCCACAAGGTTTTTAGCAATATGACGAGAAGCATAGGCCGCTGAACGATCCACTTTACTTGGATCTTTGCCAGAAAAGGCACCGCCACCATGAGCACCGTGACCACCATAAGTATCAACGATGATTTTACGGCCTGTTAATCCTGCATCACCCATAGGACCACCCGTTACAAAACGACCAGTTGGGTTGATATGAAATTTAGTTTTGCTATCCAACCATTGAGCGGGAATTGATTTTTTTACTAATTGATTCAAAATAAAATCTTTAATTTCAGGAAGATTGGCCGAATCCGCATGTTGGGTAGAAATCACTACCGTGTCGATTCTTTTAGCGACACCGTTTTCGTACTGAACAGTGACTTGAGATTTAGCATCCGGACGTAACCAACTAACAACATTTTTTTTCCTAAGATCCGCCAAATCTTTAACTAGCTTGTGAGACATCGCGATCGAAAGAGGCATCATTTCGGGTGTTTCGTTAACCGCATAACCAAACATTAAACCCTGATCACCAGCACCCTGCTCGTCACTGCCCGTTTCTTTTACACCTTGGCTAATATCAGGGCTTTGCTGCCCCAAAGATACAATGACTCCACATGTATTATAATCAAAACCTTTATCGGAATGATCATAACCAATTTTTTTAACGGTTTGCCGAGCAATTTGAGAAATATCCACCTTGGCGGCCGTGGTAACTTCACCAGCAACAACGATTAGACCCGTTGTTAACATCGTTTCGCAGGCGACACGTGCTTTAGAGTCCTGTGAAAGAATTGAATCCAATACCGCATCAGAAATTTGATCGGCCATTTTATCCGGATGTCCTTCAGACACAGACTCACTAGTAAATAAATAATTTTTCACTCTATGATCCCTCTTTTGACTGTTTAGCTTTGGAAATGCAGAAAAATGACTTTACCAACGTGCAAATCTTAAAAAATCCCCACAAGAATATTTAATATTCCTTCGCGGAATGTTTTTAAGGGATCGACAACACAGATAACACTTTTGCAAACATATCCTTGTATAAAACAAGCCAAACTAGCACTGCGCAAAAAGAGGGTCAATACAATAGAATGATGTTTAAAAAAACATCATAGGCGCCAAGCGCCTATGCAGCTTTGCGGTATTTGGTCTTATACTCAAATCGAGGATTGAGTTGATCCATCTTTCCGCGTTTAGATAACTCTACTTTTTTATGATCCTGATTCATTTTGCGAACCTTTAAAGCTTGAGTTTCTAATTTAGTGATCGCCAAATCAGCCGCCGAATACACATCATAATGGCTAGACTTAGACCTAAAATAGCGTAAAGGCGACTGGACATTAATTTCCACCCAAAACTGTCCCTTTACTTTGCTTATAAATACGGTACCACCATTTTGTTTTAACATCAGATGGGAAATTTTATCGACGCATTCTTGGATGTACAACTCTAAGCTTTTTGAATAATCCAGATGTTTAAAGTCAAAATTCAACTTCATGGAGCCTCCTACAGAAAAATAGAATCCTAGATTCTATTCACTACCAATCGGAAGACCAGAAACCCTTCATGAGCGTGTATTTGATAAAATTTTTTCTAAAATGGCCTCTTTCTGTGTATTCCAAAAATGAGAAAGCATTTGACTGGCCATGGGTAATTGTTTTTTCCATTCTTTGTATACAGATACGTCATTTTGATCTGTGACGTACTTAATTGAGACAAGCGGAATTTCCTTCTCGCGGCAGAAAAAAGCCAATGCATACAGCTCCATGTCGACAACATCCCAAGGGTCCTGCGCTTCACATGGCCACACCCGATCGGCACTCCCACAAGCAACGGCAGGCAGCTGAGTGAGTTTCGGCAACGAAATGGGCTCTGAAAAAAAAGTGGTGTCTCGCTGAAAAGACCGTGTTACTTCAACCAACTGCCCCGCAGGAATTCGCTCGCTGCCCACAGTTCCCAAGTTAATCAAACAAGACATGGGCTGGCTTTGCTGATAAAACAAATCCGATAACGTCACTATAGTTTTAAGTTTTCCAACACCCGACAAAATAAGATGATTTTTTTCTGATACGACTAACTCGGTGACTTCATCTTTAAGAGCCGCAATTAAAAAATACATTTTAATAGGTGATCAAAGATTTAACTTTTTGATCTTTAAACTTAAACTGATTTAAAAATGTTAGATCAATAAGAACAATAATGTCGGCAACGAAATATCCAGCTTTTTCAGCTAAAGCCATTCCTGCCTGAAGCGTGCCACCAGTCGCCAATACATCATCGACAATCACTACTCGTCCTTTGCCCGATTGAGCCTCGAGCGTCGCAGAACCATACTCTAATTGATAAGACTCTGAAACAATCGGTGGCGGCAACTTGCCCTGTTTACGAAATGGAATAAAGCCTTTGTTCGTTTTAGCCGCCATCATGCTTGCAAAAATAAATCCGCGTGATTCCAACCCCACAAACGCATCAACTTCCAAAAGATCAATTTTTTCCAACATTCCATCTATTGTTTGCTGAAGAGCCAGACCATTGGCGAGCAGGGGAGAAATGTCTTTAAAATACACCCCACGCGTAGGGAAGTCGGGAACGGTTCGAATAAATTGATTTAAATCCATGGACCATGGTCTATAAGACTTTCGACCTAAATTCAAGGTCCTTGTCACCTGAAACACTTGTAAATTTAAGACTTATTTCAGCCCGCCGATATAAACCAAGTATAGAAACAAAAGGGAAATTATGTCCAAATATCACTTAGTCCATACAGATTCAAAAGCAACTTTTTTTAATCTTTCACGATTAGAAATGGTACATAAATTGAAGCATGCTCATGACTTACATAATTGGTTCTGCTGGTATCCAGGGTTAGCTCAATGGAAGCAAGTCAGCCAAGCCCTTGAAATCAAAGAATGGATGGCTATTCCTTGGACCGACGATCAGCCAATGCCTCCATGGCAAGATTTGTTCACAAAACGCGAAAAAGGCAAAAACGATTTTGAAGTTCTAGAATATACCGAGACACCACCCCTGACTCCGCCGCCATTACCAAATGATGCTGAGCCTATTAAAACTGAATTCGTAATTTCTAATTTCTCTGGGCAAGTTTTTGATTTTGATGAATCCATTAAAAATAAACACATGAACGGAACATCGTCAGATTTTAAAATTATTTCCGAACAAACAAAAATTGATGATATAGATAAAACAGCCACAGCAGCTCATAACAAATTTGAAAATACTGTGCGCGTCGATACATCCGCAAATGATTTCGACAAAACCGTCGCAGGCAATACTCAGTTAATTTCTGACAAAACTGCTATCATTGACACGTCGACTGAGGACTTTGAAAAAACCGTCACGGTACACGCACCAAATGTTGCAGACAAGACGCTTATAAACTCGCCACCCTCACCAGATTTTGATAAAACCATAACCTCTGCGGCTCCATTTCCATCCGATCGCACCGCCAAAATCGATACGTCGGGGCGTGATTTTGATCAAACGCGAACCTCTACAACTGCACTATCGACCGAAAATACAGTTACGGCCACAACAGGACCTTCGTTTGACCAAACAGCAAAGACCACCTCGCCCTCTGAGGAAATCACACTCACTGGAGCTGCCCACACCCAACCCCCTGCGGTCAACATGGCAACGACAAAAACCAAAACACCACTTCCACCCGAACTGACCCCACAGGTCCCCAACGAAGCCACAGCTCAACAACAAAACCAAGACACCGCAACCAAGCGCCACAATCGTCGCTATCCTCGCATCAAAGGTCGACTAAGAACAATCATTACAAATAAATCAAAAGCGTTCATGACATTTACCAAAGATATCTCGCTAGGGGGAATTTATGTCGAAAATACAATCCCTCAAGATATCTTAAACTCTGAAATCGAAGTCTATTTGTCCGATCCCACCGGCAAAAAAAGCATTCTTTTCAGATGTCATCCGGTCGGCGACATGAAAAATCCTTGCCGATTTTCCTTTGCCAAAGCAGACGAAAGGAACTTACTAAAACTGAGTCAATGGCTGGACGACCTGGCAAAAATTTCGGCCGCCTAGATTTCTAGATTTTTAATTTTATATAGTTCGGAGCCGTATGACAGCCTCCGAACTAAAATGGAATAAAACACTAGCAACTATTTTTTTGGTTGAAATAAGAACGGATAAATAACGATTGTAGAATTCCCGTTTGGTGCTTTTGGAAAAACGATTTTTTTGATGATGTCGTTTACACATGAGTCAAAATTAGGATACCCCGTGTTCGACGCTTGTGTGCTGATCGTGTCTACCGGGCCCTCACCATTGATTTTCCAGCGCAATACAATACGCCCACCCAAATCTTTTTTAAAAGTAAGGAATTGCTCGTGACAGTTTCTGAGCGCACGCTTGTTATCAGAAATGGCCTGTCGAACCTGTTCTTTGGTTAAACCACCCTGAACTTCCATCGCCTTAGTTTCCAAGGATACCGAGCCTCCAAGCGATTGGATCGAATCAGATCCACCTTCTTTTTGACTACCCCCGAAGGCTGCCGTTCCGACACTGCCAGTAGCTTTAGACGAAGCCAATCCCGAAATTTTTGTTCCTTTTGCCACGTTGTCCATCTTTAATGTTGTCGAAGCGGCTGATAAACCGGCGCCATCGTCATCGTCTGCCTGAGTGCGCCCCGTGTTGGTTAGATTAACTTTGCCTGTTGGCGGCTGCAAAACTTGAACCTTACCCGCTTCTCCCGAAGCAGAATCTGCCGGCTTAACCTTAGCAATTACAGCCTCTGCACTCAGACCAGAACCGATTTTTTTTGCGCCCCCCAACTTTCCAAGTAGCCCTACTGAATTTACATTTTTGATCTCACCTTTTTGATTCAAGCCTTGAGCAAGTTCAAGATTTTCATCAATGTTTTTTATGGTGGCCCGCTTACCCTGCTGCTGAATCACTTTCTGATTCTGGGCGGCTGTTTTATCAGCATCTTTCGTAGAAGATTTTTGCGGAGCCTCCTCGGGGTTTTCTACCGGTTTAGCCGCTTTCATCTCCTCTGGCTTCTCAATGGGTGGAGTTTTAATTTCTTCCTTTTTCACTTCTTGCTCGTAAACTGGCAATGGCGGCGCCTCTTCCGGTCTGGGGGCAAAATCAAGGACTTCAACTTTGGCAACGCGCTGAGGTTTAGGAATTTCTGTTGTTATTGGCCTATCAATAAACTTAATCCCAATACCTAGGAAAAACATAAAAATAGTCACGATAATTAAGGTAACAACAACCGGGTCTTTTTTCCATGCGGACGGTGGAGTATGCACCTCATGCTTGTTTACCCAGCGGATGTAATAAGCATTTTCCGGAGAATACAGAAGATAGAAATCATCTTCATCGACTGTGATTTTATCATTAACATTTTTGAACTTTTCAATGATTCGATCAGCGCGGTTATAAAGATCCAATACATTTTCATCACCCATGTTTTCAATGGTTAACAGATTTGCCGCCTGAGCCGAATAGGAAAAATTCACTTTAGGTAAGGAACTAATTTTAATTCCCTTTTGCAAAAGGTCCTTTGGGAAATGATTTACAGATGTGACAACATCAATTTCTGTATTGTAAGTTACCAATTCAAGAACACGATCCATCTCTGGCTTAACCGTACCTGATTCGGCATTCTCGATATCTAACGAACGCGTCAGCGTTCCCTTAGAGATGGGCGAAGCAGCCAGCTTTTCGTCTTCGATTGAAACTTGAAAATCACCAATTATAATCGGAGTCTCAGTCAAGATCGAGGCTTCCCCGCTGTAAGAATCTCGTTTTACATTTACGTCGGTATAAGAAATATCAATAATCGACCAAAAACCAACATAAGGATCAAAACTTCCTTCACCCATCCATTCAATGATAAAGTGGATCGGCTTTAAATCCTTTTTCCGAATGACCAAATCACAAACAGGAGCACGTCCGACCAGCATCGTTCGTTTATCTGGAATCAATCGACCAATTTCTATTTGATTTTTCTTAAACAGAATTACTTTCATATTATTTCATCTTTAAAAATCGTGTGCGACTTTTTCTATCGACTTCTAAATAGTCGTTGAAATCGTCCCGGTTATAGATCAACGAATCAAACTTAATATTATCAATTGAAATTTGAAGGAACAAATCTGGACGGCGTCGTTCTCCTTCAATCACTTCGCCTTCGAAATCTAGAATAGCTCCCACATTCTCTTTCGCCGCTTTTTTTGAGTCACTGCTATTTGATTTTACGATCGTTGCCGATGCCGTTTTTTCTGACGGTAACGACAAATCTGTTTCCGCCTTTCTTTGCGCTGCCGGCTTCAAATCCTCGGGAACAGTTAAGCTCTCCAGATTATCAGTCTCTTGAGCCAAAGATCTGAGCGTGCCTAGCAAAATAAAAAGCCCCACTAATACGATTTTCATAATGCCTTCCATTTATCGACCAATGACTGCTGCCCCATGGACTCAAGTTCCGAACGATATATTTTTCTGTGCGCGTCCGACATACCAAACTTAAACAGCACCCAGGTTTTTAAGCTGTAGTATTCCACTGGATCAATTTTCTTGCTAGAAAGTAGATTATCTAAATATATGATACTCGCTTTTACCGAAAGTTTCTCGTAAATATCTTTCAGCTTTTTGAAATTCTCATTATGATTCACCGTCCAACCTTCAGCCGTCTTCAATGGCAACAATCTACTTTTTTCCTCTTCCGCGTCTTTGCTGAGTTTTGTCTCTATTTCTACTTTTGCTTTTTTAAAGTTTCCCGACTGATTATCGTACTCTTTGGCCATCTCGCCTAAGCCATTTTGATATTCAGCTAACTGGGCCGACGAAAGTCCTGCCGGAGGCGGCGAGTTTCTGATTGAGTCGGCCATCTTCGCCTCGGTTTCTGCCATCTTTTCAAGAAGTCGCACTTTCTGTTTTGCAGTCGCCGATGTTACAGCTTTCAAAACTTTGTTCCTAAGAAACTTAACATTGTCGACGTTGTTCACAACATATGATTCATACGTTTTTGCACTCATTTTCGAATTTGGGAAAATGACGTTTTTAAAATTCTTCTCGATTGGAACCTCTTTATCTTCCAATAAAGTGTCCGAGACCAGCTCCTTGAATGGTTTTATTTGATCAGCACTGAATATTGGGCTCAATTGCTTGCTGGCTAACAGTAAAGAAGAGTATGCAAGGCGTTTTTCTTCGCTAGAAAGTTTGGGACGAGTGTAAAGATATGAATAAACCATTTCAGGATCTGTATACGAAACAATATTTAGCAAATAAAGCCGCTTATCTTGCTCTTGTTTTTCTAATTCGGCCAGATCTCCAGTTGTCAATTTTTGATTATGAATAGTCCGATTGATCAAAATTTGGTAATTTGCATTCTTATCATTTCCATAGACCCAAAATTCAGGAAAATGATACAGGTCACCTGTATTCAATGACTGATCAAAAAACTGAGATCGTATCGACGCAAATGCGGGACGGGTTTTGATCGTCGGGGCCAAACCCTTCCATTCTTGCTCTAACTTTGCAAACTGCCCCAGCTCGACTAATTTTTTAAAGTAGTCCGAATAGACCACCGCAGATTTTTCTTCTGATGGATTGGTCTTTAAATAAGCTTTAATGTCGTTTTCATAGTTTTGAAAATTTCCGGCATTGGAATTGAGCATGGCCGACTTCAAACTGGCTTCCCGCTTGATTTCAGTAATTTCTGCAGAAATAAATCCCGAATACACAGGATGGCTTTGAACATCGCTGTAGCGCTGTAATTCAAAGAAAATCAGCAGAATTTTTTGCACATTATCCACTGTTTTCTCTTCATTAAATATGGCTTCTCCAATTGGTAAAGCTTCTGCATACTTCTTTTCTGTATACAAAATACCAAAAAGTCGCTTCTGACTTTTCAATGACAGTGGGTCGTTCGGGAAAGACTGAATAAATGTTTTCAACCTGCCCACAAAGGCGGCCTGATGTTTGACCTTATCTTTTTCATAGGCTTCATCGTATAAAGCCAAAATTTCGATTTGGATTTTCTTCAAGAACTCGCGAGTCTCTGATGTTTCCTTTTCGTTCTTAAATCGTGTCTCCAAATTAAACAGGCATGATGAGTTCTTCAAATCTACACACGTATCAATCCACAAGTGATACAATAACACGCGACGCTTGGATTGCGGAAACCACGTCATGTGAATCCCGATCAATCTAACCGCCAACTCCCCTAGTTGCAATTTGGGAATATTATCTTCTGTTTTTAGGCGTCCAGCATAAGCATCAATATGAGTTCGAATATTAAACTCAGAATCCTCTTCAAGCTGAAAAGCCTCTTTCTTAAAAAACTCTTCTTTGACTTCCTTTTTTACCACACTAAGCCGCTTATCAAGACTGAAAACCGCATTCACCATACTGGGCGATGGAATGTCTTTCTTTTCAAAGCTCACTTTCAAACTCATAATCTTTAAAACTTCCAAAGGATCTTTTTGAATTCCCAGAACTTCTTTAAAAAGCAAGTCTTTGGGCTCTCCTTTTGAGTTTTGCAAATAGAACAATAGACAATAATAATACAAGCGACCTTTAAGACCCGGATGAGTCAAAAAACCGTTTACTTTACTAATTAATACGGATTCATCTTTGTTTTGAGTCAGGATAAATGCTAAATCTTTGAAAGAGTCTTCCGCAATACCACGATCATGCTGTTCCTTAATAATTTTGATAAATTGTAATTCGGCTTTGTCGATTTCTTTCTTATTCAAATAGGACCAGGCGACTTTATAGTCACTTAGTGCTTTTTGAGTTTTATTCATACGCACATAAAACATTTGATAGAATTTAATCGCATCGTCGTATTTTTCTATTTCAAAATAGTACTCCCCAATAAAAATTGACATAACCTCGGCTTGGCTATTTTTAGGGTTCAACTCAATTGATTTCAAAAAATTTTCTACGGTTTTTTCTGGCTGGTCTAACTCATAAGAAACAAGTCCCTTGATATTATATAACGTTGAAAGCATTCGCTTATTATTTTCAACATTCTTTAGCAAAAACGACAGGATTTTTTCAGCTTCATCTAAATGCTTTGCTTCTACTGAACTGATTTTTTCGCCTTTAACACGCTTAACACCATATTTTTTAGCAATCGATACATGCAGATAGCTAAGTCGTAAGTACAAATTAATTTTCTTATTTCGATCCTTTTCATTACGAAGAATCAATTGAATCGCCTTAATCTGCTTTTCTAATTTGGACGGATCCTCATTACTTAGTTCCGTCGAAGTTAACGTCTCTTTTTTTGATTTTGGATTAGAGGCCTTCAGTTCGTCAGGTTTTTTCAAGTTATCAGAGCCCTTAAGACCAGCACTGTCTAAACGCTTAGAGGCTGCTGGATTCGGCGTACTGGAGGACGGCATTTGCGTTTGAGCAAATAATGACGGGGTCAACAATAGACCGAAAGAAATTTTAAATAAAAATTTCTCTATATTGCTCATTGTTTTATAGTCTCGCTTGGTATTTTTTCATTTTTGCATTCCGACGACCCAATATAGACATGACTACCAATTTCATCTAACCATTCCTCGGCATCGCCAGCCGGCCATAACTCAAAACCTTTCTTCTCTAAAACTTTTGGCTCCGGCAAATCTGAAAGTGGCTTCAAAAACTCCTGATCATTGCTCAAGGCTAAAGAAGCGTAGCCGTAGACTCGCTCTAACTGTGCCTGAAGTGTCGGCCGATAGTTTTTAAAGCGAATTTTCAAGGAATCCGTGACACGTCTAATTTCTTCATCACGTTCCTTTTGACTTACAAATTGCAATTGCGCTTTCGAGTTATTTTTTTCTGATTCTACTAGCTGAGCTAAAGACATATAGTAAAGATCAGAGCGAGCCCATTCCAAATAGTTAAACTTTCCACTCTTTAAGCTAGCTAAATAATTTTTAATCGCCTCAATTGTAAATGCGAGGTCTCGCTTACGACACAAACGTTTGAAGATATATATTTTTAATAAGTAACTTTCGGGATGTAAAAACTCGGAAAAGAATCCTGATTGCTGCGAAGCAATGGCCCCCAATGCCATATCGTATTTGCCCGCACGGAATGAAGCCCACATTTTTTCAAATAGTACCTGACGAATTTGTGGATAAAGAGGCGGAATCCAAGTGTATACATCGACGGCTTCTCGAAATCGTTTTTGTGCATATAAGGTCCGTGCCATTTGATGTAATATATTTAGGTATATTTGCTGATTTCCTTTTGGGATACGACCTTTATTAGATGTTCTCAAATATTTGGCTGCCCGCTGATACATTTCAAAACTTTTCTCAAAGTCCCGATTCAGTGCCATTTCATCAGCTTTCTCTAAAAATTTAAATACGGTATCAGACTCTTTCTCTAAGGCCGTAGCCTTCAAAGACAATTGACGATCCCATGCCGCGATCGCATCAAATCCAACTTTAGGTCTTCGAATCAAAATTTTTCGAATCTCAAACCATTCTTTAACCGTTAGTTTTCGCTTAAAGTTCTTTCTTATCAAAATACGAATGGCAACATCGTCCGAGTTTTTCTCTAAAGTTTCTATTGTCTTAAGCAGACTTTGCGCTTTCACATGGCCCGACACTAAAAAAATAGTCAGAATAACAGCGCTTTTTAAGAGCCAACGAAAGCTCATGAACCCTCTCCCTCGGCAATAAAAGCGACAGATTGAAATCCAATGCGCCTTAAAAACTTAACAGCGGTGAAAACATTTTTATAGTTGTTTCCACGGAATGTAATCAAATTAACATGGGTCGCCTGAGATCGAACCGCTTCATCTTTAGATTTCACGTAGGCTTCCACTTTTGCTTTAAGATCAACAACCTTATCTTCACTCATGCGATCAATATCCGTTAAACCAATGTTCTCGTGAATAATACCAACAATAAGCTCTGTTTCCGTGACCACGACTTCTGGGAAAGTTTCTAAGCCTTCTCTACTTTTACTCATGGGGGGATGCATCTCTCGCGGAAATACAATCGACACATCCGCAACGATTGTTGATTTCAAAAGAAATACGATGATCAATACAAAAATATCAATCATGGGAGCCAATTGCAGAGTTAACGGATATCTTCGCTGATTCTCTATCGCCTCAAGATCCATTGTCTTCCTCATTCATGTTTTTTACGTCATCAGGAGAAAGTAGCACCACATCTGGAATTGATTTGGTTATTCCATCCATTATAGAGATAAGTTCTTGATATGTGCCACGATCAGCAATCGCTATTTGTAATGACTTCTCGCTTGGAAAGCGTTTTGCAAATTCTGTGACTATTTCATTAACTGTTTTTTCTAGCTCGGCAGAATAACGTTCAGGTTTTGTTCTTTCGAGTTTGCGAACCACGTTGCCTGGAGCCTGTCCCATCCATTTTAACTTAAGGACCAATGTCTGATCCTTAATATCGATAAACAATTTCGGAATCAAGGGAACACCGGCGCTTGAATCACTTTTCGACACAACACTGACGGCTGATGGGGGCAATGTTAAGCTGGTTAATTCCATAAACGTTGTCGTGTACATCAAGAAAAATATAATACACGTCAAGGCATCCAAAATTGGCACCAGCTCTGGCTCGGGAGTGTGTCTGCGATGCAGTTCTGCAAATTCTAAACTCATGACCTTTCGCTTTGCTCAACTAAAGTAATCAAATCAAAACCTGTCTTTTTAGACTGACCAACGATTTGATCTATTTTTTGCGTGCATAGGGTATGCACCACCATGGCCGAAATACCGACAATTAAACCCGCTGCCGTTGCGATCATAGCTTCCGAGATACCTGTACCCAGCAACTCGGCTTTCTTTGCAGGATCGATATCTTTTAGGGCCGCGAATGTTTTCATAAGACCCGAAATTGTACCCAAAAGACCTAACAACGTCGCCACACTGGCAATCAAAGAAATAAATTGAATTCCTTTCTCGGCATTTTTCATTACTTCCACAACGGCAGAACCTAAAGATGATTTCATCGCTTCACGACCACCATCAACAGCCATTAATCCCGATTTGATAACATCAAATTCTGGAACATTTCTAGCGCCATTACATACTTGTATTGCCGTTGTGTACTCTTTCTTTAGAACCAATTTACTGATTTCTTTCAAATTATTGTCGCCGGCCGGACGAAGACGAAAATATAAATAGTTAATTTTGGTGATAGCCAAAATAATTAATGCCAATCCACTGCCGACAATGAAAAATGCCGTCAGACCACCCTCTTTGAACAGAACCTCTAAAGAACTAAATATAAACATTGAAAAAACTCCTTATTAAAAATAATAAACAAATCCACCTTCAAGTAAGCCAATCACAATCATTTCTTTCTTTTCTTGGTTGTAAGTCTCTAAGAAAGACCCACCGGCTTGAAGCCGTAAATTCCAATAATCTGAAAGAAAAAATGTTTTCCCCATAGCTAATTTCGTTTTATAAGCGCTATGCACCTCATAGTTAATTCGGCTTATGCCAATATTTAGGAACGTATCAGATCGAATGATACCATACGGCCCCCAAGAGTCTTTTCCGTAAACAGGAGTCCAATTAACTTCAATACCATATGAATTTTTTGCTTTTTCGACATATAAAAATGGCACCGTTCCGTCAGGATATGCGGGCAACAATCTGACTTTTTTTGCAATACTTCGCTCGTTGTTTATATAGGAAGGCACATAGTTGAAATAGATTTCCCAAAACTCGCCGGCCGCATATCCCAAATTTAAATTCATTGCATACATCGTTTGCGGCGAATCCGAAAAATCGAATGACAAATACGGAGCAAACAAAAATTTTCCCGATTTCACTTTCGCTTTTCTTTGTACCGCCACAACGTTTTCAAACAAAGAACTAATCTCCTCTGAAACCGACGGTTCAAGCGAACGATCTAACGAAACTCTTTTCTTTTCTTTGCTATCAACGTTGGGTGATTGTATCGGAGCTTGCGCCTGTACAAAAAAAGACAAACTCAAAAATAGTAAAACATATTTGATGGTTATCATGATCTTTTTATTTTGACCGAGATTTAATTTTTTTTTTAGAGATTAATTCATTTGCCTAGACTAGTGCCGGGTATTGAATTTCAATTCGGCACATGTTGTAACGATATCAACTAGAGCAATGACTAGCAAAACTTCTAGTATATTTTTTTTCGTTGGCTCGAGGGAAGAATTTTTAGAATTTCTCTGTATTTTGCCACAGTTCTTCGCGCAATTTGAATTCCATCTTTTTCTAACAACTGGGCAATTTTTTGATCAGACAGTGGATTTTTAGGATTTTCCTTCCCAACTAAATCCTTAATTTTCAATTTCACCGATTCACTGGCCAATGCTTCTCCGCCAGATGTACTAGAAATTCCAGAATTAAAAAAGTATTTCAATTCGTAAATACCTTGCGGGGTATGCATATACTTGGCCGTTGTCACACGACTAACCGTTGACTCGTGCATACCGATATCATTGGCAATATCACGCAAAATCATCGGCTTCAAAAACCCAGCACCTTTATCAAAAAAATCACGCTGATGTTTTACGATGCTTTCTGATACCTTATAAATCGTTCTTTGGCGTTGATGAATGGATTTTATTAACCAAATCGCCGACTTCAACTTTTCTTGGATGTACTCATTATCTTTTTTGTTTGATCCATCTTTAAGCAAATTTTTGTAAAAATTGGAAATCTTTAGACGAGGCAAACCATCTTCATTCAAAGACACCGTGTAATCATCACCCACTTTGTATACATACACATCCGGAGTAACATAGTGAGTATCCTGAGGAGCATATGCGCGCCCTGGTTTAGGCTCCATTGAATAAATAATTTTACACATTTCAATCACTTCGCGTACGTCTTTATTCAACGCTTTTGCGATGCCATCAAAATTTTTTTTCTCTAAATCTTTCAAATGATTATTAATTAGAAAAACCAAATCGGTAGTATCTTCTTCCAAATGTTTTGCTTGAATCAACATACATTCTTTCAAATCACGTGCCCCTACGCCGGGCGGATCAAACTCGTGAATTAAATCTAACGTATCTTGCAAATCTTCAATAGGCAGATTTTCCTCTGCTGCAATTTGCTCTAGCGAGGTTTTAATATATCCATCGTCATCCACATAGCTAATCAAGGCATCCGCAGCTCGTTCTTCATGCTCTGCGAATCCCCCCATTTTAACTTGCCAGTATAAATAGTCATGTAACGTGTCGTAAGCACGGATGACGTTCTCATAGTTCATGATCTCTTCAGAACCACTCATCCCTGATTGAGGCGGCTTCTGATTTGCCTCAAAATAACTTTCCCACTCAAATTCATCTTGTTTTTGAGGGTCCTGCGTGCTGCTCGCCTCGACAGTTTCAGCCTCACGACTTTCCATCGTCTCTGCGACCTCTTTTGCCCGCTGTAGATCTTCACCTTTCAAAATTTCAGATTCTTCTAAAATAGGATTTTCTTCTAACTCGGAACGAACATTGGCTTCCAATTCTAAACGAGACATTTGAAGCAATTTAATCGCCTGTTGCAACTGCGGCGTGATAACTAAATTTTGCCCCAAACTCATGGTCTGCTTAAGAGCCATTACTTCTCCTTAACACTTATTAACACCTAAAAAACACTTTTTTAAAAAAACAAACTTCAACTACAGTTTAAAATTTTCACCTAAGTAGAACTTACGAGCAATTTCACTTTTCGTAATCTCGTCGGTAGACCCGCTTACTTGGATCCTACCGTCTTTGAGTATATAGGCAAAATCGCAAATCCCCAAGGTTTCTCGTACATTATGATCGGTAATCAGGACTCCAATGCCTTTGGCTTTGAGTTCACGAATAATATTTTGAATGTCATTGACCGCAATCGGATCAATGCCTGCGAACGGCTCGTCTAACAATATAAATTTAGGACTTCCAGCCAGGGCGCGGGCGATTTCAACGCGGCGACGCTCGCCCCCTGAAAGTGAAAACCCAAAACTCGAGCGAATGTGCTGAATACGAAACTCGCTCAACAACCCTTCAAGACGCTCTTGGCGCTTCACCGAATCCAAACCATGCGCTTCCAAAGCCACTTGAATATTCTCTTCAACGGAAAGTTTTCTAAAAATACTTGGCTCCTGAGCCAAATAACTTAAACCCACTCGTGCGCGTTTATACATAGGATCTTTCGTAATAGCGAGATCGTCCAAAGTGATACTTCCCTTATCTGGGGCCACAATCCCGACTACCATGTAAAATGAAGTCGTTTTTCCCGCGCCATTTGGACCTAACAGGCCAACGACCTGACCAGATGCTATCGTAAAAGAAACATCATCGACGACCTTACGTTTTTTGTAGGCTTTAGAAAGTCCCTCAATTTTTAGAACACTCATATTCAAATTTTATGATTGAAACCCCAACTAAGTCAATTTTTGCGCAAATTGGGGAGAATTGGGACGGCCCTATATGGAATCCGTATTCGCTTTCACTTTTTGTATTTTCAAACGCTTCCCACCATCCAACAAAAGGATTTCTTCGCCGCTGATCTCATCCTGATCCTGGTAAATCTTGGGATTACCGGTGAATCTTAATGTCGTCTTGTATAGATCA
This sequence comes from Pseudobdellovibrionaceae bacterium, assembly GCA_016785955.1. GTDB lineage: Bacteria > Bdellovibrionota > Bdellovibrionia > Bdellovibrionales > Bdellovibrionaceae > UBA2316. The sequence continues at coordinate 25,787 of JAEUWH010000102.1, read as the reverse complement.
ACGACTAGATCTTGACTGGTGGCCCGACGTTTTTTATCCGTTAACTCGACGCCACCTTTAACATTGATACGTTCTAAACTACGCATATTAGAGGAATAAATAAAAAAACAATCTGGCCCCCTAATCAACATGCTGCCATAGTTAAGCATCACATTGTTTTCAAAATGAGCCTCTTTGCTTTTACCGCTAAATGTAGCCATTTCACTAGTGATTTTAAGGTTCTGATTGGATTTCATATTTTTGATCGCCGTAATATCCTTGAAAATTTTCATCTCATTGATATCAACTAAAATATGCATATTATAGCCGTCTAACTTTAAACCCTCTCCTTGATCATCGGAAGGACCCAACATTTTAATTTTCCCTGGGGAAATGATTTTACGCAGCTGAGAATTATAGAATATCTCATCGGTAAAAAACGTATAGCCATTTGCCGACTTAGTTACCACGTTACCTTTAATTTTAATATTCTTCGTATGACCGTCAATTTCACCTTCATTCCCAGTTACGGTGAAATCATTAGCTTCTAAATTATAAAATTGAACTTTAACCTTGTTTAAAAACCAGTCGCCACCATCTTGATATCCTCTGGCTTTCTCTGCAAATAGTTCCCAATCACGAGAACCCTTTTGCGTTTCGACTAAATGAACACCATCCATTTTCTGCTCGACGCGTTCCTTTTTCTGCTCGGTCGTAGTTTCATAGGCTTCACGATCCATTTTTTCGATTTGTTGAGGAAAAATAAATATGACTTCGACAAGAATAAAAAGCAGCAATAAAGAAAATAGAATCGTTCGTGTTTTTTTCATACAGGAAAATTAGCAAGAGTTCTCAATTTAACTACTAGCGGAAATGAGCTTACAAACCTACTTCGCTATTTCTTTATCAGTCTTCTTCACAACCGCAAAGTTAATTTCACCCGCGCCAGCTTCAGACACGGTGTACATGACTTTTTTTACAGTTAGAAAATCAATATCCTTATCTGATTGGATTGTGATTTTCTTCCAAGCAAATGGATCATCTTCTTTTTCGCCCCGCGCATTATCAACAACATTTTTCAACTGGCTTTGAAGCTTACTTTCATATTCTTGTTTAGATTTAACCAACCCTTGCTGAAGTTGATCGTACAGTGCTTGAATCAACCATTCCGTTTGGCCTTTGACTTCGTCGAAGCTAGCTACCGGAGTCTTATCCAACAATATTTCTTTGCTCGAAATCGTTATAACGAATGCGGGTTTTAATTCCTTAGTTGATTGCGCTTTCGGCAACACAACTTCTTTTGGTGTATAAACGATAAAATCTTTAACGTTATAATTTTGCAAAAGAAAAATCGCCAAAACCGTAAACATATCAACCATGGCCGTCAGCGACAACAAGGCTGTCACCGAACGCTTACCTTTTTTTCGACTTAAAATTCTATGATAACGAAAACGCTCGCCGGGTTTACGAATTGGCATTAATTAGGCCCCCCTGTCGCAATTGAAATATTGGGAAAACCAGCCACTAAAAATTGATCCATTGTATTGATTAAATTTTCATAAGGGACATCATCGGACATACTTACAATTCCATCAACTTTTTCTGGGTAAAGCTGTTTTATTCGTTGTAGCTGAGCAACCAAACCCTGATAGTCATAGCTGCCATTTGCTTTAGGCAATGAAATGATTTGAGTGCCCACCGTTAAAACATATCCATCCTGTTTTACGTCAACTTTCAAAGCAATATCCGAATTGGGAGTCAATTGAGGTGCCTGCTGGGAGTCATCTTTTTTGGCATAAAGTGAACTTCCAATTTGAATCATCGAAACCTGAGTCCACACGGCCGTAATTAATAGAAATGTAATCAACACACTCATCAAATCGATGAACGGTACCAGATTCAATTCTACACTGACCGCTCGACCTCGACCCGAGCCACCATCAATTTGAGCCATTTTAATCCTTTATTTTGTCTCGATTAGCGACCACTAAATTTAAAAGAGACATGCTCGTCTCCACAACTTCATTTTCAGTTTTTTGAATTTGATGTTGGAAAATACCGTAAGAAACAATCGCTACAATCGCTACCAGAAGTCCAAATGCCGTACAATTTAATGCGTGCGAAATACCTTGCGATAACAATTGGGCTTTGGTGGCATTATCCGCTTCTGAAACCGCACGGAATGAACCGATCATACCAATGATCGTACCCAAAAGTCCGGCCAACACGGCCACGTTTCCAAACACCGCCAAAAATGCAGTCCAACCTTCAACCTTTGGCATTTCCCGCAGTACTGCAGCATCCATAGCCACTTGCACTTCTTCATCGGGACGCTTGTTCAACGCCTGAACTAATCCGGCTTTTACCGTATTAGTTATGGGCGATGGCCGTTGATCACAGTAGGCAATCGCTTGACGAATATCGCCACTGATCACCATACGATAGATGACATCGGCAAAGTCTTTTTTATTTACCAAAAGCGTGTTCAACTTCATCATACGCTCGACGACCAAAATAACGGTTAAAATTGCAAATACGGCAATCACGTACATTACCCATCCACCCTCACAGAAAGCACGGGCAATAAAATTATTTGGGTCACATTGTTGTATAGGGTTCAAGGTATCCTCCTTAAAATTATATAAAAAATTTATTGTTCATTCTTAAACACGAACGGATACGACACTTCTGCTGTTGTATCCTTCGGCGGATCAGGGAAAACAATCGTCGCTAAACGCTCGGCAATACATTTTTCAATTGCCTGATTGTTTAATGTCGAACTTGCTACGCGAACGTTTTTCGCCACCCCGTTATCCACAATTTCCCACTTCAAAACGATTTTTCCTTCAAGTAAGCGCCGACCACCTTTGTCTAATCGATTCAGCTCTTGATTATAACACCCGCGAATTAAATTGATATTATGCTTGATCCGTCTACGAACAGCTTCTTTATCAATCGAACCCTGAAATGCCTCTTCCGAACCACCCGTTACAATCGCCACTGAAGTCTTATCGCCAAAGCCTTCGGTACTTCCATAACTTGTAGTTCCACCAGCACGTCCCTTGGTTCCGATGCCGGCAATACCTTCTGTAGCCGTGCCTTTTCCTCCCGCGCCGGTGTCCTTAAATCGAGAACCCAAGTCATCACCGTCTCTATTTTCACCCATACCTGTAGAGCCCGTGGCCTTGTCGGCATTTCCTAAAATATCGCCGGCTCCTTGGTACGCTTGATCCAATTTTGATCTTACTCCACCCGAGCCAAATGCACTGAACAACCCCATTTTGTTAACATCTTTAGGCTGAGCACTTTGTGCGTTTCCACCAGCCGCTTGACCAATCTTAACAGCGCCACCTTGCTTGACCGACGTGAATTTCTTAGGACGATTTTGTGTATTAGGATTAGGAGCAACTTCCACAGCCCGTTTGGCAACCTGATTTTGCTGACCTTTATTTTTAACGTTAACGTCCCCTTTTTGAGTCGCTTCTTTTTTCTCTTCCGCCATTTTCACCACTTTTGGTGGCTCCGGTGGTGGTGGGTTTTGCTTATCAGGTTCAATCGGAGGTTTCGGCGGCGGCGGTGGAATCTTTTCCTCTTTCACTTTTGTTTCGTTAAACAGTACCTGCGCCGTATAGGTGGATTTCTCCTCTTCTTGGGGAGGTTGAAATTTAGACGTCATCGTCGCCACATAAAATGCCAACATTCCAGAAATGACCACAGCAATCAATAAGCTACCTAACTCCGAACTAGACAGTAACAACGGAGCAAATGGAACCAATGGCGTCGACTCAACAAATCGAACATACAAAGTTAAGTTTTTATCTGGAAGACGTACCCACAACAGTTCGTTCTGATCGACTCGAACTTGTGTACCCTGAGCCATACGAATGGCTTTACCCGTTCCAACTAACACATCTTCTTTAGTAGATGCTTTAGACGTAATAATTTCAATTTCCGAACCGGATGGAACCAGTATTTTTAACTGCGCCCCAAATTCCACCAATGGCCAGTTCGCTGGAATAGATGGTGTCGGCAAGTTCAACCCACTCTCTTGAGACAGGCTAGTTCTAAAGACACCTTTGTTGCGATAGTGATACGTTTGAATGATTCTCTCATTCCAAGCGACATTCACTTCAACTAGACTCCCACGCGTTGGTGTTAAATAAGATTTTAAATCTTTAATTTCACCGGTCGGCGCAAAAGAATATTTTTTCTTCTTTGTCGTGGGCCGCTGAAATCCTTTACCTACAATCTCTGGTTTTTTTATTTGAGACAAAGACGGTACGGCCGACGATTTATCCTGAAATTTTTGACTGTTTTGAGTTTTATCATCGTCAATGACTTTCTCAGAAGCTAGAGTTTTGTCATCTCGAGACGGTGCCGCCATGGGCTTCTCGGCAGCCTTTACAGCAACAGCACTGTCTATCTCTTTAGGCTGCCCGACGGGTTTAGGCACTCCCACAGAAAATACGACTTTGAAGGGACCAATAATTAGTTCATCCCCCGAAGAAATTGGTTCATCCAAAATGGCCTGACCATTTTTGAATGTTCCACTTTTAGATCCCAAATCACAAATGTAATAGCCCGCATCTCGTTTTTCGATTAAACAATGAATAGGCGAAACACCTTCATCTACCAAGTTTAATTGCGAGTCTTGGTTGCTACCAACAACAACTTGATCAATATCAAATTGCTTAACTTCTTTAAGCTGGTTCGATTTAAATACTCTAAGAATAATGGGTTGGCTCAATTAGATCCCCTCACCCTCTGTACATTCTCAGCGTTATTCCTGAGTTCAGGAAGAAAATTTTCTCTCAACTTGATCAGCCTTTTATAGTTAAAATTCTTTTTCTGAAACAAATAAAACAACTCTGGCTTTTGAGTTGAACCCTCAACAAGTTCATCTTCGAAATTCAAGGTTGCCTTTTTATCTTTGATTTTTACACTGTTAGATCTATTAGTCACGCTCGAGCTTTGTGCGAAGCTAAACGAAGGTCCAACTATAAAAGCCAGAAACATAAGTAGTGTAATAAAAATTTTCATCACTTTTTCTCCGCTATTTTTTCTAACTCTTGAAGACGACGGCGTCCCTCTTCAGGCACACCTAGAAACTTTAACTTCTTAACAATCTCTAAGCCCTCTTCATTTCTTTTTAAAAAATGTATCAATAAAATAGCGTGATTAAATAAAACTTCTTTGTTATTCGAGTTTTCTTTTAAGGCTTCACGATAAATTTTATCGGCTTTGTCATACTTACCTGTCGCCGTCAGCGCAATTGCATAATTGCTTAGCACTTTGGTATTTCTATAACCTTTGCTATAGGCAATTTCCAAAACGACGGACGCCTTATCGAAATCTTGCTCGACTACATAAAGTGAACCGGCATTACTCGCACTCACGTAATCGTTTGGATTTAATTCGATGGCTTTTTTAAAACTCTTTAACGCTTCATTTTTTTCACCGACAGCCAGCTGAACAACTCCCAAGTTTGAGTGAACCTCATAGGCACTACCGTCAATTTTCAACGCTCGCAAAAGCAAGTTTTTAGCTAAAGGATACTGTCCCCTTTTATAATATGACATGGCCATAGCATTTATAGCCTTCGTATCATTTGGATTCTTCATCAATAATGAAGAGCCCTCTTTCAAGATACTTTCTTCGTCTTGATTTTTAATGTGTTGATTTAATGCTCCATAGGCATTGCTACTGGGTGTTGATGACCTTTGTGTATTTGCAATTGCCGTAACCGGCGCCGGGTTTGGCTGCTGTGATGCTCGTTTCACGGTTCGTTGACTTTGCGAAGTACTTTCTTCGATTATTGTGCCAGGAACTTCGGTCGAAGCATCAACATTGGCGTTTCCGCTGGATTTATTTTTACTAGAACAATGAACTAAAATAAGAGACATGGTAGCGACTAAAATAATTATAGCTCTATTTTTCATAACGCCATCCAATTAATAAACCGAACATCTTGCTTGATCTCGTCCGCGTAATAATATTTCACGGGATCAACGATATTCATATACCTTAATGCTTTCAAATAGTCTTCATTGTAGGTTTCAAACTCCCAAGCCCGTTGCAACGCCAATTTATAGCTGTCGATCGCCCGCAGACGGAACGGCTCCGCCAGCTTAGGTAAACCTTCTTTGTATTGTTTTTCCGTTTCCGCATCTAGCCCTTTTGGCAACGGTGACTTCAAAATTGAATTCGACATATGATCATTTGCCTCGCCCAACAGTGCCAATGAGCTAATTATAGAATCCGGATGATTCAGCTTAACTACATCATTCAATTCCTTGTTGAGCTTGTTTAACAAACCCACTTTATCATCAACCGCTTTTTTCTGTTTTTCGGGGTTGCTCGGAATCTTGATTTCCACAAAATCACTGTACGTTTCTTTTGCACGCTTCAATTTGACAATAGCTGCCCACTTCGCCGATTTACTTCCCGAAATTCTTTTTTGCATGGCCACCAGTTTATCCTCATAGGAATAAGCTTGGCTTGAGCCTTTACGATTATGAATATAAGCAACCCAGTATAGCGCCTCCACATATGTTTCGCTGGCCGCTGCTTTGTCCGTATACTCGATATACTTTTCTTGCGCCTTCGTCCATTGCTCTGTTTTTCGCAGCAACTCTGCTTGCAGAAAAACAATTTCGAGTTTTTCTTTGTTTGAGTTAATCATTCCCGCATACTCTTCATAGTCCTTAATTGCGGATTGATATTGTCCCATTGCTTCTTTCATGACTGCAATGTTGAACAAATAATTTCGTGCAGTTTCCTTTTTCTGAGTTTCATTAATTAACTGCTTATACAATTTAATCGACTCGTCGAAAAGAGCCGATTCTTGATACAATTTTGCGACAAACAGTTTCGATTTGGCCTTCAAGTCTTTGTTGTCCTGAGGCGACTGCAAAACTTGCAAATAGGCATTTTTAGCCTTTTCATTTTCATTTGCTTTTTCAAAATTTACCCCAGCATTGAAATAAGCAGTAATTGCCAAGTTTGACTTAGCATTTTGCTGGGCAAAAGCCATAAATACGTCTGCACTTTCTTTATACTTTTTCTCTTGTTCTAAGTCTTGCCCCTTCTTGAAACTGGCTTTTTCCAAAACTTCTTTGATCTCTTGACCCGCTTTAGTACCAGCCAAAGATTCATTTTTCAAAAGCTCACCAGCGGCCATTTCCAAGCCACTGTAGTCCTTCTTCAGATTAAAAATATCCAGCAACAAGTTTGCAGAATATTCGGCATACTTTGTCTTTGGATATTTTTGCACGATTTCTCGAAAAATCTTGGCTGCGTCTTCGAAATAATTGAATTGGTACATCAACCGGCCCTGGCGGAACTTAATTTCAGGTGCCTTTTTTGAATTCGGAAGTTTTTCCAAGTACCAAGTCGAAGCTTTCAAAAATCGCTCTACTGTCGGCGTCAAAGGAACCGGCTCTAGACTGTTGGTATTTCTCTGGACCAAATCTTTCTCGCCAGGTAAACTTTTTTCGACGGCAATCAACAAATTCGTAGCTGCACTTTCATAAAATTTACTTTCTGGAGCATTATCGACAATCCACTTATACTGCACGCCCGCTTCATCAAAACGCTTACTATCATATAATAATTCACCATAGTAGAAATGCATATCCGCGGTTTGTGGGGAATTAGTGAATTCATTTAAGTACAATTGATAGCCTTCTGCGGCGACCTTCTGAGAATTACTTGTTCTCGAATTTTGTGCCGTTTGATGCTGCTGAAGTGTCCAATTTCTTAAAGTTTTCTCTCGCAGCTTAACGGAATTATCCATAAGCTCTGCATTTCCCTGATTGGCTTTGTACCACGAAGAAGAAGGGCCATAGTCGCGTATCCATCGATAGAGTTCATTTTTGAACGTCTGCGAATTTCTTGCATAGAAATAGACTTGAACAATTTGATACTGAAATTCAAATGCTTTTGGATCGTTAGGTCTTTGATCAATTAAATATTTAAACGTTTTATGGGCGGCATCTTTATAGCCTTTGTCCAGATAGTAGTATGCCAGTTTCTCTAAATAGTCGTTAGTTTTCTCGCCCACCATCGCATTAAAATACTCGGCCGACTTTTCAGAATCTCCGGCGGCAGCGTAGAATACGACAATATCCCGCAGTGCCTCAGCTTCCAGTTTTGCCTTCAGCTGTTTACGAGAGTCCCGATCCCCCGCCTGTTTATTCAAACGAATAATATGCTCCATATACTTCAAGGCTTCTTGATGCCTACCCAATCGATATAAGCACCATGCTCCTTTATACGTCGCCATGGCATTCAAGTTATGTTTCTTATTTTTGATTACTGGCGAATATCGTTTATATGCTTCCTTCCAATTTTCATTCTCGAAATTGTACTCACCTAAAGCAAAATTAGCCTCATCGACAAAGGGACTTTGCGGATGTTTTTCCGCAAGCTCCGAGTAATACTTTTCACCCCGTTTAGGATCATTCAATTCAAAATAATTAAACCCCAAGAAATAAAGCGCTTGAGGAATTTTCGGATCGTTAGGAAAATCTTTCTGAAACCATTCATAAAGCTGCACAGACTTTTTAAAAAAAGACCGTGCCTCTTCGTTGTTAAGCACGGGCTTTACTTTGCTTTTTCCACTATTAAAATGCTGCAATCGAGTATCAAAATCCTTCTGACGTCGATAGTCTACCAATGATCCCTTTTCCACATACAACTCTGCCAAACGAACCCACAGTTCGCCACGTTTATCAGAATTTTGGAATTTTTTAGTTAATTTAAAAAGCTCGGAAATCTGCTCGTCCAAAATTTTTTCATAAGCCACAATTTCATCAAGATTTTGCGAGTTCATGATTTCGTATGATTTAGTGGGCTTAATCGCATCCAAATTATGCTGTGTGCGATTCTCAAACCGCAACTCACTGGGTGACGGAATTTTATAGGCGCCTTTGTTTCCAGCGCCGATCTTAGCCCCGCGATTTTCTAGTCCAACATTTGAAAGCAATTGTCCGACAGTTTTCTTTGCAAAGACTTGCGGCGCAATTGTAAATATGAATAATGATGTTAAAACACTTATTTTATTCACAACTTTGAGTTCCTAAATAGTGATAGTTGCCAACCTCATCCAGCCAAAACTCACCCTTGAATGGATAAAACTCGTAGCCATTTTGAACGTAAAACTCGCGATCCACACCAGAGTCGATCATTTGAGGTAAATCTTTGCCCGCAATTTTCTTTTTAGCAGAATCCTTTTTGGAACTTAAACGCTCGTAGTTAATAAAGCTGGCTTGTTCTGACAAATCTTTCAATTCATCATTCATATTCTGAAGATGAACTTTAACCATCTCACCAATCAAAATTTTAGTATTTTTGATTCGCGTGTTAAGTACCCGAATTGAATATTGCCCCAAGCCTGAAACACGAAATGATCCACTGGTTTCAATTTTATTCTTTTCATCTTGAACCCGCTTGAGATAGCTGAGACTTCTCTTAACATCACCTTCTTCACGAATACTTCTTAAAACCATATACGGGATTTTATAAGTCGTATTGTTGTCCTTCTGCTTCGCCCCAATTACTTTTTCAAATTCCATATAGAAATTTGCTGGTTCTGGATTGCTATTTATAAACTGACTAATTTTCAAACGAACTGGCTCGTATATAGAATTATACAGCGAAAGAACCTTTTCCATCTCGTCATACTTACAAATATAAAGATATACGATGGCCCTTAACAGCAATGATTCGGGAATATAGAAATCTTCATAGTAGGCCGAATGCAATGACTGAAAATTTGAAAGCGCTGATCGAAAACGCGCGCCTCGAAGCATGGCCCAAGACTGTTCAAACAAAGCATCATGCCAATAAAAACTATCTCGCGGAACCACGGAATAGGCTTCGATTGAAGAATCCCAATCTTGCTTTTGATAGAGTGCTCGGGCGATTCCTATCAATGCTGAAACACGATTCGTATCTGTGGCACCACTGCCCTTTCGATGTTCTAAGAGCTGTTGAAAAATGGATACGGCAGGGTCTGGCTTCTTCAATTCTAGATAGGCCAATGCCTTCAAATATAATGCTTGATTGTTATAAGGGCTGCCAACATTCACGCGATTAAATGCTTGCACGGCGTCTTCGAAATTTTTATTTTTAAGTTTAATTTCACCAATACGGAAATAGATCATATCTTTATTTTTATCAGGAAAATCATTCACATCGACCTTTGAAACTGCATAGTTCAACAAAGTATCATCACCTAAACTGTCGGCGACGATGGACAGCTCTTCAATCGATTTTTTTAGATACTTATTACTGTCCGAACGAATGACATCGACAAACTGATAAGCTGCAACCTGAGAATACCCCATCGCCACAAGCATTTTTCCTAATATATATTTAATTTGCGGACGCTCACTTTGAACTTCTGGTCGCTTAACCAAATTAAATAAAGCCTGAGCGGCAGGTTGATATTGTCCAGATTGCGCTAGCGCCAACGCATTAGATAGTTGCTGGCGAAGAGAGGTATCCTTGATGCCAACCGAAGTTCTTCCCTGAGTCACTTTACGTGTCGTTCTGGCTTCAGACGAAGCCGTTACTATAGCAAAACAAAAAGCTAAAAGAAGTTTTAAATTTCTCATCGGTATTTAGCCTCCGGAAAAAAGAAACTAGCCCCAGCCGAGAAGAACAGGTTGTTGATAGACCCCTCTTCATTCATTGCTTTGGCACTAAAGAAGTTCCAGCTGAAATCCCAACGAATAGCAAAACTTTTGCTAATGGCAAAAATCTGTCCTGATGTCAGTTGGAAGGTTCCAATACCACTTTTTAAATGTGTTCGTGTTTGCCCACCACCCACGCCAAAATAGAAATCAAAAGGAACGATTTTTCGATTAAACCAAGTTAGTTTTCCATAGATAGGAACCCACAAAAGGTTCACTCCTAAATATTCTTTAGTATAACTCAAACTATCTGTTCCAATATTTTGCACATCATACAATTCCTTGGTCGCTTTAGCCTCGGATGAACTTAAATTGTAATATTGCAATTCCAATCCCCACATTTCGCTAAAAAAATAACTACCTTTAATCGTGGCTCCGACCGTGTTATAAAATGGATCGTTCGTCGTTAAAGATAGGCCTCCAAATATTTGCCCACGGCCTGTTTTAGGCAAAAATCGTTTTTGCAATACGGACACCTCGGAAAAAGGAACCAAATTTGCCAAATCTGAAAAATTATTCTCCCGATTTTCCATTTGCACCGGAGCGGCTGTATTTTTGGGTCTAGGCTTGGGTCTTGCTTTCTCTAACTCTAGCTCGATAATATCCAAATCCTCGTTTTCGGTATCTTGGGCCCAAGACACCGAAACAAGAAGCCAGCTAATAAGAATGATGCTCAACTTTTTCATATACATCCTTAAAATAAGTAACTTATGCCTAAATCAATGACCGACGTGATCGTAAATCTTTCATCAAAATCCGAAAATTTGGGAGCCGGCTCGTTACAAGAATCCGCCGTCGAGTTTTTAATACCTTCATGTTTTCCTGGCTCGCATTTTAAAAACGGAATTGGCGCTTGATTTAAGAAAATTCTGAAATCAAAACGAAATGATAATTTTTTATTAAAATAGAATTTCTGTCCCAAACCTGTCGCAATTGCCGGATAAGTCTTGTGAGAATATTTGATAATTCCACCAGCTAATGATCCAAAGAAGTGATAGTTGGTTACCGTATTTTTAGACAAGCTCATCTTTCCGTAAAAGGCTTTCAAATTGTAATCAAAAAATAAGCTGGCTTCGGGACTAGGCGCACGAGTGAAGTCTAACTTGTATTGATCGAAAAGCTGCTTCGCATAGTAAGAAACTCCCGAAAAATTTTTAATAAACATCAGACCGTAAGCATCATCTTCGGAGGGATGATAATATCCCGATAAGCCAATTTTACTTACGTTGGCAATAGGCTCGGTTAAAGACCAACCATAAAAAACCGATCCCTCATATTTTTTCTGCGTCACAATATTACGATTTCGAACAGAGTCATTGATATCAAAAACCGGAGAAACGCTTTCTCTGGCCAGTTCTTCCAGTGGAAGCTGAATTAACTCTTTCGCAAACACCGTTGTACTAAGAAGAATAACTGCAGCCAGGCAGATGAATGTGTTTTTCATTTTGTTTTCCCTCTATAAAACCCGTGACTCAGAACCATTTCACAGATTTCGCGAACTGCACCTTTGCCACCCGACTGGGTCGTCACAAAATCAGATTTCAGTTTTATCTTTTCAACCGCTTCTGGGACTGTCACGCCAACACCGGCGCGCTCGATCACGGGCAAGTCGAAAAGATCATCGCCCATGTACAGTATTTCACTATCACCAAATCCAGTCTTAGATTTAATATCTTCATATGCCGGCAATTTATCCAGACTGCCTTCATAGAAAAAGTTCATTTTCAAGACACGTGCGCGCTCACGAACATCGTCACTGAAGCTGCCTGTGATCAAAGCCAACTGATATCCGCTTTCTCTGAGCATCTGCAACCCATAACCATCACGCACTGAAAACATACGGCGCCACTGCCCTACCTCGTTCATCCAAACGTGGTTATCCGTCAACACACCGTCGACATCGAAAGCTAAGAGTTTAATTGAATTCATTTTTTTATGAATTTCTAGCACTGGTGGTTATCCTTTTTTTTTGCAACTTATTATTTTTATTCTGAAAAAATAACTTCATGAGGGCAACAAATCACTTTGATACAGGACTAGCCCCTCGACCAATTTTACGTATTCTCTGGACCAAGTACCGGCCCTAACTTTCAAGTTTGCAAATATACCCTAAAATTGCAAAAAACTTTCGAGGCCTTATAGTGAAAAAAATCATTCTGATTGGCCTATATTTTTTATGTCAATTCTTTGTATCAATAACCATCGCTCACACGATTTCAGTTTCAACGAAGGTGTTCGCAGCCACTATTTAATTCAGTGTTCGTCTAAATTATCTATTTTAGTATTTTTTCAAGTGTACTCGGAACTGCCGAACCGTGAAGTGCCTATTTAATTTTCGCCTTGATAAGGTCTTGCAGGTGTAACAAACCGATTGGTTTCTTTGGCGTTGCTGAATGGCGATCTAAGACAAACAGCATCTGAATTCTAAATTCTTCCATCATAAATAAAGCTTTTTCTGCCAATTCTGAGGCATCAATCGTACGAGGATTCAATGTCATTAAATCTTTTGCTTTACCATCCAGTGGGTTTTGATTTTTCTCCAAGCGTCGGCGAATATCACCATCCGTTACGACACCCGTTAGATCACCGTGCGCATCAACAACACCGGCACAACCACGAACATCCCGATGAGTCATGATCGATAAAACAGCACGAATCTCGGTGTCCAAATTTACTAAAGGTAGTCCGTCTCCAACATGCATAAGATCTTTTACTCGTGTCAGCAATTTAAACCCTAAGCTGCCTCCGGGATGATAGGCGGCAAAGTCTTCGGTCGTAAATCCCTTTAACATCAAAACCGACATTGCCAAAGCATCCCCCATAGCCAAAGTCGCCGTCGTAGAGGCCGTCGGCGCCAGGTTCAATGGACATGCCTCTTTGTCGACATGCACTTGAATAACAGCTTGGGCGGCTTTAGCCAGTGAGCTGTTCAAGTTTCCGGTCATTGCGATCAAGCGAATACCTTTGCGAGCGGCGAATGCCATGATGGAATTCAATTCGTAACTTTCACCACCATACGAAAGAGCTAAAATAACATCACTTTCCGACACAATTCCTAAGTCACCATGCGAACTTTCGGCAGGATGTAAATAGATAGCCGGAGTTCCCGTCGAAGAAAATGTACTCGCTAATTTACGCGCGATCTGTCCAGACTTACCAATACCCGAGACGACCAATTTCCCCTTACATTGGAAAATCCATTCTGCCGCTTTCACAAAGTCCGCATTCAAAAAGCGAACACAATCAATAACGGCTTTGGACTCTATTTCTAATACTTTTTTAGCTTGATCAAGAATGCGTTCTTGCATGATTTTTCTCTAATTTTAAACTCTTTATCTTTTTTGTATTCTGTTTTGTCGCTACCTTAGACGTCACATCCGAGTTTGTCTTTCTAGCCTTCTTACCTAACGTGGCCTCAATAAAACTTCGAAATAAAGGATGTGGTTTAAGCGGCGTGGATTTAAATTCGGGATGAAATTGAACAGCCACAAACCATGGATGGTCTGGAAGCTCAATAATTTCTACCAAATTTCTTTCTTTACAAATCCCGGATGCACGTAAACCCTTTTTCTCTAAAAGATCCTTGAATTGATTATTAAACTCATAACGATGGCGATGGCGTTCAAAAATACGCTCGTTTCGGTAAACATCAAACGCCCGTGTATTTTTACTGATATCACAAGGGAACGCTCCCAACCGCATCGTCCCACCTTTTTGCATCAAATCTTTTTGCTCGGTCATAAAATCGATAACAAATTGACCCTTTCTTTCTTTTTCACCCACAAATTCTCGCGATGTTGCGTCTTTGATGCCGCAAACATTGCGTGCAAATTCAATGGTCGCAAGCTGCATACCAAAACAGATTCCAAAATAAGGAATCGAATTTTCGCGGGCGTACTTAATCGCCGCCAGCTTGCCTTCCACCCCGCGAGAGCCAAATCCACCAGGGACAAGCACGCCGTTGACACCCATCAAATGATGATGAACATTTTTTTCATTTAACTTTTCAGAATCTACATAAACAATTTCTACAGCGGAATTATTGGCAATCCCACCATGAATAATTGCTTCGTTAAGAGATTTATAAGACTCTTTTAAATCAACATACTTTCCAACAACCGCGATGGTCGTTTTAAATTTGGGGGCTTTAATTGCCGATACGATTTGTGACCAACCCGAGAAGTCAAATCGAGTCGATTTTAAACCCAGTTTTTTAATTACCAAATCATCTAGTTTTTCTTTATGCAAATTCATTGGTACTTCGTAAATTGTCGAAGAATCTTGAGCCGCAATCACATTTTCGGCAGGCAAAGAACAAAACAATCCAATTTTTTTCTTTAAGCTGAAATCGATAGCTTTTTCTGAACGACAAATCAGGAAGTCTGGTTGCATACCAATTTGTTGCAACTCCTTAACAGAATGTTGCGTTGGTTTACTTTTTAACTCGCCCGCAGCCGCAATATAAGGAACATACGTCACATGCATAAGGACAGAGCCATCGGCTCCTAATTCGGTTCGTAATTGCCGAACAGCTTCCAAAAATGGCAAGCTTTCGATATCCCCAACCGTTCCACCAATTTCTACAATAATAATTTCATTTCCCTGAGCCGCATGGTACACACGTTGTTTAATTTCATCTGTGATATGAGGAATAACTTGAACCGTTCCCCCCAAAAAATCGCCACGACGCTCGCGCTGAATAACCGTATCGTAAATCTGACCCGTGGAAACTGAATTAGCGCGAGTCATGATGGCTGATGTGAATCGCTCATAATGCCCCAGATCCAAATCTGTCTCGGCACCATCTTCCGTGACATACACTTCGCCATGCTGAAAAGGTGACATCGTTCCTGGATCCACATTGATATACGGATCAAATTTCATAATTGTAACTTTAAAACCTCTGGCCTCAAGCAAAGCGCCCAGGCTGGCCGCCGCCAAACCTTTACCAATTGACGAAACGACCCCGCCCGTAACGAAGATATATTTTTGTTTCATAGGTTTTTTAACAGATTTTTTAGTAGAGATGACAAATTGATTAGTTTTCATGATTTAAAGTTATCCAATTTTCGACTTTTTGTATATCCTCTGGAACGTCGATTCCTTGAAAAAAATGATGGGTTTTGATCACCTTAATTCGAGCCCCTAGACTCATCGCTCTGAGTTGCTCCAAAGATTCACTTTTTTCTAAAACTGAGACCGGGGTTTGACAGAAAGTCTCTAAAAACGAGCTTCTAAATCCATAAAGTCCAATATGTTTCAGACAGATAGGACTAGGAAAGGTATCCAGAGTCACCGGTACTCGTGAAAATGGGATCGGTAAACGACTAAAATAGATCGCTTCTGACTTTTCATTCAAAATAACTTTGACATTATTCGGAGATTGAAACTCGTCCACAGATTTGAAATCTTGCCCCAAAGTTACTAAATCCAGTTGCTGATTATCCTCTAAAGCCGATACCACTTGATCGATCACTTCAAAATGAATCATCGGTTCATCCCCTTGAATATTAATCGCGATATCGACGTTCAAATCCTTAATTGCCGCGTACATTCGATCCGTTCCCGAGGGTAATTCTGGGTCCGTCATTACAATCTGACAGTCTAAATCTTTAACCTGGTCCGCAATCAAAGAACTATCCGTTGCCACGATGACACGATCAAGCTTCTGACTCTTCAACGCACGCTCCGCAACCCAACGAATCAACGATTTTCCCGCAATTTGGGCTAGAGGTTTATGAGGAAACCGAGTGGCTTTCAATCTTGACGGAATGACTCCCACACGCAACATACTCAAGAACTCCTTTTCTTAAGAAACTTATATAATTGTTTCTTTAAATCTTCGACACCGTCTTTTTTTAACGACGAAACGGGAAATTTGTATTTTAAATCTACTTCTGCATTCAAGTCTTTCAATCTTTTCGTGATCTGCGAGCGGGATAATTTGTCGACCTTCGTGAAAACCACGATCAATGGCACTCCCAAATGCTCTGAAAACTCTTTTATCATTTGTTCTTCGTCAGCCCAAGAACGACGGATATCCATCACCAAAACCATGCACCGCAGTTTCTGGGAAGACTTTAAATAACTTTCAATCATAAGTTTCCAGTCTTCTTGTTCTGTTTGACTGCGCTCTGCAAAGCCATATCCAGGCATGTCAACAAGCACAAACTCGTTATTAAAGTTAAAAAAACTAAGCAGACGCGTCTTTCCCGGAGTACCACTGACATGAGCAATTTTTTGATTGGCAATAGAATTAATCAATGACGATTTACCGGCATTAGATCGACCAACAAACGCTACTTCTGAAAACTCAGTTATAGGATAATCTTTAGCTAAAACAGCACTTTTAATATATTTCACAAATGTCATAATATTCCTAAAAAAGGCGATTCTCCTTCATAACTTATCGGTACTCAGCACACAAGGCGTTTTTCTTAAATCTGAGAATTGAAATCAACCCCACCCCACCGCAAGCATTTAAATTCTAAATGGGCGTCTCCATGTTTGGCGTCGTCTTTGAAATGCCTGACCCTAGCAAAGGAGTTTCTATGAATTATTTGATTAAACCACTGTCTAGTCCCGGAGTCGCCATCGTAATTTCTGATTTTATGACCATCGGAAGTGATAAAAATTGCCAGTACCCCGTCAGTTCCCCCGACGTCAGTGATCGTCACACACGCCTTGAGTATCGAGACGGGGTGCTTTTCGCCAAAGATATGCGCAGTCTAAATGGAACTTTCCTAAACAACGAAAAAATTTCAGAATCCCCTCTTCAATTTGGCGACATTCTCCGCATCGGCGATTTAGAGTTTCAAATTGTAACCCCCGATGAAAAAACCCAATTTCCACTGCAAAGTAAAAATATAATATGGAACGAAGAACTCAACAGCCTAGTGCATGGGTCACGATCTGATTTTCCCATCTTGATGCTTGGCTCGTCCGGCACAGGAAAAGAAGTTCTGGCAAAAGCTATCCATGAAAGCTCTAGACGCAATCAAGGACCTCTTGTTTGCGTGAATTGCTCGGCACTCACCGAAACACTGGTAGAGTCTGAACTCTTTGGACATATCAAGGGCAGTTTCACCGGCGCCATCGCAGATCGTAAAGGCGCTTTTGAATCCGCTCGTGGTGGCACATTATTTCTAGACGAAATCGGGGACCTTCCATATTCGATTCAGGCTAAACTTTTAAGAGCCCTTGAAAATAGTGAGATCAGGCCTGTCGGTTCTGATAGAACGATACAAACAGATGTACGAATCTTAGCGGCGACTCACAAAAACTTAGCAGAAAAAATCAATCAAGGCTCCTTTCGCTTGGACCTTTACTATCGACTGAACGTCATTCAAGTTTCGCCTCCAGACCTAGCTCATCGCATGGAAGATTTTGATATGTTGATTGGTGAATTTTGCAAAAACTTTCGTGTACGTTTTTCTTTTTCAGCACTCAGCGAATTGAAAAAATATAAATGGCCTGGAAATATTCGCGAACTTAAAAACCTGGTGTCCCGAGCCAGCGCTCTTTATCCACACCAACTGATTGACGAAGTACATATTCATCGTTTGCTAGATAAAAGTGTTTCCGAATCTTCTTTAGAAGGCGACCTGTCATCACAACGCAACGGTCAGCAACTACCGATTATCAAAGAAATTGAAAAACAGATGATTGTAAAACGTTTAACCGCCAATAAGGGCAATCAAAAGCTGACGGCTATTGAATTAGGCATGCCAAAAAGTACTCTGCATGACCGACTCAAGTACTACAATATTGATGTCACTCATTTTAAGCAGAAACCGGCATAAATTACTTTTTTAGTACCAAGTTCTTAAAGTAAATTTGCATGATTTTACCCTTGGTGAGTTCTTCGTTTATCGCCCGTGTCAGCTTCTCTAGCATTCGGCGTTTTCCTTCGACTGTGTCTAACTCGTCGTAGGAAAATTCCCGAATGTGATTTTGAAACAAATCTAATAACTCGGCTTCACGATCGTTAATTTCAACCATAACATCTGAAGAGTTTCCCTGAATAAAAAACTCAAATGCTCCCATTGGATTCACACCAGAATTTTTGGATTTCTGAATATTCACAACAATCCTGCGAAGCGACATCATATTTTGATTCACGCGTGGAGAATTATAAAAGTCTTCTAAATCTTTGTTTTCGTAAATGAACTTTTGTGTCGACAACTCTTCCATGGTGCGAACAAAAAGTTTTTCATCATCCTTAATCAATCCAGTCGTTGTTGCTTTGAAAACTACCAAAAATAAAGCACCTGTCCCAAAAATCATTACCAGCAGAGCCACTTTTTGAATTTTACTTAGAGTTCTAATTTTACCTAATGCTTTGCTCAGATCTGCGGCTGTAGACTTTAGACCAGCGACTAATTTTTTAAGCAAATAAGGTAGTGTTTCTTTACCAAAGGTAATCAACTGCGCTTTAACAAAATAAAACACCTTCACTGCTAACTGATTTAAAGCACTCCATAATCTGCGAGCTCGAGCTTTCAAACTATTGGCTTTTTGCTGCGCGATGATTTGATCAATATCGACCAACTCAATGTCTAGATTTTCATTACCAATCTCGGAAATTGACTCTAATTCTTGCAAAAACTCTGGACTATTGTCTTGAATAGATTTTTCCAGCAATTCGATCGAGGCTTGATCTTTGTCGTCGGTTTTTGACTCACTCATTCTTGACCATTGTACGAGAATCAAACTCTAGTCTGCAAGTTTTTTGATGAATCGGCTAGAATGGAAACATGAGAAACATTTTTATATTTTTTACTATTGTAGGTCTAGTTAATGGGTGTTCACACATTGAACGTCGGCAGCAAATGGAAACAACCCAGCTTGATGTTTCTGCCGAGACGTCTCCAATGCTCAGTAAACACAAAGTACGTGATCTTGAAAAAGGCCTCGTCACGCAACAAGATAAAGCTCTATATTCTAAACTTCTGCCTTGGTTTCATTCGGACGAAGAAAAACTTAGTTTTTTAAGAAATTCCGACTATGAAGAAAAGCAAAAATGGGTCATTAAATCAAAAATTCTGAATCGTTCTTCCGAACTGGCTTCACGTTATAAGCGATTGATTGACAGCCAAGATATTGCGATTGGTATGCCCAATGAAATCGTGAAACGCAGTTGGGGTGATCCATTGAATGTCGAGACGTCGGGAAACGTACTTTATAAAAATGAAAAGTGGCGCTATTCACGAACAGTCTCGACCCCGGACGGCTTCAAACAAGAAAAACGCATCGTCTATTTTGAAGGCGGACGCGTGGTAGGTTGGGAAACCGAGTAGCTCCGTATACTAATTCTTCACCGCACTGGCCGTGATTTTTCTTCCAGAACTTTTTTGTGCTTTCGATAAGCAGAAATCGACAAAGATTTTTGACTCTTCACCTTTCAGTTCCGTGACAATAAACTCGCTTAAAATTTGAGTTTTAAACTGATTGATTTGCTCTAGCTTGTCTTTCTCGCCCCAATGTGAAATTAAACGACTAGAAACGCAGCGACAATACTCGGGAGCACGAAAATGCACCCAATCCAAATCTTCTTCTGTCGATTCCGATGTGACTTTTACACTCTTTTTTTCTTCATTTAAACAGATGTCATTAACTTGCAGTTTGATCCCTGAAAATTTTTGCTCGATTTGAGACGCCTTATTAATATTAAAGAACGCATAATAACCCCACTTGAAAACCAGGGAAACTGTTAACACAAGGATAAAGGTAAAAACGATTTTAGTTTGAACGGGTAATTTATAATGTTGACGACTAGACTGCACAGGCCTCCCTACTTTAAAAACTAACAAAGGCCACATCCTAAGACTGTTATTTATGAACATGGCTTTAACTATTTTTCGGTTTTGCAGCGGACGACTTGAAAATGGACCCTTTTATATCCGGTTTTAAGCACAAGCAATTGGCTTTAAAAAAAAAATTTACTTTAATTTGACTATAAATTACTCAGTGTTTTGAATTGAAACTAAAAGATTTTTAGTTGGACTTACCAAAAATCAACGTCATCACAATGACTTTCTAGTGTGCCTCATCCCAGTTTAACGCAATCTGAGAGTTCACCTTCAATGGCACTTTCAAAGAAATTACATTTTCCATCACATCCTGTATTAAGGGCAGTTCTCTACGAAGAGTCTCCTCATCACTTTCAAATAATAATTCATCATGAACCTGTAGAATCATCTTGGATTTAATTTTTTGATCAAGTTTAATCATTGCTAGCTTCACAATATCACTCGCCGAACCTTGAATGGGCGCATTAATCGCCGCACGCTCTCCAAATTTTTTCAATGCCGGATTTTTAGATTTAAGCTCGTCAATAATACGCTTGCGTCCTAAAATAGTTTTTACAAATCCATTCTCATGAGCAAATTTTATGGTGTCGTCAATATAAGCACGAACCCCACCAAATTTTTTAAAATAATCCGCAATAATTTTTGTTGCGTCCGCACGAGGAATACCCAAAGTTTCACTCAACCCAAAAACGCCTTGGCCGTATGCAATGCCAAAATTAATCGCTTTGGCAATCCGTCGTAAATCACTAGTCACGTCTTTCAATGAAACATTAAACACTTCACTGGCCGTCGCCGCGTGAATATCCAAATCGCTTTCAAATGCCTGGATTAAACCTTTATCATTACTGTAGTGAGCTAGTATTCGTAACTCAATTTGTGAGTAATCCACCGACAAAATCTTATTTCCTGGAGCAGCGATAAAGGCTTGACGTACCTTACGACCACGCTCTGTTTTGATTGGAATATTTTGTAAATTCGGATTATTACTGGAAAGTCGTCCAGTGGCCGTTAGCGCTTGACTGAAAGTGGTGTGAATTCGGTGATCAATAGGATTAACTTGCTCTGGCAGCGAGTCCACGTAGGTTGATTTCAGTTTGGTAATTTCTCGATACTCTAAAATTAATGGCGCAATGGGATGATTAAGTTTTTCTAAAACCTCATTGTCCGTGGAAAACCCAGTTTTAGTTTTCTTTGACGACTCCAAACCCATAGTTTGAAACAACACTTGACTCAGTTGTTTTGGACTTCCAATGTTGAATTCTTGACCCGCAACTTTATAAATTTCTTTTTCTAATACCAAAATTTGTTTTTCAAGCTCACCGCTGTATGCAAGAAGTATGTTTGAATCGACAACAAATCCTGCCTTTTCAATCTTGTATAAAATAGAAATCAATGGGTACTCGACCTCATCTATGACTTTGGAAAAATCTTCTGTTTTTAACCGCTCGATCACCGCATTTCGCAAATTTGCCATCGAGTCGCACACATCCACCATAGGAGCATCATCACCAATTTCAGGCAAGCCCATCGCTTTTAATGTTTTCAAATAGGTGGAACAGTCTTTAGATGTCAAAACATTAGCGTCCACCATTATATCCGATATAATTTGGACTTGATTAAGCTCAAGATTCAATTTTTTCCAAACAGATTTTAAATCAAATCCCGACCAAGTCCATTGCTGAAATTGCCCCGCCCAAGACGCGGATGAATTCAATTGAAATAATTCTTTTCCTCCAACGATCACGTACACTTCGTCTTCCCATGGAAAGAAAAAACTGTTCTGTCGATCAACAGAAGAAACCGAGTCAAGACCTTTAATAGAATCCAAATTTAATTTTGTCTGATGGGGATGCTCTGGCAATTTTTCAAGTTCAGCTTTGGTTGGTAACGACACCATTTTAGCTGAAGATGGCTTTAGGGACGACGAAAAGTCCGTCGCAGACAATTCACCGATCGTCTTTTTAAATGTCTTAAAATTCAACTCATCCAACCAGGCTTCCAATTCAGGAGTCACCATCATTTTATATTGCAAATCATTTAACTGAATGTTCGTCATGCAATCGGTTTTAATCGTAACCAATTTTTTAGATACGAAGGCATTGTCTTTACTGTTAGTCAGCTTGTCTTTCAGTTTACCTTCAATTTTATCAATGTTTTCGTAAATACTTTCTAATGATCCAAAATCATTTAACAACTTAATCGCACCTTTGGGACCAACACCCAAAACCCCAGGAACATTGTCCGAAGAATCGCCCACAATCGATAAATAATCGATAAACTTTTCCGGCGCGACTCCCCACTTTTCAACGACACCTTTAACATCAATTGTCAGGTCCTTCATAGTGTCGTACAGATAGACATTTTCTTTTACAAGCTGTGCAAAGTCTTTGTCGCCGCTGACAATGTAGACAGCTAAATTTTCTTTTTGTCCCCATTCGCTTAAACAGCCAATCAAATCATCCGCTTCCAGTCCCACTTGCTCGTAACTTTTAATCCCCAGAAGCTCTGAAACCTTGCGAATATGAGGCATTTGCTTGACCAAATCCTCTGGCATTTCAGTTCGATTACTTTTGTATTCGGCGTATATCTCTTTTCTAAAACTAGGTTCCTTTAAATCATAACAAAATGCTAAATAATCAGGACGCTCGTCTTTGATAAGTTTAAGAATCATCGACAGGTAACCGTAGATCGCATTGACAGGCAATCCTGACGGAGACGACAAAGGTCTAATCGCATAAAATGCACGAAAAAATAATGAACTGGAATCAACTAAAAATAAGCGTTTCATTCGGCGCACAGAATAGTAGAACACCTAACGAAGTAAAGGGAAAAATAGAAATAACCTTTGGATTAACTTCAGCGATCGTTGAATCGAGTGCTGAAGTTAATCCAAAGGTTATTAAAAAATTAACTCAATTATCTATATAAGCTCGTCTAAAGGGATCTGAGAACGAGACGATTTTTCCAGTTGAGTTTCCGCGATTGGGCACACGTGAACTTCAAGAGAAATATATTCCGCCTGCTTCTCAATAAATTCTAACATAGGCACTTGCTCTGGATTAGGTCTCATCTGACTTAACTCCCAAGCATTAACAGTTTCGATGTTGCAATCCAACCTTCGAGCTAAATCACTACGACTCCATCCTAAACGTAAACGTAAAGAGTGAATTCGATTCGCAGTCCATTCAAACTGAGATTTTTCATTTTTCACGAAATCCCCCGCTAGAGTAATATATCTAATTTTTAAAGTCTCAAATGTCCAGTCAAATCTGTGACAAAACTTCACTTAAAGACTATCTCGCTGCCTATCAAAACCGAATCACATTTGTAACATCTTATCGTTAAGATACTGTTACAGATCAACAGGCAAAGCCCTTGTAAATTCAAAGGAAACCTTAATTTATCTGCTCTGTAGGAAACACAAAAATTAAGTCGTTTTCTTCGACCAAATCCAATTTTTCGATAGCTTGCCGTTCAATATAAAGTGGATCCTTCATTTTAGCAATATCCTGATTCAACTGCGCAATCACCTTTTGGTTTTTTTCCATTCTTTGTAACATCTTTTGATATTCATTATTCAGGTTCCAAAGTCTGTAAATATTACCGTTAACAACAAAGTTTAAAAATGCAAAAGCCGCACAAAGATACAGCATTACTAAGGGGCGACTAATCAAATTCCGAGTCCACGCAAAAGGTTTTTTTATAAACATATCCCTCTAGTTTATGCCCAGATAAGTAAAAAACATATTTAGACTAGACCTATGTCAGACGACCAATCACCTTTTTTTCTATCTATAATAGATACCCAATGAGATCCTCAAATCGATATGGCTATGACAAGGACGTCAGAATCGTTGGCTAAGAAATTTAGCATAAAACTGTTCCTACATCTCATACGTGCGTTATTTCCACGATGGGACTTTTTTGATCAAACTGGCTTTGCTTTTGAATTGTATTTTAAGGCACCGCAATCCTTATCGTGGGAATACTTTTCTTTTATCCAAGACCACAAAAAAGCATGCTTGATCTTTAATCCCGCTTTGAATGAAGCCTTAGCTCTGTATGGCATCGTAGAGCAGTTTGCACATGACGTACAAAATCAGAACGACGTGCAACAACTCACATCATTTCGTCTTTTGTGCGCAGTTTTAAAAGCTAAACTCTTGCATGAATATCCTGGCTATCACTCGGTGCAGTTTAAAATTATCGCACGCAACCAAAGCGACGCCATTCAAATCTATGCTTCCGATACGATAGCGGTGGAGTCACTGTGAGTCTGACATTCTCAATGTTTTTCAGCGCCCGCCTACTTGGCTTCGCCATGCTGATTCAAGCCGTCGAGTTCATTTACTTATCTCGGCAAGTCCGCTTTCAAACCGTTTGGAGCTACCGAAACCTGCACGCCGATCTTGTCCGTGGGCTGCCACTGAAAGCCAACTGGATTGCATGGCTTTTCTCTGAAACACTTTTTCGCACTACTCTTATCATACAAATTGTCACTGCTAGCCTGTGTTTGATTTATCCCCACATTAGTTTCTTAGTTATATTATTTTTTACCCACTTGTTTATTTGCATTCGTTTTCGCGGAAATTTCAACGGCGGCAGCGACATGATGACATTCGTTGTACTGACCGGACTATTCATCGCTTTTTTGGGACAGACAAAACTAGGCTTGATCTATATTGCCATTCACACACTGTATTCCTATTTCAAAGCCGGCATCGCTAAAGCTCGGTTCAAAGAATGGTGGACAGGCAAGGCTCTTCCCGTATTTTTAAGGCGAAGCCAATTCCTAGACATTCATCAATTCGGAGACTGGTTAGAAAAACACAGATCGCTGCAAAAATTCTTAGGCACCAGCACCATACTTTTCGAAATCGCTGCATTTCTGCTAATATTTTTTCCAACATTCGCGACTATCTACTTTGCACTGGCCCTGGCTTTCCATGCGACAATCTATTTTGTATTCGGCCTCAATCGCTTTTTTTGGATCTGGATAAGCGCTTGGCCAGCAACCCTTTACTCCGTGCAACTATTAGCCCGTAGCTACTAATATGAAAACATGATGTTGCGCAAAACCTGTCCTTGCCAAAATATCAAGATCGATCTTTATCACACACGAGCTAGGACATAGATCGGAACAATGTTACTGTATGCTTTTACAGACTTGTCTTTGCTAACAATCGTAAAGGGTAAGCGCCGTAACTTATCCAAGTCTCTAGACTCATATTTTTCTGTTTCAGTAAAATGGGATTTATATAAAGGGATAGCTTTTCGCTGACATCGTATGTATTTTGCT
>JAEUWH010000100.1 GCA_016785955.1 Pseudobdellovibrionaceae bacterium | reverse complement strand
CACGTCTGCATATTGGAGCTGAATCTCCATTTGTTAGTCGACATCATCTTAATTGGAGAATTAAGGCAGTGGAAAAAATGGGTAATTTCAAAGAGGATGATTTTTGTTTTACCATGCCTGCAAATGTTTCCATTAAAGATGGCAGTACTTGGAATCGGGTGCTGATATTATCGAAACGAATACATTTAACGGCACGACGATTTCCCAATCTGACTACGAACTAGAATCTTGGGTGGATGAAATCAACCGCCAGGCCGTTCGCATCGCTAAAAAAGCACGTGATGATTTCTTTGTCAAAACAGGCAAGAAAACATACGTAGCCGGCGCTCTTGGGCCTACCAGCAAAACGGCATCGTTATCACCCGACGTAGAACGGCCCGAGTATCGCGGCGTTACTTTCGACGAATTGGTGGACGCCTATTACGGACAAGCCAAAGTGTTTATTGATGAAGGCGTTGATATCCTATTGCCGGAAACTACATTTGATACTCTGAATTTAAAAGCGTGCCTGTACGCCATCGAAACTCTGCAAGAAGAATACAAGAAAAAATTCCCGTTAATGTTATCGGTAACCATTACGGATTTATCGGGCCGCACGTTATCAGGACAAACATTAAAATCATTTTGGTTCAGCGTAAAACACTCGCAGCCATTAAGCGTAGGTATTAACTGCGCGCTGGGTGCTGCGGATATGCGTCCGTACATCCAAGAACTTTCTGAAATGGCTAATTGTTATGTAAGCTGTTACCCGAATGCGGGTCTGCCAAATCCGTTAAGCCCCACGGGATATGACGAAACTCCTGAATCCATAGCTTTGGAATTATCAAAGATGTCAACGGCTGGGCACGTAAACATCGTAGGCGGGTGCTGTGGAACAACTCCGGCACATATTTCCACATATTTCTGCGATTGGAAAACGTCGCGCACCATCGTTGAAAATGCTCTGAGTCTTTCCAACGTTTAACCCTGCGCATGTCTTCTTCGATTAAATAATTTAAGGATTCGATCGGGTTCGTCGTCGAGAAAAACGTTTTAAGATTCTTCGATAATTTTAACTCATGGATGACCAGTAGGTCTTCTTTCGCTTCGAGATAACTTTTCAGCGCCGATAAGTTAAGATCACGCAAAACACTTTCTAAGCGGTCAGATACGACTTTGGCCTCTGTGGAGTCTTAGCGTCGCGTAGCGCCCAGAAAAGACCTAAAGCCTTGTGCGACTCTGCACCCAGAGCTTTTTCAATGTTACGCCATTTGTGAACGTAACAGCGGATTCTGATCGCGCGACGTTTCTTTTTATCATCAACTAAATATTTTTCGTTAAGTGCTTTATTTAAACCTGAACCGCCGTCGACAACAAAAATTAATCCCGATTCAGGAAGCCCGCGCTTTTCTAAATCGTTCAGTAAATTCAAACAAGATGCCGAGTTCTCGGTATCAGCTTGATAAATTCCTAAAACGTTCTTTTGCCCCGTAGAACCAACTCCCAGCGCGATGATCACGCCGTGCTTTGCAAATCTTTTTCCATCTATGAACACCGCCCGGATATCCATTTCTTTCAACGACCTTTTTTGCAATTCATCGATCTTTTTCGCGGTAGCCTTGATCCACTTTTTCGAGACTGAACTTTTCTTTAAACCAAATGAGTTTGCAATCTGGCTAACACCTTTTTCGTAATCACGCTGAGATACTTTTTTTATTCCTTCAGTGAACACCGCTTGGTCAAAATGCTTTGGATCTTGGAAGTCTTGATAAGTCTGAAGCCTAACTTCTGCGCCGTCTTTCGCGCGCACCCGCGGCACTTCAAGTGCTACGTTTTGGTTACCTAAAACGATCGACCCGTTTTGTGAACCCCAGCGGTGATTCGTTTTTCCATGCTGGTAGCGGCTACCGCACAATTTTTCAACTTCACCTTCAAGTTCCGCCATAAACGCTTTCACCGCCGGCGGTAACATCGTTGAAATTAATAAATGCTGCGTGTCGATGGGTCCATCGAGATTTTCGAATCGTCCCTCGTCTATGTCCGACTTTTTTGCATGCTTTAGCTTCTTGCGATTGATTTTTCGAACGCTTTTCAGTACGGTCTGCTTCATTGGGTGGCCCTTCTTTTTTGTATCTTCAAAAGTCTCGTAACTTATTGAAAACACTTTTGGTTGAGCCACTCAACCTTTAAATTTCAACTAAACTGTGGGCATCGCCGAGCAACCCTGTACTCCGTGCAACTATTAGCTCGTAGCTACTAATATGAAAACATGATGTGGTCTACTTCACGTCAACAATGACATCACTCCAAGATAACTCGTCGTTAAGATGTCTAACTTTGGTTCTCACAATATACTTTCCAGAGGGTACTTTTAGCCAGGAACAAACTTTCTGATTGGCACAGTAACCGGTAGCTTCTGTTTTTCCATTATCATATTGCACCTCCCAGTCTATATTTTTGAATGACTCACTATTGATAGCGGAGGTGCAGATGACGGTGTCTCCATTTTTTGGAAAATCTGGAGAGCAGGTTGTGGTTACAGTGACAGATAATTTTTTTTCATTAACTGTAACAACTGCGTCACTCCAGGACA
Organism: Pseudobdellovibrionaceae bacterium; assembly: GCA_016785955.1. Taxonomy (GTDB): domain Bacteria; phylum Bdellovibrionota; class Bdellovibrionia; order Bdellovibrionales; family Bdellovibrionaceae; genus UBA2316. Next base: position 6,432 of record JAEUWH010000100.1, on the reverse strand, counting down.
TAAGGCCTGTAAGACTGATGACTTTAGCTCTTACAATATACCTACCTGCTGGAACCTGATTCCATGAACATTTGCTTTTGTTGGTACAGTCGGGAACAGGTTCAATGCGATGGTTGTCATACTCAACTTCCCATTCTATCTGCTTGTAAGCTACGCTGGCAGCAGAGTTTAACTTGATATTTGCGTTGCATTCTATGCTGTCACCACTATTTGCCGTGCTAGGGGTACATGTCGTGGAGACAGTTAAATTCAATATGCAGTTTCTTGGATAAAAAACAGCACCTGATCCCGATTGGCAGAACGGGTATTCTAGATAGTTCGCCGAAAGTTTGGTAGTAACACTCTTTAAATAAATCATATCGTTTAAACCAACCAAGGACTCACTATTAATAGATTGATAAAGAAAAGAAACTAATCCCGCGGAATTGTACTCACTCGCAAGTTGGAACTGTAGTTTTACTCGTTCAATTAGTCGGTCTTGAATTTGCTTTTTCTGGTCCGCTAATGGTACTCCCCAATAGTTATCCAAAACGATGAAAATCTTTTGTCCGCTGCTTTTGTCCAGCTTAGAATAAATACCTTGAATGTATTTCCTGTAAGAAGACTCTGTGTCACAAACACCTGAAAAATGTATATAACAAGAAAGCCCAACATAATCATACTCACTTGGAAATCCTGGCCAAATTCCATTTTTAAAAAATTCGTCTAAAACAGGATAGCCCTCAGCAACCAATAGTTTTTTATTTTTGAAAATATTTTTAATTGATAAGCCTACATTTTTGAGATTTTGATAAACTGCCTGCTGAGTTAATTTGCGAGTAGCACTCATATTCTTCAAATAGGGCTCATCAATAACATAAAATCCAATAACAGTATCAAGAAGTCCACTTGAAGAAATAAGATGGAATAGCTGTTCAATACTTGCCAGATAGTTACTTTGAATTTCGACGGGTTTCCCTGATTTCCAGTCAAAAATGATATCTTCTAGCATAATAATAGTTTTCTTTTTTAGCAAAGCAGCTCTTCGGAGTTTTTCTACAACTTTTTCCAAATCATCATCTTTGATAAAAAAGGTATTAGAATAATTTTTAGAATCATCGATTAAATCTATATCACCGATGCCTTTGGTTAAACCATCTCCTAAAAAACTTAAGAATTTAAACTCGGAACTGAGTGAAGGTATAGCGCTGACTGGTGGAGTGCCTACCAGAGGCGATGAAACATGACTGCCGCCGTTATTTGAGTTTGCGGCTTGGTCATTGGCGACTTGCCGATTGTCATTATCTGATGAAATGTCTGTCGAGAGAAAAGAACTAGATGTTAGGGAATTGTAATCGAGAGTTTTAAAGCTAACTCCAGAGCCATTACAATTTTGAAACAGAAACACTGTGACGACAGTGAACCCTATAAAACTTAATATAGATATTGTCTTTTTCTGTAAATGCATACTTCTCTCTTTTTTATGACTCAGCAATATACTTTTGTCTTGATTCAATATCGGCTAACTCGCTCTGATAATACGACATTCGCCACTGTTTGACGGCGTTACTTTATATTAACAAATACAATGTTACTCTCTACTTCATAACTACTAGTACTGGTTCCCTTTACTTGAACCGTATGGAGTCCGGGTGTTAAGTTGGACAGTGATACAACTTGTTTATCGTCATGGGCTTGAATATACGAATTGTCGATATACCATTTGCCTATAGACATTGTGTCAGATTTCAAATTACAGGCAATAGTCTGATCTTGATTGGCTCTTGTCGGGCAAGTCACTAATAGACTTCCACCATCAATACTACGATCAACTAATATATATCGATATGAGGCCCCCTCTCTGTTTGTTAGGGTGAATGCCCCAGTGCTGTCAAGCAGATAGACATCAAGCATATTTTTCGAAAAAGGCTCGGTGAACATGTTTTTATCACCAGATGCAATCACTTTATTGTCACAAAGAAGATCAAATTTTAGTGTCTTAAAAGCTAAATTTTCTCTAGAAAAAAAGAGTCTGCGAAATGCAACAGATACATGGCTACCTTGCTGGCTCGACGTTTTGTAGGTTGAGATAGCCATTACATGATGGTTAGCTGATGGATACTGCGGCGATCCCATAAGATCGTCTTCGCGTATTGGAATTTCCTGACCTGTCGCTTTGTCGGTGATGCGCACCCCAAAGCCTGAAGGCATTTCGACACGTGACCTAAAGGTCCATGGCTGGGTGTAAATTGAACTTCTAAAGACAACTGAAAATCCTGCATGCCTGTCTAGTCTTTGGTTAACTCCGACTAGAAAATTATCGTAGTCCACAGCCCAGGTTTCAACTGTTACGTCTTGTTTTTCACTCCATCCAATAGATTGCAACTGAGAAGCACAACCACTCAGAGAGCTACTTTGATTCGTTGACGTATTGGTTCTATCGGAAAGATTAGGCGGCGTATTTGAAGGCGAACGACTAACATCACCACTACCTCCCACGCAGCATGACTCCTCTTTTGTTGGTTCGCTTACCGACAGTTGAGACTCACGTTTTGTTGAAATTTCGTTATTTTCTTCCGGAGCACTATATGAATGGAATGAATGTCTTGCATTACAATTTTGAAATAGTAATATTGTAGCAAAAGTCACCCCTATAAAGTACACTATAGACAGAAATTTTTTCTGTAGACGCATAATTCCCCTTTTTTATGCATTTAGAAATACACACTGATCCTAGTTCAGTATCGCCCAATGTGATCTTTTGATGTAGGAGATAGTCTGAAATTCTCTTTATGAGACGTGAATACTGTTAATTCTTTTTCTTTGGGAACGCCATATTATGAGAGGCCAACAATTTCAGATAAGCATCATTTGGTTTCAAACTATTTTCATCCTGATACCATTTTAAATGGTCTTGAGTTTTTCGTTAATGCCATTCAATAACTTCATTCGATAAGCGGCAGAATGCAGGACGTGGAGAGGGCGGCTCGACCCAATCTCCTCCGGCCGTTGCACACAGAGCTTCAGACTCACTAGGATTTCCGCTTTGACCACTACCCATGTCCGCAGGAACAAAGCAACTGTGAATAATTGTGTTTCCAGCAACAACGTTAGTCAAGACAACTACTGGTACCGATAACGGTTTTCGTGAAGTCTTTTTAGTTTCAAATTCTATTTGTAGCTGACCATAGTAAGGGTTTGCCGTACCCGAAATCCCGGACAGGGACATGGTTTTAACGCGAACTGAGGATTGGGAACTTAGATACTCGTTTTCTTTAGCTAGGGCATTCGGGTCACCTACGCTTAAATACAAACTCTTAACAGCCACATTGGCAGGTGGAAAAGTCGCCGTCGGAAACGTGTAGCTCGTTGGATTATCAATAATATCTTTAGCACAAATATTGCGGCCACCAGAGATCGAAAGTAGAACTTTGTTAAGTTCCAAAATAGATAATTTTTCTTCACTGGCTTGAAGAGAGCCCTGAAAGCTGCCAACCAAAACACTTAATCCAAGAGCCAGCAACGACAGAATGCCAATACTAATAAGTGCTTCCAGCAATGAAAATCCCTGCTGACCCTGATATAATTGAAGACGATGAATCATTTTAGAATTCCATTTTTCCATTCGATATTAAATACATCCTTTTTCATCCAGAAGCCACTTCTTCACGTTTTCAAATATCTCTCCCTGAAGAGGTTTCTTATTGGTAAATACGCCAGGAGTAGAACGCCCATCTGAGCTAACACAACTTTGTACTGAATCATAGGGGCGACTTAACGGTCCTGATCGCATCGCTGCGAACATAAATTTTCCTTTTAGGCAGTACTTTACAGACAAAGACCCAACGGCACCCAGCTCCGTCTTGGTAAATTTGACCGTTCCTCCGCCGCCGACATAAGAAATTTCGATTTTGTCAAGATGACAGCTGTTGCCATTTTTTGCACTATAGCCTGCTACATTTGAACACAAATCACCTGCATTGGGGAGATCATTCGCACCGCCATTAAGATACATTGCTGTTGATGGTACACTATTTCCGGCTCCACAAATCGGATAGATTGAATTTACCATACCTAGTATACTCGTGGTGCTGCCTACACTAAGTTCATAACGGCCCCCACAGGCTTCAAAAGATATTTTGCTAGAAACACCATACAATGTAAATGGCTTCTCGAATGTTGATGTAACCGGTACCGCTCCTTCCATCCTGCCGCCCTCTAGATTTAGTATTTCAAATGAGTCGGGAGATTTCTTTTCTAAAGATTCACAGTATTGTTGTGGTGATAGTGCATACGAAGTATTTAAGGGCACGATTACTAGCGCGGGCAAAAATAGCATCAAAGATCTAAATTGATTCTGATTCATAAAAGAACCTCCAGTTGTTTATATATAATCGACGTACTTTCTAAATAGCTAAATAGGGTAAAACGATACACAACGGCTAGGAACCGTGTAAACGTGTTAAGGCCGTTAAAATTTCACCATGAAACACTTCTTTTTGTTCCCGTAAAAGATTTGGGAATATGTCTATACATAGACCCACACAATAAAATAATAATCTAGTGAACTGGTTAGCGATTGATCTGACTTTTAAATAAAAACTATCATACGCTACTTATTGAGCGACTGAATCTGAATTTCAATGCGTTCAAAATTTTGTAGATGTGTTCCTAAAATTTTAAATGTATTAGATTCAATTTTATAATCTATGCTTTCCTTAAGAACTATGCGGCCACCTCCGACGATGGCGTGGACCTCCGCTATGGACTCATATGGGGCGAGAGATACTAAATAATCATTATTAATTATATTTTCAAATTCTTCCGCTATTTTTTTAACGGCTTGACCGCTATTGTCAGCATCACAAATGGAAGTTATTAATAAGTTCGCCGCTGGAATTTCGGCAGCAAAAGTTGTTGAAAAAAAACGGTCATAGGTTTGACCGGTCTTCAAACGGCAGCTTTGGAACGGTAAGTTGGTTGAAATACTAATCAGGTATTTCGAACCGAACAACTCGGTTAACTTGTTTTTTACCGTTTTTAGAATCGCCTCTTTCCTGGTCCACCCGAGAATGTAGGTTTCATAACTTGTGCTTGCAGACGGTTGCCACGCTGAAAAATCATTAGGAATACAGCGGGTAACAGCATGATAGCTTTTTACCGTATTCGAAACTTCAGCACAGCGAACAGAGATTGACTTACCGTCAAGAGGGTAACTCAAATCATACAATACTTCACCCGCAGTACAGGTTGGTGCCCAGCTGCAATTACCGCGGCTGTTATCTGCTAAGAACTGAGTGCATGATGAAAGTGATCCAAATGCCACTGAGGGCCTAGAGTATCTACCTTTATAGATTCCGACTTCATCATAAGAATCACAGCTTGCCGGGCCTGTCTGAAACCCCGAGTAATAATACTTAAGTCCGGGTTCCCTGGTAGTCCAACCTTCACGGTGAGAAATACGAGGTTTTTGAAGCGCGCTGATAGAAAAACTATCGTCTTCGTCTGTTAAAATATAAACTAAGGCCTTATCGCCTGTAGCGAAAAAATTGGAGATACCACTATCGAGTTGACTGACAAAGGCTCCCAGTGGGGCTTCGTTGTCAGTGCCGCTAGTACCAAGATCTGCAATGCGCATGCGGATTGAATTCAGGACGTTTTCTTTTTGAATGGCCGTCATATTTTTATCGAATGCATAGATTAGATTTTGAGGACTATCGATGAGGGCATCGTGGGTGACGACAAGGCTTCCAAGAGACGCAATGCTACAAGTGAGATTCAGTGCGGGCTTGGTAACGCTGTCTTCGCTGTTGCATGAATTGTCATACATCGTTGACGAGACTATCTTTATAGACGCAGAATAATTCTGAAGTTGCCCCAATAAGACGTTTAAATTTTTACTCAAATTATTTTGTGAATTTTGCATAGTAGGAGAGTTGTCGACGACAAGTAAAACTTTAATATTTCCATTCGTAGCGTCTTGGTTTTTATGAGGGCTTATAACTTGAGTGCGGCTAAACTTGGCACTACTGGTATCGACATCTAGTTCTGAAGATAAAGTATCTGCATCTTGCATGAATTTTACATTTGAGCAATTTTGAAAATGCAGAGCGATGAATATCAATAGGGTAAAATTAGCTAAAAATATACGGTTACGTTGGCAATGGAAATACTTATACATACAGATTTCCCCTCCCTTTTAAGTAGATCACAGTATTAGTTTATTTGAAAGTTTCAGCTCGAACTGTTCTATTTTAATACATATGACCTTAAGAATATTCCAAATAGTCTTGATGAAGAGCTGGGTTAAACTTTACAGACTTGTCTTTGCTAACAATCGTAAAGGGTAAGCGCCGTAACTTATCCAAGTCTCTAGACTCATATTTTTCTGTTTCAGTAAAATGGGATTTATATAAAGGGATAGCTTTTCGCTGACATCGTATGTATTTTGCT
>JAEUWH010000058.1 GCA_016785955.1 Pseudobdellovibrionaceae bacterium | reverse complement strand
CAGCTACTTCGACAGATCAGATCGATGTACATAGCTAAAAGTCTTGCTGGTAAAGACCCACCGTCCGGCTGTCGCTGGAGACTCAATTCCGAAAAGGCTTTGGACAGGTGATTGTAATCAAATTTAACCGGTCAGCAGTGTAGCAATTTGTTGTCGGACAGGGGTTGCGCATATGACGGGAAAGCCTAGCCAGTGAACAAAATCTTTAATAAATAATCATCTCGAAGCCCTGCAATTTTTTGTTTTCTACGGATACCTTTTTTCGTGGGTTCTTTTTTTAATAAATTCAAAACCATCTTTCGTAATAATGAAAAATTTTTACCAGATTCTTCGGCCCAGATGCGGCTGTCATCTTCATTCATGACAACATCAAGTGACCAATGCAATTTGTTTTCAATTCCCCAATGGTTTCGAACACCATCATTAAATTCATGAGCCGTTTTTGTTGCACTCGATATATAATATCGGGCTTCTGAAGATACCTCTCCCGTTGTCCTAATAATTCTTTCTGACTGCACTCGAACAATTGAACTGATATCGGTCCAATCCTTGTGCGGGAAAAATCCAACCTCTTTTTCGAGATAAATAACTCGGCATTTTCGAACTTCATCACGTCCGTGCTTGTTTTCTTCAGCCAGTTGATAATCATCATGCCTTAATTTATTTTTATATGTTGTCGAACTTCGTCGAAAAATCTCTTCAGTCGCTTCAAGTAAACCTTTTTGATTTTCTTTAACAGCCAATAAATTGTCACCACCTTTTTTTACGATCTTCTCAGCGATCTCTCGCTGGCATCCCATCGCATCAAGGCTTACAAGGCAGACTTTAATTTCTAATATCTTTAAAATCTCTGGAACTGCTGTAATCTCGTTAGGCTTTTCCTCCGTTGCAACCTGACCTAGACTTAACGAAGCCTCTGATGACCAAGCACTCACCATATGTAGCGATTTACTTGTTCTTGATTTAAAACATCGACGTAGCGTTTTTCCATCAATGCAAATCTGATCATTTTTTATATTCAATTTATTTCTGATTTCAGAAGTCCATTTTATAAAAAATTTCTGAAATTCATCGAACTCTAAAATACAAAATATTCGTCGAAAAGTATCGTGTGATGGAATTCCGTTCTTTAATTCCAAAAATTGGGAAAGCCATTCGTATTTAGCTTCAGCATAATCTTCGATTTCAGTCCAATTTTCACAGCCACAAATAACCGCGCAAACAGTGATAAACATCACCTCTAAAAAATCATGGCGATAGTTCTCGCCAGTTCGAGGGTCTTCTAAAATTGATAAATGAACTAATAATGGATTTTTAAATCTTTTTTTGATCACCGTGACAACTCCAGTTTGAACTGAAATTGTCGCAAAAATAGACTCGCTTTACACGCTTACTTTCGTAATAGGCTAGACGCTCCAGCCATATGCGTAACCCCTGGCACGAGTAGATGAGTTTATAACCAATAGTATGGAATTTTCAGCACGCGGCAATATTATATGGTTTATATCCAAAACCATAATTCAATTTGACTCAGAAATTTCGATTAGTTCTAATTTAGAGCGTAGTTGCCGATTGCATAGAGGAGAGCATAACAATGAAATTCATTTTTAAATCGATATTTTATTTACTAGCGTCAATTTTAGTTTCAAGTTGTGGTTCTGGCTCTAACGATAATTCGAATAGTGATAAAAAAAACGATATCAATAAAGTTGAAGAACTCAAAACCGAAGATAACTCCGAGTATGGAGGTGCCTGTGGTAAAATTAAACTTCCAAGTGGTCCTCAACTTCACTATTGCTATAGAGATTTTCAACGTTCAATGTTACCAGATAATATTACTTATTTTTTACATGGCTTAAATGGAAAAGCAGGAGATATGCTCCCATTCCTTTCTGGAAGCAGTCTGTTTTATAATGCTATCGCGGATCATAGATCTCCAGTTTTTGTATCTTTGTCTTTTGGCCCAAATGATATTATTCCATTTGAGAAAAACAATGGCCGTCATTCAGTCGAAGATATTTTAAATTTTGCTATTCCTTGGATAGAACGCGAGGTACTTAAATATCGCTATAGCCCCGGAGAGTCTCCAAATCGACATCTTGTAGGAATCTCACTAGGTGCATTCAACGCACTTAATATCGTTGCAAACAACCCAGAGTACTTTAAGTCATTGACTGCATTATGCCCAGCCTTATTTAATTTTGATCCCTTCGATGCAGAAAGTGTTTCTAACTATCTTGCTAGAAATCGACAAGTCGTTGATACAAATTTAGTTCTATCGTCAGTAAAGGAAATCCAAGAAAAAATACAGAGTTCTGAAAATTGGACTAATCGGAGTCCGTTTACACATATTAAAAATGGCAAGTTCAACGATATCCCCATGTTTGTTTCTATTGGAACCGAAGACGAATACGGTTTTACTGAAGGTGCTGATATCTTCTCTTCTCAGTTAAAAGATCAAAATAGTCATTTTTTTTACAAGCGCACACAAGGTCGGCACTGTTCTTTTGAATTGGGAAGCTTAAAAACGTTTTTTAAAAACTATGCAGATTTACCGAGAAAGAGATAAATGGAATAGTCGAACCCACACATTATGGCTTCTGACTCATCACAGAGAACGAGACAACTTTCGAAATGGCGGGCACGAGTAGATGAATTTATAACTGAATGTTTGGATTTTTCTGCGTAGGCGAATAGTTTCTTTCTGATATGATAGGGAGTCGGATGCTATCGAACTCAAGACGACAGTAATAGACTAAGTTTAGAAGCTTAGCTAAGTATTTAGACGTATCCCCTCCTAAAGTATAGATGAATCTGGTTACATTTTCGCTGCCAAAATGATTATTTTCGTGACGACTCTTAGAGATAAAAGCATTATATAAATAAACCTACTTACATCAATGAGATTTCGAGACATGCCTGCATTTTTAATAACCTACGATCTGACAAACAAGAAACCTGATGATTATCAAAACTTAATAGATACTATTAAAACGTATGGAACTTGGGCGAGAGTTACTGAGTCAACTTGGATCGTCCTATCAGAAGAAAAAGCTTCTGATATTCGCGATAATCTTAAACAACACATGAAGCAAGATGATCGTCTTTTCGTTTTAAAGTCTGGAGTTGCGGCAGCATGGAGCAATGTTCGGTGTAGAGACGAATGGCTCAAGAAGAATTTATGAACCGTGAAGATTCAGTTAAAAATGAAAACAGTTCAGAGAAACCACCCCAAATTCGACGAGGTCGAATTCCATCTTTCGCTATATACGAGATTTCAGATTATGAGTTAAAACTGCTAGGCGATGGATCATCTGCCTCACTTGAACTAAATTTCTCACTAGTCTTATTATCTTCGTCACTTTCATTTGTAATTACTCTATTTTCTGCCCAAATGACAAATAATACTGAGACGGTTTTTAAAATCGTCTCGATAGCATGTGCTTTTATTGGGTTTTACCTCCTATTAACTTGGTATAGAAGTCGATCGAGCATTAAGGAATTGATTGAGGAGATACATCAAAGAATTCCGGCAAATGAAATTGATCCAGATAAAGAGCAATCTAGTTAGGTATCAGACCTAGAATGGCATTTGGGAAGCCAAATTTGCGGTTCGAGCAGATAAGTTAATAATGAAGTTGCCTTAAATTTGTAGCCTAAAAAAACAAGGTCACCCATTGAAAAAAAGCGGCAAGAAATACTATCTAAATATACTTCTACTTTTTCAAATCAGGTAATAAACTTGTGCCAAAAAAATTTATAACCTCGCTCATGCTAGGGGCGGCGTATCGGTACTTAAGTTCTGGCGAATTTCTAAACAGATTATCCAAATCATGCTTTTCAAGCTTCTGTATCATCGGGCAGTTATCGAGAGGCTCAAAAGATATATATTCGCGCAAATCTAGCATAAACTCATGAGCCGCATCATGACAGGTCTTGAAGATTGTCTCTTGTGATAAGAATTTACGAGTTTTATTACTTTCTTCAGAGCCCCAATTGCAACCCCTATGAGCGAGTATATTTCGGCGAAACTTGAATACCAAATCCATAGCTCCATCGGTTTTATATTTATATATACCTGTAATTTTTTTTAAAAAATCTGCAATATCATACAATGAAAGTACAAATTCGGTTACAGCACTATTTATATAACCATGCCCAAGTTCAGTTAATAAACTATTATTCGAAGTGGTGATATTGAGTCTTTTCGAGAAGTATTGACTGCGCATTTGATGACGATAAACAAATCTGATCTTGCAAAGAAATCAGGAATTGGTCGCCGTACATTATATGACTTGATGGACCCAAAAAAGGAATTCAATCCTGAGCTTTCAACAATTTCGGCGGTCATCCGGTCATTGGCAGCATAATTCTCTTCATAGTTAGAAAGTATATCCTAGTCTATTGCTTCAAACTCAAGAGTTTTTTTACACAGCAAAATCCAGACACTCAGTTATAAACTCATCTACTCGTGCCCGCCAGTTTTGAAAAACCAAATCTTTTCATATATTTAAAAAATCCATTCTTGAAAGTATATGAACTCACAAAGGTCAACGGTCCGTTCGATTAAATAAAGCTTATCGGGCCATTTATATTGAAACGTCGGCTGGGGATCTTGAGTTGGTCGAAGTTATAGAGGTGAATAAACATGAATACTAAAAATCTAATTGGAGTCGAATCTTTGGAATCTAAGTATGGTCCTATGGCTGTGGGTCTGTTCTTAAAAGCAATCCGGGAAAGCGACGATATTTCTCAGGTCGATTTTGCTAAAAAGCTTAAAATTTCTCGAGCCAATCTCTGCGATTTGGAAAAAGAAAGGAAGCTGGTAAGTCCAGAGCGGGCCGCAAAGTTTGCTCGGATCCTAAAAGTTCCAGAGCTAGCTTTGATTCGCCTTTCTTTGCAGGATTTACTGCGAGCGGCACATTTGAACTATCAGGTTCAGCTTAAGGGCGCTTAGTTCTTTAACAAAGAGATAAAGTTCAGTAAGCAAAACAGCTCGAACTCCTGATCGAGTTCCCCTTGCGTCTCAGGAACCTTCTCCATCATTTGATCTGACGATCGTGCCCTCTTCGTTGCCAGTGATTGCCTTCGACTTTCGAGCTGCGAGTGAGTTGATATTCCCCTTAACAACACCGGGTGCATCAGCAAGCTTGTCAGTAATTCGTTTTACTTTTGCAAGAAGATTGGGGTTGTAGATCGAACCTTCTTTTTCCGTGATCCCGATAGCTGCGGAATACTTACTTCCAAAAATTTTTTCGATCAGATTATTGGTTATAACGTAGGGATAATTTTGCGGAAGCGAGTCATCGGCATCAATGGTGACCTTCAGCCCTCTGAGTTGGGACATCAGTCCTGCTGTAATCAGCAAAACGAGAACAATCGTTAGCTTCCGATATTTAATTATGTTTTCTATCCAAGATTTCATGTTTTTCCTTGATTATTTTTTTTAATGCTTCTTAACTATGCTTATAGAAACTAATGAGATGAAATGTGCGTTTAGTTCAATGAGGTATGGGCGGGGCTGCTGTTGCCCACACGGTGAGGGACGGCTCCAATAGACATCTAATCTGTGAAATACAGATGAACGCCAAAGAGTTTTCTCTATGAAGATCTCTATGGAGATGTAGTAGGTTTTGATTGAGAATTATTTTAAGATTTGAAAGACGCACGTATAGCCCGACACGTGCTTGTTACTCAATTCAACAGGTCTACGCTGTGGTGTTGAACTGATATTGGCCGGATTTCCGGCGCTAAATATAGAGATGCCTTCAAAAGACTGCTTTTGGGGGCTGGCTGGCTGTAGTTGTGGCTCCTGAAGGCTGGGAAATAGCGATTTCAATGATCAGCTATAGCTCTATCGTAGAAAAATATTTTATTGGCATTCTTCATGAATGGCAAATGAGAGCATATATATGAATGCAAACAGGCGATTTAGCTGTATCTTTTTAGTAATAATTTTACGAGTGTCAACATTGTTGGCATCTCATTTAGACGATATTGTTTGCGAAAACTCAACTGGAACAGAGTTTCAAATATGGTGCGAGAATTTAGGTAAAGTAATTCTAAAACAACCAAAGCTTCCTAAAGTTTCATTGGTTGTTACCCATGTTCAATCAGAATTTTCCGGTGCCGAACTGGTTTCAAAGGAAATCTCTGAAATAGTTTCCAAATTTGATAGTTTAAATATGAACACTGCATATCTGATTTTTCCAGGGTTTGATTTATCAAAAATCGATATATCGACATGGCTAGTTTCGCCCGAAATAAGTAACTACACTGCGTATTTGTCTTCCGCGGGTGAAAGTCCTTTAGTATCTGAAAAATCAATATTGGTTTTAGGAGGATATTGGGCCAATTGTCATTCGGGTGCAATTCAAAATATTCTTTTTAAGGCACGTTTCGATAATATTCAAAAAGTGAATGTCATCGGCTCTTCTACTTACGCAAGAGACAAGAATTTTGATTCCACTCCTGAAACCTTATCTGATCGAATAAAAAGAAAGGGCGTTGGATATGTATTCCAGGAACTTGTAAATTCATTCGACGAATCTACGGCATCGGATAAGCTAGAGATATCAATGCACAAGATTCTGCTATTTTGGAATGGTAAAGAAATATTGTCCTATGGATATGGCCCTAGCATAGGTCATGTATATGTTTGGGATACACCAGACCTCTTTTTTAAGAGTGGATTCAATGGTTTCAAAAAATTAGGCGAATCCAGTGTCGCTGATTAAAAATGCTGTCAAAGAAGAGTTCGGTCGATTCAAGTGCCAAATCAAAAAAAAGTAATGACCAGAAATAGAGTTTGCGAGCCATAACCACTTGTTTGAACTCTAGTTTAGGCGCTACTTCGCGATTTGCAGTGCTAAAGTTGATATTTACAATTCAGGTGCTGTCAGTCTATAGAAAATTTGACCGTTTGTATAAACTGCGTTTTCGAGTTCAGCTCCTAAAACCAAGCTAGAAAAGAATGTCTGTTTTTCGGCTTCTATATTTTGAATGAAATCTTTTAATTGTTCAATGGCATAGGAGTGTACCAATTGAGTCTGTATTTTCTGCCACTCTTTCTGCTGCTGTTCTATTCTGTCATCTCGCCTACTAATCTCTTGCAGCATTCTATTTCGTTGTCGCTGCGAAAAACGGGTTAGCAAACTGAATACCCCTAGTTTCTTCTTTTGTGTAGAATAGTTCTCTTTGATCAAAAGCAATTTAGCAGAGTGTTCCGCTTGGGCTTCTTTGAGTTTTTGCGCATATTCAAGCTCGGTTTTTTCTAGAATCGGTTTAACTTTGGCTAACAGATAATCCGTCATCACATCTAAATCGTTTGCATTGAGCTTGTGACGTAATCGAGACATCAAACTGAAATATAAATGGAAAATAGCGGGATGTTGTTGCCCGCTGAATGTATTGTTCACGATGAGGTTTCTATATTCCCGAGGTTGTCTTTCTATGGTGTTAATTGCGACAAAAGGTAGCTCGCCTCTGAGAGCTGCTTTCCATGTAAAATTCAGAACGCCTTTTTCGTAGGATTTAATAGCCAGGTCTAAAATTTCTTTAACTTCCCCCAGCGAATAGCCGCTTATGTATTTCCTCTCGTTTGCATTGAAGACGCGAGATTCATAGCTGCCCCTTTCCCACCTAACCTGATTGTGGCCCGCGTTGCTCAAAACATAATTTTCTCGCCAAAAAATATTGTACAAAGGCGTATCAAGCCTCTCCGTGTCCCCGGCGAATTTAATGAGTAGCTCAGGGAGGTTATCTTGAATGTCTTTCTCACTAAAAGAGAGCAGTTTAATCATGGTTTGGTTGAACGTCGGTTCTGCCGGAAATCGTTTCAATAAGGCCTCGACAGATTTATCCAGAGTGCCAGCTTTGTAGAGTGTATTGCCGTCAGTTTTTATCTTGAGACCTAAATCTACCCCACGCATTTGGATATCCAATAATTGCAATCGTAAATTTGGAAACATCATAGCTTGTGCAGAACCGAGACTGATCTGTTGTTCTAATAATATCTTTAAACTATTCAGCGTTCCTCTCATCATTACAAACTGGGTTTTCATATTCTCGACGGCACTTGTTAATGAGTCATTTATCTGTACCTGCGATATTTCTGTCTCTAGCATTTGTAGTTTGTGAATCAAACGAATCGTGTCGTTCAGGACACTTTGGGATTCAGCTAAACCGATGCGCAGGCTTTCCTGGCATTCGGCCATATTTCGTGAACACACTTTCAGTGCTTCGGTCACCGTCTTAGCTTTATCTGAATGAAGTGCATTTTTTCTAATTAAATTCTCAATTTCCTGAATGCGCCCGCTCGTCGTGCCTAAAAGCGTTTCACTTAGCTGTGCGGACGTTTTAATTCGACTATGCGCTGTCTCCCTTTGCAGATCTGATAGGGCGTGTAGGTAGTTTTCGCTTACATCAGAAAAACGATCGTTTAGAAAATCAAAGACCAGCAATGCATGATTTTCATAAGGTCTTTCCCGCAGCAATCGCTGAATGTCTTGTGATAAAACCTCTGACGACTGAGGGCTTTTATACGAATAAAAAGCATGGCAAGTTGTACCGACATTCGCCTGTGCAAATGAAAAGGCTAAAACAGAAGCCGCTATCAAAATTAGTAATGCTTTTTTTTTCATGCAAGAAAACAAAATTTCAAATTTCATACCAGCTCTACTTGACTATATAGAACTAAATGCGAGGTAAATGGCTAAAGACGAAACACTGTCACTAAAAGAAACGAATCAATCGATCTAGATAGGTTGGTAATGACATGACAACTGTTGCTAAGGACAGGTCATCAAGGATATCTAGAGGATACGGATGATAGATTGCCTTGTCTACTTTTCAAATGTGTATGTATAACTGTTCTGAAGCGGTACTTTCGAGGAAATGAATATTCCCGTGACTTCTGAGGCGCTATACTTTTTCCTAGAAAGGTACAATGTGTTAAAATGATCTTGTTCTAGTTCGTTTCTGTATGTATCGGCAAGATGTTGGAGATTTTTTAAATGCCGTTGTTGTTCTTTCGAAAAATAGTCTTTCCATGACTTTGGCTTGTTTTGAATTTCGACCTTCACCGCTTCGATAGTTTCATAGAGCCAAACTAAATTTTCTTTATATAGATGAGGCCCGTTGCCCTCAATAAACATAAGAGGAAGATGAAGATCAGCCCACCAAAATGTATTGTACTCTAACATTTTGCCTCCTTTAAGGAGGTAATTTACAGAGAATGGGGCCGGTGCAAACTGTTCGTGATGCTTTAGTAATTGAGGGTCTCGCAAAATTTTAAGAATTAACGCTTTTACTTCGCTTGCGTGGGCATAACGTTTTAGGTGCGGGTGTATTTGAATTTTCGTTTCTATATCCTGCATCATTTTAAAAAAATTGGACTCGCTTAAATATATTCTCGTACCTGGTTCATGCCCTCTATATTGTTCTGTCCACATTTTCACCAAACTGCCGAACGCGGTCTCTTGAACGGGTGCCTCAAACAGTTTAGCAAATTTCGGGTAGCCTCCGACAGCTTCGACAAATATTTTAGATTTGGATTTTACGCTCGTGACTATAGATTGCAGGACAACTATTTCGTTTTCTGCGGCCACCAATTCTGGGGCCATATTTTTTAACACCAGCTCTGAGTTTTTAAAAAATGCCAGCGTTGCTTCGATTCCCAAAATATAATTAGAAATCAATTGCCTATGAGCCTGCAGTCCCCTTAACGCGGGTTCATGCAGTTGTGATGGTATCTCGGACATTGCCCCAGGTTCATTGAGAAGACGTTCCACATCTTGAACTCGTTCAGATAACTGGGAAACTAATGTCATAGCTTCTCGTATTCTTCGTGCCGAATTTTCTATCGCTGGCAGAAGATTCGCTTTACAGGTCGCAATATTACTGCTGCATCGCTGAAGGTCCTGAGCTAAAGAGGTCATAGTTACTTCGTTCTGCTTGCCCTTCAGAGATTCTTCTTCAATGCTTTTTGAAATTCGCCTGAGTTCTGTTAGAGTGGCGTTTGTGCTTTCTAAAACCCATGTGATTGGATTCGTTCGGCCCTTTGTGGATAATCCTTCGATCATCGCTAGATAATTACTTTGTAAGTCCGCTATATCATCCTTAAGGACATCTGAAATTAATAATTCAGCAAGAGCATTGGGTGTACTTTTCATCTTGGCCGCAATACGCTCAGAAACTGGGGGACGCCTCGCAACCGCCGTAGTCGTATAAAAATGTAGACATTCTTTGGCAAAGCTCGACTCGGCGAAGAGACTCGCAGACATTAGAACTAAAACTAAAATAAATTGTAGATTGCGCATGTGGAACCCTTTTTTTTACCTAGAAATCTTACAGTGTGCCAAAGCAGAATGGGTCACCCTATCTTGCCGGAATTTCAAAAAGGTAACGACTCCGCTATTTTCTGAACCCATGCACTTACTCCTTCGGAACGGGGAAAAACTGGGATCCTAAATTAACTCCTAAGATTTCTAAATCTTTGTATTTCAATAAAGCGGCTTGCTGATGAAAAAAATTTTCGTCTTTTGCGGCACTTTTGTATATTTCTGCTAAACGTTCAAGAATTTTAATGTGCTGTACTCGCTGCTGAGAGAAATAGCTTTTCCATGACCTTGGCGTTTTTTGAATTTCGTTTTTCACCGACTCGATAGTTTCCGCTAGCCAAATTAAATTTTCTTGAAACAATTGTGGACCATTGCCCCTAATAAGCAGCAGAGGTAAATGAAGACCAGAATTTATGTAGTGAAAATTAAATTCCTGTAGGCCCTCGGGTGTTTGTTTCAAAGCATAGGTCAATTTTTCATGTTTGGTAAATCGATTTTCATTTAGGCTGGTCACCAAAATTGGATCTCGAAGAATTTTAAGAATGAATTCTTTTACGTCATTGGCCTGAACAAAATTTCCTAGATGTGGCTTTACTTCTGCTATTGCCTTCATGTCTTTTAGCATTCGATGCAATATAAAACTATTTTCAGGAAAATATGCAGTATAAAAAGGTTGATCTAATTCATATCTGTCAATTCCCATTGCCATCAGTTCACCAAAAACGGTTTTTTGAGCTGGTTGTTCAAAAAGTTTAGCGAAGTTTGGATAACTCATCGCCATTCGCTGTATAGACTCAGGTGTAGATTTTGGCGTCAGTAATAAGGCATCTTCTATGCGCGCACCACTTGCTTGCAAAAAAGCAATATTATATTCTGCGGCCGCTAATTCAGTTGCAAATCTTTTTAGCAACATCTCGGACTGTTTAAAAAGCATCAGTGCAGAATTGATTTCTATAATATATTTTGCGACCAACTGCTTATGCGACTCGAGAGCCATAGAAACAGATCCGCGCATTTCAAAAGGTATAGATTGTATTCCATCGGGACTGCTGAGAATGCGTCCCACATCATCCGCTCGCTCACTTAGTTGGGAAACTAACATCGTAGCTTTACTGATTTTTTGTACAGCCTCCGTGATCGCTTGTGGAAGATTTGCACTACACGCCGTGATATTTTGACTGCATCGCTGCAGTTCCTTAGACAACGAAGTGATCGCACCCTCGTCACGATGCTTACTCTTCGCTAGCTCCACGGTCAAAAGTTTTGAAACTCGCCCCAGTTCTGCGAGAGTACTTTCTGTGGTCTCTAAAACCCAAGTGATTTTATTATGTCTTCCTTTTGTCGACAAAATCTCGATCATTCCCAAGTACTCATTTTGTAATTCTGCTAACTCGCTTCTAAGAACTTCAGAAACCAACAATTCAGGAAAGCTGTTAGGTTCGGCTCTAAACCGAGCTGCAATTTGTTCAGAAACAGACGGTCGTACCACGCGTACTTGGACGCTATAAAAATTTTTACATTCACTGGCAAAACCCAGTGATGCAGATAAAATCTGGGAGACTAAAACCATCGGCAAGATAATTTTTTGACCACACATACTCAGTCCTTTTTTAATTTAACGGCGTCATCAAGTAAGAGATTTAAGTAGGCTATCGTTTCCTCTTTGTACTTATCCACGAGATTCGCTTGTGAGATGGATTTCAAATTGCTAATTTTTTGTTTGATTGCCTTCAATTCTTCGGCACTTATTGGATCCAAATTTAATTTCATAAATAATTGCTCCAGAACGTAAGATTCCGCATATCCTTCTTTATCACTGTTATTGGTCCATTTAAAAGTGCTGTTAACTCTAGTCTGCATTCGCGTATTAAAATTGACGGCATTTTCATTGTTAATAGAATGTAGAGAAAATGTTGCTAATTTATCTACAATGTACACCATGTCTCTGTTTCCGATTTCCCTACTTTGCTTTATGAAATCGAGCAATTGTATTAGATAGGCACCTTCATTGGTAGACCCTTCTAAAGCAAGAAGTTTGGGGCTCACTTGACTCATCTCTTTAGTTTTCGCAATCTGACCCAAATGTTCCTGAGTTAATTGTTCATAATATAAGGCATTTTTGTTTGGATCTACTTTCACACCTGTGGTCGTCATGTGTAAAATTCCTATGGTTGTGTCCTTCGTTAAAATTCTATCCCATGTTTCAATTTGTTTTTTTATAGCTAGTTGTAAATCCGTGCGTTCTGCATCGGTATATGCCCTTATGGGAGTAAGTCCTAATATAGCTCTATTCAACTCATAACCGTCGCTCCAAGCAGTATTTGATCGAGTTTCCAAAAGCTTCGGTATATAACTTACGAGATAGATGATATCGGCTGGAGTAGTATTTTTGAGTGAGCGGTTGTTAATGTAAGTTAAAATACTGTTTTTGGCATCAAAGTCGATCAAATTTTGTCTTATAAAGGGTGACACTTGGCTCTCGTACTTCTTTAGCAAGTCTGCTTGCACCGGTTGTAGGGTTGTTAATTCGGTCTGACGTCTTTGAATGATACGCACATCAGTGTTTTGTAAGTAGTCCAATCCCATTTTTCCACCACCCAATGAAGCTATGGATAAGGCGCCAACGACAAGGTATTTTTTTGCATTAACGATCTTTTTTTTAAAAGCGTCTTTCTTTTTAATGGTTTCTTCTTGTTTCTTGATAACAGTCTCAAATTCGCTGGCCACTAGGGCGGCTTTCGAGGGGCGAATGCCATGAGCAGATAATAATGAAGTAATATCGATCTTTCCTAGAGAGTTACTTTCGTCAAACAGCATTTTGTATGAGGCCATATGTTGATCCATCAATGATTTTATGGATGCCAATTGGACCGATTTGTTTTTTAAAGATTGAGCTTCTCCATACAACATACCAATATACATATTGTACTTGACCATATGCACAGGCTTTTGAACGGCGGCCTCGTTAAAATATTCTACAAAAAGTGAAAAACCATCCTGCAATTTTTCTAGTTTTTTTATGAGATTTACTATCGCAGAATAATCATTCTCTAGATTGCTTCTGTACTCATTGAATGCGGCATTGTTTTTTTGTATTTCAGATTTAGCCCAATTCAAAGCTTCAATTTTTTCGTTTAACTCTATAATGAGGTCGGTTTCTCTAGCGCCGATTTTATTTTTTTTTACACCTTCATTTAAACTCGCCAGTTTGCTGACAAGGGCATTTACATCAAGAAGTCCTTCTTGAAATACGGCTAGCTGTTTATTTAAGTTAGTGACCGACCCATTGTCGCCATATGCTTTTTGGAAATTTTCAATATAACCACTCCACTCCCGTGGAAGCCCAAAGTATCTGTGCATGCTAGCAGTCATGGCTTCATGATGTTGCATTGCCAAACCATCGACTAAATTTATTTCACTTTCATATTTGTTTGCAAGCTGCCTCATATCTTGTTGGAGAGTGTACATGTCAGCGACAGCTGTAGAACTATTTTTGGCTTTGTATTTGTAGAATGAAAGACATGTATTTGAGAAGGAATTAAAGCTGATCAGAATAGTCATCAACGTAAACAAAAAAAACTTCATAATGATCTCCTAGCGATTTTCATCGCCGTATTAACATTAAAATGCCCTACATGCCTCAAAATGAGACTGCTAGATTGATGCCACACAAGAAAACGCCAGACGACAGTGAAAGTTTCCTCAAATTCTTGGGCTATCTATTTTATTTCCTATTTCTCTGAAGGATCAATATCGATTTGAAACTTCAAGTTACTACCAAAGTTGACGTTTCGCTCGGATGGTTGCATTCGCCTCATGCTGATGACCATAGATTCAATATTCATTTTGTCTTTGTCTCTATTATAGCTTTTAAGATAAGCACCAATTAAAGAGGAAGCTTTTTTCATTGATATGGATTCAGGAGATAAGAGACTCGCTCCAATGTACAAAGGGGTCCACCGTGTGAGTACGTTTTTTTTGATTTCTGCATCTAAGTCTTTCTTCAAATTAACCAGTTGGGAATTCAACCAGTTGGTATAAAGACTGAATTTTTCGGCATTAAATTCTTTCAACAAAAAGGGAAGTAAGTTTAAATTAAAAACAACCTCATGAAGATTAAGATGGAGATACCCTATTTGTACAATCGGCAGACTGCCATTAGGATGTATTTCTTGTATACCTTCCAGCTTGTAAGCGGAATGAAAGTTGTCATAATCATTCACAAAAGCGCGATTGGCTAGCAATGCTTCGGTGATGGCTTTAAGATCGGCCATTGAAATTCTACTGTTTTCAGCAATATTAGCTTCTGATAAAATTGGGTAGATCTTTATCCCTTTTGAAGCAGCTTGGGTTAAAATAGAGTCACCGAAAGGTGTGGGCTCACTTTGGCTGGCTAATTCTTCAAATTTTCTAGCCTGCGCCGGAAGATTCATTCGCGAGTGTATTTGCCGTACTTGTGCTTTTTCTGATGATCCCCTGTTTGTGATTTCTGGATTTGTCAGCCGGCCCAAACCAGAAATTGCACCCACGTTAAATGCTCCACTCGCCTCTAAGAAAGCCGCTTCGGAATTGGCTCTAACGATGCCAGGAATAATCGTGTGAGCCAAAGATATAAGATTTTTTTGATTTTCAATGTGGGATTGAATCATCCTGGGCAACCCAGCTGATAAAATTTGAAGCTGTGATTCAATTAAACTGGTTATTTCTGGAACTAATGAAGCAGGCACTTCGTGAAGTTGGGGCAGTTGTAAAGCGAATTGATTTAGTATTTCTGCTTTATGTTGTAAGTTTGCCAAAAATTCATTCAGCTGGCTGAGTTCCGTATGTGCGTCGACAACGGCTTGTTTTAAATTTATGCGACATGATTCCATGGTGTTCAAACAAGATTTGAGATTATCGGCCAGCTCATTAATTTTTTTTTTATTAGAATTGGCGCTATTCTTGGCGTTATTAAGCTCGGCGCTTAACGATTTATGTATTCTGTAAAAACTTGCTAACGCCGCTTCTCCGGACTTCACAGAAGTGTCCAGTAAATTAATCTGATCACGTTCTTCTATTTTTGCAGTGATACGTGAAAAATGAGACGTGGTCTCGGATAAAAATTTTTCTAACTGTTCGGATATCACCCATGCCGGAAAGGAATTCGGGTTTTCGCGCAAATCTTTTTTAATAGTATCAACTAACGATATCGATTTTTGCGAGTTGACGTTCGAATTGTAAAACTGGCTACAAAGATAGTTATTGGCAGAGGCATCGCCTCCAAACAAAATCACTGTCAAAAATATAGGTAAGACCACAGATAAGATCATAGACAAGATCACCGGAGAAGTTCCTGGCCAACGTACACCCAAATGTTTAAATTTTATTGTCATAGTTGATCCTTTTTTTGAATGGAAAAAAATTAAGTAGAATTTCCAGAATTTCAATACTCGTGTTATGCAAGATTTAAACATTATGGATTCCTCGATTCGTTTTGAGGGCCGTCAAGTGATTTCAGAATTGGAATACTCGATTGCAGTGTTTCCGCATCATGTCTCATTTGCATAAAAGATATTGTTGAATTTAATGCCGTAGTGGCAAATGCGGCCATTGCAGTTAAATTTGATTTTGCGGTCACTAGCGATTTCTGTTTCATGTCAATGATGGCCAGTTGACTGTGGGATAAGTCAGGATTTTCAATAGCCTTATTTGTTTTTTCCAAATACCTATCGTAGGCAGCGGCTAGGTACAGTAAATCCATTTGGAATTGGACAATTTGGGCAACTTGGTTTGAAAGAGCGTTGTCTAGTTCGGACATCTGACCCAGGTTTTTTGCTCGAGTCGTAGTGCTCAGGTGATCTTGTCGAGCGGTTAAAATCAATTCATCCGTAAGATGTTTCAGCCGTCGACTCTTTTCTTCCAGTAAAGATGTTCTTTCAGCCAGTTTGTTGACCGCTTCTTTGAATGCATTTTGCCATTCAGAAATTTCAATTATGCTGAAAAGACTGTTTAGCTTTAAATCGGCTTTGATGGCATTAAAATCCACATCTAGGCGATCGACTATTTCTGTTTCGTTGTGAAGAGCTTTGAGTTGATCTCTTTCAAGATGTATATCGGTCTGGGCACGAGTTTGAACAAAATCGATAGTTTGCTGTTGCAGTCTTCTGCGCACAAAAGAACTTTTCACGCGCCCAGGTAAATCGGGTAGGCCCGCCGTCACTTTTGATACGGACATGATTCCCGTTCCGAGGAACCCTCCCATAGTCACCAGAGGCAGCAGCATCATGTCTTTGGCGGCTACATAGTGGGCTATCCATTGTGTTACTGAAACCCCTTGATCAAGACTAAAAAAGGCGACAGGCAGTAAGGTTCCTAAACTTGTAGGGACGCCATACTTAATTACAGATGACGTGGCACCACGGGCTTGAGCCTGGGCTATTTTAAGGTTTTCCGGAAGAAGATACTCAAATATTTTTATGAGATGTTTTAGTCCATCTGGCTCGGCGGCGATTTTAGACCAGGCATCCAATGCCGGGACTATATCTTTTGGTGTTATTTTTACATAACGAATGTTCAGGTTAAAATCTTTGATAATGATGTCGGCGTGAGCAACTTTATCTTGCTGGCTCAGCTCACTCCACGATGATCTATTCACATATCTATTAATAAAATTATTGAAATAACTTGCCATGTTTATAGCGATAAGTTCTCGTCTGCTTTGGCTATCTGCTATATTTCCTTCGACGATGTCCTTTACCGGTTTTAAGGATTTTTGAGTGAGCGCTCCCATCCCTACGATATAGTTACTTTGTCCTTTCATAGTAGAGTCAGAGAAACCCAGACCAGCGGCTTTAAGAAACAAGGCATGATGTAGAGGGCTAAGAAGAAATTTTCCTTCATTCAGAAGGGTGGCTATCTTGGTTAATTTTTCCAATCTTAAATTTTGATTTTCGAGCAAGACCTGTTCCCATCCCGGGGTAGAGCGAAGCTTGGCTTTGATTTGATCTAGATTGAGGTCCGAAAATTCGAACACAGCTCGTTCGATCTGGTCTCGTGTTGAGCCAAGGATATTGCCGACAACCATCGTTTGGTCGCCTGGTTTTTCTTTTTTGCTGTAAAAGAAAACACACTCGGGGCCAGACCAGGCATGAAGGCAAATGAATAACAATGGAATAAAATATTTATGTTCAATTTTCATGTGCATTGTCATGGCTGATCCTTGTTTTGAATGGAAAAAAGTAACGGAAATTTCGAGATTTCTAATATTTGTTTTATACGAGACTCAATAGCTGTGCGGGCTTGCAATAGTAAAATTTGCTGATCTGGATTAAGTTTGCTGACATCCGTGTTTTCTAAAGCATATTTGCGGGCGGATTCGATAAGGTTGGTTCCCACACGATTGACCCAGAGATAGCGTTCCTTTGCAGATTTGGGTGTGTCAGTTTCTGTTCCAGTTCCCAGTGACTTGTTCCAGCCACTGGTTTGCAGGATGCCGGCAAGGTTTTGGTCTGAAGGCGCTTTGGTTACTAGGGCGGTTACTGTGGTTGCGACCGACCAATAAGCATCAAAAGCTGTTGAGTTATTTAAAACCCGAGTTTTCAAAACGTCGGTGTACATTTTTATTTCTTGTAACAGAGACGCCGTTAAACCGATTTCTTCTGTTTCGGCGCCAGAGCTAGTGAACAGTGCGGGACGAATAGAAGTTTCATAAAGCACACGCACTCGGGTTGCTTTTTCCTGAAACTCTTTGTCGGCAGGCCCGCCTACTTTGCTTTGCCACCAAGACTCAAAATCAAAATTGGCGTTATTGATTTTTGCTTGTAATTTCGCTGTGCCTAAATCAAATAAATTTACGTAACGAGGGACCTCAGATTCAAGATTAGATTTAAAAATGTTTTTCTCTTGATCGGGCCAAAGCAGAGACTGGGTGGCTTTCGAACAATCGATTTTATCTGTGGCATCTAATAACAAAGGGAGTGACAAATTCAATGACCAAAATGGTATGGATTTAATGTGCGCACTTTCATTGTTTGAGCACAAAGCCTGTGTTAAAATGTACTCGAAATTATTTCTGACACTTAAACCCTGTACAGAAACGGCTTCGGGATAGGCTCGAAACGGGGAATTGGCCAGCTTATAGCGGATGGTGTTCATCCAAAATTCACCAGGTGCCTTGGGGGTAGTGTCTTGCGCGTGTGCCCAGAGTTTATCAAATTCATAGCGTTGATATCCGGTGATGTCTTTGGCATTGTTCTTTATAAAATCTTGAAATTCAAAAAATGCATTTCCCGCATAGATTTCAACGAGCCTGTTGCCGGTCATTTTCTGACTCGTCATTTGACTCGAATCTTGAGTCTTGTTGAAATTGATTCCATTAAGCCATTTGGTCAAGAATTCTGGTTTTTTATAAGAGCTTAGCAATACGGACAAGAACCGATCCATTCTGTTGTACAGAATCAGAACTTTTCGATCAAAACCATTTTGAGGTGGTGATGTTGACTGACTCGCTTCGATTTGGCGTTTGAGTAATTGAATGGTCTCGGCGAGTTTTGCCGCTGTGTTATCTGATTTCCCGTCCGCAGTTACTTTGCCTAGACCATAAAAAGCGTCGTGGTGAGTGAGAAACTTATCATTCGTTTTTACAGCTTGAACCAGTTCTCGATATAAATATTCACTGGTGGAATAATCATTCAATGCTTGTGCGGTGTGGGCGGCCCACAAATTTAGCGGGGCTAATTTTTCTGATAAGTGCAGATGCCGCCATTGCGAATAGGCCGTCGACATGGATTCCAGTTCTTCGCTAAGGCTGGGCGGCAAATCAGAACACCCATCCACGTCTTCTAATAAAAGAACTTTTCGAAGCGTGGAGTAGGGGGTTGCGTTCAATGTGCTCACTGAAAATTGTGGATTTTTTTTCAGCGTAGCCAAGCACGAGGACCCGATTTCGGGACGCAGTTGGGTTTGCTGAACCAATGTCTTTGATTCGGTAAGGCGTTTTCGGTAAGTGAAATTATCATAGATTCTTTGGAAAGGTTTTGAAAGTAGTTCATTCAGGCTGAGAAAAACAATCCCGTTTCCAACAATCGAGGCCAGCTTCCCTTGGGGTACATAATGCACTCCGGACCGAGCTAATTGAATGCCTTTTACTAAATAAGGTTTTAAAGCAGTGGGCGCTGCGCCCGTAAATTTTTCTATTAAAAGACCAGACGCCTTTACGATTTGGGGTATAGCGAAAAGCTGGATAGAAAGCGCGGTCCATGCGGACAAAAGAGCGGGGGTGTAATCGGCGATTTTATTTCCGACGACCCAGCGTTGATACGCCCGTTCATGAGCCTCCAGGGGAGTGATGTTTTTTTCACGTATCATTTGATTTACTTTTTCTGGCGACGATATAAGACTTTCTGCATAAAATTGAATGTCTGGATCTGCAAGCAAGTCAGAAAACACGGTAACCAAAGGTAACGCTACAGAAAAACTGGTCAGCAGTGAAACTTTAGCAAATCGGTTGGCACTAAAACGCCCCGGGATGGATTTTTCAGCTTGGGCTCTGACTTTTTTCCATTCACTTATTAGTTCGGGTGTGTAGCCTTTCGGTTGAGTCAGTATACCGGGATGACCCGGCAGATTTTTTTGCTGAGCCAGTCCTGCCATAACTCGCTGAATATTTAATTCATCTTTAATCCAATTGTTTTTAACCGCGAAGGTATGAAATGCCGAGTTCACGGATTGAACACCGATGGAATACATGGATATAGAAATAAAAGCTTGAGCGCTGAATACTTGATTTGTAAAAAAATTTTTTAGCATTTCAGCATCTTTTTCAGGTTCGGCCGCCATTCTATACATCACTTGCAAAGCACCTAAGACATAAAATGCAGCGGCTGAAGACGAAATATTGACCAGTGTCGGATTTTGTTTAATTTGAGAGGGATCTAAAAAGCGTTGCCATTTACCCGCACGTGTTTCAATTTGTGTGGTTGAGTCTTGTAAAATGGACGCCCCTTGCGTGCGGCCTTTTGGCGACCAAGTCAACACTAACAAAGCTATCAGCAGCAGATTCATTGTTTTCATTTGGGCATCTCAGGATGCATATCCATGGTCTGCTCATACCTTTGATCGTTAACCCAAGATATAGTGTCAAATGGGTAGCTTTGCGCCGTTCGGACTACATTTTGATCGCCGATATTTTTTATTTTCAAAAATAGGGACAAGACGTGCTTAAGCGTAGATTTAATTTTAAATTTTTTGAGTACATTGTTTAGACGGAATGGTTCGTTATCTAGAGCAGCAAGCTGTTCATCAATAGATTCTATCTTCTGATCAATAAGCTTATTTAGCCAAATGTTGTATTCGATATAAATCTGTGGATGGCTGGAACCAGTCAAAAATATCAAATATTTAAGTCCCGAAAACCCCTCATTTAACACAGTCCAACTACTCTTACGGGAATAGCTCTTGAGTTTAAAATCATAGTTAACGAAACCACCAGTACTCGAATCTTTATGAATTTTTTTTAAATAGATCTCTGCGATTTCTTGTACGTCTTTTAGGGACAAATAAACCCCCTTATAATTACGATCGGTATTTAAGGTGTCGAAAAGTTGTCGAATCGAGTACCCATCTGATGCCATTCTGATAAAATCACCTCCCCATTGAGTCCTCTGACTTGATTCCAAGCGCTTACTGAAATCTGTTAATGTTTGCTCAGGAACGACGGTCTTATTGCTTTTACGACCGCTCAACAATTCAAGAGCACCAATGTCTTTGGCTCCCGCCGACTCTAAATTGGCTGCATCTGATTGAACTCTCACAAGAAGTGGAATCTGTGCTTGCGCTAAATTCAGCAGTTGGGTTTGGACTTCGATATGACTTTGCAGAACAAGACGAAGCGAGTGTTCAAGCAAGTAAGTTTGGCTATCAATAGCATTCTTCAATTCATTGTGAAACATTTGAGGAATGTCGGTCAGGCTGGGGAGTTCTGCTTTAAACCGATTCAATTCGTCAACGATGGACTTTATATTATCAAGTATGGCTTGGTCGCGCTCAATTTCCGATCTAACCACAGGTAGTTGGTCTTTAATATTGGTTCGACAAAGCATCAGATTGCTAAAGCAGGATCTTAAATCCTCTGAAAGTTCCAGAATTTTTCTGCGATTTTTTGTGGAGCGATCGAGTTCTTTATTGATTTTGGACGACAATTCGTAAAATCTAGTGAGTGCTGTCTCTGTACTGCTCACCATTGTTTTAATAGGGTTGATAGCGTTGGACTCGGTTGCTCGCTCCATAACTTTTTGGTATTTTTCTATAATAGGTTGTAGGTATTCCTGCAAAGACTCGGATATGATAAGAGCGGGAAAACCATTCGGGTTTTCTTGGAGATTTTTGACTATGTGATCGACCAGGGTCCTTGGCTGGCTTTCGTAAAACTGCGAACAGGACAAAGATGAACCCCATGTGCGGGGTATGTCTATTATAGTGATAAAGAACACTGAAAGTAAAATATGTCCGGAAAATATAATATGTAAGACAGGTGTCTTAAATATATTCACTGTGACTGTATCAAAATGATTTAATTTCCTACTGGCGATCATGTTTCACCTCGCTAGTTTTAATAAACAATTTAAGTGCCTTCGTAAGTACGCTTATTTTTTTAACTTAATGTGTATCATTCTAAGACACGACCGGTGACGATTTGACATAATTTAAAAATTTTTGACGTTCTATTCAGTCTATTACTGGTCCACGTCTTGCTTTGATACATTTCGAGTCATTTTATTTTTAATTTTTCTACCTTAAGGAGGTAATCCAATGACCACTCGAAAACGCATCAGCCTATTAGTGACTGTCACTCTTTTATCATCAGCCGTAAATGCTCAGCAGGTTGGCTTTAGATCCGCAGCTAAATCAGGGGCTCAGGTGACAGGGCAACAACAACCAGGCTCGGTCACTTCATTTGTTAACACTCAGAAGCTGAGTACGCTCAAAACACAAATGGAAGCAATTCCAGCTTTCGCAAGTGTTGATCCTATGGCCATCGACAAACTGTTATCAGTCTATGCATCAAATAACACTGTTCGCAAGGTCGTTGATGATGCGATTCGAATTTTAAAAATAGATAATGATCCTAAGACAATAGACATTATTCAGACTAGAATCGAGATCATGGCTGGAGTCAGCGGCATGGATATTTCTAATTCAGCCATACAGTCATCGTTGGCGTCGGATGCAAACATATATGCGCAATATACAATGGCTGCATTGGTTTCTAAAATTGATGCTCACACGTTATCTCAAGAGGGAAAGGATCGCGTTTTGGCCCTTTATAAGGAGCTTTTGGTTCAAATGTCCACCGACTCGTCAGGGGCTGCTAGTGTGGTGCTGTCTCAGGCGTTGGAGGCGTTTAATATGAATGATGGTATGAGTTTGTCGTTGACGGACATTCATCATGCTCTATCCAAGAATTTGTTAATTGATCTATTTAAGGGTAATAACGATGTGCAGTCCATGGATGTTGTGGGCGCTGACGGGTCCAAAATTACTATTTCTGTTTCACCAAATGAAGCCAAGCTTATTCAAGAGAAAGCTCAAATCCACTTTGCAAAACTGATGGATTTATCTAGTCGACCTGGCGATGCTCAAATGAACGAAAAAACGGGCGGAATTGTTAGAGCTACAAATCAAACAGCTGCTGATATGTTTTTAAAAGATAACAACCTTTTGCAGCGCTCTGAAGCCGCGTTGAGTATTGGAAGTAAAAAGAATGAGGGAACATTAAAAAGCTACGATGATCTTTTAGCCTCCCTAAAAGAATATGGTTCTATTATCGATGGCAGTGAAACAGCAGGAAGGGCATCGCGTCTTATTAAAAAAGGAGAAAATATTCCGCTGGTTGGAAGAGTGGCGGGATTTATGGCCAGTAAACTTGATGGCTACAACAATAAGGAATTAGCAAAAGCGAGTCTGAAAAAGAAGATTGAACTCACTCGGCAAGCATTGAATGACGGGATGATGACAATCCAGTCGGATAATCAGACATTAAACGGATTGCGAGCGAAGGCGGTGCAGTACTCACTGGACCTTGAAAAAGAAGTGGCTCGCTTGGCTATTATCGCAGGTCTTATTGAACAATACATTGCTGAATTGGGAAGTTCTAATTCGGCTCAAGTCGAAGCGATCAAAATTCACATAGGTCAACGTGTTCAAAGAGAGCTTAACTCTGTCATTGCAACTCTTAGAATACTAAAAAATTCATGCAGTCAAATAGACGTGACAATTTTAGCGGGTCTGAGTGTTATCAATCAAAGTGACGTGCTTCAGCGGGAAATTATTCCTATCATGGCTATCACCGAATCCACCCACAGTGCTATTGCAGCACAAGAGGCTCAGATCATGCGGGCCAAAGCCACAAAAAACTTAATGGAAGAGCGTTTGAAATCGTTAGCTGGTGCCCAAGAAAAAGCTCTTAGGCAAACAGCTGAGTTGGCGGGTACGTCGGTGGTTGACCCTAAAGTGTTAGCAGAGGTGGAAAAAAGAATGTCTGTCGCTCGTGACAAATTTGCAAAAGAGATGGCTGCGGCATACGACAAGTTAAAACAGGCCAACGCTGAACTTATTGCAGGACATAATGATGGCAAGCATGAGGTGCTAAATGGCGGGATTGCTAATGCTGTTGATGGGATTGTCAGATCTAAAGGTGACAACAAAAAATAGTTGCGTGTTTTCAGCAAGGTGGTTGTATGTACGTCCGATTGATTTTATTTTGTCTATTTATGAGTTCGATGTCCTATGCCATCGATTGGAAAAACCCATTTGGAATGGGAGGCGGCGCCGGTAGTGGCGCTGTCATCGAAGACTCAATTGAATTTGGCGGACGAGTCACCTTGCATATTGAAAAATCTGAGTATCAATATAAGATATCGTTATCAAATGGCCCTGGCAGTGATAAAAAAAGTTGGTATACTGTTGATTCTATACAGGCTATCAGTCAATTTAGTGGCCAACAGGTTGGACTAACGGGCGACATAAAACGAGTGATGATTGAAGATGGTAATCGGAATCTAGTCAATCCAACAACTTGGTTTTTAGTACAGACCAACAATTCAATTATTTTGTTTTTTAAAGGGCCAAATAATTTTGAAAGTTTTGAGATTCCTTTTTCATCGGGGCCACTGATGAATGTGACACTCGCCAATATACGCACTATCGAGGCGAAATCGCAAAGGTACTATCTGAGTTTAAGCACTCGGACACTTAAAGGTGAAACACAGACACTTTTAGTCGATTATCCTACAGGTGAGTATCGCTTGTTAAGCCCTAAGTATCTACCTCAACTATCCAAAATAGATATCGATAATCACAAAGGCGAAAATCCAGCGTTGAGTGCGGTGATTTCTGGAACGGCCGTATCGTTACAAGAAACACTTTCACGTGTAGGACTAAAGTCAGTGAATAGATCGTCACAGGAAACGGGTGTAGCCAATCAAATGGGTGGAAACGTGTCGGTGATGACGGCTCCTGATCTGAAATCCAATGATGTTTTGAAACCATCATCAATGTCAGAGGCCGCATCTCAGTCTCAGGTGGATACATCAGGACAACCACCAGAAAGTCGAGAGTCTGTGCCGGCGGCCCCTAAGACATCTAACATCAATATAAAATTAGTTGATAAGGACATTAGCTATCAAATTTACACACACCCAGAAGCGCCGGGAATTTTTGTCCGTCGTCTTTCTGATAGTGTGACAGTTAAAATGACCTTTCAGTCCGGTGTGCCCCAAGTGAATTCACCCAATTTAGGTTTTCAAATTAAAGATGGGATTTTATCTCACCCCAACTTGGCTCGACAGGTGGATCTTAGCAAATCCACGGACGGTGTGGATTATTTTAAAATTGAAAGCACTTTTGTCCCGTCCACGTTGACGGACAGCTCTGTCCAAGCAGAAGAAAATCGTAGCGCTATTGAATTTTTGGGTAAATTCACAGATGCGCGAAAAGCCTTTAGCAAGCTGATTGCGCCGTCACCGACAAGAGACCGCATCATCAAAACGATTTCTGATCAGGTGCTTTCTGGTGACACGGTCACTCAGGTTTTGGTCGGTAATACCACGGACAAGAATAACATTCAGAGTTCAGTGGCTAAAAAAATTCCCAGAACATGGAAGGCCTTGATTTTTGATACGGGAGCTTTTGGAGATATTTCGATGGTGGGAACATTGTCAGAACGGGCGGGACAGCTTCGTCAAGCCTACCGAACAGTGCCCACAGTTCTTTTTGTTAATAATATGGCCGGTGTTGCTGGTTTCGGATCGGTCACTGGATCGAAAACAGATATTTTAGAGCTTATTAGTCCTGATTTTGCAGATGAGGCGAGTGGCCTCAAGTGGATTGCGACGACAGATTCGGCGCAGTATCTGAAGGACCGTGTGAAAACGCCGGACATAGTTTCGTCATTGAACTACACGTCAGTGTCACCCCTTAGTAACGATGATTTGAAATTGTATTTAAAGAAATTTTTATCCGAAAAACTTCCTGATGTTAGAATTAATGACGATACTTTAGATTTCGTTATGGAAAAAACAGCCGTGCTTAAATCAGTCAATCCCGAACCGCGTCGATCTGAAGACTTTTTGCGTGGTATGGCAAGGGAACTTAAAACAGAGAAGGGCTCTGCTATTACTATCCGTCGAAGCGAGGTGGAAAAAGCTCTGACTTATCTTTACGGGGTTCCCGAGCAGTTGGCGACAGAAAAGGCACAGATCGATACCATGACAAAATTTATGGATAAAGTGGCTAAAGATGTCGTTGGTCATCAGCATATCCTGGCTCCTATACAAGAAGGCACTGAAATCGGATTAGCCAGCCTCCATTCTGGCCGAGGTGGTATGTTAATGGAGTGGATTGAAGGTCCACCAGGGGTTGGAAAAACGGAAATGGCTAAAGCGGTCGCAAAAGCAACCGGGGTCCCATTAGCTTATATTGATATGAACATGTACAAGAAGGGCATGCGGAGTCCCAATGATTTATTAAAGGAGATGTCGGACGCGATCGATAAAAATCCACACTCTGTTTTACTTCTTGATGAGGTGGAAAAGGCAGATCCAAAAGTATTAGAAGTTCTTTTAAAAGCATTTTCTAATCAGAATTTCGACTATTTTGAAGTGTCCGATGGTCAGAATGAACAAAGACATAATACTCTTGTGAATTCGACAGTCATCCTTACGGCAAATACGATAGGGGCGGACGTGCTGAACTGGTTTATGGATAAAATTCAAAAAGATGAGCGTTACGAAAGAATGTCCAGTGCCGAGTTAGATAAAGAATTTAAACAGTATCTGAAGGAGAATAACGTTGAAATCACTCGGCTGTTAGAAGAATTTGGTATTCCGGCGCCTTTGATCAGCCGTGTTCGTGTGCATATCGCCTATCCCCCTGGTTTTGACACAGTCACCGAAATTATGCGCATGAAAATTCGTGAAGCCAAGGCTACGATATTTAAAAATTTAGGCGTATCGGTAAACATACAATCAGCTGATCTTGATGAAGTTAATATTGTCCGCAATTATGTGCGACGTATGCGAAACGAGCGAATCAATATTCGTGAGATTCTAAAGATGTTGGAAACTGATATCATGGCCACCGCTACTCAGGTTCGTCGTCTGGGTCCCGATAGATATAAATCAGAACGCTTTTACAATATAAACCCTATCACGCGGAAATTTGAAGCGAATCTGTGTCTTAGATTTTACGGATGGAGGTAGCGTGTGAAACAGATTCGTCGGCTTGCGTGCCTGGTTTTTTTAGTGGTGTCGTCAAGCTTTGCTTCGGGTGATATTAAATCGCTGGATCTGGGGCGGTATTGGATTCAAGACCGATTTATTCGCGCCGTCACGCTGGCTCGGAATGATCATGAAAAGTTAGCGGCTTTGAATGCTTTGATTGTGCGGGCCAAGGCACATAAAGAAATTAAGGGAGTTATTCCCGAGCATGTGATTTCGGCGGATGAACTAGCACACGTGCGTAGCGCCTACTTGCATCCGCAAGGAACCGTGCAAAGTGAAATCGAATATTTTTTACGAGGACAGGTGCCTCTGCCAAAAATTTTGGTTCCAGCAGCGGGAGTGGAAAGAGAGTTTGAACGCGTGGCTAACTCATACAGGCGATTAATGGATATCGAGTTTTCCTTTCCACCCCAGGGAATGCTGGCGGGATTTTTGAATTTCGTAGGAGCCGTTTCGCAACGAAATGTCACTTTCTTTGATTTGCTGTTTGAAAATTCTAGAGATTCCTGGTTGGCAATCACGGCCATGCAGCAAAAATCAGATCAAGAAAAACTTCAGTACTTGAATAAATTATCAGAGGCGGTTCAGTCGGTAGCGAAAACGATTAGAACCAGTGGTGGAAAACTGTTAGAAAATACACAACTGAAAATCAAAGATCCCAAGGCAAAACGTTTCATGGAGATTGTTTTAACCGAGTATTTTTCTCAACTGCCAGAATCGGTGATATGGAATCTTATCTTTCTACAAATGGAACGTCCCGAGGTAGAGACGGTCCTGGAACGTTTTCAATTATTCAGCCGCAACGTAGGACCACATTTACATAAAATTTTTCAAATGGTTTCGACGGAAGAGGGCGTTCCTGTAGAGCTATCTACCATTCTAAAAACATTCCAAGAAAATTTACCTCCGGCGCGCAGCCAAGATGTGGCGGCCCTGTTAAATAATTTGCAATTCAGTGAATTTGAAATTTTGCAACTAGACGAAAAACCCATCAAAGTCGGATCGATGGCTCAAGTTCACAAAGCCCGAGTGCGATTTCATTATGACGGGCAAGAACGATTCATTGCCGTTCGCTTGATCAAGCCAGGTATCGAGGCGATGATTGAAATGGATGAACGCTTTTTAGACTCTGTATTGGACACGTTGAAACGAGATCCTTTGCTCTCTGATGGGAATATTGGCGAGAATTACAGCAAATTCATTTCTGATTTAATTCAACTGGTCCGAGAAGAACTCAACGCGCGAGCGACTCAAAAAAATCAAAATCAGGCCGTAAGTCTTTTGGGTGGCGAAAGTAAAATACTGTCTGATGGATCCAAGTTGTCCATTGAGGTTCCTGCTGCGTATATGTCAAATAAAGACGCAGTGATCGCCAGTGATTGGGTGGCCGGAGTTTCACTGGAAGATTTTTATGCTCGTCAGCCAGAAAAAGCTCGTGAGGTGGCTGAGATTTTATTTACCAACTGGATGGAGAAAGCCATTCTTTCAACGGGATTTATCCATGCTGATATGCAGCCCGGTAATATCAAAATAGACGCCAGTATAAACTCGGATCGTATAAAGGCCCACATTATTGACTATGGAATGGCCGGAGTCATTGGTCCCGAAGGACGCGAGTTGTTCATGCTGATGGCAATAGGAGCCACACTTAAAAACAGCAAGGCCTTAGCCCGCAGCGTGTATTTGCAGGCAAACAATAAAGAAAATTTTTCCTTCGAGCAGGTGGAAGCCCTGGCGAAAACATTTTTAGAAAGTGAATCCAGTGAAACCGCCGCCACAGATAAATCTAAATCTGTTATTGAAAAAGCTGTCGGATTGTTTGTTAAAAATGGAGTGGAGCTAGACACTAATTTTGTGATGCTGGCTCGGGGGTTCAAGGCGGCACAGGGACTGGTGAACATGACCAAATCGACGAAAAAACCAAGTGAGATGTTAGCTGATTTATTCAGAAAAAATCCAGCTTTAATGACACGAACTTTGGGCAGCTTCAATCATCTGTCGTTGCTAGAAGCCGGAGGCTTAGTTAAAGATGGCGTCGTTGAAGCCGGCACTCGGGCGGCAAAAACTGTTATCGAAAATCCTCAGGTGGTCGTCGAACAAGGTAAAAAACTCTTTGGTTTTGGAAAAGGGCTGCTGAACCGGGCCAAGGAGTTAGCCAATGACGTCCGCGATGGAAGATCGCCTTTAAATCAGGTTTTTGCTCTGCCCCAGGCAGCGACAGGCGAAAAAATAAATACGTCTTCTTTTGCAGGATGCGCGAAGTTTTATGCAAAATAGATTTGCGTAAAGTTACACCCTGACGTCTTGGGTGGTGTCAGGCGTGTTTCACTTGGTGGCCGCAGCCGCAGGCTCTTTTTCCTTTTTTAGACCTGGCGGTGATTCACTGGCAAAGAGTCTGTTAGAGACCTTGGTCGATTTCAAGTGCAGTACGAACTCTCGGATGGCTTGACATTCTTTTGTTCTAAGATCCAGCCCCGATGAAGTTTCATCGTTGCAATAGTGATGGATTGATATTTTCCCTTTGGTGTTTTTACCGGACAGCAATCGTTCGGTTTCCCATTGGCTAGTCAGTGATTTGATGAGCGTAACCAACCTTAACACATCGTTCTCTTTGAGCTGTAGATCAATGGTCTGCCGATCAGAAGTTGTCATTGTGGCTTTTTTATCGATGGTGGTCTGAAGTTCACGTAGAAACAAAGCGCCACAACGAGCCGATGTCGATTCCGCAGGGGAGTTTTCTTTGATGCAGAACTTTTTTTGAGTTTTTACATTCCCTAAAGCCATACCAAAATCTGGGCACAGAAAATCAGTCTTCGCGCAAATGCCGGACTCGAACGTGGGCCTGGCACAGGCAAGACCTTTGTCTTTTTTTATGAGAGAGGACGGGTACAGACCATACACACAGGGAGAGCCTTCTTTTCCTAACACAACGGGCGTAGAGCTATCTGAATTGCTGATCAAAGTAGGTATTTGTTTGTCTGAATCTTTCATTGAAATCAATCGATCGAAAACCTCGAAGATGGCATAGCTAGCGGCGACGGTCACGGCAAATGAGCCTATCCTGGCCGCCCACGATTTTTTAGCCTTTATCCCAGCCTCGGCCAGGGCTTTGACGTCGCCGCCACTGCGTCGGTACAGCTCGATGTCTGTTTTGATTTCTTTTGTAAGTGTACCAATTTGTTTTTTAAGCAGCGAGGCTTCACTTGGTGTTAAGGATTTAGTTTTTTTTTGTCGTGATAAGTCAGCAACCAAATCCAAAACTTTATTTTGCTTGTTTAGAATATTGGTAATATGCACCGCTTGTTCTGAGGCCGGCATAACACTTTTGCGAAAAAGAGATCCACCTAACGAAGAGAGGACCGGTCCAATGCGCGCCAATGCCGAGCGGGACAGGGCAAGTTTTAATAGCAGCGCGGAAAAAGCATGAGATTTTTGGGCCAAAAAAAATTCAAATCCTGGAGGAAGCGACAATAATTGGGCGGTTTTTCTGGCCTCTCCGGTTTTAAGCGCCGTGGGGCCTTCCCATCGAGCCGCAAACACAATCGCCGAGGCAAGGTAGATGAGTTTATCTTCATCGGAGAGTATTTTATACTCGTGGATATCAGGTAAGTGTACACTCAGCTGTTGCGGATAAATAAACGCATTGGACGGTGGTTCGTTAATGGAAACGGAATTAGTTTGCTGGGCATTCGCTCTAAGAAAAATGATGCCCAGGACACACCATAAAAAAACCGGCTTCATCTACAAAGTTTAACACATCAACTGGCATAGAGGCAGTCGTCAGGACAAAACCTCGCTCTTGATCTAGGCCGTAGGCGAGGTCCACTGACTTTACTTAAACCTTAATAATAGTGCGTCTCTCCTACCTTCTGATCTAATTTTTTTCGCCAAATCAATTGCATCTGATGTCGTAAGGTCGCCGCTATGTGTGACAATAAGTTGTATAATTTTCGAATCTCGGCTGCTCTCTGATGTTATTGGTTTAGTGATTTCTTCGATAGCGTTTCTCCGGTATGAAGAATTGTAACCTTTAAACGATATTTTATCAACCCCATGCTCCCCACGTTCCTGAGTCAGATTCTCAGCTATAGAAATTCCTTTATCAGACGCACGAATAAATTCTTCTAAAAGCGTTATTGGAGTGTTGAGATCGTCTTGACCTAGGCCAAAGGTTTTTTGATAACCCGGTCGATTTAAAATGGCCTGTCTCAATTCTGAAGCCTCTTGAGTAGAAAACGGACTTTCAACCTTGGCTTGTTGGAAAATTTTATCAAAAATATAGATATCAGCATCTGTGTTGTAAAATTTTGCTGATCGGGCCAAAAAAATGATGTCGGCCTTCTTCAGGCTGGCTATCACTGAATCTCGTTCAAGCCCGGCCTTAAAGCTGTTAAAATCAGGTGAATGTTCCACAAGGTATTTCAAGTCGGGTGCGGCTTTTGAGCCTTCCGCTTGCACAACTTTTACAGCATGGGCATTGAATGTATCCTCTATTTTTTGATTGTGCATATTGACGCCAATTATCGGCGAGCTTACTAACCCCGCGATCCCAAGGCCGATGGCCATTTTTTTAAATTTCATAGAGTTTTGCTTTAAGTTTGCCCATTTGACTTTCAAACTATTCGCCTCTTTTTCGGTTACCTGAATTTGGTATTTTCGATAGGATTCAGCTATGGCTTGAGACTCTGCTAAAGTGAAACCACCCGCAGTGTACACATCTTCAATTGGGGTGTTTCCCTGATACGCGAGTATAGACTCGATCTGCGCCATCTGGGCGGCTCGCCCTTCGAGTGATTCTAAAAGTAGTCGTAAGTTGTTTGATCTCATTTGGAGACCCTCAATAGGCGTACTGAGTAATCCATGAAGCATATTCAATTTTCTATGTAAGTTCACATCCAAGTTCACACCTAAATGCGTACTTGGTTCCAACATACGTTCACGAACATTAATCAATAAGCTTAAATACAGATTACTTGAGGCCTCTAAGGTTTGAATGATTGGGTAGTGATCAGAGTATTGGGTAGCCAGCTTTTCTATATGGGGTTTTCGTTCAAGAAAATGTTTTCGATCTGCCTTGATGGTTTGAAAGAGTTGCTGAATTTCTTCAATTTTTCTGATATCTAAATTGGCGCCGTTTTTTGATCCCCACAGCTTAGGCTTTTCTGAGTCGGATTTTAGTTTAGATACCAAATGAGTAATAGTCTTCATTCTTTCGAAGTAAGAGTTCAGACGGTTTGCCGTTTCATTTTCGACAACAGAACTGTCGCCTATCTCGGATATTGCCCGAGTATACGCCTGTTCATTTTGGACATTGGCTGCGGACTTCAGTGTTGAAATTAATTCGTGGAATATGCTGTCAATAGATTGGTCGGCGCGCATTTTAAGAAAGATCATTTGTACGATTCTATTGATGTCAGCCGTTGATACTTGTAGATCTTTGTTCATGCTTGGTCTGTGGTTGATCTTTTCATTATAAAACTGAACGCAACTGGCTTTGGCCCACACCATAGACGGTCCCACAAAAAACGATAAAAGTAAGAAAAAGCAAGAGGACAGTTTCATAAATACTCCTGAAATTATTCAATACACATGTCTCAATATTATACAAACCCCCTAAAAATAGGCGAGTTTAACCAAGGACTACCGCCAATGCGAGAGTCTATATTTTGACGATGCAAAGCTAGAACCATAGCAAACCGTTTGCGTTTGGATCCCTTCAAAAAATCGTTAAGAGCATTACTTTCTGTGTGCAATATATAGTGTGGAAACAACAGAGTTGTAATCTATGTCGTAATCTATTTCTTGCTTGATTCAGTTCCTGCACTGCCAATGGATTCGTCTATTAAACCTGCGCGCATCATTGCCCAAAATAGAATTACGCCCGGAAAAGCGATTACGGTGGTCATCAGATAAAAGTTCATATAGCCCATGCTTTCAATCAGCCCACCCGCGGTTGTTCCTGTGGCAATACGGCCAAAGATGCTCGCCGCTGCGGAGATCAATGCGTATTGGGCCGCTGTGAAGCTTAAATTGCAAAGTGCAGAGAAATAGGCGACCACAGTCACTCCGCCAATACCGCTGGAGAAGTTTTCAAAACCAATCGCCGCCGCCATTCCCAGATTAGAGTGTCCAGCGGCTGCTAGTCCGGCAAAACTCAAGTTGGAAATGGCCATCAGAACTAAGCTGATTAAAACCGAGCGCTTCATTCCCAAGCGGGCATACAGAATCCCGCCGACAAATACGCCCAGCAAGAGGGCCCAGAATCCTACGCCGATATCATAGATTGCAATTTCGTCATTGGTATACCCCAGATCATTAAATAACAAACGTAAAGTTAAATTAGCCAGTGTATCACCGACTTTGTGAAGGACAATAAAAAGTAAAACAAGAGCGGCCCCTTTACGTCGAAAAAATTCTAAAAAAGGACCTATGATCGAGTCGCCGACATCCTTCCAAGAACGTTTTTTCTTGTCCAGATTATGATGTCGAGAGGGTTCGCCTATGATCAGTGCTGTACTCATCGCTGGCAACGCAAACAATGCACAAGCCACATAAGCCATTTCCCAACCAACACGGGCCGACAATACCAAAGCCAAGGCTCCCGCTCCTGTGGATCCAATTCGCCAACCATATTGTGACATTCCAGCGCCAACTCCCAGCTGATGCGGTTCTAGAATCTCGATACGATAGGCATCAATAATAATATCAAATGTGGCACCTGCAATGCCCAGCAGAACTGCGGCTTGTGCCGTTGCGATCAAATTAGCGGCAGGATCAACAAATGCTAAATTCAAAACCGCAGCGATCATGATAAGGCCGGCAAAGAGCATCCAGGAAACACGTTGCCCAAGACGACTCAGGATAGGCAGTCGAATCCCTTCAACCATCCATGCCCAAAGAAACTTCAAATTGTACGCAAGAAAAACCAAAGCAAACGTGGTTACGCTTTTTTTGTCGATTCCGACTTGGGCTAGGCGGGTGCTCAGCGTAGCACCGATCAGTGCATACGGAAAACCTGATGATATTCCCAGGAAAAAGGCCGCTAGTGGAGTACGCTCAATGTAAGGAGCAATCATTTGATAAAATCGAGATTTATTGGTCATAACTCTATCTGATCACGAGGATACTCATGACGGCAAGAAGCAGTTATGTATAAGCACCGCCGTATTATTCGTATCGTTTGAAGAGAATCGAGTTATTCCAGGTGTAACGAATATCATGCCGTATCCACAATCAAAAAAGCGGTAAAGAAAGAAATTTTGAATCAGCGACTCAGTTGCTGACCTCTGGTGGAGATCGTTTAATAAAGCGCATAAAATCAATATTTGAGTCAGCTTGTTCAAAGTTATTTATAAGGTTGAACTTATTTATATCATATTCTGCTGATAAGATATTTGTGATTTTAGAGCTTTTTAAAAGATAGCCAAAAGAATCTGAGTTTCTTGGTATTATAGAGAGTAATAACTTAGCAATACCATATCTAGTTTTTGAAGCACGTTCAAAAGCTGATTCGATGTCACTTAATAGTTTTTCCTGATCAGCATTTTTCGGCCCAATAGCAGCTAATCTTTTAACTACAAAATAGTCAAAGACGGCTTTATCACCTTCTTCTACCTGTCTAAAAAAATCAGGAAATTTGTTCAAAAGGCTAATCACATTTTTTTTAGAAAGAGTAACCAAATCATCTGCAATGGTCTCTGCGTATATATTCATATTGCCCTGATGAACAATTTCAAATTTTTCTATATTAGAAAAAACTAATTTGCGAAGTTTATTATGATGCTGAATGAGTGGCAGAACTTTTGGCATCCATGCTTTAGGGTCAGAACTAAAGATGCTACGTCCAAATCTTTCGCGAAGCTCGATTTCCAAAGATAAAAAATGATTTAGATGTCTGACTTTGGACGCAAATTTTAGATATCCATTTCTTGGTATGTCGG
This sequence comes from Pseudobdellovibrionaceae bacterium, assembly GCA_016785955.1. GTDB lineage: Bacteria > Bdellovibrionota > Bdellovibrionia > Bdellovibrionales > Bdellovibrionaceae > UBA2316. The sequence continues at coordinate 1,098 of JAEUWH010000058.1, read as the reverse complement.
TAAGGTAGAGAGCATCGACATCGCTTCGTACGCTATTCGCGAAAATTTCAAGTTTCCTTTTTTCAAATCTGATCTGGGCCGTGGTAATGTAGAGCCTGTCTTTCATAGCAAAATATTTTAGTAAAAATCGTGACCATTGTGAGATGATATCTCCTTTGGTTTGTACTCCATTGAGGAAAGTCACGTTGGGGCGTTGATCGAATATTTCTTTAAGGGTTACTGGTGAGTTTATATTGATACCAAATTCTTCAATGATGGCTTCATCATCTTTTCGTCCATCACCATATTTTGTCTTTAAAACCCATCCTGACTTGCTTTTGATTACATTTTCAATGGCTGTTCGTAATGTAGTTCCGGCTGAATAATAATATACAGTAATATCATTTGGTAGGGGCTTTATTGGAATACCATCAGGAATAACGAGAGTTGAACCTTTTGGAATTTTAAAATCACCATAAATTATGGTGTCAAAAACCATTAAATTAGCTAGTTGCGGTTCTAGTCCTGATAGAGGGGTTACAACTGCAAATTTACGAGACTCCCAGTTGCCACTTATGTGAGCCGGTACGAGTCCACCAAGTGAAAAATGAATTTCAGAGCGAAGGACTGGTATTTCCAGGCCTCTCCCATCAGCAACTATGACTCCATCTTTTGGTAAAAAATTAGTCGCATGGACAGCGTATAATTTTTCACGCACTAGTGCAGCCGGTAAAACTTTTATAATAGCCGCCTTGGGAGTTGCGGGACTATAAAAGGAATCACATGTTGTGGTCGCAAATACTTCGGTTATTGAAAAAAAGATGCTGCATGCAAAAAAGTACTTGAGAGTGTATAGAGTTTTGATGAAATCCTGTTTAATTCTCACCACTATGGCTCTCATATGGATGGTAAGTCATGGATGTATGACAGTTGATTAGGAAATAGACAGAAATAATAGTTCTAAATGACACAGTTTTAATTGATACCGTTGCAAAGTTGTTGGGATTAATTTCCCATGGTTTCAACTGCAACCTCTTACAAAGTTAAAGTAATGCTATAAGTGTGCCTGGTTAATAGAAAATATAAAGTTAATAGAAGGCGATTGGAGTCTCAAAGTGA
>JAEUWH010000057.1 GCA_016785955.1 Pseudobdellovibrionaceae bacterium | reverse complement strand
CAGCTACTTCGACAGATCAGATCGATGTACATAGCTAAAAGTCTTGCTGGTAAAGACCCACCGTCCGGCTGTCGCTGGAGACTCAATTCCGAAAAGGCTTTGGACAGGTGATTGTAATCAAATTTAACCGGTCAGCAGTGTGTTTTTCGTCGTATTTTTAGTCGCCTGTCAGCCTAAAAAAGATACCTCGCCGACAACGTCACCGGTGCCTACCAGCCCTCCTGGTCCCAGCACTCCCGATTCCAAGGGAACATCTGATCAAGGTGGTGGGGGAAATTTGATAAATGGTAAGCCTCTAGAGTTCTACAAAAGAGATATTACTCAGTTACCTGAATATATTAAATTCGTAGACCCTATCGACAAAAAATTAAATGATATTCGTGAAGATAATCAAGCCGACAACGGAGTGACATACTTAGCAACTGCTGCCAAAAGAAAAACGTGGTACATCGTGCCGGTAAAAATTGAAGAGTTAGAGGCCGCACGCATCGGCACCAATTTTAAATCGGATCAAGGTGCCTACCAAACAGAAAAAGAAATCTTTATTTCAGAACTCGTCTACAAGGATCTGGATGAACAACACAAAGCCCAATTACTTTTACACGAAACGGTAATGGCATTTTATCTGGTTAAATACGAAGACGGCCGTTTCTACTGTGAAGCGTTCAAAAAAGCGAGCGTTCGCGAAAATTGCTTAAATAGCTTTACCGATCTGTCGTCTAAAACGGAATTTAAACCCGCGCAAAAAAACGGGAAATTTTTGGAACCCGAGGAATACGAGAGTATTCGTCACGTCACAGAATGGCTTTTTAACGGATACAAAACACTAACCAAATTAAAATTCGAAGAGAAAATGTTTGAAAAGAAATTTGATCCACGCGTATTTAATAACCGAAACATAGTGGATCGCCAGCAAAACCAGCCTACAGAAATGCAGACCAAGGATATCTTAAAAATTCTTGAAACTCAGCGCCTTACAAATCAATCTCTCACTCACTGTGGATTTGATTTCAGTTTAAAAACTCCGACAGCTATGCGTGCATGCAAAATCGTCTACACTGTGAAAGACAAACTTTTAAATATGACGATTCAAACGGATGATGGCAAAACAGAGTCGATCGATTTTGCTATCTACCCGACCGTCTTTGCTACGAAAGTTGGTTTTAAAAACGGACTGACCTTATTCAAAGTAAGATTCAACGAAGCTGCACGTTCTGACCATGGGAAATCATTCCGAACATTGTTGTTTTGGATGCAACATTCTACATCGACAGAATTCGGTGTTAAAGCTATCCGAATTCAAAAAAGCATCTGGATCAAACAAGATGAATCAGGAAACTCGCTTCGTTCAGAAGAGGTAAATCAAAAGCCAGAAGAGGACATTTATCGACTCATTTACGGTTCTAAAGAAACAGATATTTCTATCGATGATCTATACTAATTTGTAGGGAACCAAAGAAACATGAAGGAATAAAAAATAAATATCCTTCAGAAATTTATAAAAAATCCGATAAAGAGTACAAGAAGTTAGAATCATTATTTTATCCACTGCATGATAAGACGATTACGGTCACCCAATGAGGTTCTAGAGTTGAACCAGTGACCTCTTCCATGTCAAGGAAGCGTGCTCCCCGGCGACACCTAACCACCTGAATCTTTTACACTTTTTTAATAAGAGAAAAGACTCCTTGTTAAGGTGATGTAAAAGTGTTACACTTGTATTTAGCGAGGAACTTATGCCAACTGCAAAAAAACGAATAAATTTGACTGTTGACGATGATATTTTCGAATCTTTAAATAAGATTGCAAAAAAGGAAAAAGCATCGGTGGCAAGTATTAGTAACTTTTTGTTAGAACGAGCGCTTGAACTTCAAGAAGACCTCTACTTTTCTAAAGTTGGCGAAGACCGAGTTTCCAAAAAGCAGAAAAGAATTTCTCACAAAGATATCTGGGATTAACGACCCGTGTATAAAGTTGAATATCTAGAGTCGATCAAAGAGGATTTGAAGTCCATTTCAAAGGCCAATAAAGATCAAATTCGCAAAGCTATTGAAAAAAAACTGGCTGCAAACCCCATAGAGTTTGGAAAACCTCTACAATACAGTTTAAAAGGTCTCCGCCGTTTGCGAGTCGGAGACTATCGAATTATTTTTCAAATCGAAGAAGAAAACAAAGTTGTATTAATAGTGAAAATTGGTCATCGACGTGAAGTCTATCAATAAATTGGAACTAATACGAGTAAATTAAGTCTGAATACACGTAGCCATCCAATTCAGCAGTCAATCTTGGAAAGTCCTTATTTATAAAAGTTAAGACCTCCATAGACAAGGAGGCCTAGGACAAATACACCGTATTCTACCTGTGTAGAATCGTATCTTCTTGATCGACAGGCTTTAATTCCAATAAGCTACCTTATGTATTAAAACAATACCTTACCCTATCACTGATTCTCTTTAAAGCGCCAACTGGTCAGAAGAAAATTACCTTCATTTCTCGACCAAGGCCTGATTTTAGGTCTCCACCATACTTATAATTAATAAGTATTTCCTTTAGCCTCACAAAGATACACCGATAAAGCCCAGGAAGGAGACCCGATGGCCGATGCAAGAAGCTATAAAGGCGAAAAAACCAAAGAACTCATCGTCATGGCCGCTCTAGAACTCTTCGCCAAAGATGGCTTTGATCTTGTTTCTATGCAAAAAATTGGCGATAAAGTGGGAATTTCGCAGGCTGCAGTAGCACAATATTTTGGCACCAAACGTAATCTTATCATGAGCGTGCGCTCTCACGTCACACAAAGTAATTATGGTTTTGTCGATACTGCTATCGATCCTTATTCTAAATCTTACGAGCAACTTTATGTCCATTGTTATCGTAATATCGAGTGGGCGTTCAAAAACCCAGGGATGACCCAGATTCTTCTGCTTACCTACTACTTTTCCTTTAACGATAATGTTTTTCGCGAGCACCAGAATAAGACTGTAGAAACCGCCACTCTTCGTATTGAAAAGTACGTCATCGGTCACTCTCATGAAGTTGCGACTTTACCAAAAAATAAAATTCGAAATATTTCAGAAGAAATTCATCGTTGGTTACTAGGTTATTTCTTGCGAGACGTTTCGATATCCAATTCCCATTCCTTTAAATCCAAAAAGGTCAGCGAATCTGTTCATTTGTTTCTGAAAAAAATATTGCTGAAGTAAAACCGTAGCCGACAAAAAATTATACATATAAAAAATATAGAGTATTTTCTTATGATATATCGAAGGTTTGGAGACATTTATAAGTAAAATGTAATTACTTACATTTTAATATATTTAATTTATAAGTTATAAGTTACAACTCTTTTTAATAAATGGCGGCCGACGACAAATACTTAAGGAGTATAAAATGAAAATTTTGATCCTACTTTTAGTTCTATCATCTTCGAATGTATTTGCAGCATTGCGATTAGATTCGGCAGATTTTGTTATTAGCGATATTCTGAAGCAATGCAATGGCTGCATAACTGACACAGGATATTCTGATGTAGGATTGGTTACACGTTACGTTTTAAACGGAAAAGTTATTATTCGGCAATCTGATACCGAAACCTACACCTCGATAACTACCGAAGTTCCTGCGTATGCCAAGGTTGAAGCCTTTGGCCCCGTCTTTTATTTTGCCGGTGTCAAGGGTCGTCCTTTGCGATTACTTAATACAAAAGGTAAACCACTTCATAGTGTGTTTGGTTCTTATCAAGGAATCGACCTGGGGTTGGCTTTTATGGTTGGAATTAAGATTCAACCAGCAATAAATGAAAATCAAGTCGTCTTGGGACTCGTTCGATTTAATGGAGAGTCCGGAGGCGCTATCGCCCAATTTCGAAAGTTTCAATTAGTTCCAGGATATTTTTCTGTGGGAAGCTCCACTCAAATTTCTGCTGGCGATATAAAAATTGAAAAAGATGGAACGACAGAAAAGAAAACTATGGATCTAAAATCAATTCTAGAAACTAAGATGTAATACCTGAAGACGGAGACACCATTATGAAAACAATTAGAAATTTACTTCTATTATCTTTAACCTTAATAATTACTAACTGCCAAAACAAATCCGACTCGCCATCTCCTACGCCAGCTAAAACAGCTGAGAGCAGGTCGGAAGAAAAGGAGTCAGCGCGGGAAAAATCGGAAAAAAATGTAGTTCAAACGACTCCAGAATCTCCATCTGAAGCGTTCGATGCCTTCATAGTGTATTCGCAAATAGCAAGCAAAACGTCGTCAAGTAATTTGCACGACAGGCTTTGGGAAAGCGATAAGAATATTTCTGCAGAACAGGGCGCTAAATGGCCGTCTCTTTCTGTGTCGTTTAAAGAAATCAAGCGCGACGAAAATAATCTCTATTTTCAATTCAACAGTGATTGTAGTTTTGTGAATAGCTCCGGGTTGGCTACGAGCCATGGCATGGGATCTAATGAAAATCAAAGCTATTTGATTCTGAGTCGCTCGGGTACTATCAGCCGAGAGTGTGGATACTACGGTCGATTTGAAATCGGAAAACTGACCGAATCAAATTTAAACATCAAACTCGTACGCTGTTCCGATTTATACGAACGCAAAACTATGGGCTCAGCTCTGGATGTCGAACTAAATAGTGATGACACTATTAAAGTTTCTGTCTCGATACGAAGTTACTTTAACACTCAAAATATCACTCGATGTAGTGGGATTCTGTCTACCAAAAGGTAGCTGCTAATGGCGATTGCGAAAGTGCATTTCCCAAAGCGTCTCGACTTCATTGAAAAGTTCGGTGACAGAAAATATTTTCTCTTGTTTTTCCTTGCCACCGAAAATGTCCAGTGCAACAACGGGCCTAAAGATATCGTCACCACCCACACCCTCCAATCGAAAAGGCGTGGGTTCTGTGGTACGCTTACGAACAGCCTGGTTGTAATAGTGCGCTTGGCGATGCAGATTATGTAAATTAGTTTCCATCTCTACAAGGCCGTTAGGTAATTCACGGCCGTCTCTAAACCCAAAAGGTGTAAATAACCGAATCTGACTTGAGCGCGTTTGTAATACTACTTTGATTCGACCGGTATCTCGTTTATTATGTTCGCTAAATGCTTTGTTTGATAAACGTGCAGAAATATTGCGCATGATGCTGACTAAACCATTTTCATATTCAGCACTGGATGCCACCAATCCAATTTCAAAAACCGGATAGCCTTTTTCTGTTCGCAGTTTAGAAAATGGAAAATCAGGATTAGTTCGCTCAATTGGAAGCGGACTATTCATTCCATCATAAATCCGATACCCTTGTATGAGTCCATCCGGAGTCACCTCCAACCAATGTTCGGCATTCGAAGACGCTAAGCTATGATCTAGGTCTGCTAGCTTTTGAATTTTGTCCGGCGTCGTGTAGTTGCGCGCTTGCCATTGATTAAAAATAGTCCCAATTAAGTCATTCACAACATGATCGCGGCCGTGAGTATTAAAGCGAAAGTATTTCACCATACTGCGCGTTCCAACTCGTAAAGTGACTTCGGCACGGAAACGATTGTGACTGCCATAAAAAATTGAGCAGGATTTAATGTCTTTATCTGGCAACACCCTGATCGAAAACATCGAGGGACGTAAATGACTTTGATCACTGCTAATAAAGGGAGAAACCGAAGGCTCTGTGGCTTCGGAAGGCGGTCCTATCAAAAGAAGGCTGAACACTTGTAAAGGTAATAGACAGCGGGCTACCGCCAATTGAATTTTACGCGCTAAAAGTCTCATTTAAAAGGGCCCTCTACTATACAGTTTCATAGATGCAACTCATATTCTCAGCAAAAACAAAAATGTCAGTTTGTCGTTATGACTACCGGGATTACTAAGAAAGCGTCTTCCTGAGTTTTCCACATCTTTTCTATCCAAGATGTGTCAAATCAAGTCCTAACTTCTAAAGAGAATAGGTATGAGCACAAGGCATTGAGAACCATAAGAGGCCTAGGACAAATAAACCGTATTTGATACCGTTGCAAAGTTGTTGGGATTAATTTCCCATGGTTTCAACTGCAACCTCTTACAAAGTTAAAGTAATGCTATAAGTGTGCCTGGTTAATAGAAAATATAAAGTTAATAGAAGGCGATTGGAGTCTCAAAGTGA
>JAEUWH010000079.1 GCA_016785955.1 Pseudobdellovibrionaceae bacterium | reverse complement strand
AACTTAGCTCAACAAAACATTTTTGGGAAACCCAATGGCAGGAAAAAATGGGAATCAATGCGAATATCAAACTTACTTTTTTAGGAATTACTGTGGATCAGGTCTAGATTTAAAATCCCAACACAATCGGAACGGTATCTTTTAATTTGGCTCATTTGTAATGTACCATTGCAAAGAAAAGTCCCATAGCGGAGCATGTACAATTGCTTGATTAAATTCTGCCTAAATTTTCAATGAGAGTAGGAATAAACGTGGATTTTCTACATGCAGAGAGCCGTGCGATGTATCTGTCCCTAACGTGCGGAGATATCAAAGTGCCTCAAATTGAAACGCTCGCACGGTATTACTTTTGCGATAGTGTAATTGAGTATGATTTATATAGACTGAACCAACCCGCAAAACGAGTTGAAAAATCATGTCCTGAATATCAAGAAAGCAATGAGTGAGCTTGAGTCTTAGTATAAATGTCTTTAAATACCTAATTAAAATCAGATATTTTCTTATGTGGCCTATCGAAATAGAACAATAAATATATACTATAATATATAATTATTGGTATATATTATAGTATATGGTATATTATAAGTATAGTTTTTGATATATCATAGTATATAATTGGGTGGTCTATGAAACTAAATAAAGCTCTTATTAAAACTCAGCGTAAAAGTCTTGATGAAAAACTTCGCTCGTTTATTCATTTACGCAGTATCATCAATCCAAAATCGGGGTGGGTGAAGGCGATTCGTGAAGCTTTAGGAATGACCACGTCGCAACTTGCCCACAGAATGGGAATTCAACAATCCGGTGTGACTTTGCTAGAGCAAAGAGAAGTTGATAAAAAAATAACGCTGGAAACTTTGGAGAGAGCAGCACACGCTTTAAATTGTGACCTTGTCTATTCGTTGGTTCCCAAGAAAAGCCTACAGAAAATTGTGGATGACCAGGCAACCAGGGTTGCAAAAACCATTTTGGCTCGTACCACTCATACAATGCAGCTAGAAATGCAAGAGGCCGGAGTTGAGGAAACAAAGTTACACGAAAATGAACTGGCTAATGAAATAAAAAACAAATTGGATAGTCGTTTATGGGGGACTCTGTGAAAGAACTAGAGCTAGAATATCCCCCCGGAGCAACACCTCTAAACCCAAATGAAGTGGCGGGTTTGAAGCTTTCCTACATTTCAACACAAAAGGAATTAAACGCGGCCGAACAGGATAATATTCTTCAGGGTGAACAATGGGCATTCAGCAAAAAGAGAAAAAATTTTCTTACCGAAAAATTTATGCGGGATCTTCATAAAAAAATGTTCGGGTACACATGGAAATGGGCCGGAAGTTATCGAACTTCTGATAAATCTATTGGTGTAAATTGGTTTAAAATCCCAGAAGATATAAACAAACTAATCGGTGATGTCAGTTATTGGATAGCACATGAAACATACCCAATAGATGAAATTGGGGCTCGTTGTCACCATCGCCTGGTGTGGATCCATCCTTTTCCCAACGGAAATGGCCGCTGGGCGCGTGTTATGACCGATGTACTATTGTACAATCTCGGTTATGCTCGGTTTACATGGGGGGCCAAAATGAGCGCGGGTTCTCTGGAAGAACAAAGTGAAACACGCAACCGATATATTCACGCATTACGATTGGCAGATGCAAAAAAGTATAATGAACTTATCCAGTTTGTACGAGCCTAACGGTCGTGATAGAGAAATTAAGAGGGCATATATGAGAAAATCAAGCTTCGCTCGTATTGTTTTGATGGGTTGTTCTAGTGTAGCCTTAGGGGCAGCCCTTGTGCCGTCGACTACGCAAAAAATTACATTTAAAGATGCGATTGAAATGGTGGTTCAGAAATCGCCGACATTAAATAAGTCAAAAATCGAAGTTGAGCTTCGTGATCTTGAATATCAAAATGCCTCTTCGGCATTTCTGCCTTCACTTGACTTCACTACAAATCATGGGCTTCGGGACAATCGCCCCTCGATCTACAATAATATTTACGGTAGTGATCTGAATTTGCAGTTAACCGAAAATCTTTACGATAATGGTATTAGTTCCACAAAGTATGAATCGGCTAAAATCCAAAAGGAAATTGCTTATTTTAACTATCAAAACGAACGAGACAAGATTGTTCTCGAATTAGCCCTACGATATATGCATTATTCACTTGCGAAAAGTTTGGCCGATGTTCAGCAGCAGCAGTTTAATATCGTCAATAAACAATATCAGTCCGTTTTCAATCAATACCAACAAGGGGTAAAGACGCGGCGTGATTACTTGCGTTTCAAAACAGAATTACGACGTGCTGAAATTGATCTTCAAGCCTCTGTTGTCAATACTGAAAAATACCGACTTGAGTTAATGAGTTTACTCGGTTTTGAAATGACAGGCCCACTCGACAAACCCTTTGATTTTATTCCCATTGAAATAAAAAAAGAGTCTATAGCTTTGATTCCGGCCCAAGAGCCAAATTTAGTTCAGCATCCTCGCTATCGTATCGCTGATTTACAAAAAAAAGTTTATGAAAATGATGTGTACATCATTAAACGTTCTTATTGGCCTGAGCTGGCATTGAACGCGAGTGCGACGTATCATTCCGGTGACTATGCTGCTGACAATGTCAGACTCACAGACAATCAAACCACCAGCTGGAACGTGCTTCTGACCATGAAGTTTAATGTCTGGGACTGGGGATTGCGTCGACGAAATATTTCGATAGCCGCCGTTCGCAAAACTCAAGCCGAAAACACCATCGCGGCTGACCTGAATGATTTTTCGTCGGAAAATAAAAAGCTCATGCTTGATTTGCAACAAAGCTCAAAGAAATACTCTCTGGCTCAAGAGCTTCTAGACCTAGAAAATATGAGTTTCCAATTTTTAGATTCTGAATATCGTAGTGGCAAGTCGTCCTACTTGGATATTATTGTCGGACTTCGTGATCTTTTGAGCGCAAAAGTTCAAATGTACACATCCTACTATGATCTTAGAGGCCAATTGCTGAAATATCGCTATCACGAAGGGACGCTTTATGAGTTTATCCTCAAAAACTAAATACACCGTGCGTAAATCAGTTGTAGTTATTTTTATCGTCATAATGGCAGCTACTGTCGGTTTCTTTTTTAGATCCCGAAGTTCCGCTTCTGGCACAGTGGAGCGCTTGGGCCAAGTTGTCCGGCAAGAGTTAGTTCAAACCGTTACCATTGCAGGAACAGTCGAGCCGATCCGCACGACCGTAGTTGCGGCCCCTTATGAAGGTTACGTAAAGAAAATTTATGTACGACAAGGGCAAATCGTCAAGGCCGCAGAACCCATCGTTAGCATCGCGCAATCCTTGCAAGCTGCTGAAAATGTTTTTCCGATTCGCGCCCCTTTCACGGGGACTGTCACGCAATTGCTAAAAAATGAAGGTCAGTTCGTGCGACAGAATGACTCACGCGAGTACATCATGCGGATCGACGATATGACTAAACTATACATATACGCCAATGCTCCTGAAATTGATGTCGTCAAAATAAAAACCGGTTTAGAAGCTGTGATTAAAGCCTCGGCGATTCTTTCCAGAAACTATAAAGGTGTTGTCCGTGAGATCTCTGAAGCTGCCACAACTAAAGAACAATGGGGGCGTTCACAAGTTGAATATTTGGTTAAAATAGAAATTACCGATGGCGATGAAAAATTAAAGCCCGGTATGACAAGTATTGTTGATATCATCACGAATAAAAAAGAAGGCGTGTTGACTCTGGCTCATGAATTTATTCATAAAGAAAATGACAATTATTTTGTCTTTTTAAAAGATGGCTCTAAAAAAAATATCAAAGTGGGCTTACAAAACGAGTCTATTTTTGAAATAGTTGATGGTCTTGATGAAAATCAAAGCGTACATCAAGTTGATTTCCTAAAACTCATCGAGAATCAATAATGAGCCTAATTCGTTTACGAAACCTTAATTTTTCATATCGAACCTCTGACGGCGAAGATGTTCCCGTACTGAAGAATCTTAATTTAGAAGTTCACTCTGGAGAGCTGTTGGCCATACAAGGACCATCGGGTTCCGGTAAATCAACTTTGCTTTATATTATTGGTTGCCTTTTAAATTCCTATCAAGGCGATGTTGAAATTAGCGGACAAAATATAGCGAGTTTTAGTGATGAACAACTCGCCATTCTTCGTAATCAGCATATCGGTTTTGTTTTTCAGCAGTTTCATCTATTGCCGAAAGCAACAGTATTAGATAATATTCTTCTCCCTAGCCAATATCCCTCGGAAACACCAAAGTCCTTTTACGCATCTATCGAGCGTGCTGAAAAATTGATAGATGAACTTGGACTTCAAGGGCGTTCACATCATTTCCCCAATCAGCTTTCCGGAGGGCAGCAGCAGCGTGTATCTATTGCACGCGCTCTATTGAATGACGCTCAAATTATTCTCGCCGATGAGCCTACCGGAAGTTTGGATACTCACAATTCAAAACAGATAATGGAGCTATTGAAATCTGCTAATAAAACCGGACGAACGGTCATCATCATTACCCACGACCCCGAGATTGCCCAGCAGTGTAACAAAGTCGTTCACTTTCGTGATGGCGAAATCAAGGAAATTGTTGATAACAAAAAAATGCCCACCGTGCTGGGGCAAAACCTGAGCGATACTTTTTCATGTCAAAAAATTGAAACCAACCGAAATCGTTGGGATCTGTTCAATCGTTACATTCGCGTTGGTATCTCGTTGATTCCTTTAGCACTACAAAGTTTGAAGCAAAATAAGTCGCGATCCATTTTGACGATGCTAGGTATTGTCATTGGCGTTGCAGCGGTTCTTTCCATGATCACCATTGGTTCATTCACCAAAAATAGAATTTTGGAGTCCTACGCCGAAATGGGTGTCAATACGATAATGTTTTATGGGTTTCCCAACTGGGAGCTTAAAGCCACCGACCAGGTTCCCGTAGTATTCCAAAGCTTCAATTGGAATCGTGATTTAGTGCCACTAAAAAAAGTATTCCCCGAAGTGATTGGGATTTCACCTATGATGCGTTCTTGGGACAACAAAATAAGCTACGCGGGAAAGATCATAGATTCCGATGTTCGCAGTTTGGGGGTATCTGCAGATGGACTTCCTATTGCTAACCGTAAGATCATCATTGGCAATAACTTTAGTCCGTTTCATATTGAATATCGCAGTGCTGTTTGCGTTATAGGTTTTGAAATTTACCAAAGACTGTTTATGAATGTCTCTCCTGTTGGACAAATCGTTACCGTTTCTCAACGAGACTATTCATTCGGTTGTCGTGTCATTGGTGTCTTAGAATCTCAAACAAGTAATAAGGAATGGAGTAAGCCAAACTTGCAAATCTATTTGCCGTATACGTTCTTTCAAGGAACAACAGATCCCTGGGCGTCTCAAATTCGAGACGTTGTTATCCAAGTCAGGGATGGCGCCGACGCGTCTTTGGTTGGAAAAAAAATCAAGGCCTTTTTCGAAATGAAATATGGTAAATCAGCCCGTTTCGATATTGGATCTGACAGTAAGCTCATCGCTCAGATGAATAAATTTCTCAGTTTGTTCACTATTCTGCTGGCCGCTATTGCCATGGTTTCCTTGGCCGTCGGAGGTATTGGCATTACGAATATGATGCTAGTCTCAGTTTCCGAACGTTTTAAGGAAATCGGTATCAGAAAGGCATTTGGGGCTACCAATTTTAGCATTCGAGTCCAATACCTTGTAGAATCTGTTCTCATCTGTAGTTTGGCCGGAGCCATTGGCTTGACCGTTGGATTCATCTTATATGAAGGCGCGATTTATGGCGCGACTAAATTAATAAGTAATCTGACTTTTGAATGGATCATAGATCTAACAGCACTGTCTTTATCTATTATTTCTATTTTTGTTGTTGGCGTGCTGAGTGGATTGACCCCAGCTTTAAAAGCCGAAAAACTGCAGGTAATTGAAGCCCTCCGTAGTGAATAGCCATAAACGGATTCGGCCTCGCTGAATCATGATGATTGAGCAAGAAGTCTTCGAGCTTGGGACATCGGTCCCGCGTGTTTTTTTAGTTGAATTTGAAACTCGAAAAAAAAGAACGAGGATTAATATCAATAGAATTTTCTTGATTTATTGAGTCTACGCTAAACTCAAAATTACGATCATTTAGTATAGATCTTAGGAAAACGATAGAGTCATAAATCGGTGATATCCTACTTTTCCCAGCCAGTAGAGTTTGTTGTCTTTGCTGGGAAGATGATGTTGTTAGCTGTAAATAAAGTTTATTTTCTTGGTCCTCAGGGCTTATCAGAGAAGGTATAAACTGATTGATAAGATATTTATTAAAAAGCTTGTGCGCAAGAAGACGATCAATAGCTTCAAAGCGTTGCTTGGGAGGGACCTCCTCGTTTACAAAAGTACTTAAATCATTAGTTATCGTGTGCAAAAAATTGTAATAGTCTAAATAAACTGGTGAATCATTGTCGACTCTAGGCAAGTCCATATAGTTTTTTTCCGGGTGATTTTCAACGAATTCGTATATTTTATAATACAAAGTTGATTTAGGAATTTGAGCTAGCGTTCTAATAGCATCATGGCTTAAGCCGTATTTGAAAGAACAAAAAATGTTGGTTTGATTTTTTTGAGGAATTAAATTGATTAAATCCTGTTTATTGCTAATTCCGGAAGGGATAGACTGAAAAACAGTATGATAGAATTGCTTATATTCGGAGTCGTTTAATTCTTTATCTCTATATTGTATTTTCGAAATAATATGGCTGAGAGCTAAAGTATTTCTATTTTGGTCGGCAGTAAATAGGGCATCAAAATCAGAAATGGACTCTGATTCTGAGCGCCCGAATAAAGTACTAGAGTATTCTCTGGTAAAGTGATTCAAAAGAATATAGTGGTCATACGAGTTATTTGCGTTCGCTTGAGAAATAAATATCTTTGAACTCCCAATGCCTTTGCTTGCTTTGAAAAGGTGACTAATTTTTGGTCCAAGATCAAAGGAAAATATATTGGCTAGCATCTTGCCTTGGAAAAGTTGATGAATTCTTCTTTGATTTGGATGGAGTAAAAGATCCTGTTTCACAATGTTAACGGCTAACTCTGAATTTTCATTTAGCCTATCAGAGAACTCATTTTCAGTATTTTTGGGATTAAAAATTTTTAGAAAATTACCATTCCTCAGATTTGATAATATTTGATTAAATGCCAGAATTGTTTCTTGTTTATTTGAAGGGCTTTGTAGTGAAGGTTCAAAATTGAAATAGTAGTCGAAGAGATTTGTGTCGATAGGAAAGTCGTTGAACACATTAAAAGATTTTTGAGCTCGAACAAAAATGCCAACTTGGGTGAGATCTTTCAGCCATCTTGGCGCCCAAGCGAATAGAGATTTTCCAAGACTTGCGTCCGCACTAGCATTAATCGAACCTTTATTCGAAGAACCAAGAAAACGGAGTCGAACATCTGTGTCGGTGTGTTTGTAAAAATCCATCAGAAAAAGGCCGCTGTAGTTATAACCTACATTAAGGCCGACTCTTTTGCCTCCGACTTTATCGAGAAGTCCTTTTTCAATACCAAAGTTTCCCAATATTTCGGCGCGGATACCCTCATGGTTTTTAATTTTTTTCGATATGTCCTCGGCCGTTTTAGGAAAATCGTCAATCCAGTAAGGTAGATCATTAAATAGAGCATCTATTTTTGAGTCGTATTCTCTGTAAAAGCTGATGCGCATTTCAAAGCCAGCAGCGATAATGTGTGAACCTTTAAAGCTGACAATATACATGTCCTTACGTAGTTGCTTATTACCTCGGAAGGCAGGTTGTACTGTCAGTTGATAGTACATATTAACCGACAGATTTAGGTCAGCAAGGCTTAACGGGATTTCGGCCACGTCATTACTCAGGATTGAAATTTTATTGTCTCTTAGACCGAGGACAGTTGAAAATTTATAACGGTCTAGCTCTTTATTGAGTTTTGATTCCGCTTCGGTTTTGAACTTAGGAGCTAGCGTGGGCCATTGTTGCGCCAAATTTTCTTTAAATCGATCATTTAGATTTTTGAAATCTTGATCTGTAACCAGACTGTCAAAAGAAGTGACAACTGTTCTATCCTGCGAGGATGGCAAAATTTGCTCTTCAGCGGCCATAGACATGGACGCTACGAATATTAAAAAGTAACTAATCTTTTTTAGAAAAGAATTAATTGTTTCTGATCGCATGACTTCATAGACTGCGAAAAAAGGGCCAATAGCAGTCTATTCAGTTAAGGATGTCTATTTTGTTTTGGAAACGAGCACGCCAAATTCACCAACTGTCATGCGCTTCATATCAAAAGGCTGAAAGGGAAATTTTTCCGGTTGCATGCGTGGATCTTTGTGAACTTTTTTATTAACCTGATCACGGTGGGCTTTTGATTTATAAACAATAAACGCAAAAACCACTGTTTCGTCGGATTTAAGTTTGCATAGCTTTGAAAAGGATAGTCCCCACGAATTTTTTAAGTGAGTACCGATAGTTTCGTAGTAGCTAAGGGCACCATGTTCTATCCACACTTTGCACCCCACGGACGCCATTTTTTTATATTCTTTTACATTTTTCTTTTTTATTGGAATAACAAATCCATCTACGTATTGAGCCATCGATGACCTCCTAGGTTCTGTTCAATTGTGATCTAGAGAGAGAATTCGAGCAATACAAAATGTAAAATAATTAAGAAATTAAGAGTTGTATAAATCATCGCAGTGCTTCTGGCCACACTTGCCCAACTGTTCTTACCAACCGACCTAGATAGGTTGGTAAGGACAGACAACTGGTAAGGACACGATATACAGTTGGACCACACAAATAGAGGAAAGCAGGTATGGTGATGACATTTTCTAATGCTTTTTTAACTCCAGATATTTTTCAATGTCATAAACCAAATTCAAATAATCGATGAGACTAGAAAAGGAACTTTCATTTTGGTCGCTTATTAATTTAATCTTCACCTCAAGATTGTTGAAATACTCAATCATGGCATCGGTATTTTGCTCGGGATCCATTTTTCCTTTGGAATTAAGAATTTGACTTTTACCTTCTTCAAACTTTTGTGAAATTTCCTTTTTGAGGTTTTGGTATTCGGTAACCAATTTCTGCAGAGTAGAGCGAGTTGAAATCATGTTGGCATGAACAGATAAAAGTTGACCAATAAGATCTTTTTCGGCTTGAGCAGCCATATCAATGACGGCAAGAAATTGGTAGTGGGCCTCTGTGTATTTGGAGCTTCGAGTTTTATCAAACAATCGGTAGTTTAGAACAACAGCGGCCGAGTTTTCTTGGCCCGTGAAACGAGCGGCATCCGTATCGTCGTGAGCCGAGTATTTAGATCGATCACTATTATAACTAGAGCCCAAAACTAAATTCACAGAGGGGCCATTTGAAGCGATTAAGAGCGCAATTTTTTTATTTTCTTCATTGACTGAATTTTTCAAGGCTAACAGGGTCAGATTATTTTCCTTAAGATAAGCGATAGACTCGTCAAGGGAGGGTAATTGTTTTTCCAACAGAAGATCATTGAAAAAATTTCTAATTTCAGCAATTTCAGATGCCGTCATTTCTTTAATTGGAGTAGGTTTTTTGCCGGTAAGGTGATGGAGTTCAATCGACAAAGCGTTGGCAAAATTTCTAACAGATTCTGCTTTTTGAGAATACTCATCAATTTTTCGTTGTATCCGGTCAGTCACTAGAAAATTTCGAAAAACTGAATTTTTGTCCTTTGATATGTCGAGATAGTAAGTCATTATGGTTTTGAGATCTTCGTAATGTTTTTCAAGATAGCTGTATTTCTCCCAAGCCGTGAAAAGCTTTAAAGTCTGAATGATCAAGGCTTGTTTCACTAACTTGTAGTTAATCTCGTAATTTTGCACCTCTATTTTTGCCAGTTCTAATGTCGTTTTCCGAACTCCGCTATCGTACAGTTTCCAAGAAAGGCTCACTGCTGCATATTTACTGTGGTACTGTGTGGAGGAATTAATTTCGGGCCGGTCTGTTCTGGAATATTGATCTTTAGAAAACCTAGTTTTTAAGCCAAAATCTAAATCTATGGTTGGATAATATTTGTTATAGGCTGTTTTAACACCTTCTTCAGATGCCAAGAGCTTGTAGCGTGCAGCGGATATTTTAGGATTATTGGCAAGGGCCCCTTGGACATATTCAAAAATAGCGGAAGCATAGGATGTATTTAAAAATAGTAAATTCAAAAATATAATGGTTTGAAGTTTAATTTTATAAAAATGAAGCATGGAACCCTCAAAAAAAGCGAACCTTATTTTATTAAAAAATCATATTTCTATCAACTGTAGTCATTTAGACAGGGTGACTATAATGGGCACTGAGCTGCTTTTTTGAATGGAAAGAGTTAGGCAAATGAGGACAGGCTCTAGTTATTATTTGGCTCTCGTATGGCGAGTTGGGGTATGATGTAGAAAGTTGTGAAAAATGTAAGTAAAAATCCCAATACATAGGACTTTGATAGACAATCTGGTTAGTTTTAGGATATTGGGTTGCTATGAGTTTTGTTCGGTCCCCAGACACTTTGCCGCCCATTCAGCTGACCCGTGATATTGTGAAATATATAAAACGTGGTCATCGTTGGGTGTTTGCAACTGGAATCGAAGACTCATCGTCGAAATCAGGTCTTCGAGCCTTGTTTTACAAAAAAGAATTGATTGGCCTGGGTGTTCTTCAGGCCGATACGCAGCTGAGATTTCGTTTATTTTGTCTGGCCGATGAGCCTTATTTTCGTAAAAACAGTGCGGCCAAAACTTTCGAATTGTGGGGCGAGCGTCAATGGAAGAATGCCGTTAAAATTCGTCAAAGTATTAATTTGGAAATTACAAATTCTTTTCGGCTATTCAACGGTGAAGGAGATGGTGTTCCGGGGTTAACGGTGGATATTTACAATGACGTTGCCGTGATTAAACATGATCACGGTATTATGGAATCGGTATGGAACAGTCAGAATATTGCCGAGCGAATCGTCAAAGAATTTCCGCAAGTAAAATGTGTTTATCTCAAACGGCGTAATGATGCCCAAGAGAAGGGGACTAATTTAATTGGTCAATTGCCCGCCGAGACGATTTTTAAAGAAAATAGAATTTTATTTTCGTCAAATATCAGAGATGCCGCCAAAACTGGGTTTTTTTTGGATCAGCGAGACAATCGTTATTTGATCAAGACCTTTGCCAAAGACGCAGCCGTATTGAATTTGTTTAGCTATACCGGAGGATTTTCTTTATTTGCAGCGGCTGGAGGGGCTAAACACGTTACCAGTGTTGATATCGCCAAAGTCGCCATAGAAAATGTAAAACGAAATTTTGAAATTAATAATTTTTCTACCGAACATCGAGACATTGCCGCGGATGCATTCGAGTTTGTAGATAACGAGATTGTGGCAAAAAGCAAATACGACATTGTCATAACAGATCCGCCAAGTTTTGCTCCGAATGAAAAATCAGTTCCTCAGGCGACTACGGCTTATACGAAGATTTATTCCCATTCGATTCGTCTAGTAAAAGAAAATGGTTTGTTCGCGGCCAGTTCGTGTTCTAGTCATATCGATACCGAGGCATTTTTAGAAATCACTCGTGAGGCTTTTTCAAAAGCCAGTCGGCGCGGAACCTTGATTCATTTAGGTTCTCAGCCCGTGGATCATCCCTATCCGATCGCGATGCCCGAACTTCGCTATTTGAAATTCGCTTTGTTCCGCGTCGAGAGTTGAATACGTTTATCAAGATGACATTTAGCAATATATCGGTCACTCTTTTCAAAGGTGCTTTCGAGAGAGTGATAATGAATCATGTTGAAACTATGAGTGAAACATTTAGGAACCATATGGATGTAACTGAATTTAATAAAAAGGCTTGGAATTTTTTGGTCGATACTCAAAATCATTGGACCATACCCGTAACGTCTGAACAGGTAAACGATGCTAGAAATGGCAATTGGTCTGTTGTGCTGACGCCCACAAAGCCAGTCCCTAAGGAATGGTTTCCGGCCATGAAAGGTCTAAAAATTTTAGCCTTGGCATCCGGAGGAGGACAGCAGGCGCCATTGTTCGCGGCGGCCGGTGCGGAGGTTACTTTATTGGACAATTCGCCCCGACAATTAGAGCAGGATCACGTTGTAGCCCGTCGAGATAATCTGAACATTCGGTTGGAGGAGGGTGATATGGCAGATCTAAGCCGGTTTGCGGCTGACTCGTTTGATTTCATTTTTCATCCATGCTCGAATGTTTTTGTTCCCGATGTGGAACCTGTTTGGCAAGAATGCTTTCGCGTCCTAAAGAAGGGCGGCAGTCTGATCGCTGGATTTTGCAATCCTGTTTTGTTTGCGATGGATCCTGATCTGGAAAAACAAGGCATCGTACAAATGAAATTTAAAATTCCTTATTCTGATTTGACCAGTATTACAGAAGAGGAACGCGTTCGGTTATACGGTGCCAATGAACCTATAAATTATGGCCATACCTTACAAAGTTTAATTGGTGGTCAGATTAAAGCGGGCTTTTGTATCAATGGATTTTATGAAGACCATTGGCAGGATGCTTCGCCCATTAATAAATTCTTGGACTGTTTTATTGCAACGAAAGCCATTAAATTATAATCGAGAGTGTGCTGTCAGGTTACTCTGTGAAGTTACGTCATTTGGAGTTGGACTATTTTTTGGAGTGAGTGTATCCACGAAGTCACTATACGCTGCGCTCGCTAGGATAAAAAATGGATTTAAAAGAGATAACTGCCAACTTAAGTAAAATTAGTGATATCTACGCCGAGAAATTTAATATCAATCGTGATAACGATTGGTTTGTCTTAAAAATTCAAGAAGAACTCGGCGAGCTAACTGCGGCTCATTTGAAACTATCGAAACGAGCGCGACTCGGTGATGCTACTCAAACTGAACTAGAAAAAAATTTACGCGATGAAATAGCTGACGTGATTGCACTGACGCTGCTTTATGCTAAAGACAAGAATGTGGATGTTGAACTGGCCATTAAAGAGAAGTGGTTCAAATATTTGTAAGTGAGGTCATGTCATTACCAATCTATCTAGGTCGATCTAGGACAAGTCGACTCAAGTTTTTATTTCAGGCACGAACACTAGAGTTTTATCAACAGCTAGGGATTGCCGATAAACTAATTTCATTAGGTATCACGTACCATGAGCCTGTTTATAAATCGTAAACAGTTGTTTACAAAATCCATTGACCCCATCTTCTGCTCGAGAGTAGGTTAAGCCTATATGATGGCCATTCAAAGTCTTCTCGTGAAGGAGCTCACAGAGAGGAAATCAAAAAATCCGCTATTTTCCTTACGCGCATTTGCTCGGCAATTAAAAATCAGCCCTGCACAGTTGTCTTTGCTAATGAATGGAAAGAAGAAACTTTCGCCGAAAGTGGCCGGCATTCTAGCTGATCGATTAAATTTAAATTCTATCGAAACCTTAGAGCTGATCGAGGACTCTAGCCCTTTAAAACAAAAAATAAATTTATCGCGGTCAGAAATGCAGATTTTATCGGACGAGGAATTCAGTTTGATTTCCGACTGGGTTCATTTCGCCATTTTAGAACTATCCGCATTGAAAAATAATCAAGCTAACTCGCGCTGGATCGCTTCAGAGTTAGGTGTAGATCCCAATCACGCACTGGAGGCCATGGACCGATTGCAAGGACTTGGATTTATCAAGATTGAAAATGGTCGAATGAGTAAGACGACAAAACCAGTCACAACGACAACGGATGTGCCATCATCCGCTATCAGAAAATATCACAAACAAAATTTGGACTTAGCGCGAGAGAAAATTGACTCGGTACCTATGGAATTACGCGAGTATGCCACCGTTACAACCACTGTGAGTATGAAAAAATTGAAGCGGGTAAAAAAACTAATCCAAGAATTTCGACACAGAATTAACGAAGAGCTTGAGGGCGATGAGGCTACGGAGGTCTATACTTTAGCGATTCAACTATTCCCGTTAACAAAGGTGCAAACGCGAGTGCCAGCGAAAGGAATCAAATGAAAATCGTATCGATTTTAATGTTTTTGAGTTTGTTAGCACAAGCAGGCGGCAGTTTTGTAGGTAATGCTGGTGATTGGTTTGTGCGTACAATGCCGCTTCTAAAGTTTCAGTTGCCGGAGGATTTTGGTGTTGTTGAAGGTGTTCAGTACAAGAGAGTGGGACTGCGAAAGTGTACCGCTGCCGATCTACAACGTTTGAAAAACAAAAATGATATTCCTGATAAAATCAACACCATCTATTTGCCAGATAGAAATTGGCATGCGTACCGAGTTCTTTTGGAAAATGCTAAATATCTAGTATGCAGTTTAGGTCTAGCGAGTTCAGATTCGGCGCAGGCGCTGCAACTGTTGGTTAATAATGAAGATACCAATCGAATTTTATATATGGACACGGTCGAGTTAGGTCGCCAAATTAAATATTCTAAAAGTAATGGTGCTTTGACAGAAGTAGCCTATCGGCTTCCAGCCATTGGATCCTTTTTAACTAATTTGGATCCAAAAGGTGTTTTCATAGGATATAACCTTCAAGACGGCCTTCGGGTTCTAGGATCACCTCGAAGCATTTACTTTCGCGCGGAGGCTCACGCGCATGACTTTGTTTACATTCCGCAATCGATACAAGATCGCGATCGAGCGTACTTTGTTCAAACAGTGGTGGATAACTCGCCCAACCCTGTGTGGCGTTTGATTTTGCCAGTCGCCTTTTCTAAAAATGATTTTCCATTGTACACCTTAGCGGACGCTCTAAGGAAAACGAAAGGTTTCGGGCCAGTAGTAAAAGCGTTCTTTAGTTTTAAAATTGACACATATGTTGAGGAACATTTGGTTAAGTTTTCTGCTTGGTCAAGCTTTAGCGAAACACCGACGAGCAAAAGACTACGGAATGAATTGGCAACCAAATTTGATTTACCCTATTTGGTTCGATTTAATGATCATCAGTATCTGGCACCAAAATTCCAATTAAAATTTGTACCGTCCATCGTCGACGGCAAATTGAACCATGCGGCTTTTGTACACGGTGAAAATTTCGGCGAAATTATTTTACCATCAATTTCCCAGCAGTGGCGAGTGGGAGCGGACGTTGTCCACGAATTAGTACATGCGCTGCAAGAGCCATGTCCTATGCCTTGTTCGGTAGATCGCCGTTTTGAAATGGAGATGGAAGCCCATCAAATCGAGCGCGTGCATATAGAGGAAATGATTAAAGAAGCACCAGAAACAAAGTACGCATCGGATGCTTTTAATTATTTAGTCGCCGCTTCGCTGCCGAACGTTGAGTGGTCTACAACACTCCAGAGTCCCATTCAAAAAGATTTATGCACGGATGTAATTGAGGGCTATCAATTTGATGTACGCAAAATTTCCGATGTTACTTTAAAGAAATTTGATTGTTTAGATCAAATTGCTAAATAGAAACAATTCTCAAGGAGGAGAAAGTGAATTCAAAGAAAGTATTTTTGTCCATCATTTTAGCAGCTGCTATCGGAGCCTGTCAGAAAGCACCGAATGAAGCGCAGTCTAGTAACGAGATTTTAAAAAGTCCCATTTCTTCCGTTGTATTTGGAAAATGGAGAGGGGACTGCCAAGTATGGGGTTCGGGTGAGTATCAAACAAGTGGTACACCTTACTTTTCTTTTTCTGAAACGGAAGCCGCGACAGTAACTGAAATGTTTAAAGGTGATGGCTGTTCTGGTGAACTGAATGGCCGAATGAAAATGGTTTTTGAGTTCACGGTAGAATCTCAATCAAGCTCTGCTCCGGAGATTTATAATATCTTGGTATCCGCGCGAAAAATATTGCAGATATTTTACGATCAAGACACTGTCAATGCCAGTAATACGATCGCCTACTGTGGATTCACGGACTGGGTAGCCGGCGTTGAAAAAGACGTTTCTGATCGCGACTGTTTTACGGGTCCTAAACTTGGGGAAAAGATATATTCGATCATAAGAATTTCTGGTGGAAAACTCAATTTAGGGCAGCCTGATGATGCAAACAATGGCACATCTCCGTCCTTACGGCATAAGGATATCGATTCGACGAAAACATTTGTTAAATTTTAGAAAAACAAGGCCGGAGGAGTGTACTTTTCCGGCCTGTTCCTAAAGTTAACGGTTAAATTTAAACTTGCGATCGACAATTTTAAATATCGTCATACCTACAATCATAGAAATGACGAATATAAGCGGTTGTTGCTGAAAAGAAGCCAGAGAGGTGATCGCGGGGCCGGGGCAATAACCCGCGAGTCCCCATCCCATTCCAAAAAGAATGGCACCGAAGACAAGACTGCGCGTAATTTTTGTTTTGTTTGGTACAAACCATTGGCTAGAAAACACAGGACTAGTTCGTTGCCGAACCAATCTATATAAGCCCAGATGAACGCCAATGGCGCCAATCATAACAAATGCCAGTGATGGATCCCATTCGCCAAAAACATCTAAAAAGCCGATTACTTTTTCGGGTCGGGTCATTCCGGCCAATCCCAGGCCTAGCGAAAAAAGTAAGCCTACTAAGCCGGCACTGAATACAGTTCTCATGGTAAAATTCCTAAATTTTTAAATACATACACGCTGAAAATACCGACGCCGACGAATAAACATGTGGCGACAAAAGATCGTAAAGAAAGACGGCTGATGCCGCAGACTCCGTGGCCACTGGTGCATCCGCTGCCTAGGACTGTTCCAAAACCTACCAGCAATCCCGCGATGATCACTGTTCCGTTGCCAAGTTCCAGGCCGCCTTGAAATGCCTGGGGCATTGTGTAGCCCAAAATAAAGCCGCCCATAACCAGTCCTAATAAAAAAGCCAGGCGCCAATTTTTAATTTCTTTTTCTGACGAGATCAATCCGTACAAGATGCCACTAATACCTGTCACGCGGCCATTCCATAATAGCATCAACGAGGCTGATAAACCGATCAAGACACCACCGTAGAGCGCATTCATCCATTCTGTTTTCATTGTTCTCTTTCAACGGAAAGTTTGGCTTTGTTCCAACTCAGCATACCACCGCTCATGTTAAATGTTTTAGTGTAACCTAATTTTTTGCTTTCCGCGGTGGCCTGACCTGAGCGCCCCCCACTGTGGCAAACAAAAATAATTTCTTCGGATCGATTGCCGTTTTCTAAAAAAATTGTCAGATCCCTTCCCAGTGTTACCCGTTGTGCGCTTTGAATATGTCCTAATTCCGCGTTGAATTCATCAGCTTGGCGTACGTCAATTATTTTTACTTTTCCTATATGGTCTTTGACGTATTCGATCGATACTTCGGGAATCGCCGTCAACGGAACAGTCCCGCACGCAAGGTTTGCGGGCACAGCTTCATGAATTTTCTTAGGATTTGCCAGTTTAAGTTCGGACATAATTTTAATAAAATCGTCTTTGGTTTTATTAAATCCCAGACGGGGGTTATATTTTTTCTCCATTCCGACGGTGGAGGCCGTGTGGCCTTTGTAATCATGACCAGGATAAATGCGGGTATCATCAGGTAAAACAAATATTTTTTTATGAATACTGTCATACAGTCTGTCCGAAGAGCCTTGCTGGAAGTCTGTGCGCCCAGTTCCTCGGATAAGCAATGTGTCGCCGCTGAATATTTGGTCCCCAAAAATAAAACACATACATGAATCAGTATGCCCTGGCGTCCACAGTGCTTTGATTTTTTTATCGCCCAGTAAAAGTTCTTGCCCATCTGTTAGAGGAATATCGACACAAGCGACTTGGGCGGCGCTGCTGACAGCCGACTTTGCGCCCGTGCGCCGGCGAATTTCACCGGCACCGGTGATGTGATCAGCATGGACATGTGTATCTAAAATATATTTTAATTTCAGACCCAGTTCGTCGATTAATTTTAGATCTCGATCCACAGTTTCCATTACGGGATCGATGATGGCGGACTCTTTTGTTACCGGATCGCCAATCAGATAAGTATAGGTCGACGACTCATGCTCGAAAAGTTGATAAAAAATATTTTGTTGAGGCATCTCGACATATAATAATATTAACGATGAATGGTCAACAGCGAGGCTGTTCCGCCAAGCAATACTGTATGACCAGGACTAGATAGGTTGGTATGACATTGGTAATGACAAGATAGGTTGGTATGAACATAATCAGCAGTTGCTATGGACAGTAAGGACACGTCATTGCTAGATGGATAAGAATTCCAATTGAATCTAGAAAAATATTTTTAAATTATTCCAGTACGGGGTTCCATTTTTCGGAGCCTTTGGGCGCTGACGCATTTAAGGCGAAACGTGATCCTGCTTTGGCCTTTGGTTCGACTTGATCGGGCGAGAAAAACTCGATGCCACCTTTCATAATGGACTCTAGGGAATTAATTTTTACTTTCGAGCCGAAAAGTCCCAGGTCGGCTTGAATGCCGACCTTGCGCCAAAAGACAGTATTGTTTCGAACCAGCCGTGTATATTTATTCAGAATGTTGATTTGTACTATGGCAATTTGTGCCGTTTTATTCAGGGTTACTTTAGTGACGCTGCCCACGTCAATTCCTCGGAATGTTACAGAGTCTCCGACACCAATGGATTCTACGTTAGAAGCTTCTAAATAATATGAAGATGTATTTTCGGTCGAGTCTGCGTCTTCGCTGCTGGTTGATGCCGTAAACTCTTTGCGCTCTTCGGCGCCGACCTTACCAGGATGTGCCGCGATGTAAGCACCCTCAAGAATCGTTTCTAGACCAGAGATCCCGTTGAAAGTTACTTGTGGGCTCACCATCCAAAATTTGGTGCCGGCCGTTGCGAACTGTGCGGCCTCTTTCTGAAGAGCTACGGTGGCTACCACGTCTTTGGTGTCTTCAGAGATCACGATATTTTTAACATAGCCAATGGCCACACCACGAAAGCGCACCTGAGTTTTTTCTGCCTGCAATCCGGACGCATCATTGAACATTATTTTAATTGTCGGACCTCGTTTTTGAAACGTGTCATAGAAAAGCCAACCGCAAATGGCCAGAGCCAATACGGGAAAGAGCCACAAGGCCCAAGTAGGATTAGAGGTGTTCGTTTTTTTTTGATTCATGGTTCTCCTCGGGATTTAGAAATTCTGGATCAAAAGCGGCGGACGCAAGCATGGTAAAAATAACGACTAAAGTAAATAGCCATGCACCAGGTCCTGGTTCAACCGTGGTCCAGCGACCAAGCTTTAGAATGGCAACCAGAACGGCTAACAAAAAAATATCTAACATTGACCAACGACCAATGATTTCGATGATATCGTATAAACGTTTTTTGAAAGTGTTGTTAAAATTGTTTTTGGCCGTCAGGGCAAGATAAAACAAAATAATTAGCTTCAATAAGGGAATGACCAAGCTGGCTAGAAAAACAACTAAAGCTATGGGCCATGAGCCATCATCAATCAAAGAAAGTACTCCCGTCCAAATCGTGGATGAGTTGCGCTGACCATAAAGTTCGACGGTCATAAATGGATATAGATTTGAAGGAATAAAAAATATTAAGGCCGTCAGTGAATAAATGAATGTGGCTTGTATCGATTTAGGTGGAAAACGGATTTTAAAATATTCAGACATGGTTACCTTAAAAGATGCAATAGTGCCGCCGAGAATGATACTCAACAAGATTGAAAAATAAAACTTGAGCTGTGGCATTTTTCCCCAAGAGCGAAACATTTTTCAGTATTCATGGGGCGTGAAATAGGTAAAATAATTTTCAAATCGACCTAGATAGGTTGGTAATGACAGCCTCTGCCCAAATGATAATCATATTTACGTGAGGCACGGTGGGGGTACTGTGGCGGCTACTCCTCAGAGGGGGGCTCGGGGGTGCCCGGGAGAGTGCGGGGTGTTTGTCGGGTGCTCATTTGCATTTAACGGTATTTAAAGATCGAAATAAAAAGTAGTCAGTGCCCGGGAGGTTTATAAACACGGAACTGCATTCCCCCCGGCTTGGTGCGTGGTAAATCGTACTCTGCTTTTTGATGGACAATAAATGGAATTTCTAATTTAATCCCTGTCACAGATTATATGAGGAGTTTTATGAAAACAGTTTCATCGTTACTAGTTTTAGTTCTAAGTGCTGTGGCAATGGCGCAACAACCAAGTCAAATCGTGATCAATGTGGACCGTCAAGATTTTAATCCCATTCAACAAGCTGACTGGCGTGTGCTTGCAGGTTCTACAAGTTTAGCAAAAGAATATCGTGGCGAAACCAGCGCCGGCGTGGGTCTTGGCATTGGCATCGAGAGAATGATCTCGCAACGTTGGTCGGTGGGTGCGCAATATGCGAACGTGAATGCGATGACCAGCGGTTCTCAGGGTATTCTTTTGACAGACGAAAATGGAAATCAATACTATGACAGATATGAACGCAAAGAAAATATCAACATGTTTAATGCCTATGGAAAATTTAATTTTGTAAATTATCCTGTAAATAAATGGAACTTGATTCAAGTCAGTTTGCTAGGTGGTTTGATGGGTTATGATCGATCCACTCAAGCAGTGAATGTAATTTACGGAGCGGCCGCTTCATACAACTATGACAATTTGATCGGTTTTGAATTGAGCACAAAAGTTAATTTAGAAGCTCGTTCGTCGACAAGTGCCAGTTTAGTTGGTTATTTCTAAGATATTATTTAAGGTACGTATTTAAAATATTTTGGACCGGGTCATACTCGGTCCTTTTGATTGGCAGGTCGCTGTTCTTGATTTGAAACAGGAAAATTCTGAGACCCAAATTTTTCATCAAATCTTAAAAAGGAGTTATTTTCAATAAAAGATTTCGGGGCATTCGAGGGCCTCACTCAAAGGGAAGCTTTATTTAAACTTGAACGAGGGCATCCATGCCCTCTGCAGGCGGGATCAGCCTTC
>JAEUWH010000051.1 GCA_016785955.1 Pseudobdellovibrionaceae bacterium | reverse complement strand
TTCCGGATTCCCAGAGGATATGTTTGACTTCTTCTTTTGACATCTTTTTCATATGTCAATACTCGGATATTTGAGTGCAGCGTCAACTACTTAATTGCAGCGTCCAGAGCTAAAACTATTTTTTATAGGAAAAATTTGGGGTATACGGGTGTGTCTAAATCCAGTACACTGTTTAACTTTTTTAAAGCTCTGTAATCAGTTTTACTTAGTCATAACCAAATAAACAGACAAAGAGCATTCGAATATGGCATAGACACTGCAAAATTAGTTTACATGGCTTTGATTATTAGAAAACTAAATGACATTATAGACTTTTTCACTCGCGATATTTTGTCGTTTTCCATTTTGCTTTTTTTGTTTGTCTTCCTAGCTAATCACATGGCCTCCGCATACACTTTAACCCGTGCTAATAGCATGGGTTTCAATTCAACCAAAATGAAGCAGAAAAAATTTTTGGAGGATCGTAATTCTGGATCTCTAAGTAAACAAATCAAATTCCATACCGGCGAAGTTACAAAAAATTGGCAATTGAATTTTGGTCTGAGCACCACTCAAAAAGCCGTCTCTGACGGTTCTCAAAAAGATACAGATAGTCGAGCCTATTCTTTCAGCATGGAACCATCATTTAAATTTGGAAACAGCATCAGTTTAAAGGGCGTCCTATCATATAATTCTCACATGAAAAATAATCTTCAGAATGATCTCTCTGATTTACTCTTAAGCCTTTATTTTCTTAAAAAAAAAGTTTCTTCTAATCTGAATTTCAGTCCATACCTAACCTCTACCGTTCCTTTGTCTAAAGACTCCCGCCAACGGCAGCAGTTGAATTTTGGATTGGGCGGCGGCGCGGCTCTTTCAAACCAAAATGGCGTGGCCTCAGGTATGTTAAGCACTGCGGGCAGTATTTCTATGCAAAAATATTTTCATCGTTACGAAACAGCCCTTAATAATTATATCAACACGTCCTACACATCTAACCAGCAAATCAGCACGGGATGGGAATACAAACAATTCGGAGCAACTCTGCTTTTTAGACATATTAATGCTTGGAATTATTCCGGCAACATGTCTGAAGCGTTTTTCCATCTGCAATCTGTCTCTTGGAATGTCAATAATCAGCTCTCTTTTTCAGCGGGACATTCTAACTCGGGCAGCGTCTTATCGCCGAACCAAGAAGAAATAGAAATCCGCCTGATTGATGACAACTCTTCTACTCTATTCATTTCAACTAACTACATCTTTTAAAAAAAATATTTTGGATCAGGCACGACAACGCCGACTGATCCAAAATATCGGCTCCATTTCATTACCTAATTCTAATCTTTGATAAATAAGCAATGAAGATAATCGCCTCGATCCGCATGCAGATCGTCCGCGGGTACAGAACAACTTTGCCTCCAATAAATAGGAGATTTTTTCATTGGTGCAAAAATCGCATCCGCAAGGGCCTCTCTGAGCCAACTCATTTCATTGTGCTCTCGACCTTCGCCGGCCTTCTTTAAAGCAAGCTGTATACACGCTAATCTTTTTGGCCCAATACTTGCGCTGTAACCGGCCGTTCCTGAAGTCAAAAGTCCACCACCTGTAACTCTTATAACTCTTTGCAAACGATTCCAATTTTTTGAAATAATATTTTTTTGAGATTCGAAAGCAGCGGCCTGGCACGCATGACCCATTTCGTGAAGTATAATTTCTTGTATGCATTCCAGGCTGGTGCATCTCATGACGGCTATGTCAGAAAGAAGAAGCTGAGTATTAAAAAAACTATATCCAGCTAGCATTTGACGAACGACCGGATCTCGAGAGATCACAAGAGGAACACTTTGTAAGTATTTCGAACAAGCCTGATTGTCCTTACAGCAAAGCGAGAGCGCTTCGTCACTTGCTAGAAACTTTTTATACCAATCATAAATGCTGTCAATTTTTTCACTATACGAAAGGTCACTACTCATTCGGCAAACAGAATTCCCAGTCATTTTTTCGCAAAGATACCGTCCCATCTCACAAAAATTGCGTCCGTTTTCATAGACTGTATCATTAACTAAATTTGATTTTGAAACCGCAGGCAATCCCATACTTAATGCCAACTTGCACATAAATAGCACCGAAACGACGGTGATAAAAAGTATTTTCATTTCGGACCTCCAGGACGTGACATCGGTTATCTTCTAATTTTTTTCAAAAAGCTTTTTGTCTTTAGAATCAAAAACAACTATGAAATCAGAGCCAGAAATATATATTCTATTATTCTTCCTAAGTTTTTTGATTTTATTTTGAATCACCTGAAAGCCTTCTGCATTTACATCTGACTTAAGAATAAAAATTTTTACTTTAAACATTTTATTGACGTTTCCGTTATAGGAAGTCCAAATTGAATCCATACCGGAAGGTTTTTCTATTTCTATAGAAAGAGCATTTTCGTTACGTGGAAAAAACCCTCTAAAGTCCCTGCGAAAATAAGAATGCCCAGTTTTAACTTCTCTTGTAAATCCTTTAGGCAGAGGATACGGCGTCACGCGATCAATAAATTCTCCATAATTTGATGTTATAAAAGCCGAGCGCTCATACCAAATGGCCTTTTTTCTTATTTTTTTCCGATAGTTGTTTACTATCTTTCGTGAACGCTCTTCCACTTCGGGTGAAAGAAATTGTATTTGATACCGATCATAAGAATCGGGATCCTCTTGGTTACGACTGTGCATGACCGTATCTTGCTGCTCAAAGTTTCTGAGCGGTTGATGGAAAGGGCTACTAAATCCATAGAAATCAAATAGCACCCAAGACTCGCCATCAAATCCCAATTGTCTGGGAACGACATCACTAATATCTTGATATCGCCAAGTAGAGACCATGAACTGGTAGAAATTTTTCTTCGCCCGCTCGCGCATTTCGTAAGGGATATATTCGGGCCAGCCGGCTTCTTCAAAACTCATAAAATCATGACCATAAAACTTAAATTCGTATCGTTTAACGACAATGGCATAGGGAAGTTCAGAAAGAACCATATCCACCTCGGCCACCGAAACCCCTTCTCTTTTCAACTCTTTGTACAAATTCATATAGCCAACTAAAGAATCTTTCGCCATTGATTTATCTTTAAGTTTTGAAAGACGAAGAACTTTACCTTCACCAATGTCAAATACTCGGGTCATGTCC
This sequence comes from Pseudobdellovibrionaceae bacterium, assembly GCA_016785955.1. GTDB lineage: Bacteria > Bdellovibrionota > Bdellovibrionia > Bdellovibrionales > Bdellovibrionaceae > UBA2316. The sequence continues at coordinate 44,821 of JAEUWH010000051.1, read as the reverse complement.
GATCCACCAAGATACTCAAAAAGAGTAAAAACTTGACCACTGGGAAGCTGAACTTGATCATTTTTTTCTAATGCTGAAACAATTTGATAATAATTGTGGTCATAATCTTTAAATGATAGTTTTTTTATCGTTTGATTTATTTTCTGTTTAAAAGTGAGGGGCTCGTGAGCCATGCTGTAGTATCTTAAGCATTGCTCGCCTTTTTCAGCATAGGCACCGAACACAAATATAAAAAAAATGATCTGAATTAGACGTAATTGCATTCTGAACCAATCTTATGAGTTTTACGACAAGACTTTAACGCAGAAAACGACATCACAGATTGCTGACATAGTTGACAGAAGGCCCAAAATTGCGACTCTTTCTTGCACAAAAATCTTCTATTTACACATGAAACAAAGCAAAGGAAGACCATTCATAAGTAGTGCCAAAAAATGACTTACAGCTCCTTGGTGTCTATTTACCGTGATTCAACACGTGGGTATCTATTTACCGTGGTTCAACACGGGTCTATGATTCTATGATTCAAGTCGATCACCGCACCAATCTGTGCTAAATTTTCTCAAGCTCTCGATCCAATATAAATTTGTCAAAATACGGGTTTGTTTCGACAGGGGTGTATGAAAAGTGTTCCACTTTTTTCTGATCAACATAATCTATAACTAAAGCAAACTTTGTCGAAAAACTGAGTTTCTTTATGTGCATCAAACACTGAGCATAGAACTTAAGCTGCTCAATATAAAGTTCGCTATGAGTCGAACGTCCCGATTTGTAGTCAATAATCACGATCCGTTCGCTCATGAAATAAACAAAATCCATCGATCCCGCAATTTGAAACTGACCAAACTGAAATGTAAAACGATACTCACGAAATCCTTGCTGAAAAATTTCAGCCCATGAGTTTGCCAAATTTAAATCGGGATAATATGAAAAATCCACATAGCCCTTCTCTCGTCTATGATGAGTCTCTATACCTTTTTGCGAAATAATAACCTGATTCAACGTTGATTGCCGTGGACCACGAGACGAGCTGAAAGACAATGGCCCAACAGTTTCCTTTCCCTGTAAAAATGACTCTAGCATATCGAAAAAATATTTCGGAGTTTTATCTCTGGGGGCTGCGCTCGGTTCATCACCTGTTTTATCAAAAAAGACTTCTGGCAATATTGCCAAGTCAATGGTTTCCCATCCCATTCTAAAACTCATCGCGGTTTCATTCATCAAATACTGATTATAAAAATCGCTTAATTGTTGGGACCACGTCGTCTCTGAAAATTTACGTCCCGTAAATAAAGAAATTTTTTGTTTTGCCCGAGTCAATGCCACATAAAGCAACCGCTCAAACTCCTCCGACTCACGTTCTTTTTGAATGGCCCATTGTCTCCAGTGAATCGGGCTTCGAATTTTGTCATCTTTAGCTTTATTCTTAATAAAAATAGAATACTCTTTAGTTTCCGGATCCACATCAAGCGACCAACGTGTCCTTGTTCGAGAAGAATTATGTAATCCGATCACTATCACGTGAGCAAATTGCAATCCCTTCGATGCATGAATTGTCATCATTTGAATTTTTTTAGGTTCGATAATCGCCTGAGTTTCACTTTCCTCGTACTCGTCATTTTTATTTGGATCCAGAATCGATTCCATTTGTAGCAAAAAATTATCCATACCATTTGTCAGCTGGCGCCGTAGCCAATAAAAAAACTTCCAGATATTAGATTCCTTTTTCCCCGAAGAATCGACCACATAGTTCAACACAAAAGCACCTTCATTAACCCAGAAAAGCTGCGCCGTTTCCACAAGCCCAATCTCATGACATTTCTTTAAATAACCATCTAGTTTCTGAATGTCTGAGCTGACTTTAGGACTATGCAAATCTCTACCGGCCAGCAATGCCTGCCACGAGATAAAGTCCTTTAAAACACGCTTAATTTCATCAGATACCATCCCGATGGCCGGAGACCTTAACAAATATGCCAAATTACTTGCATCGTCAGGACGAATCAAAAAGCGCACGAAAAACATCACATCCAAAACTTCTCTTTGTTTAAAAAATTGACCTTGGCTATGAACATAATGAGGTACGCCCAGGGCCTCAAGCTCTATGGCCAAATTTTCTAAATCTCTATTCGTTCGCGAAAGAATAACGATGTCCTCTAACTTAGTATCTGGAGCATCCGCGATAAACTTTGCTATTTGCCGAGCTGTTAAAACTGAAAACTCGCTTTTTTCTGTCATTTCAAAAACACGAACGTCTTGATCCAAATTCACAGCCGGCTTCGTTGGAATCATTTTTTGGAATTGTGAGTACTGCCGAGAGAAAAACTCGTTAATAAAACTGAGTACCCCCAAGTGGGAACGATAATTGTTATCCAAGACCTCAACGTGCCCAGTGGTCCGCAACTCGCCCATTTTACCCTCAAAAACACGCGAGTCTGATCCTCGAAAGTAATAAATACTTTGCTGTGGGTCACCGACAAAGAAAACTCTGGATTGACCAATCAAACCATTCAGCAATGAAATTTGAATGGGACTCGTATCCTGAAATTCGTCAATCATCCAAAAATCCCAATTCTTAGAATACTCATCAAATAAAAAAGATTTTTCTGATAAAATCTGAAAACACAATGTCTCGATATCCGAGATAGAAATCTCTTGCGTTTGTCGCCGGTCTTTCTCTACTTGGATCAAATAGCGATCGGCCAGCTCTTGAAAAGACAACTGCAAAAATTGAAATGTACTTAAAAAATCTTCATGATAATTACGCAGTTTAAATTCCCGTAGCTTTTTTACGGCCGAAACGAATCCCGCTTGGGCCAACACCAAATCTGCTTCGGCCTTTTTGGCAACCACAGGCAAACGAGCCAGTGTTTCCTCCCAATAAACTAATTCTTGCAAATTCTGCAAGTTGTCTTGTTCCAGTCGAGGAAAATTTTGAATGGCATTACTCCACGAATCCGTCAATTTAGATTGTATCAACACTATATAAGATTGCCTAAATTCAGATAAAATATCTTCGCGTTGTTGATTTAGATAGTCTCTAAATGCCGTCACACTGAATGGCTGCAGAACCCCCTCTGTCAGCTTAAAATAACGATAGTTAGTTACCAATGAATACAGTTCGGACAATGAGAACATATCCAGTAGAAGTGCGGCGTGGGAGTCCGCGTGAACCATACTGCGAAATATTTTTTGCTGACGCCGTGAAATGTCGGCGTCATTAGCCACTTTAAAATCCTTTGTCAGTCCAAATTCAGACTGGTTCTTACTTATAAACTGGTGCAAGACACCGTGAATTGTCGATACCAGTAAATGAGCTTTAGAGTTAATAAACGAAAAAAAATCTACATCATTCGTCTCAATAGCTTTCTTTAAAAGACGCTCATTAATTTCTTGCGTTGCCTTGTTTGAAAACGTAGTCAGTACAACACGAGGCCATATGGACTTTGAACTCTTATGGGCTAAAAAATAACCATACACTTCTTCAATTAAGCGCGTCGTTTTACCAGCACCCGCCCCCGCACGGATCAGAATATTCTTACTTACAGGTGAGGGGCTCGGCATCCCAGCCTCCATTCACAATAGCTGCAGTTTTTTTCGTCGGCAGGTTGTGGATAAAAATGACCATTCCCCATCTGTGCGATCATCTCTTGAAAGTGAATCAGAAATTCGGATTCCAATTTTTCCTTTTCTTGGATTGTACCAATCGTTTTCTTTGCATAACCCATATCCAGCAACCGCGCATCCCCTAACGCAAATCCCTTCTTGACACCTAAATCTGGTAATTGCCAGTAGCTTAAATTCTCTACCGATGCTTGCCATGGCTCTGCACAGTGATTTTGAACGATATGATTATATAACAACAACTGAAATTCTTTATTAGCAATCCAAGAACCAAAAGAAGAATAATTTTTCACACTCGATTTGTAATCGACAATCCAAAGCTTTTGTGTTTTCTCGTTTAATAAAACCCGATCTATCACCCCCGAGATACGAACTGAATTAGGAGATGCCTGTGAACGAAATTCAAACTGCCGCCAATCATAATAAACTTCCCATGGCCACTCGACAACCACGTTCTTCAGTTCAGGAAATTTACTTCTCAGATCAACCTCATGAGCAACAAATTTAGTTACATTCTCAAAATACATTTTCTTTACTAAATTCCACATTGAGTCACTAAACCCTGCTGGTACAACATCCGCAAAATCAATCAGCAATGTTTCTAAAAGCGCGTTCTTAGTCGTTTCATTCCAACCCATCGTAAGCACCGGTTGAATATATTTGTTATCTTGAGCAATTATTTTTTCAAAAATAGAATGATACCAACTGCCCTTCTCTCGAGCATTTACATCAAAGCTTTCCGATTCAACATTTTTCAACCTTAAAATACGCTGAAAGAAAAATTTCTGTTTACAATCCAAAAAAGTTTGCACGGACGAAGGCGATAACGAGATTTCGTCCAGAGAAAAAGCCTCTAAGCTGGGGATCAAATCTGGCTGCGAATCCCAATCAAGGCTCAGCAACTTAAAATCTTGTTTTCGCATATGCAGCCAGTGAGATTCCCTATTGGCTAGTAGCCAATCCCATCGAATGAGGGGTGCTGAATCCGCTTCCTGCTCGAATAGTTTTTGCTCAAAAGCCCGGTTTTGCCATTGTGGAGCTGGGTTTTGAATCGTTGATTCAATCGATTTATAACAATACGAAAGTACCGCCGTGCCAGATATTTGACTTAACACCTCATCCAGAAGAAAGGAATTTACACTCAAATCTGGATGTTCTAAGTACACCCCCAATTCGCTGTTCAGATGAAAAATATCGTCCGTGGGAATGGCCTCCTTAAATTGACTAGTAAAACCACTTTCATCCATTCCCAGAATAAATACGTTTTTCACGCCATGCAGGGTGGCCTGATTCAAAGATGAAATTTGCACGCCCTTCGATTGCGGTACACCAATATCAACAAAAGACTGAAGGGCCATCTGTTCAATTTGCATGACCCATTCTTCCACTGTTAATTTCACAGATGCGGCGCTGGAATCAAAAAGACCATTGATTATTTTTTCTTTTCTTTCGCCCAACCCCGCGCGTTCCCAAAACAACTCGGTACTGGTAACAAATTTTTGTATATTCATCTCTTGCAATCTGAACTCTTTCAGCGTGGCTAATCCCATACCCATATGTCGCCCAAAAAAATCCGGTAACCACTTGTCGACCAGGATCAAAAACTGATCAGCACTTAAAAACGGAGAGTTCAATTTCTCTTCCAGTTTAGCAAATGCCCCAACCTTCCTATTTTCGTTGCAATATCTTAAAATTGATTCTTTGACGGAAACAAATTCGATTTCATTTTTAAAAAACGACATATCCGATAAAAGTTCGCGGATATCTTGAAACTCGACATATTGCGATCGTCTCAACTGATTTGTAGGAATTTCTTCCGCTAACAGTTGCCAGCAAAGGGGATCTTGATACTTTTTAATATCAGGAGCCACAATCGCCATTTCATCCCAAATAACGCCTTGACCCCGCCACTCCTGTAGCTGCGCAATTGCAAAGCGAATTTCAGAAATGGGCGATGAAAATTTTTTCAACATGACAGTCGCATTTGATATCGAATGCGACTCTGTCATTTGCGATTTATTTTCTAGCTGATCAAATCTTTCGTAGGCCTGAAGCAAATGTCCATATTTCTGATCAAACAGGTGCGTAATCTGAAAAAGCACCAAATCATGGTTCTTCGCCAGCTTTTGTAAAACCGATGCTTCCAACATGCCATACTCAACGCCTAAATCAAAAAATAGTCTTTTCATCGGCAGCTGCAAAGTGGACAAGTCCGCCCCTTGCAATTGAGCCACGACCCAATCTTCACAAACGATTTTATCTTGTAAAAAAAATGAAACAAAAAGTTTATTTAACAAAAGATCTGGCTTTAACCGCAATCGTCTTTCTTCTGAAAGACTTAGCCATTCTTCAAGTTTACTTTCGTCCAAATCAGGATCAAATATCAAAGCAGCGTAGTAGGTCATACTGCGAAGGCGACTGTTTTCATCAATCACATCAATCGACAATTCCGACTTTAGACTCTCCATTTTTCTTTTCAGATAAGCCTGCGCAAATTCACGTGAAACAATTTTATAGTCGGGAAAGGCCCGCTCGAAAATCATCCGAAAAAAGGTCACTTGCCAATGTACATTTAAGTCCAAAAAATAACCATCACGCGCCATTAAAAACCGAGACATCAGCTCTCGCTCACTAGTCTTAGCCACGACCCAAGAATCGCGCTCAATATCGATAGTTTGGAATTGCTCCCAAATCTGATTTTTGGAATTTACTTTAATCAGTTTAAGCACGCTAAAACACTCTTACTTGAAGATTTTTATCTACGCTGTTTAAGGCTTCGTTTTTTTCCGTCTTTAGAATAGAAATTAAAGTTGGCATCAACCGATAAGTCAATACTTAAGCTCAAAAGCAAGCGATCTTCTGGTGATTGCCCAGGATACTCACCCGCTTCTGTTTTGAACATCGCTGCATCAAAATTAAGAAACAGAAAACTGAATCCCGCCCCAAAAGTCGAATACCCCTGACTGGAACCGGCACGCAACTCGATCAAAGGCAGTGAGAGTTCTACGCCCGTATGTAGCTTCTTACCAATTTGTACACCTAAATCATTGATATGGCGATACTCGACCCCCGCCGATAGATCAATACCGGGAAGATCTAAATTAACCCCCACACCCGCTTGCAAATTATCTTTAATGCGCGGAGGAGCATCGTTACCTGTCGTTTTCGTAAATGCTGTCGAGCCGACATCCTGCCATACGACAGCAAACGAAGGAGACAAAAGCCCCGGAAGTTTAGTCATCAATGCGATATCACTACCATAGCCGACACCCTTGTTCTCAAACTCGTTCTGAAGAGCCGCTGAATTTCCTGTCGCGATCGTACTCAGGCCTACGGTTTGGTACCCCCCCCAACGACTGATTCGCTTGAACGCTATTCCCAGAGAGGTCAGCGGCGCTATCGGCAAAGCACCCGCAACCACTAGACCGTAGTCATTGAAAAAAGTCATATCCATATTTGGAAATGCCGTGTTTCTTAGAATCAAAGACACTTTCGCATCATCGTAAACTGAAACACCAAAATTGGGCAACGTTAACGCCAAACGACCATTCCCACCAACCCAAACCTTCTTTCCAAAAAACTGGTCGTAGTCCGACGCATTGGATACCGAGTTGGTTTGACGATAGGAAGATAGACTTTCATAGCCATTCAACCCAACGCCAAGATTGATAATTTCCAATGAAATCCCGCTCACAAACCCCAGTGCCGCTGGATTCAATGTGGGTGCATCCGTGTCTTTCACAAATGTAAGATAAACATTACCCATCCCCAACGCACGCACCGGACGATTGTACTCATACAGATCGGCTCCGTACGCAGAAAAGCTAAATAACACTAGGACTATCATCCGCTCTAAATTCATTTAATTATCTCACAGGCAACAGGTTGGAAACGTACAACCCGACGATGTTTCAATTCCCTTATCACTTGAACGCAACAAAACCCGAGTGACCGCTTCATTAAAACTAGAACTGTTTGGGTCAGTAATGGCGCAGGCACTGCCGCAATCTTGTTTAATCTGTTCTAAATCCGCCAAAGCATCAGACTCGCCTGAAAGAACTGCCGAAACAGCCGCCACATTATCAATCACAAGCCCCATACCGGAAATCACTTGGCGTAAATAATCAGTGCTGATGCTGCTGGCATCACACGAGTTATAGGTCGTATCGGTCGTACCATCCTGATTGACATCGGCCACATCACGTAAATGCGTTCCTATTTTCGCCATCCCCAGAACAGCCATGAATAAATTTTGTTCTGAACTGCGCACTCCCGATGTCGCCCCAAAAGTCTCGATCACCTTTTGCGCTTCATAACAATGCGAAGGAGAGACGGCGACATTTTTAAATTTTTGCATAAAAAATAGAAATGGCGAGCCCGTGGACGACGTTAAAGACGAAACAAATGTAACGAAATTCAAACCACATTTTGAAGCGTAGGCCCCAGCTAAATCTTCTCGGGGACATATTTTAATTCCATCGACTTTCTCACAGCGGGCATAAAACGCCGCATCTTTAGCTTTAAGATCCAAAATTTTTGCAATGGCCACATCATACTCTTGTTCATTGAGTGCATCTCGCGCATCTTGATAAATCGCTTCGGGCGTATCTTTCTTGGCCGTAAGCTGAAATAGATTCCCACCACAACCAACAAGCACCATCACAAGCCCACTCGCTAAAAATATTTTAGAAACGGAAAGTAAATTTTGCGACATTACGTCGATCCTCTTTCGGGTTAGCAGCGGTGCCGACTTCTTCGCCATAGGTCGCAAGTTGAAATTGAAACCGCTCGGACGCTAATTCAAAACCGGCCGTGACGTATCGCTGGTTGTACCCAGTGCGAAGAAAAAATACGTCGCCAAAATTCACCTCGACACCAAAATGGTAAAGTTTATTTTTATCTTCTTCATCTTTTGCCGTTAAAATGCCGTGATAATCAAACGCCCACAAACTGCGAATGTTTGACTTATGAATAACTTGAAAAGAAAATCCCGCATCAATGTCCTGTGTCGCACGGTCGGGCTTCTGCGGTGTCGACATCCGACTGTAATAAGATTTATCAAATGAAGTATTTCCTATATCCCGAGCCACCAATGCTAAAGTCGGCAAATTGCTCCAAGGGGCCGTCAATATCAGACCGGCATCGCCACCTATTCCCAGCCCATGCTTCGCATAACCAGCCGCAGCCAAAGAATCCATATCGATAGCACCTGACGGATCTAGCGCGCTCTCATTGACTTCCGTGCGGCTTATCATTTTTCCTGTGAAACCAAGCTTAATCCGACCATCCCAAAATCGAAAATTATATCCCAACAACAAAGCCATTTCATCGCGATAGTATAAGGACGCACTGGTTGCGGAATCGGCGACTGACGCAATTTCATTTTTTACCAACAACCCAATACCAAAATTCTTTGCAACAAACGAAGGAAACAACTGAGTCCGCGCATAAAAATAATCCCCAGGCGTCAACGCCACCGCCGGCAACACTTGAGAAATAGAGACAGGATTCGAAAAACTTTTAGCCCGATAAGTATTCAGCGCCACACTGCCCAGATCTAGCTCTGGGTCAAAGATAGTGCCGAAAAAATTTCGCAGCTTACCTAGACCGGCGGGATTCACAATCAATGCCGTTTCGTCATTTACAGCAGCGACTGACGCATTCCCCATACCCAATGGGCGTACACCATTATACATTTCAAATCGCTCGGCCGCCGAAGCGAAACCCGCAACGATCAGGCTTGAAAAAATGGTTATTAAACCCGTCAATTTCATAGTTATATTGTAAACTATTTCATGGACGCCGATGAGTGCTTTTACGAAGTATAGACTTTGGCCCGTTTTTCCCACTGATTTCTTGATGCCAAATAAATCCTATTTACAATAAAGTGCGGAGTGAAAATATGAATACAAAAAAAACTGGACTTAGTATCTTAAACAGCTTGTTCGCTATCGTCATCAGCTTGGCACTTTTAGGATGTGGCTCTGAAAGTGAAATAGATAAAATCGGCGATGCCCAGCAATGCCTGAACGAGGCCACCTCGGCGACCGCCATGAATTGCGTAACCAAAGTGGACGGCATGACCACAACAGGGGCCTACAATATCCGTTGCGCCGCCGCGTTTGTACGGGAAGGCTTTGCAAACCCGACCAAATACACCTCGGCCTTTGAAACTCTGAAAGGTCAAAGTGGAACGGCCAATTTTATGGGATTAATTTCTTTCTCTTCTGCCGCCAATATCACCACGGACTCAACGAATGCCAATGCGACATTTAATGATTGCTATAAAGCTTCGGCCAAAGGAAAGACCCTGATTTCTGCATTTGGATTTTTTTCTACCTCCTTAATGAAGTTTTTATCAGATGCGGCACCAACAGCCGCATCGTGTAAGGCCCCCGTACAAGGACTTTACAATCTCAATTCATGTTTGACGGAGGCCTCAACGGCGCAGCCAATGGAAGTAGCAAAACTAGGATCTTCCGTGGAAGATCCTGCTAGTGGTGCAGGGTTGGTGCAATCCAGTATCGGTAGCGTCATTATTGCGACTTACAACATCAGTTGTTCGGGTTCTGGCGCAAACAAAGACCTTTGTAATACTTTGAATACAGCAATCACCTCCGGAGGCGCCGAGCCACGAGCGGTGTTTCGTGCGTTTTTCATAAATTCAGTTAAGCCCCCGCACTGAATATATAGTACTTAATTCAGGGACCAGATCCAGGCCATTTTGCTCAAAATTTAATGTCGATTCCCAGTTCTGTTGCTACACTGGGAATCAGAATGAAAATTGAAAACTTAGACATTTCTTTTCAACTCGCCAATATTTCTTCAGTGCCAATGTCGGCGTTACAAAGAGACTACTTTCAAATTCTTAAACAAGAAAAATCCATCGCTAAAACAGTTTACTTTTACTATCAGCAAGGCTGGCTAACAAACTTCTCTGAACTCTATGCTTTGATTTACAATTTAACGCAAGCCCAAGTGATCACCAATCCGGAATTTATAGAGTACTTCAAAAACCTAATTTTAAAATCCGAGCCTGGCAAAAACGATCTGCCTCCTGAAATTAAAACTCGAGAAATCGATCTGAATATTGTACGAAGCCTCCCCTTTTTTCGTTCGCTGCGCGCTGAAAGTTTGAACTTTATGCTGGCAAACTCAAAAACCTATTCGTTGTCGCCACGAACGATGGTCTTGCACGAAGGCGGTACAGATCGTGATATGTATGTTTTGCTTCGGGGCCAAGTCGGTATTTACAAAAAAAATATAAATGGAGAACGCTTTCGCGTGGCCACCCTAATCCCTGGTTGCCTGTTTGGTGAGTATGGTTTCTTTCTGAATGAGCCGCGACTAGCGGATGTTGTCGCGCTGAACGAAGTGCAGGTGCTTAAAATAACGTACATTCCGGAAGTATTTGACCAATGGATTCGCAAGGAAGTGGCCGAATCCCTGAAACACCGATTTTGGGTTATCCATGGAATTATGCGGTCTCCGATTTTGTCTATTCTCCCCGAGGATACAACAGATCAATTGATTCATCGTGGGCAATTGAAAACCGTAGCCGCGAATGAAATCCTCTTTAAAGAACGCACGCCAGGTCACTTTTTCTATATTCTGATCCAAGGTTCAATGACTATTCTTCAAAATGGCAAAACCATCAATGTATTAAATGCCGGAGACTCTTTTGGAGAGCTATCCTTATTCGTAAATCAAGGAATCAGGACAGCGACCATACGCGCTCAAACCGACTGTATAGTTTTAGAAATATCGTCTCAAGATTTCTACGCATTAATGGCCGAGAATCTGTTTTTAGCTAAAGAGATTGAAAAGCTTGCCTACACTCGCCTAAAAAATGATCAAAAAAGGTTTGGAGAGCGCTAAATAAGGGATTCTAGGGGCATTCCTTGAAGTCCTGATCTAGACACAGGGTTCAGAGACGCAAAATTCTTTGATGACTACGAGTTTTTACTTTACTACGATAGGAACACTTTTAAGGAGTGACCTATGAGTCTATCATACAACCACAACGAAATTTCAAAAATTGAAGGGCACTTAAATGGTCCTTTGTTTCAAAATGCTTTAAAAAATTTAGAAGAGGCCGCCGCGCTGATCGATTGCGATAAGAACGTTTTAGAGCGTCTTAAAAAACCTCGAAAATGCGTCACTGTTTCAGTACCCGTCCGCATGGATGATTACTCGGTGAAAGTATTTACGGGTTATCGCGTTCAGTACAATGCAACTCTTGGCCCCTACAAAGGAGGCATCCGTTATCATCAAAACGTTGATCTTCCCGAAGTCGTTGGTCTTGCCGCTTTGATGACTTTTAAAAATTCAGTTTTGGGTCTTCCTTTGGGTGGCGCAAAAGGTGGCGTATGTGTTGATCCAAATCTTTTGTCTCGTACAGAGAAACAAAACTTAACTCGTCGTTATACTTCTGAAATCGGTTCATTTATTGGACCAACCAAAGATATCCCAGCTCCTGACGTTGGAACAGACCCTCAAACAATGGCGTGGATGATGGATACCTATTCACAAGAATATGGTGGTTTTTCGCAAGCTGGTGTTGTAACCGGCAAGCCAGTTGAAATTGGTGGATCATTAGGACGCAACCATGCCACTGGTTTGGGTGTAATTTTCGTAACTGAAAAAGCGTTCGAGCATTGCCACATTCCATTTAACGGAGCTCGCATTGTGATTCAAGGTTTCGGTAATGTCGGATCATTTGCAGCTTTATTTGCCCACCAACGTGGTGCTAAAATCATTGCGGTGAGTGACGTTAATGGCGGCATTCATAATGGCGACGGTTTTAATATCCCAGAGCTTCTTGAATACGTAAAAACTCACAAAACTGTAAAAGATTTTCCTAAGTCACAACCAATCTCTAATGAAGCGCTTCTTGAGCTAGATTGTGAAGCTCTTTTACCGTGTGCGCTTGAAGGACAAATCGATCTTCATAATGCCGAGAAAATCAAAGCTAAAGTGATCGTTGAAGGAGCGAATGGGCCGATTTCAAATCCAGCGACAAAAGTTCTTACTAAACGTGGAATTTTTATTGCTCCTGACGTTGTGGCCAACGGAGGCGGCGTGATTGTATCTTACTTCGAGTGGGTACAGGATATTATGTCATTCTTCTGGGACGAATCTGAAATTGATAATCGCTTAAAGACGATTATCACAAAAGCCTTCGATAATGTCGTAAAATTTAAACTGGAAAAAAATTGTGACATGAGAAGCGCGGCTATGGCCGTTTCTGTTAAGCGCCTAGAAAAGGCAATGTTACTTCGTGGTTTGTATCCTCGCTAAGAAATGTTGAGTGAGATGACCTCCGAAAGTGCATTCGAAAAACTTTTAGATTATTGGAAGCCCTGGCTCTGGATGTCTCCATCCGTGGGGCATGATTGGCTTCCATTTTTTTTAAAGATGACCGTTTTTTTATCTGAAAAGTCAAATCAGCCATATGACTGGCACTCACGAAAATGGCGAAATCTATATTTTCGTAATCCCGTTGGCATTGCGGGGGGGTTAGATAAAACTGGCCAATCGATAGACTCTTGGTGGAACCTGGGGGCCGGCTTTTTAGAGATCGGGACCGTAACACCTCACGCTCAAAAGCCAAATTCAGGCAAAATCATGGACCGCTTCAAAGAAACTGAAGCCTTGTGGAATCGGATGGGTTTTCCAAGCCCAGGATATAAATCTGTTCTTTTTGAATTGGAAAAAAATTTTGAAAATCGTCAGACTCCTATTTTTTTAAATATTGGAAAGAATCGAACGACCGCAAATGAAAATGCTCATGAAGACTACACGCTGCTGATGCGACAGATGCATCAAGTGTGTGACGTTTTTGTTGTGAACATTTCAAGCCCCAACACAACTGGATTACGGCAATTATTTTCAAAAAAATATTTTGAGCCACTGATGGACAAGCTGGGGGGCGAGTCTCGTCGCCTGCAAAAACCTTTGCTTTTAAAACTCAGCCCGGATGAACCGCGCGATCAGCTGGAGAGTATTATTCACCGCAGTTACAACCAAGGTGTTGATGGTTACGTAATCACCAATACCACTATTCAACGCCCCACTCCATCTCCTTATCCGGAAGATGGTGGACTATCTGGCAAACCACTGGCTGCTCAATCTCTTCAAACGCTGAAGGATGTTGTACAAATCTTAGGACTTAATCGAAACAATAAACTGATAGTTAATGCTGGTGGCATCTCTTCGGGTACTGATCTTCGAGATCGTTTGTATTGGGGAGCCGACCTTTGCCAAATATACAGCTCATTGGTTTTTCGAGGACCGTATACTTTCAAAAAAATAGCCCACGAGTACCAAAGTACCATCTAGTAGCTTGTTTTATAGGCGGTCGTCCATTTAAAGTGAGTAAATACCCGAGTTTAGGCTTCATATTTGGCTAGCGCTCGAGTAGACTCTATAGGAATGAAGCGTCCTAAACTGAAAAAAATCAACTGGATACCCGTTGTTGCCGGATTTCTGAAGAAAGATCAAAAAATCTTGGTCGGTCAACGTCCAGAGAATCATTCTTTGGCTGGTTTGTGGGAGTTTCCAGGTGGTAAAATCGAGATTGGCGAAACCCCCGAGCAAGCTCTTCAAAGAGAACTCAACGAAGAATTAGGCATTGAAGCGCAAATTGGCGAATTAAAATTGGCATGCACCCATTCGTACGGTGATGTCGGTATCATCATTTTATTTTTTGAAGTGAATTATTGGAAAGGCGAGCCTAAAGCGAAACATCATCTGATGTTGGAATGGATTTATCCTCAAGAATTGAAACTACGCCCCATTCCTGAAGCGAATAAAAAGATTTTGAACGATCTTTTTAAAGCCTTAGGAATATAAATGGCCAAGATACTTTTTGTCACACAAAAGCTAACATCGAACAGTTTAAATCAAATCGAGATCCTTCGGCGATCTGGGCATGAGTTTACAGTGTTAACGTCGCAATCTGAAAAACATGTAACCATAGCTCATCATGATGTTCTTTACTACTTCCGTCGATGGAATTTTATCGAGATGGCCAAATTTTTTCCATCGTTCATGGTCATCAACCCAGACATTGTACATATATTTGTAGACTCTGCATCGGCGGCAAAAACCGCAGATTTTTTTGCTGGGCTAGCTCAATTGTTTAGAAAAATTTTATCAATTCAATTTTTCTTATCCGAAGATAGCTTTTTAAAAATCAAATACGCAAAAAAACTTGTGTATGCGGCGGATATTGTCACTGGCCCACACCGTACGTTTTTATATCATTTACGTGGTCTAAGTGCAAAAAGCCGTAATCAGATTAAAGGCGTTATTCCACCAATTTTAAAATTATCGGAGTCCAGCAGCGCGTCCTCGACATCTTCTTACGAATCTCCTAGCTTAAATGAGGCTGACTTTCAACTGTACCAGATGATTGTACCGCTAAAACCAAAAAAATTTGATTTAGATGTTTTATCAAATCTTGCCCAACGTTTTTCCATATTATTTGTTGCTGACTTAAGTGTTTGGAGCGCCGGCGAATTGAAAAAATTAAATTATTCACTGACAAAGTCTCATGCGAAACCATGGCGTTTTTTTGATATGCCCAGCACCAGCGGCTTAAACACATTGCCTAAACATAATTTCGTTCTATGGATTGCCGGAATGAATTTTGATCTAGAAGAATGCATTCAGTATTTTGAATTCTGTTTAAATCGTAAAATCAAGATCGTGATGGACCACAGCCAAATGCGTTTGTATCCAGATTTATGGGACAGTAATCCTATGGCATCAATCACGCAAAAACATCATGTACTGAATTTTATAAAGAACTTTGAATATTCAAACACCCCATCAAACGCAACTGATTTTTTAAACACTTCGTCCTTAGTAGATATCAGTGTAAATGAATTTAACCGGCTAATTTCAAAAGCGACAAATAACCAAAATGAAAAAGCTGTCTAGAGAAATTTCTATTTGTCTGATCAGTCGGCGATTTCAAATCATGAGTCGCTCTTCCGATATGGGCTATATCTGGTCCATTGCCACCGGGTTAGTCGAACGCGGTTGCCGCGTGACCGTTATTTCTTTTTCTAGCCCAATGAATAAATATGAAATCGAGCGCGAGGGTGTTAAAGCCTATTTTCTGAACGACTCAGGATCACCATTTTTCAGATCGTCTTTTGAAGAATCAGTTTATCAAAAGTTCATCGAACTTCATAAAGGAAAACCCTTTGATATCGTTCACAGTTTAGATGCGTCTGGTTTGAAGATTTCTAAAAATCGAAAACAGCTAAAAATTAAATGTGTCTTTGACATCGAAGCCACTCAGATTTCCCAAATCTTTTCGATCTTGGGCATGAGTCAAGAAACAGTTCGAGGTATTTTAACAACATTTGCAGCCTTGTTGTACAAATTTCTATCTACTTATATAGGTAAGGACCGAGAGATATTAAAAAATGCGGATGCGATTTTCGTAAATCACCCGCAACAACGCGTGATGCTCGAACGTTATTATTTATATCCAGATTTCCATATATACTCACTTCCATACGGAGTTGAAATTGGCGAACTTGATTTGCGTGAGAAGCCTCTAGATTTGAAAAAGAATCTGGGCCTACCCGAAATCTCCCAAGTCGCTCTAACTTTATCGGATATGACAGAGATGGATGAAATCATCAATATCTTGATCTCATTTGAAAAAGTAGCACTGAAAAAGCCAAACGCCCACCTCATTATCGTGGGTAAAGGCCCCCTGATGAATCAAATTGAACTTGAAATTTTAAACCGAGTTTTGGGCAGCCGAGTGATTCTAACAGGGGCATTGAAGTCTCAGGATCTATTCGATTATATTTCTTTGTGCGATATTTTTGTAAACTTGAGTTCACGAACAACAGGACTCGAACCCGCCCAGATTGAAGCGATGGCGCAAAAGAAATTGATCATCGGGTCCGAGGTCAGCCCCTTATCCAACATCATCGAAGACGGCATGGATGGTTTTTTAATCCGCCCCGCCGACACCGAGTCTTTAGCCAACCTTATTATCGAGATCTTTTCCGGCACGTTACCCATTGATGAAATGGGCGAAAAAGCAAGACAAAAAGTCTTGGAAATGTTTGATCGTAAAAAAATGGTTACAGGAATCTACAATGCCTACCTTAAAATCTTGGGCGTCAGCCCAAATTAGTCTGTAATGCAGTAAGTCCATTTAGAAAACCCTTTCCCAAGTAAAAAAAGTTTATATAATCGAATAGTTAGCGCCATTCAAAGGATGCCAAATGCCACTGACAAAATCAGATTTGATCAATAAGATTTCGGAAAAAGCGGGAATTACTCGCGTAAAAGCAGAAACAGTTGTGAATACAATTTTTGATACGATGATTGAGTCTCTTCTACGAGACGATCGGATTGAAATCCGCGGTTTTGGTTCTTTTGTAAACCGAAAATATTCCGCTTACAAAGCAAGAAACCCTCGTACCCGTCAAATTATTGAAGTGGATGAAAAAAAGATTCCATTTTTTAAAGTTGGCAAAGAATTAAAAGAAGATATTAACGATAAAGAAGAATAGAAATTTCGTTTCATAAATCTTATTGAAAACAAAAAAACCGAGTTCTTGCTCGGTTTTTTTTCAGATGTCTTTCCTAGGTCTTTCCTAGGGATTCAATAGAGGTTTAGCTCGCCCCTTCAAACCCATGGTTTTAGATTTCTTATCCCAACGCTTTCACCAACGCCTCTGTGATTGTTGAAATCTCGCCAACACCCGAGACACGGTGGTATTTAGGAGCTTTGGCATCTGCTGTTTTTGACCACTTTTCATAATATTCGACAAGTGGCTTAGTTTGTTGATGATAAACGTCTAAACGTTTTTTCACTGTTTCTTCTTTATCATCCTCGCGCTGAACCAACGGCTCTCCCGAAACATCATCGATACCAGATTTCTTTGGTGGATTGTGATCAACGTGATACGTGCGCCCTGAAGCCAAATGCACCCGACGACCACTCATACGCTTGACGATCTCAGTATCGGGCACCGTGATTTCTATCACATGATCAATCTTAATATCGGCGGTTTTTACGGCTTCAGCCTGCGGTAATGTTCGCGGGAATCCATCAAATAAAAAGCCATTTTTGCACTCTGGGGATTGAATCTTTTTTTGAACAATCTCGATAATAATATCATCCGAAACCAATGCCCCCGAGTCCACAATTGCCTTTAGTTTTTTTCCCAATTCTGATTGCGCTTTTATTTCTGCCCGTAAGATCTCGCCGGTCGAAATTTGAGGAATATTATAACGATCCTTTAGAAATTGAGCTTGGGTACCTTTACCAGCACCCGGAGGACCTAACAAAATAATTTTCACGTAATACCTACCATTAGTTTGGCGTCTCATTAGACAAATTAATATTATAACACCAAGATTGAAATAATTACTTTTTCTCTACAGAGTCAAAATATATTTGCTCTCTCAAATTGCGTAATAACCTGTTTTTTTTTCATCCTAATGAAGCATTAGCTTTAATAAACGCGCCCTACGCGTAGGCATCTCGATTGTATTCTACAGCTAACGGGTGGTGTTTATGGGGACAAGACAGTGTATTTTTTTAATTTTTATATACCTAACAAGCTGTAGTTCTGAAAGCCAAAGTTCCAGCGAAACACGAACATTTAACTCTCGATACTATTGCGAGGAGTTTAGCATCTCGGCCCCAACCAATCGCAACTGGCGCTCTGCCGTCCTTGCTGAGTTAAACGAGCACAAATATCCTTTATTTTTCAGACCAAAGGGTGGCAGCGATCTGACAAAATATTGCCCTCAGTTCGTAAATTTATCGATCGAAGAAAAAAAAATTATTTATCTGCGGTTGATTGATGCCATGGTATTTTTTGAAAGCTCGTGCAATGCGAATGCAAAAGCCAAAGGACCCAACGGCATGGCCTATGGCTTACTTCAACTTCATTTGGGCCGCGAGCAAGACTACCAGCGTGGCTGCCGACAGAATGACTCGAAAAGCAGCAACCGCAGCCTGGCTTGTGGATTCGGTATGCTTCACGATCAAGTTGACCAAACCAATAAATTGTTTTTTGAGGGCTCATACTGGGACGTACTCAGACCCAAAGGTCGTTCGAAAAAAGCTAAAACAATCTCCAGTCATCTTTGGTATTATCCTTTGTGCCACACCAAAGCAGAGATCAAAATTGCTCACAACTAGTGGTTCTATGCAACGCGAACACAAACTATTGTTTCTCGTTCAAATCCATTTTAAATTTTTTATATCTGGTTCATCATATAAGGCCATAAAAAGCCGCTCGAGGCCGATAGAAATACCGGCTGTGGGTGGCAGTCCTCGGTTTAAACTTTCAATAAATTCCATATCCAGCGGCAAAGCCTCTAAGCCATTTTCCAGTTTTTTCTTATTGTCTTCTATCAACCGTTGCAACTGAATATCAGGGTCATTCAGCTCATGAAACGCGTTACCAATTTCCAAACCTTTCCAATAAACCTCAAATCTTTCCGCCCAACCGTCCTGATCCAATTTTGCCAAAGCGGCGGCGTACGGAGGGTAACGATTCAAGAATACGACATCCTGAGCCCCTAACTGGGGTTCTACCAGCTCTAGATTTACTAGACTAAACAAATCATCAAGACTTAAAGACTCGGAAAAATAAACCTGATTTTGAGTCAAACATTTTTTAAGGTCACTGGCCGAAGAATCCGGCGTAAACAAAAAAGCATAGTGCTCTTTTAAAATTTTCTGAAACGACGTGTGTTGGAAAGCCGGGGCCTTCATTTTCAAAGATAAATACTGGCGCAGGAATAAAATCAAATCTTCCACATCCTGAGCCACGGTGCTCAAATTAGCAAATGGTCGATACCATTCCAGCATCCAAAACTCGGGCGCGTGTTTAGCTGAATTTTCATTATTGCGGTATACTTTGGTGATTTCAAAAAGCGGCGTCAGTGTCTGCGAAACCAATTTTTTCAGACTCAGCTCGGGACTGGTGATTAAGTATTTTCCCCGGCTCTCTTTACCCTCTTTAAATTGAGTTTTAAAAACATCAATCGTTGGCTCCGGCCCCGGGTTATCAACTAACGTTGAGGTTTGCACGGGTAAAAATTTATGTTTGGCAAAAAATTCTCCAATACCCGATATGAATTGGTTCCAATTCTGCTGAAGGCGCATTTTTTTTATGATCACCCGCGCTTCTTGTTCGTCATAGTCTTTAAGCCTTTGCGAACGCCAAGGAGCTAGCAAAGTACAAACGCCGGCCTTGTTGATACTGACAACATCACCCGGAATTAAAACGGCACTCATCTGGTCCCAGTTACGAATTTCCTTATGAGTCACTAACACAGTTTTGACGCCTGCAAATAATAATACCGACCTCGGCTCGATCTCGACAACACGTCCCGCATGTTTGACGTCCGTAATGGACGGATATTTGACCCATTTTTTAGCTAAATAGTCAGCTCTGACTGGCTTCACTTCACGCATAAGATGTTGTACCCAGAACAAACCACGAGATCTACTTTTTACGCAGTGTTTTTCACAAAATTCCGTTAGCTTTGCTTGGTCTTTTGGACTAGCTTTTATCGTTACTCATAATCCGTTAAGGAGATTGCGGTGTCACTAGTTCATCGGCTACAAAATTTTATTTCGGCCTGTAAAAATGAAGTGGAATACTTAGGTGTTAAAATCGTCACCGAGAAAACCACCCAAATTTCGGTTCGCAATGAACTTTCGGAAGGTTTATCGACACAGATTGACTCGGGCATCCGTATCGAAGTTATGATGAACCAACATATAGGTTACGCATCGACCTCGGACACATCGGACGATGGATTACAACGCGCATTTAAATATGCCAAAGCGCAAACAAAATTTTTAAGCCAGCACAAAGCCTACCCATTCTCTGGGGCCATTCGTTCGACTACGCAAGGTGTTTACCGTTCGCAGATTCAAAAGCCACTAGATTCTTTATCCCTAGGGGAAATTCAAAATGTACTTCGCGAGTGTACACAGAAAATGAATCAAGCGCCTGCGATTTTCTTTCGGTCCGCCAGCGCCTCGATCGTGGAAACAGAAGAAACCAAACTGGACTCGCGAGGATCTGAATGGTCGCAGTATTTTTCCATTGTGAATTTGGATTTGATAGTGCGTGCCCAAGACAAAAATGATATTCAAACTCGTTCTCATAATCTTTGTTTACAAATTGGCGCCGAAGTTTTTTTGCGCAGTCTTTTGTTTCCTTTAACAGAACAAATCACTCGAGAGGTTTTAGAACTGATTCACGCCCCGGTGTGCGCAAAAGAAGTGTGTGATATCATTGTTTCACCCGATCAGATGGCTTTGCAAATTCACGAAACCGTCGGGCACCCCTTAGAAATCGATCGTATCCTGGGTGACGAACGTAACTATGCTGGATGGTCGTTTGTACGTATGGAAGATTTTGGGCACTTAAAATATGGTACGTCCAAAATGAATATCACGTTTGAACCCGAACGCTTTTCCGAGCTGGGGTCATACTCCTTTGATGATTCGGGACTAAAAGGCGAAAAACACTATTTAATCAAAGACGGTCTCTTAGTGCGCGGGCTCGGCAGTCTTGAATCTTCCCAGCGCAGTCAGGCGGCACCTGTGGCGAATTTTCGTTCAAGTTCGTGGAATCGCCCGCCCACTGATCGCATGGCGAATTTAAATCTAGAAAGTGGCACCAAGCCGCTGAAAGATATCATTGCTTCGGTGGAAAATGGAATTTGGATGTCCACCAATCGCTCGTGGTCGATAGATGATTACCGTCGCAAATTCCAATTCGGTTGTGAATATGGCCTGCGTATCCAAGATGGCCAGATTCAAGGCGTCGTTAAGAATCCCAATTACCATGGCGTCAGCGTTTCGTTTTGGAACAAACTTGCAGAGATCAGCAACGAAGCTGGTGTTTACGGAGCCTATTATTGCGGTAAAGGGGAGCCCAATCAATTGATTCGGGTGGGGCATGCCTCGCCCTACTGTTTGTTTAAAGACATTGAAGTATTTTGAGGTCACATGAAGAATACATATCTTGAAAAAATTATGGCCAGTTTTCAAAGTGCATCCGACTGGGTTTTCCAAAACATTCCCCCAGAGGCCACGGCGACTATGGGTTTAGATGCCGAAAGTTCATTGTTTGTGCGGTATAACAACCATCGCGTTCGTCAAAACACCCACGTAGAACAAGCCACCGCCAAGCTGCTGCTGACGTGGCAAAAAAAATCGTATCGTTTCCATTTTTCTTTGACCAGCGATGTTCATGAAGACTTAAAGAAAATAAAAATCAACCTTCTAAAAATTCTTGCGGATTGGGACAAATTACTTTCAGAAAATCTGGATTTTAAAATCGCCCCCGCTCAAACGTCGTCCACCTATTTGTGGAGCGATCTTGACTCATCCCAAATTTTAACTTTTGTTTCAGAGGCAACGTCGCGCTTGGACTTTACAGGCTTGGTGACGATCGGTCCCGTCTTGACATGCGTACGCAATTCAGCGGGCGTCAGTCATGAGTTCCTGACAGAACTCGTGACCATCGATTATTCAATTTACGATGGCCCACGCGCGGCTAAAGGTTTGTATTCTTCACGTGCATGGAACGAACATGAATTCTTGCAACAACTGAAACACTCGCAAACCCTGCTCGAGTCTATGAAGAAAACTAAAATAGAACTTAAACCGGACTATTACCGCGTGTACTTGGCTCCAGGAGCCGTTTCCGAGATGGCTCAAATGTTAAACTGGGGTGGCGTCAGCCAAAGAGCTTACAAATTAGGTCGAAATCCCCTGAAACGATTGATTGAAAACGAAGTCACGCTCTCACCAGAATTGAACGTGACCGAAGACTTCGAGCTGGGGTTGGGGCCTCAGTTTAACAGCCAGGGAGAAAAGTCGGCCACGCGCTTGCCCATCATTCAAAAGGGAAAAATTCTAAATTTATTGACCTCCACAAAAAGCGCGTTGGAATTCAATCTTGAAAGCACTCTGGCGGACGAAGAGGAAGGGTTTCGTTCTATGAGTATTGACACAGGAAAACTGAAGCGAGATCAGATTTTTTCTGCCTTAGACACTGGCATTTTTATATCGAATTTGCATTACTTGAACTGGTCAAATCCTATGGATGCGCGAATTACGGGCATGACTCGCTACGCCTGTTTATGGATAGAGAACGGAGAAATCCAAGGTCCTATCGCTGATTTACGTTTTGATGATACTTTATACGATCTTTGGGGTCCCGACCTGGAAGCCGTTACTGAATTCAGCGAAGTAGAACCGCAGACCACCAGCTATTTCCAAAGACATTTAGGTGGCAAAAGAACACCGGGTATGCTAATAAAAAAAATGAAATTCACCCTATAACCGAGAAGACTCTCAATAGGCACACCTAAAGGAGATCGTATGGATACATGGTTTCAAAACATGAAAGCAAAGCTTTCTCAACAGCTCAACAGCAACAGCCAAGTCAAAAAAATGATTGCGGATTTAAATAAACTGAACAAAGAGTTCCAGTCTAAAAAATCTCAAATCAATTCATTTTTGAACGTTGAAAAGGATAAAACGGTTAAGCACGCGCAGACAAAATATCACAATGTGATGAAGCAAATTAATCTGACTCAAAAGCAGTTGGACAAAGACGTTCGCAAAACCGTCAGTCAAATCAAAAAATCGGCATGGCAATTGGAAAAAAATCTGGAAAGCTACAAAGACAAGTTGATAGAGCAACGAGCCAAGGTCGAGAAAAAATTTTCTATGCTCAATAAAACTACAAAGAAAAAAACGACTCCGAAGACCACGAAAAATAAAACTCGTCGTACCACAAAGAAATCAGTTTAAGACTTAGTTAAAGGAATTTGTTCATGAATACCCACCACGAATTTGAAGGCAGACACATAGGTCCAAACGAAAACGACGTACAGGCCATGCTGAAAGAAATTGGTTTTTCTAATTTGGATGATTTAGCCCGCCAGGTCGTTCCCAAAACTATTTTGAATACCCACGCGATGTCCGTAGGCGGAGGAGTTTCTGAAGCAGAACTTCTGCAAAACTTGAAATCCATCATGGCCGAAAATAAACTTTTCAAAAACATGATCGGTCAGGGCTATTATGGAACATTCACGCCCACCATTATTCAAAGAAATATCCTTGAGAATCCTGTTTGGTACACCGCCTACACTCCTTACCAAGCCGAAATTTCTCAAGGTCGTTTGGAATCACTATTAAACTTTCAGACAATGGTGACGGATTTAACAAAAATGGAAATCGCCAATGCGTCTTTGCTGGACGAGGGCACCGCGGCGGCGGAAGCCATGTCGATGGCTTACCATCTTTCAAAAGATCCCAATTCGAACTCGTTCATCGTTTCTGAAAAACTGCATCCTCAAGTGATCGAGGTCCTAAAAACTCGTGCCGAGCCATTAGGCTTGAACATGATTGTAAGCGATATTAAAAACGTGGATTACGACTCGAAACCATTCTGTGTTTTTGTTCAATATCCCGACACCGAAGGCCATATCCAGGACTTCAAAGCTCTTTCGGAAAAAGCGCATCAAAATAATTGTTTTGTCTGCGTCGGTACGGATCTGTTGGCCTTAACAGTGCTGACACCTCCCGGAGAATGGGATGCCGACATCGTCTATGGGAACTCGCAACGGTTTGGCGTTCCCTTTGGCTTTGGCGGACCTCATGCGGCATTTTTAGCGTGCAAAGAAGTTCATAAACGAAACATTCCTGGGCGTATTATCGGTGTCAGTAAAGATTCGCAAAACCAAGTGGCTTTGCGTATGGCTTTGCAAACACGCGAGCAACACATTCGCCGTGAAAAAGCGACTTCGAATATTTGCACGGCCCAAGTGTTACTTGCCAATATGGCGGCTATGTATGCTGTGTATCACGGCCCTAAAGGGCTCAGAAATATCGCCGAGCGAGTCGCCACGCTGACGGCTGCGACGGCAGCGGGGCTGCGTGAGCTGGGATTCAGTGTCACGAACACGGCTTTTTTTGATACGTTAACCATCGAAACGGACGCGGCCGATGCCATTTTAAAAACCGGCTATTCGTTTGAGTATAATTTTCGCTCGGTGGCTAAAAATAAAATCGGCTTATCATTCGATGAAACCTGCACGACCGCAACGGTTGAAGATGTTTTGATGATCTTCGGCAAACATTCGAAAAAGGCATTGTCGTTCCAGTCATTGGCAGAACGCAGCTCGGTACTTAAAAACCACAATGTACTATTCGAAAATTTAAAAATGCACGCAACCACTCCGTGGCCCATTGCTTTTGCGCGAACCTCGTCGTACTTGACGCACGAGACGTTCAATTCGTATCACAGCGAAACCGAGCTTCTGCGGTACATACATCGTTTACAAAACAAAGACTTCACGCTGACTCATTCGATGATTCCGCTTGGCTCGTGTACGATGAAATTAAATGCCACCACGGAACTTGTTCCCGTTTCCTGGCCCGAGGTGAATCAGCTTCACCCGTTTGCACCGACGGCACAGACTCAAGGGTATTTAAAAATGATTCGCGATCTGGAATCCAAACTGTGTGCGATCACGGGATTTTCGGCTGTTTCACTGCAGCCCAATGCGGGCTCTCAAGGGGAATACGCGGGTCTGTTAGTTATTCGCGAATATTACAAGGCCACCCAACAAGCTCATCGCGATGTTTGCTTGATTCCCATTTCTGCACATGGCACTAACCCGGCGTCGGCCGTGATGGCCGGCATGAAGGTCGTTTTAGTTCAATGCGATGATCAAGGAAACGTGGACGTCACGGACCTAAAGAAAAAGGCGGCGGAGTACAAAAATAATTTGGCCGCGTTGATGGTAACGTATCCATCCACCCATGGTGTGTTCGAAGAACATATCACAGAAATTTGTCAAATCATTCACGACAGCGGTGGACAGGTTTATATGGACGGCGCGAATTTAAATGCGTTAGTCGGCTTGGCTCGTCCCGGAGAATTCGGTCCAGACGTTTCGCACATGAATTTGCATAAGACCTTTGCAATTCCTCATGGGGGCGGTGGTCCTGGTGTCGGTCCCATCGGTGTGAAACCCCATCTACAAGACTATTTGCCGCGCTTAACATCGGTTCCAGAAAGCGGTCCTACCAAAGGCATAACGTCGACAACATCGGCTCCGTGGGGCAGCGCCAGCATACTGCCGATCTCGTGGGCTTATATCACGATGATGGGATCTGAAGGCCTTAAAAAAGCAACGCTGATCAGTATCCTGAGCGCCAACTACATTGCAAAAAAACTGAATCCTTATTTTCCGGTTTTGTACAAAGGCCGCGAAGGTTTAGTGGCGCATGAATGCATCATCGATCTGCGTCCTGCCAAGAAAACCTCGGGTGTCGATGTTACGGACGTAGCCAAACGCCTTATGGACTATGGCTTTCATGCTCCTACCATGAGTTGGCCGGTGGCAGGAACATTGATGATTGAGCCTACCGAAAGCGAATCTAAAGCCGAGCTGGATCGCTTTATCGAGTCTATGATTCAAATCCACACGGAAATCAAAGCCATTGAGTCTGGAAAATACCCTCTGGAAAAGAGCCCGCTGGTTAACTCGCCTCATACCGCACAAATGGTGGTGAATTCATCGTGGGACAAACCGTATTCACGGGAAGAGGCCGCCTACCCCAAAGCGTGGATACGTCAGAACAAGCTTTGGCCCGCAGTCGGTCGCATTGATAATGCTTACGGAGATAAAAACCTAGTGTGCTCGTGCGCCCCACTAGATAGTTATAAATAATGAGCGGACGAATACTCTTTATTCGACTCGACAAAATAGGTGATCTGATCTGCACTCTGTGCAGTGACGATCATCCCGATCTGAAAGAGTATTCTAAAGATTGGCTGATTTCCAAAGGTCTAGAGTTCATTCCCGAGCACGCGGTCCCTAAGCGCCGATTCGCCACACTTACGAAAAACTGGGAAGGCTTTAAAGATCTTTTTGCGTATTTGAAAGATCACCATTTTGATGCCTCGGTTAGTTTTCAGTGTCCTTGGTGGGTGCATTTTTTATTGTTTTACTTTCGCATCCCCATTCGTGTGGGGGTTTTATCTCAATGGCACTCATTTTTGTTTTTAAACGCGGGGATTCGCCAAAAACGTTCCCAGGCGCTCCATCACGAAGCGGACTATAATTTCGAGCTAGTGGACACACTGGCGCACAAATTAAAAAATGATCCCTCGCCACGGAAACCATTTTCACGGAAGGCACCCATTTTACAGCTGGAAGCCGGCATGAATGAAATCCTTTTGCATAAATGGCATTTAAAACCAAAATCTTATTTCATTGTTCATCCGGGAATGGCGGGCAGTTCATTGAATTGGCCACAAGATCGTTACATAGACTTCATTCGCTCTTTTCATACTGCCTATCCCGAAATTAAAATTGTAATGACCGGAACAATTGCCGATTCAGAATACTTGGATGAAATTCTATCCCGCTTTGAAGGACAAAATTTCTTTCTAAATCTTCAAGGCAAACTCAACAGCTACGAGCTGCTCAGCCTGCTCAGCTCAAGCCAAGGCATTCTCGCCCCCAGCACCGGAGTTTTACATTTAGCCGCCGCTCTGGGCATCCCAACATTTGGTATTTTTTCGCCCATCAAAGTTCAACATCCCACGCGCTGGGCCCCTCGTGGAAAGAAGACTAAAACCTATATGCCCCCAGTGAAATGCCCTGCCCATTTTGAATGCCTCAAGGAACGATGCCCGCATTTCAATTGTATGGATCAGATCGACCTCTTTAATGATTTTAAAACAGAATTCGAAAAGGCCTTATCATGAAACGTGAATTCCAGATTCCTGAACGGTTGGAAACCATCATCGAAAAAAATTTGAATGAATTAGATCTTTCGCTGAGTGACGCAAAAAAAATCGCCAGTGCCGTGCAATGGCAATCAGACTTCTATATCGAGAACCCAAATCAAACAACCCCGTGGAAAGATCGACGAGCCCAGATTGCTCAATGGGCCTATTACTTGCCATTAAATTTTCTGCGCAACATGAGTGTCATTGCCCAGCTAAAACAAACAGTCCCCTTAGATGCTTTCCCTGGGGCATTTGACTACGGAGCTGGATTAGGCGCGTCGTCATGGGCCCTGCGTGAATCTGGTTTTCAGGGGTCTCTTTTTTTATACGATCGACAACCCATCGCCGCCCCTGTTTTAGCACCTCTTCAGGCCGAAAATCCTTTGCGTTGGGAGCCTCGCTCTCATCAACATCACCTGGGAATTTTCTCGTACAGTTTAACAGAAATGCAGATGCGAAATGACCTCCTGAATCAAGTTCCGTACGTTATCATCATTGAGCCCTCAACTCAGAAAGAGGGACGCCGTCTGTCAGAAACACGTGATGTCTTGATCTCTAAAGATTACGAAATCATCGCGCCCTGTACTCATCAAAAAGACTGTCCGTTACTGCGTCACTCGCAACGGGATTGGTGTCATGATCGCATCTTTTTCAAAAAACCAAAATGGATGGCCCAGATAGAAAAAGATTTGCCATTTCGAAACGATAGCCTGACATTTTCCTACTTAATTGCTTTTAAAAAAGCACTGATGAAACCCGAATGGCAGGCTCCCGAAGGCCCATTGATGGGCCGATTAACAGGAGACATTTTGCCCGAGAAAGGAAAGAGCAAACAGCTGGTTTGTTTTGATGAACAACGCGTGTTTTTGACCTGGATGCATAAAACAAAAATAGACCAAACTTTGCCTCGGGGTGGTTTAGTTGAAGTGCCACAAGATTATGATCTTGTGGCCAATGAAATTCGCTTAAAAAAGGAAATCAAATATCTCCCATAAGAATTTTTTGAAGTTTTGCTCTTGCCTTTTAATTTCCCCCTAGACATTATTCATTCGACTCAAAAACAGTCGCCAGACAAAGTCGACAAACGACGGTTCGGCCCTGCTGAAACAGGCAGGAAAAATGGTTTTCCAAGGGGGGGCTTTAAGACATTAGGTCTTAGAGAAAAACTATGACAAGAATGCTGGTATTTAGCCTATTATTTTCCTTATTAACACTCAACAGTCATGCAAAATACACCCATGAAGCTTATTATGTTTATGGAAAACAGAATTTATCTCTTTTTGCTCCTTACAAAGAGTTATCTATCGACCATGTCTCCTCGTCCGGTTTTGAAGTCTACGGTCCTAAAGGCTTAGGGCAATTCATTGCTCGAATTAATGTACGCGCGGTTTCACTCACCTCGGCCACGCGTGTGCAAACCGCTAAATATCCCTCTCCAGAAAATGTCGCTCAGCGATTAAAAATAGCCACTTCAAAATATCCAAATATTGCCCAAATGACGTCTATTGGAAAATCTGTCCAAGGACGTGATTTATGGGTTATTAAAATTTCTAAAAACGTACGCGTGAATGATAATCGACCAGAATTCAAATACATCGCTAATATGCATGGCGACGAGATCATGGGTCGCGAAATCATGACTCTCTTAGTAGAGGATCTTTTAACTAACTACGGCAAAGACCAATACATCACCCAGTTAATCGATACGACTCAAATATACATTTTACCTTCGATGAATCCGGACGGTGCGGCTTTAGCTCAACGAGGTAACGCAAACTGGATCGATTTAAACCGAGATTTTCCTGACTTTTCTGAAAGTGGAAACAATAAAAATACGCTCGATGGTCGTGCGCCTGAAACGCAAGCTATTATGAAATGGCAAGCTCAACACCAATTTCTTTTATCCGCAAACTATCATGGTGGTGCCGAAGTTGTGAATTATCCTTACGACACGATCGGTGATAAATTTCCTCTTTATGATTTAGTCCGTGGATTAAGTGTCGAATATGCGACTAATGCACCTTATATTGGGGCCTCAAAAGTTTTTAAAAATGGAATCACGAACGGTTATGAGTGGTACGAAGTGAACGGTGGGATGCAAGATTGGAGCTGGCACTGGTATAAAGACCTTCAATTGACAGTCGAAGTGTCGAACCAGAAATATCCAGATCCTTCGACAACGACCTACTACTATCAGCAAAACCGTAAGGCTTTGATCGCGTATATTGCCCGTGTGCATACGTTAAATCAAAGCCGCATGATCAGAAGATAAAAAAGAATATCTAAATACTAAAAAGGGGAAAAACATGAATAAATTATTACTCGGCGTGGTGGCTCTCGTAGCGATCTCGACTCAAGGGCTTGCGGCGACTTATCTCGACCCAGCATTAAACGGATTTTTAAATCAACGATCAGCACAAACGACTCGAATCGTCGCTTTGTTGAAATACCCGACCAATCTTCCGGCACCTCGCCGCTATGATGGTCCTTCTGTAAAAAAATACTTAATCCAAATGTACCAAGCCTCTGTTAAATCCATTGCCGGTACAATCCAAGCAAGCCCAAACGACATCAAAGTAGTTGAACAACTTTGGATCAACAATTCGTTGGCTTTAGATGTGACTCCTAATGGGCTTCGCACTTTAACTCAAAATCCCATTGTCGAAAAAATTTATGCAAACCGCAAAGTGGTATATTCACAGCCCGTAGCCGTTCGTCCTGCTCGCATATCTCGCGATATCATGGACTACACTTATGGACTTAAAGATATAGGCATAGACAAATTAAATACCGAGCGCCCTGACATTCAAGGCCAAGGTGTTTTTGTCGGACTTGTGGATACGGGTATCGATGGAAAACATCCGGCGCTTCAAGGCAAAGTTCCTGTATTTTACGATCCTACTGCCAATAAGCTCACCGAGCCTTTTGATCGACAATCTCATGGTACTCACACGGCAGGAACAATTCTTGGTGGCGACAGAGAGTCCATCAAAATCGGCGTGGCTCCAAAAGCAAAAATGATCGGCAGTGCAGCCCTAGATGGTTACGACAAAATGTTAAAAGCGATGCAGTTCATGTTGGATCCAGATAGCAATCCAAATACAAACGATTCACCTCGGTTAGTCAGCAATTCATGGAATGCAGAAGGTGCTCCAGACATTGAATTATTCTACCGTGCCATTACAGCTTGGGAAGCCGCTGGCATTTTACCTGTATTTTCTGCGGGGAATGCAGGACCTGGTGCAAAAACAATCACAACCCCACATGAACACCCAGCTGTTATAGCGGTTGGTGCGACTGACTCTAACTTTAAAATTGCATCCTTTTCGTCTCGCGGACCTGGAATTTTCAAAGGTCAAACTATTCAGAAACCAGATTTTACAGCTCCGGGTGTAAATGTACTATCAACTATCCCTGGTGGTCGTTACGAAGAAATGTCTGGAACCTCAATGGCATGCCCTCACGCTGCGGGTATAGCGACATTGTTATTCCAAGTGAATCCAAAGTTCACTCCACAAAACATTCGTGAAGTGATGATGAAAACGCTTCGTTTTGTCGATGTTAATGGTAACTCGATCAACACTCCGGCTTGGAATGCCTCTTATGGATTCGGCCGACTAGATGCTTATGCCGCAGTCAAGGCTGCCTTAGGTACTGTTAATCGCACCCTTTTCAGCGCGGGCTTTAACGCAGTTCAATTGGCGTCAACATCTGTTATGATGGATTCTAAATTAGTTGATATTGAGGACCAAGTTTATGGCGTAAGTGATATTACAGAGCCATACTCAACAGACATTGCCAAATGGTCTGTAGTGAAATAGTCAGAAATTTAATTTAAACTAAAAAGCCCGTTGGCAAAACCAGCGGGCTTTTTTTTATCGTTGCAACGCCCACGACGTTTGCGTTTGCCCACCCCAACTGATGGACCTCGTGGCCCCATCACTGGACGTCGACAAAGAGAACACGCATCCACTGTTGTCTGTGTTCATAAACGTTCCATCTTGAATAAACGCCAGCCGAGTCATCGTACCACCGGTATCATTTGAAAAAGTCCCCAGCACCTGACCGTTGTTAAGTCTTAGTAAAACTTCTTTATGAGAAACATTATTACCACACGCTACAATTGTTTCGACGGGTGTGTACGCCGGCAAAACCGCGTTTACGCCATTGCAAATCGTCATCGATTGCTGATTAGGCGCATCGATTTTATAGACACCGGTGTTACCAACATCGCTAGCCATCAATATCGTGGAACCACCACCCGAACACTCAGCACGAGAGGCCTCTACTACAGCGAAAGCGACTCCGTTTCCATCAACACCATTCGAGCCGTTCGATCCATTAACCCCATTACTACCGTTACAAATCGGATACTTTTTCACCAACATATCTTCACTATCAAATTGAGCATTAAGATTCACATCTACAAAAACACTGTAGACAATCCCCCCAGTAGAACATTCTTCAGCACGAGCATCACGCACATCCACACTCTGTCCGATCGGCACGTCCTGTACCTTCTGAGCCTCTGGCGTAACAACACGAACAGTCTCAACTCGATCTGTGCATCCAAATGGAACTAGTAAAGAGAGCAATATAACTGAAAACAACCTTATTTTCATAGTTCACCTCTTATTCCTATGACCCCAGTCCTAATCGTAAGGTTAATTTTTTTTGACTTATCGTAATTTCTTGAAAACAGTGACAACCCCCAGGATCAGCTATACACTGCTTTACATAGAAGTTATGGACGGCATAGTCAGTTGATCGAATGTGCCATCCCCTACCGCTGAACTTCTCGCCCGAGGCATTCAAATGATTCGACTTATTATCTTGTTTTTATTTGTGACTTTTTCAAGTATCGCCCAGAGTTTAAATCGACTTCCCCTATCCGGGGACGTGCTCGAGACTCAGGAATCCGCGCTATTTAAATTAAAAAGTCTATTAACTGATGGCCGCTACAAAACCTGCCGAGAAGACCTGCACGCATTTTTAGAGACCTTAACACCCATGGATGAAAAGGAACTCAAAAAACAAGAGACTGAGTTTAATGATCAAACCTTACTCAAATTGATGGACAGCAAACGTAAACAAATGAAGGATGTTAAAAGCTCGCCCGTGACCGTAAATAAAAGAATGGGGAGTACACACTTTTTAATAACGCACAAAGATCTTAAGTGTGAAATTTCAATCTACCCTTCGCTGGGACAAGATAGCATTAAATCCAATGTGGATCGCCTGGCCGGAGACCTGACTATTTCTGCCGGTGCCAATCAAAAGTTCACGATTGCGCCCCATCTGCTGGGTGCAAGTGCCGATCCTACACGCGGTGCGACCATTCAATTTGATCCATCCAAGGTCGACACTTTTTTCACCCACACACTGCCTGATCAAAAAGCGCGGATTAAACTCATCGAAGCATTCCAGCAGTGGCAAGAACGTTCCGGGGCTAACCCTGACGAGTCGGCAAAACCGCCACCTCGCTAGACTTTTTTATTTACTATTTTTTTAGAAACTCTAAAGCGATTTCAATTTGCTGTGCGACCGCAGAGGGCGCAGTTCCGCCACGTGACGTGCGCGCGTTCATTACTGCTTGATGTGGCAACAAAGAAAGCACGGACTCGTCAAAAACAGGACTGAATGTTTTCAGCTCGGCTAAGGAAATCGACTCCATCTTGATCGTTTTTTCGATGCAATACTGTACGATTTTTCCGACGACTTCATGAGACTGCCTGAAACTGACACCCTTCGTGACCAAAAAATCAGCCAGATCGGTGGCGTTAGAAAAATCACCACTCAAACTGTTTTGCATTTTCTGAGTTTTCCATTGCGCTTTGGTCAGCATTAAATGCATCAACCGTAAACTGGATTTCACCGTATCAATTCCGCGAAATAGAAACGTTTTATCTTCCTGAAGGTCTCGGTTATACGACAGTGGCAATGCCTTCAACATGGTGAGCGCTCCCATCAAGTCGCCATACACCAAACCAACCCGACCGCGAATTAACTCGGCCACATCTGGATTTTTTTTCTGGGGCATAATACTCGATCCCGTCGTAACATCATCACCAAGCTCCACGAAACCAAACTCGGGAGTGCTCCACAGAATTAACTCTTCACTGAGTTTCGACAAATGCATCATCGTCATGGCTGCAGACGATAAAAACTCGACGACAAAATCGCGATCCCCGACGGCATCCAGACTGTTTTCGCAGAGAAACTCAAAACCAAGGTCTTTAGCCAACTGTTCTCGCTCGGTAGGAAACCCCGTACCAGCCAATGCCGCCGACCCTAGCGGCATCTGGTTAATTCGCTTCATCGAGTCTGCCAATCGCTGACGATCTCGCTGAAACATCCAAAAGTAGGCCAGTAAGTGATGGGCTAAACTGACTGGCTGCGCATGCTGAGTGTGAGTCATCCCTGGCAAAATAGTGTGGGTATGAGATTGCGCGGAAGACACCAAATAGGTTTGCAGACCATGCAAAGCTTCAAAGATCTCCTGAACTTCATTTCGCAAAAAAAGACGAATGTCCGTTGCGACTTGATCATTTCGACTGCGGGCTGTGTGCAACTTTCCTGCGATATCACCAATTTTTGCTCTTAATTTTTTTTCGATATCAGAATGAATATCTTCTGAGGTCGGATCAATTGCTATTTTTCCACTGCTGATCTCGTCATCGATTTGCAGCAGCGCTTTTACAATTTGATCTGCTTCGGTCTGCAGTATAATTCCTTGGCGGCCCAGCATCCGCGCATGCGCTATGGATGCCTGAATATCGACCTTCCATAATCGTTGATCTATTTCCAAGGAACTGGTGAACGCCTCGACATCATGATGCGTATCTTGACTGAACCGTCCACCCCAAAGCTTCGACATAACTACACTCGTTGTTTAAGTAGTTGATGATACATTCTGGCTTGCAATCCAAAATTTTTCACAGAACCTGTGCTTTCGCGTTGATCAAATGTTGTTGTATCAAACGATGCTAGATCCTCTGAATACAGCGCCCAGTCTGATTTTCGGCCAAGAACTGTTATGTTACCTTTATATAATTTCAATTTCACATTCCCGGTAACACGTTTTTGTGTATGGGTAATAAATGATTCCAGATCTTCTTTGAGGGGATCCCACCAAAGACCTTCATAGGCCATGCGACTCCACTCTTGATCAATGATCGATTTAAAGCGAATTTCATCACGCGTAAGAACCAAATTCTCGAGGGCTTTGTGGGCTTTCAAATATACAGAGGCCGCCGGGCATTCGTAATTTTCACGAACTTTTAAACCCATCATTCGGTCTTCCATAATATCGATGCGCCCGACTCCGTTATCACCCGCCAGTTGATTCATTTTCAACACCAACTGACTGGGACTTGCCTTGTCACCGTTTATTGCGACAGGAACACCATTTTGAAATTGAATATCGATGACGATGCCTTCATTCAAGGCGTTCTCGGCGGACTTGGTCCACTGGAAAATTTCTTCAGGAGGAATAAAGTCTGGCTCTTCCAAGCGACCACCTTCGATCGATCGCCCCCACAGGTTTTCGTCGATACTCCAGATTTTTTCCAGACTCTGTTGAATGGGCACATTGTTTTTCTGGGCATACTCGATCTCCCATGAACGAGTCATATTTCTCTCTCGTACAGGAGCATGAATCGTTGCCTGAGGCATAAGACTGCGAATACCGAATTCGATTCGATACTGATCATTACCCTTTCCTGTGCAGCCATGAGCGAATGCTGTGACACCTAATTTTTCGGCCATTTCGACCGCCTTTTTTGCGATCAACGGGCGCGCAATTGAGGTCGACATGGGATAACCTTGATACTCGCCGTTAGCTTGTAACGATTGCCAACAAAAATCGGTGACGAACTCGTCCAGGGCATTAACAGTGTAATGTTCAGTTCCCATAATTTTGGCTTTTTCAGCGGCCATTTTCACATCGTCAGGTGATTGACCAACGTCCACTGTGACCGTGACTACCTTTTCATAACCATATTCTTGTTTCATCAGCGGAATACAGATCGAAGTATCTAGGCCTCCGCTGTAGACTAAAAGCACTGTTTTTTGCGACATATTTTTCCTCTCTCGAATGAATACTTATGCATGTATATCCGATTTTATGCATTATATCAAGCATAAATTTGATTTTTTACAAATTATGCTTAATATATGCATAACGTATGCATAATTATGCTTACACGCTAAGCAGGAGGATGACATGTTTAAAATTAAATCTCTACATTTTCTTACCGGTGAAGAACTTACTCACCCAGAACTTGTCGATCTTTTACAAGTTGCAGAAGAACTCCGAAAATCTCGTGGTACAAAAAAATTAAATACTCTGCAAAATCAAACAATGGCCTTGATATTCGAAAAACCATCATTGAGAACACGCCTGAGCTTCTCTGTGGGCGTACAAGAATTGGGCGGCCAAGTCGTCGAATTAACATCGAGCCAGAAAAAACATGAGGACCCTGAGGATGCTATTCGTGTAATGCAAGGAATTGTTCACGGTGTAATGCTCAGAACTTTTGCCCATGAGAATCTTGAGCGTATGGCGGCCAAAGCCACAATTCCTATTATCAATGGTCTTTCAGATTTGCATCACCCCTGCCAGGCTTTGGCCGATTTGCAAACATTGCTTCACGCATTTGGAAAACTGAAAGGCCTAAAGCTCGCTTATGTCGGAGATGGCAACAATGTTCTGCACTCTTTGTTACTTCTACTTCCAATGGCTGGCGTCGATGTTCACTATTGCTGCCCAAAAGGTTTCGAACCAGATCCATTTATTCTTGAACGGGCCCATCTGCGCGCGGCCCAAGCAGGATCCAAAATTCGTTCATTTAAAACTCCAAAATCAGCGGTCAAAGGTGTCAACGCAATATATACCGATGTCTGGACCAGCATGGGTGCCGAGGACCAGGCCGACGGTCGACTGCAAGCCTTCACTGGCTTTCAGGTTAACGCCGAACTCTATAGCCACGCCGCCGCGAACGCACTTATTATGCACTGCTTGCCTATGAACAAAGGACAAGAAATCTCGGCAGAAATGATAGACCACCCATGCTCGGCGCTTTTTCAGCAAGCTGAAAATCGTTTACACGCACAAAAAGCCCTCATGCTGGGGATTTGGAACAACCTTCGCAAAAGATCTCCCGAGAAAGTCGGTGACAGGTCCGCGCGAACCCAAGTAAGTTGGCAACCATGGACACCATCAACCCTAGAAATCGACTAAAGACATTGAAAGACTTGCTCTCTAAAGGCGAGCTTTCCACTCAAGAAGAATTAGTCAAAGAATTGCGAGATAAGAATTTTGATGTCACCCAAAGCACCATTTCGCGCGATCTACGCAAACTGGGTGCGATGAAGGCTATCGATTCTCAAGGGCGCACAATTTACAAATTGTCCGAAGAGGCACCCAATTTACCTTTACCCCAATCAGGCTTTCGCCACTTGATCGTGGATATTCAAGAGAATGGCTCTATGATTGTCATCCATACCTCACCCGGCTCGGCCTCGCTCGTGGCTCGACAACTGGACCTGGACAGCATGAAACGACAGGGTATCATGGGAACAATTGCAGGTGATGACACTGTATTTGTAGCACCAACCTCGCCTCGAAAAATTAAACACGTGGTGCAACTCATTCACGCCGAATTCGCATAAAAAAAAGCCACAACTTTTCCAAACAAGTTGTGGGCAACTAATCAGCTATTGATCGCTTCTTTCAAAATGATTTTCTAAAACCGCCGCTAGTAAATTTCTACAAAGAACTTAAACGCCGCTTCGTTTTTCATTTTGTTAATAATACCAGGGTTCGTAATCACAAACGAATTTGCCGAAGTACTATAG
Source organism: Pseudobdellovibrionaceae bacterium (assembly GCA_016785955.1). Classification (GTDB taxonomy): domain Bacteria; phylum Bdellovibrionota; class Bdellovibrionia; order Bdellovibrionales; family Bdellovibrionaceae; genus UBA2316. The sequence goes on along the minus strand of JAEUWH010000051.1, from coordinate 7,499 downwards.
TCGGATGGGCTTAATTCTATAAACTTGCCTTTCGTAAACCACGATGAATACCATACGCGGGTGATTTGCTGAGATGGATCTATCTCCATTACCTTGAATGAACTGGCCAGTTGCGAAGCCACTTTTTCACCTAAAAACTTTAAAGCCTCGCCGTAAACATTGCTAGGCGCCCGCACGTCATGCACCTGACCACGAACACTTTGTGCAACCTGATTGTAGTCTACACTTTCTAGCTCACCTCCAGCACCTGGTTTTTGAGATGTAAATGCAATCATACTGACGTATCCCTGACCTAACGTTGCAGCAAAATTTCCCACAATGTAGTTTTCCAAACTAGAATCGTTTTCTCGTACTAATTTTACATTATTCAAAGGGGCCGGGTTCGCATCAAAATAGGACTCTTTACCGCGTACATATTTATTAGCTAATACTGTCCCGTCTGGTTTGATACATGCATTGTCGACTTCCTCATAACTGCGCTTGGCCTGAATTAGATCCATATCTTTACGCATAATTTTACATGAAGTTACTTTGCTGACATCAATTTGATTTTTCGCCGCAATATATTGCTTAACGGTCATTGCTGAAATGTCCAACTCACTATTGGCAGCAATCTTACAGAGACCACTCTCAGCACATGTTAAATTACACACTTCTGCTTCTTTTGCATACGTGGCCTTTTCGCTGTTTGCAACCGTCAACATCACAGCCGATGTCGCACGAGGCAGCTCACCCGCAGTCGTCACTGCACCAACCGAACAGTTATTACTGTAAAACTCCTTAACCTTTTTCCCCGCCCACGGAATTTCAGCTACACTGCTGCCAGATGATTTAGTTTTACATCTATCTTGATCACAATTGTCCTCGCAACTGACAACATTATCAATACCCGTCGTAATCGCGATATCTGAAACCACCGTATCGTATGAAATAACATCCGAAACCGCAGGAGAATAATTGTTACATTTAGGATAGTCAGGCATAAACGATGAATTACACTCTGGCAGCTCTCTCGAGTCTGATAGTGTCGCACTTGAATTTGTTACCAATACAAAAGCACTCCAGCGCGTACTATCATTATTCGCGTATAACATCTTAAAGTAATCTTGTACTAACATTGCTCCTTGAGCTTCAGTCGCACCCACACAGGCTCCCGGAACCTCTGAGCATTTCTTTTGCAATAGATTTACAGTTTGAGTCGGGTTCTGCACCTGAATTCCAGTGAAACCATACCAATGAATTTCATCACGCTCAGCCATTTTAACTGGAGCTTTTAAAGTGTATTTTCGATATTCTGGTTTGTACTCCTTGTATGAAATAAACTTTGCAGAATCATTCGAGCAACCATATTGGTTGTTAGGATTGTTGGTCGAGTTATTCGTGCAATATGTCGCAATTGCGGCATCACACACCCCGGCGTTCTCGGCTTTTTTCACTGCCAGACTGCCGTTGATAGCATTGACGATATTTGTTTTCACGGTGGCCGCATTTGTAGATACAGAATTATAAAGTTTGCAAGGCGCTGTTGCGTCCCATTCAAGAATTTGATTGTCGATTACAAGCTCGGAGTAAGTTTGTCTCAAGGTGGTTAAGAAAGCGGATTGTTCACTGCTGTCACAGCTGCGTCCAGCGGCTGCGGTAGTCCCCAGAGCGCTCTCAAAAGGACGTACTAGATTTCCATAACTGCCATCGAACTTAACTCCAGAAATATTCAAAGCATCTTTAGAGTTAGTCGCCGAGCAAGATTGGTTAGTATACACTAATGTCTCGCCTGCCGCCAACGTCGGAACTGCACTGTCTTTTGATTTCACGTACTCAAGGCTGCATGCTGCACCGGGGGTTTTACCAGCTATCGTGATCGATTGTTTTATGACTTCTTTAAGTTTGGCTTTGTTTACTGGCTGCAAGACTACCGTATAAACAAGGTTGGCGTTTCCAACACCACCGTCAAGCCCGCGAATGTAGACTAAGAGATCTGCATTACTTGTGAATGTATATTTACCCGCAAGGTTGGATTTCACAATAGGCGTAGAAGTCGTTTCGTCCGCCACGACATATTCTGCATTTGAATATGTGGTATTCGATCTACCGTCTTTAGCTGCCGCATAAGCCAAGGCCGTTTGCCCTCCTGGGGCAGAGCCATCAAATGGACCTAAGATCACTCCCAATTCTGATTCTGGGGTATTTTCATAACCCTGATCCGAATAGCTTGTATTTCCCGGGCTATTATCAAGACTAAAAATATACGCATTTAAGTCTGCGGCCGAGTAATTTCCCGCTAAATTTTTAAACTCACCGGCGACCGGCGCACCCGTCTTATTTGAACACGCCACATTCGAGTAAACTAAAGTTTCTTCATTAGCCACGATCGGAGTTATTTTCTCTGGATCCAATGAACCCGCTAAAGTGGTATTACATTGAACTGCACTGGGTACAACACCAGCCGTTTCTATCGTCACAGTTTTAACAGCCACAACACTGGCCACTGCGCTACATACAACAGAATCATATTTCATGAACTCGTTAGCCGCCAATATTTCGGGATGTTTCGCTCTGGCCAAGTCCTGATTGCAATTAGTTTCTATAGGTTTGTTATTAAAAACCTCGACCACTTTGTTATCTTGAGTCGACGTATTATCAACAACACACTGAGAGATGGTGTATTCATAACTTTCATTTGCACTCAAAGCTGATTCGCTAGCTGCAACAGCGGGTAAAGCACGTAACCATGCCACCGTACAATCCGATGCGTTGGCAATATTGACATTGGAAATACGTAACGGAGCTGACGGCACGTAGGAATCTACGACCTGCCGCTGGCCACCTTCTTTTTTCAAGATTGTTTTACGAGAAAAATTTACCTTTTGATATTTCGCTATTTTAGATCGTTTGATATCCAACGAATATTTTGGTTTAGTGTAAGTGCGCGTAGCAGTTAAACCATATTTTAAAGAATAACGTTTAAAAGTAACTTTATGCTTTAAAGTTGTTCGATCAAATTTAACTTTGTGCTTCAAAGTTTTTCGATTGTAACTTAAATCGTGCGTCCATGAATCCACAACGGTGTCACCGTTGGCATCTACCACTTTGCGATCAAACGTAGCTGTATGGGTATTTTTCAATATCTTCAACCGAGCCTGGGTTTGGCTGAATTTAACCTCACATTTACCCGCCACCTCTGGCGTAGCGGCTTGAATCGTTTCATAAACATGACGGACATGAGTCGTAAACGGACGTTTTACTTTTAAGGTCACTGTTTTATCTTTTGGTATTTTATAAGATACGTTAGATTCCGTATCCACACATTGACCTTTATATAAATCGCCAGGAACTGGCTGTTGAAATTTATAAGATTTAACACACTCGATACCTTGAGGGTCGTGCTCTTTTTCATCTGATACTAGAATGAATGTTGCCAATTCACCTTTTTTAACCAAGGACTCTTCGCTGTTGTTTTTAACCTCATGAAGCACCCGTGCCATTGCACACAAACCACTTTCCTTTTCTACGATGTTTGAAAGAGGAATATTATCAACCGATGAACCATTCAAGTTAATGTTCTTAGACAAAAATTGTTTCTCGGGATTTAAAAATTCAACACGAGCCTTGATCTTGCTCACCAAATCTTGGATTGATCCACCTTTTGTATATTTAACGGAAAAAATACTCGATTGGTCCACATGGGTTAAATAGGCGGGAACAAAATCCAAATTAAATTCATCATATTGAGGCGCCACGTTTGAGGGGCTACGTATAGTTCGAACTTTAAAGCCAACCATGTCGCCTTCTAACAGTCCAGAAGTTTGACGTCCCGAAGCCGCGTCCGGACGGAAAGTCTCAATTAAATTTTGTACGAATTGAACATTGGAAATTTCATGAATTTTCTCAATGACCTTTTGATAATCATTTTTTGCGTCGATTGAATTTCTGAAAAGCGAATTACCTATATTGTTTAGCTGAGCCGTTGTAATGATAAAAATTTCGGAATTATAATCCATCAGCCCTTCACCATTAGCCGAAAACATTTTTTCGATATTGTCGACCAGATTAACTTGGCTAACCCGCATTGAATCAGAATTATCTAGGACTAAGAATATTTTTAAATCAGGAATCACTGGTTGTGAGACATCAATGTATCGATATTCTTCAACTTTCCCCGTCGGCGGTTGGTTAGTACAACGTACATGGTTTGGATTTACCTCGCATATATCTTGCACCAATGTGTCCGAGGAATCATCTTCTAGTTTAAGAGCAATATCCCCCTGCTGACCGCAGTTCTGAAAGAACACTATACTGACAACACTCAACGCAACCCACGACAAGAAATTTCGGTTGATTTTCATAGGACTCCCCCATCTTTCACATAGTTAGAATAGCACAAATTATTTGATTTCTGACTCAAATATCACTCTGAGACAATCATTCTGATATCAAAAGCTTCACTCGTAAAAAAGTTCGACGTCTTAGTTGGAGATATTTATACAACTTCAAATTTTTGTTAAAAATTTAATCAAAAACCTGAGGATAATGAAGATAATGAGGATACCGTAGCGCATAGGTCATCAGACAAATAGCCCCAGTGGCAACAGATATAAATGCGTATTACTAGAGAAAGACTTTACCGCCAGAAAAACTTTGAAACTGATGGTCTTTAGAATTAACCGTTGACAGTTCAATCATGGGAAAACTAATTTGACCCGAACCTAAAGGGAAAGAGAAAACTATGGATTCTTCTACGGAAAATAAAAAAACACCCCTAAATGAAAATCACAAAAAAAGGGGTGCCAAAATGGTTGGTTTTGCAGGTTGGGAAATGCCTATTCAATATACCCAACTCAAAGACGAACATCGCTGCGTTCGCACTCACGTTGGACTTTTTGACGTTTCTCATATGGGAGAAATTCGTATCCAAGGCCCGCAGGCGCTGGCGACTTTGCAATGGCTAACAACTAATGACGTTGCTAAACTGAGCGCTGGTCAGGCTCAATATTCACTTTTACCTAATTCCACAGGTGGTTTAGTAGACGATATCATCGTCTATTGCCTAAAAGAAGATAGCGACTATCTGGTCTGCGTAAATGCTTCGAACAAAGATAAAGATTTTGATTGGATGATTAAGAACAACAAAGGGGCTAAAATCACCGACGAAAGTGATCAGTGGGGACAAATCGCAGTGCAAGGCCCAAAAGCTCATGATCTGTTAAAACTGATTTTCAATGAGGCTCTTGACAGCGTAAAAAACTTCAGCGTTTTAAATCGTAAATTTACAAACAGTCATGGCCATCTCGTCGACGTTATTATTGCCACCACCGGGTATACAGGCGAACGTGGAGCCGAAATTTTCGTACCATGGAGCGAAACAGAAGATCTGTGGAACACACTCTTAGATAAAGGCCAATCCTTGGGCGTACAACCTATTGGTCTTGGCGCACGCGATACGCTGCGCACAGAAATGAAATATTCACTGTATGGTCACGAAATTAACGACGAGATCAATCCTTATGAGTCGGGATTAGGATGGGCAATAAAACCCGATGCAAAGGACTTCATGGGCCGCTCTGCCATTTTAAAAGGCAGAGAACAAGGCCTAAAACGAAAGTTGGTCGGCTTAAAAATGCTAGACAAGGGTATTCCTCGAGAAAACTATCTTTTGTTTTCTAAGAACGGAGAGCAGACGGGTTGGGTCACGAGTGGCACGCACTCACCTACATTGGACACCCCTATCGGTATCGGATATGTAAGTATAGCTGACTCTGAAATTGGCAATGAGATTTTCGTAGATATTCGAGGTCGTAAGGTAAAGGCTCAAGTCTGTAAAACACCATTCATCCCATAGGTGGGTTGGTCATGATATAATGACAGTGGGCTGGTATGAACACATAGATGGGGCAGTAGATACAGATATTGGCAAGAGCACGACTTGTTGGTTATTCGTAATAAAAATTGACTTTTAGCCTAAAACGCATTGTATTTGGATCCGTCAAATCACAGAGATAGAGGTTTAAAATGGGTTACAGAATTCCTGAAGATAATTACTATACAAAAGAACACGAGTGGGCTCAAGTCGATGAAAACATCGTCACCGTGGGAATCACCGAGTTTGCTCAAAACCAACTAGGCGAGATCGTTTACGTAGAACTTCCCGAGGAAGGGCAAAAAGTAACTCAAAATCAACCGTTTGGCGTTGTTGAAAGCGTAAAGGCCGTAAGCGATTTATATTCCCCTGTCTCTGGAACAGTTATTGAGGTGAATAATACACTTGTCGATGATCCTGCACCATTGAATGACGACCCAATGAATGATGGCTGGCTAATCCGTATTGAAATGGACACTGAAAAGGAATTAGCTCAATTAATGCGCGCTGGTGACTATAAAAAACTAATAGCTGAAAAATAATCTTAACTTTGTAGCTGAAAAAAGTTTGATTTTGGAATCGATTTTAGCTACAAAGAATTTCCTTTATAAATTTCTGCCCCGCTGGTGAAATTGGCAGACACACTAGACTTAGGATCTAGCGCCGAGAGGCATGGGGGTTCAAGTCCCTCGCGGGGCACCAATTATTTCAAATTACTGAATAAAATCAATAAGTTAAGTGAAAATTGCCCCTTCAAAAACGTAGGGGTGTCCGTGCTTATTCATGACCGCCTTTCCGTTAAGCTTTGCGGAGGTTTGTGTCGTGGGTTATCAAATTCGTCCTGGTAAGTTTGGATTTAGAATCATTCACGAAACATGGGTACCAGCCCGTAAACAAATTGTTGTTCCAAAAGAAGCTTACCCTGCACTTGGATTCAGATACGACATGGCCCTTTCCGACGCTAAGCTCAGGGCCAAACAAATTAACAAACAGGCATTGATTGAATCTCGTAAAATCACTGCGATTGCGGTTAGGGTAAAAACAGATAACGAGCTGATGTCCTCCTACCTTCCCATAGAGTTAGCAAACGGCTTCTATGACGAACTAAAAGAAAACTATGCCGATAGTCCTCACCGATTGGTGACGGTGGCTAAACACTGGCAGGTAGCTCAGAAAGTGATTTCCAAACTCGGTATTGATTCAAAAGATTTCTTCACTGAAAGAACCAGAATTTACAACTACTACCGTGATAAGAAATGGTCGCCTGATTACATCAAACGAATTAACCGAATGCTAAACTTGTGGGGCTCGTTCGTAGGAAGAAGACGTGGGTCATTCTACCAGCCGATTCCAAAGTTATCAAATCTACAGAGCCAAAGAATTGTCGAAGGACGTGAAAGTGTAAAAGGAGTTAGACAACCGGCATTGCCGTTGTCATGGCAGTCGCTAAAATCAAAGCAAGCTTCATTTGTTCACAGAGGGCTTGAGTCTCAGTACAACTGGCTATTGCCCAGTAAGTAACTCTGCTCGAAGGACGAACCTCCCCCTTAGCGCAATTTATTGCGCTCAAAATAGTTTCAACTTTTTTGACCAGTCAAAAAATCAGTTTAGGATAATTCCCGATTGTTCGACCACAACACGTTTT
>JAEUWH010000043.1 GCA_016785955.1 Pseudobdellovibrionaceae bacterium | reverse complement strand
TTCTTTGCTGGGTTTGGGGAGATTAAAAGAGAGTTGTTTCATAGAGTAGAGCCATAGAGCAAGACCGGGGCTTAAGCGCGGGGCGGTGCCTTGAGCGGGACACATCCGGGTGTTGGGCTTAGGTGCGTTTGGGATCCGGGAAGAGTTCTTGGGGGATAGGGAGGGCTAGATCACAGGAGCAAGGCTGTGCCCGGAGTGTAGAAGGACCGGGGGCGAGGGGGAGATGTGAAGGAGATGGAGGGATGAAGGATGAAGGAGATGGATGAAGGAGATGGATGAAGGAGATGGATGAAGGAGATGGATGAGGGGCGGTGCCTTTGAAAGAGGATTTGATCTTGGCCACAGGATGAGGTGTTTCGGGCTAGGTTATGGGGGTGGTGGTGGCTGGGAGCTTGGGACTAGCAGCGTGCTGTGTTGTCGACAGCCGCTCACAGACCGCGAAGAATGTTCTGAGTCGGTTACTGTTGATATATAAAATGTAGCGAATGTCTTGATACTTCACATGTTAGGACTCGATTACGACAGTCGTTCAGAGCCCACCACATAAGGCCTGCTTTACACTTTTCCTTACTAAACCACCTTACCCTTACACGAATCACAAATTTACGTCAGGTTCTGAAGAATTACCGCGAGCCCAAAGGTAAAGGCACTGTCGTTGATGTCGTTGGCAATCCCCCCTGCGTGCTATAACTGCTGCCCAAACCATAATAGTTTGTTGAGGTCCCCAAATAATTCGAACTGTACTGAACGGATTGTATTCTTTGAATCACGCCCATAAGTTCGGACTGTAGACCCGAAATGGCTTTTTGCTTTTGCATGGCATTTTCGTACATTTGCATCTGACTCTGCATCAATTGCTGCTGCTGCTGAAGTTGCATCTGCATCATCTGGCTTTGCATGCCCGAATCCAAGCCTGTCAAACCACCTAAACCATTCAAACCACTAAGGCCATTTAAGCCGCCCAATCCACTGAGTCCATTTAATCCTGTCATACCACTCAAACCCGTCATTCCGCCCAAACCATTCAGTCCCGTCAAACCTCCAAGTCCCATCAAGCCTCCGGCACCGCCCAACCCCATCAATCCTGAAACGCCCAATCCCGCACTCAGTCCGAAATTATTTCCACCCATCAACGACGCATACGGATTCATCATCGAATTTCCTAATCCAACACCCATACCTAATTGCCCCATCAACATTTGCTGAGGATAAGCACCCATACCCATCGAGTTCAAACCCCATGGGCCACTCATACCCATCGATCCAAATCCCTGATTATACATCCCACCGCCCATCTGCCCACCCAGTGCCCATTGCGGAGTTCCGAACGCGCCACCAATTTGGCCCGAGCCGCCCAATGCTCCGTACGGACCCATCGCTCCGCCCATACCACCGATGCCTCCCGAGCCGCCCGCACAACCGAAACTACCCTGCCCAAGACCCGCGCCAATGGCACCCATCACATAAGGCGAGGCCGACATAAAAGGAGATGACATCGGCATTTGCGTAGGAAATCCCAGATTGGCATTTTGGCTGGCCATATTATTATAGAAATTTTTTGTAGACGAATAAGATAACAATGCCATCACCGAATTGCCAATCACTCCACCCCAGTTTGGCTGACTAGATTGTCGTTGACCACCACCGCCCGTCAAACACTCGACACAAAGTCCACCCTCACGTGACTCTTCCTGACGCTGACGGCGGGCCTCGGCTTGCTCTTCTTTCATGCTTTTTTGCAACTCTGGAATTTGCGCTTGAGCTGCTTTTATTGCCTCTTGCTTGCTTTCAATTTCTCGTTTCAAAAGCGCCGCTTTTCGAAATGCCTTTGGATAACCCACAATCGCATTTTGACAATCCTCTCGATTGGCCTTTACCCCACTCAAAATATAGCTCTTCTGACAAATCGAAACTTTTAACGAACCCTTCAGATTTTTTTGCAGATCACACACATCCGCCCATTCTCGAGCCAGTCGCTCGGGCTCGATCGTTAAATCGTCCTTATCGGTTTTTTCTTCATCAACATTGTCTTGAGAACCCCTTCGCGGAGGCAATCCCGACATTCTTCTTGGCGGTTCCGAATCTGGTTTTCGCTCGACCACCGCACCGTCCACTTTGACCGCTGCGGGATCTATCTTTTGCTCGCCCGGCGTATTCAATAACTGTCCTTTATAGTCAGCACATCTGACTTGTTCATCAAAATGTGTCTTGATAAAGTTATAGGCTTCAGGCTCAAAATTATTTCGCAAAGCCAACTCATGTCTGCGCACGTCCGCTTGTTCTTTGCCTAACTCACGCTTTAACACAGAGATTTCTTTTTTCATTTCTGCGATTTGTTTTTTCACTTCATCAATTTCGTCTTTGTAACTAGAAGACTCCTCTGCCTCCGACACCTGATAACCACACCCGGCAAGACCGCCATACAATCCATAACCCCAATACGATTGGGCCTGCGTCGTCAGTGAAGTTAAAACTAAACTTGTAGCTAAAATTTTTAGTACTTTCATAAAGTAGCCCTCGTCTTCAAATTTTGTTATCACCAGCGGCATTCGTTCTTGCTAAGCATCCGCAGCCTTCTGCAACTCTCGTCACACTATGTTCTGTCCTTACTGTCCTTACCCAATGTTCTTACCAACCCATCTCTACATCTCTTTGCTTAAGGTTGTCCTAAACTGGCCGTCGTGGTGGCTGGCGATGACTGAGGAAACCAGTGCATCGACTTTGCACACATCGAGCCTAGCTCTCGCTGATCAGGCCTTAAAACATCGTAATTAATTAACAGGTCTAACTCTGACGCCGTTTTTGATAACGCGGCAATAGCGTGCTGCAAACCACTCTGTGCCTTTTCGGCTTCGGCTTTTGTAGAGGTGCTGCTTGTCAGAACGTGCTCGACATCCAGCATGGCTTTTTTCAAATTGGCTTCATCTTGCGCACGAGCTTGGCTGTTTTTGTACACGATATCTTTAATTGCTAAAATCTGCTCTGACGACAAATTCACCTTCACACAGGGATGATCAGGCGCCATGGTCGTCACTAACGATAACTCACCGTTCTCTAAAGCCAGAGCTGCGGCCGTCATAATCGAAATTCCAATAACTACAAAAATATTTTTCACGGCTACCTCCCAGTAGTGTCCTTCAACGTCAGGTTGACATAGGATTGTGGAGAGAATGTGGAACAAATTGAATATCGATTAGAATCTCAAAGCGGGAATTTATCTCGATTTAGATCTAGAATTTCATGGAATCTAATGTGCCGTCGACAAGGTGAATCTGTCGATCAGTCGCTTGAGCCAAATCGGCATCGTGAGTAACCATAATAATCGTAGTCTGATAATCCTGATTGATTTCCTTAAAGATATCCAAGATCAACTTTGAATTAGCAGAGTCTAAAGATCCCGTCGGCTCATCTGCAAAAAGAAATTTAGGATTCATAATTAACGATCGGGCTATCGACACACGTTGCGACTGACCTCCCGAAAGTTCCCGAGGTAAAAAATCCATTCGCTCGCCCAGCCCCACAAGCTCTAACAGATTCTGAGCAAAAGGAATCTTTTCCTCTAAGATTCCCGCTTTACGTGCCGGCATCAAGACATTTTCAAGCGCCGTCAATTCCGGCAGTAAATAGTGAAACTGAAATACAAATCCAATATTCTCGTTTCTTAGGCTGTGTAGTTCCTTTGACGACAAAGATTGAACATCATGATCGCCATAAAAAACCTGACCACGCGTAGGCCAATCCAAAGTCGAAAGCACATATAACAATGTACTTTTACCAGAACCCGATTTTCCCGTAAGTGAAACAAATTCACCCTCATTCACCTCGAAGTTTATTTTTTTTAATATCAGCGATTTCTGAACGCCTAGTTCTTTTTCTAAATTCACAACTTTTAATGCGCTCAATCCGTCCCCCTGATAATTTCAATCGGAGACAATTTCGAAGCCGAACGTGCTGGGAAATAACTGGCCAGTATAGCCACCACATTCGAAATCAAGATTCCGATCAAATAAACATCCCAGCTAAAATCTAAATGGAAAACGGTACTTCGCGGCCCCCCCATAGAAACTTCCCCAATACCTATTGAAATCAAGTACCCGACGGCACACCCCAGAAGGCCACCAAACAAACCCAAGATCAGCCCCTGATATAAAAAAAGTAATGTAATATCACCGGGCTCATATCCCATCGACCGTAATATGGCGATGTCCTTTCTTTTTTGCGTCACCACAATTCCCAAAATGTTATAGATGCTGAAACCGGCCACCAACATGATAATTCCCGTAATCGTATAACGAGTCACATCCTGGGTCTTAAACATCGATAAAAGATTTTCGTTAATTTGATCCCAACTGCGTACCCGATCTTGCGAATTGATTTGCCAATCGGAAGCTAAGGCTGACGCCTGTCGAAAGTCACTCACCTTAACATAGATTTGCGAAATCTTGCCACTATCCCCACCCAATTTTTGTGCATCATACAACTGTGTATACGCCGAGCTTCGATCTGAAAATTTATTCCCTGTCGAAAAAATCCCCACGATTTTAAAAGGCACGTGCGACCCTTTGACTGACGTAAGCACCAGATTATCACCCACTTGCTTGGCCAACAAATTCGCCAACTCTTGACCAATAACCACCCGAGCCGTGCCTTTGTTTAAATCCAGCACACTGCCACTGACCATGTTCTCTTCGATATTCGTAATCTTCACCTGCTCACGGGGATCTGCACCCGTAACATTCACCGAGTAGGTCACTTTGTTATAGTTAATCAGCGCCGTGGTGCTGTGTACTCGGGTTGCGGCCACCACAGACGGCTCTGTGGCCAGAAAATCCATCCATCCCCTAGAATTTTCGATCGCCGCCGAGGCGCGAACACCTGAAGGCGTACGCTTCCAAATCACGGCATCAAACATAGGATAAAGAACGTCCTCAATTTCTTTGCTGTCGATTTCTCGTTCACGTGCTTGAATACGGATATGTGGATCTCCCGAGACCATCGACGCAATCATCGAATCTTGCGATGCTTGAAAAAAACTAGAGATGACAATGTAAGACATCGTTCCAATAAAAATTCCTAGCAAGGTCACCAAACTTTGCTTTTTCCGAGACAATATATGCTTAAGAGCCAAAAAAATCATCATGGCCGAGATCCTTCAGGCCCGCTCGCAGGCCCCCGCATACCCGCATCTTCAATAACAACTTCGTCATTCTCTTTGATGTCGCCCTCTTTTAAAATCATGTACTGCGAATTTTTGGCACCCAGCTTAAGTGGCACCACTTTGGATCTACCATTACGAATGACGCGCACGCCACCCTCCTTGCTTAAGGCGCCCAACGGAACAAGGATTTGATTTTTATATTCACTTACTCGAACAGCCACATCACATGTCATTCCCTGCAACAACGAAATAGGCGACAAATCCGCATCAATCGCGACTAAAAACTCGCCCTCCTTTGAATAGACCGATCGAACCGTTCCGAAAATTCGTTGCACACGTACACCTTCAAAACTGACATCAACCACCTGTCCAGACTTAATCAACGGAACGTTTCGCTCGTCCACACTGATCTCGATAAAGTATGACGACGGGTCAACAACAGTGACAATCACGGCTTGTGAAAATACCAACTCGCCTTTTTCAAAGGCCACATGCGTAATCATGCCATCAAATGGCGCCGTCACAATTTGCAATCCCTCAAGCCGCACTAACTTGTCACCTTTTTTAACCCTGTCACCAGCCCGAACATAGCGCTCTAACATTTTTGTCGTCACACCCATTTTAAGGTTAAATACACGATCGGCTTTGACAGATCCAATCGCATAAACGGCCTCGACCAAATCCCCACGCCGAATCAGCACGGTCTTCTTGGTGGCCAGAGACGGTCGTTGTATCAACGTAAACGCCACCACCACAAAAACCAATACAACTGTCACGACCAAGGCGATGTACACTTGTCTTTTCATCTCAATCCTCTATACCTGAAATTAGTTCTTCCACATCTGCAGACCACAGCAACACTAGGTAGCAACTTAGTTCAAAATCAAGCAATGCCCGATCATATTTTTGCAGCGTCTTTTGATAAGTAATTGAGGCGTTCAGCACATCGCTGTAACTGACCACCCCTCCCCGATGATCACGCCCCATGGCATCTACATTTTTTCTATTCAGCTCCTTAGCTTTTTTTAGTAGCTCGATTTGCTTAATATTATTCTGAAGACTTTGAACCAGCTGATTTTTCTCCTTCATCAAATCTTCTTTTTTCCTTTTCGCTTCACTTTCTGCAACTGCTTTCTCGGCACGAGACTTGGCCAACTCGGACGACTTTTTCACACTCACAGGAAATGGAATGCTCAAAACAATCGATGCGGAATAGGTGTTGCTCTGTGCGAAATCATCACTGCTGTTCACAAGATAGCTTCCCGACAAATCCAACGTGGGCAAATAGGATCCTTTTTGAACCTCAATATTTTCTTCTTTTGCCTGAACACTATAGGTTAGCGATTTTAAATCGTCCCGCCTAGCAAGATCCATTTTGTCGACCAATGATTTCGTTTGTTCATAGGAAAACGAAAATTTTGCGAAAGAGACCACCACCACCTGAGGATCAGACAGTCTTAATGTGGTCGCGGCCTCGGCTTGGGCTAGCTTGAGGTTATTTTCAAAAGTATTCAAATCAATGCGCGCATTGGCAACAGCTGCCTCTAAATTTAAAACTTCGCTAGGACGCAGACTACCACTGCGTGTACGCGCTTTCATCTCGTTTAGATTTTTCTCATACAACAGAATCTCTTGATTCTGATTTTCAATATCTTTTTGAACTTGCAGTAGTTTAAAATACAAAGCCAACGCAGACTCAATTTTACGTTGGCGAATCTCTTGTACTTTGTAATACTGAGCCTGACGACTGTGTTTGGCACTTTCCAAAGCATTTACATCTTTTAGTCCGTTAAACAAATTTTGGTTGAGATTAATTTTAGTCGAAGTGCCATTCACCGATTGATTATAGGCATTTTGACGGCGCTCACTCGGGCCAAGCGTCGTGTACTGAACCGAGGCATTTACTTCTGGCAGAAAAGCGGAGCGCTGTTCCGCTATGACATAATCCATTCTCTTCAGATTCGCATTTTCCACTTCCATATCACGTGAATACTGCAGACTTTGCCTCAAAAATGTTTTCAGTGAATAGATCTCTGCATATGACAGAATCCCTAGGTGAATTAAAATTAAAAAAATAGAAGCTGATACCATTTTCATGATCTCAGTTTAGAACTGAATTAATGAACAATTGTGGAAAGAACAGCTCATATCAATCTATGCGTTCTTGACCACCCCCAATTAGGTCATATTTGAAATCACGGCTAAATTCGAGACAATGTATTTATATTATGTTCCCTGTAATTGTTTTTGTTAGGCAATGTCTAGAGTGGCAAAAAAAAATCAGCAATAGAAATAAATCATTTTTTTTACCACCAGCTGGACTATGGACTGAAACCATTCACACGTTTAAGACCATAAACAGGATCCACCATGACTTTCGAAAAATTTCGTCGCACTCTATATAGATAAAGTAAAACAATTAAAGGAGAATTCATGAAAACACTGGTCACCACGTTTACGATCTTTTTTGGCATTCAGTGCCTTGCTGGTTTTATCGTTGAACCTTTTCTTGGTTACAATACGGGATCTACTAAGTTAACCGCAACGACAGGGGAAGTTGCAAAGTCCACCAACTCTGGATTGGACTATGGTCTACGCTTGGGGTATCTTTTCGGCCAATCATTTTGGACCGCAGCGGAATACACCGGCGGCTCGGGTAAAGACAAAGGATCCTCGTCCGAAGAAGACTATGCACGAACAGCAACAGGAATTCTTGTTGGCTACAAAGTTAATAAATATAATTTTTGGGCTGGCTATGGCATTTCCGATAAAGTTACATATAAACTGACGGACGCAGAGATATATTATTCAGGAACCAACATGAAATTTGGCTTCGGTCAGTTTTTTGCAAATCATGTAGCGGTCAATGTCGAGCTGATTATTCCGAAATACACTAAGTTTGGCAGTGGTTCGCGCGAACTCAATATCGCAGACGAATTCAAAGGAATGGATGTAACTTACGCCTCCATCTCTGTGTCATTTCCTTTTGGATATGGGAAATAGTCCGGCCTATTCACGTCAACTATAGACCTGCTTCACTGCCAAAAACCTTCAGGCCAGTCCAAACACGCCTGACGACAGCCTCGTCGGTGACGACACATACAAAGTCTGTATCAAAACCGACGCGGGAAGAAACGAAAAGATCCCTCGGCAAACACGATAGAACAGTGAAAACTATTTAATATCTTTTATTTTAATAAAGGGAGTAGAAGCCGGATTAAGTTTCAACCCCATCCCTTCAGGAATTTGATACTTCTTGATAACCTCGTCACAGAATGATTCACGCGTAAAAGTCGATGGCTTTTCTGGAAAGTCTACACTCGCTTGCAGAGCTTTTTGCTTTAAATCCTTTGTGCCAAAATCAGTTGGTGTTGTTCCTGACTTGATAAAGTGAGTCGTGGCATTCGACAAGACCACACGGGCCGCATAAGCACGCGTTTTCAACTCGGCTAGTTGCTTTTCTGCTTCCTCACGTTCATCATACAACGTCACTTTTTGAGCCGCCTTAGAGTCTGGCTTTTCACAAGATGATGTCATTTTGGGGTTCTTTTGTTTTTGTTCTATGTCGATTTGCTTATTGACTTCACGAACATGGTCTTGAAGCGCTGCTTTCCTGCTGTCGATGGCTCCCATCAAGTCTTGAAACATTTGGGAACGCTTTATAGTCATCTCCGCCGAGTTACGATATTCAACTTTTTGAGCAAATCCATCTAAATTTACGACCAGAACAATAATAGAAACTAGTTTTAA
The DNA here is from genome assembly GCA_016785955.1 of Pseudobdellovibrionaceae bacterium. GTDB lineage: Bacteria > Bdellovibrionota > Bdellovibrionia > Bdellovibrionales > Bdellovibrionaceae > UBA2316. The sequence goes on along the minus strand of JAEUWH010000043.1, from coordinate 21,976 downwards.
CATAAGCCATCCATCCTTAGCCAACGACCTGCGCTTACCAAACTATCTATCGGCACTTTGGCTTTAGAACTTAAATGAGAATTTCTTTTTACGCCCACAGGTTCCGTAATAGCATACTGAATTTACAACTAGCAGCCTCGCGAAATCCACTTTAGAACTTTTTTTTTCGTTTTGGGATCGACATAAGGCAACCAGCCAGTACCTATTTTTTCTGACTCGTTGCCAGAACACTGCGGCTGACTTTTAATATTGACCTTAACCCACAGCACATCATTTACCCATTTTGCTTCATTGGCTGATTCGATATCTAAATCGAGAGGCTTTTCAACTAGAGTCTTTAAATTTTCAGCTAAGTCTATATTTTGTCTTGGTGAGGCCACGTTCGGTGGATTTAAAAACTGTATCAAAGTCTTTATCCGATCGACACTTTGCAAACGAACCATCTGAAAAGGAACATCTTTTTTATTAATCCAGACTGTGCGTTTTGATTCTTCCAACACCACCAACTTCATTCGAACCCAGTCACCTTGCTCTGCAAAAACCAAAAGCTCTTCTTTGTTTTCCGGCGCATTTAATGTGGCTATTTGCTTTGGACGCCCCAGTAAATGAGCCCAAGTCAGTGATGCCTCTATAACTTTTTCCGAGCTGTAATCGCCATCTTTATAGGCCGCTACGCTCCGAGGCGATGCACAAATACCCTGACTGCGATGCTCGTCTATTTTTTTATACGTACACAGCGTCGATATTTCAAAAAAACCAATCGGTAGAGCTACATTGTTAGTCTTGAGCAGATCATCTGTGCGTTTCATTCTGACAGAATCCAACTGCTCTTTTGTTATCGTCATTGGTGTTATTAAGTCATCTTTTCTTAGCAGCGAAATAAAATCTATCTCGTGTTCAAGCATCGCTGATTTCAGAATATCTTCAAGAGACTCATACTGCCAATTTTGGAATACGCCCACGTCTTTTTTCATTTTTTCATGAATCACGTCAGCATGCTTTCTTAATTCAACTAAAGACACGCGAATTTTTTTCCCGGTTTTCTTTCTGATCTCAAAAATATCGTCGTTTCTAGAAAAAACAGCAATTCCATTCATATCATAATGAACTTCACTCGATTCATAATCTTCGACTTTTTCGACAACAACATTCGCCGGTTTTACTTTACCATCCACCGGGCAGGTCATAACAGATCCCGTTAACCAGCATTGAAATATACTACCTACAATTAAATAACCAATTTCGTGTATCAGCATATTCAAAAAATACTATTTTTGTTTTTCGGGGTCCAGGTTATACGTGCATACCTAGGCCAACTAACTATTTTGGATTTGGATATTGTCTTTTATTCGCCTGAATAATTTGATCTAGAGTCCCCAAAAATTTAGAACGTGCCTTCTTATCCATCGGGGCCGGGCCACCACGGTTTTCGCCCATGTATCTAAGGTTCTGCATCAAGTCTCGTCCCGCAATAGCACTGCCGATATTATCTTCTGTGAATTCTTCGCCTTTTGTACCAATGACACGCACTCCATTTTTAATGCAACGATCAGCTAATAGTATGTCCGCAGTGATAACGATATCGCCCGGTTTCACGGCCTCGACAATCCAATCATCGGCGGCGTCAAAGCCTCCAGAAACAACTTTCATTTCTATTAACCTACTCATCGGTGTGTTCATCCATTGATTAGCAACCAAGACAACAAGCAGCTTGTGTCTCTCGGCCACTCGGTAAGTTTCTTCTTTCACAGGACAAGCATCCGCATCAATGTAGATTTTCATACATAGCCCTCCAGTTAACTTCCCGCCCAACGCTTTTTGGACATCATCAAACCTAATTTCGCCGCTCTTCACACAACGAACAGTCATCGTTGCCACCGAGGCCTGACTAGTCAACACGATTTTAACTTGCAAAGGATATTTCTACTTTCGCTATCCGTTTATTTTAAGGACATCAAAAATCATATTTCATGCTCTGAAGGCAAATACTCATACCTCCGACATAGGTCTCGACACCCGACTTTACCCCATATTTTCACTCCTGGGCCTGACCTTTTTATCCTCACAGATTATCATGCAGATATGAACCCTCTCCGTGTTATCCTGACACTCACCTTCTTTTTCACAGTATCCGTGTATTCAAAAGACAAATTCAAATCCCCGCCGACCACTCTCGGAATTTCGCCCGACTGTAGCGAGCGTCGAACAACGATTGAGGAAATAAAATCTATTGCCAATAATCCCAAAGTAAAAACAATGGTTGATTTCCTAAATGCTCTACCAAAAAACTCGCTGCAAACGTTTACGTTCGTAAAAGAAACCAGCAGCAGTCAGCATCACCTCGTCAGCGATCAATGGCCACGAGTCTTGCGCATGAGTACCGACGGTAAAATTGTTATTTCATTCGTTTGCAACAAAGACAGCCAAGACTATGGCAGCGTCGAGATCCTACACTTTGAAGACCCTCCTCATGCGCGCTGGAGATCCCTGTCACTGGATTTTGAAAAACCAGACCCCGAGTTCAAAGGCCTAACCGCACGGGCGCTGACCAATTCACAAAAGACGACGGCTCATGCCGATTCAAAAACGTGTTTAAATTGCCATGGCGTCGGTAGTGACCAATCACTAAGACCGATCTTTCACGCCTATCCCATTTGGCCCGGTTTTTATGGCAGCGAAGACGACGCCCTTTTCAAAGGCGAGCGCGAACTGTCCCGCTATCAACAATTCAAAAAGTTAGCAGCGACAAACCCCTGTTTTAACACCCTGCCTTGGCCAAAAAACAAGGTGTACGGCTACGAAGAATATCCTTATAACCTCATCGAACGATTCACGAACGAAACAAAACCTGGACAACGCGAACTTTACTTAAGAAAATTAAAAACGGACAACTATCACCTGCGGGCTAATCTGAAATTTACGGACGCATTTAGCCACTTGAATGCACAACGGATTGCACACAAATTTCTAAGAAACAAAGCTTACCAAGCTCTAGCATCCACTCTGGCCATGGAAGCGCTTGCGTGCGAGAAAGTAGACCTCCTACCTATTATCAAAAAAACACTCGGTGACAAATATGGAACTCCTCGGTACACCCCCGATTCTGAACTCAACGATCCGCGCTCGGTGGACTCACGCACTCTACATTTGTACAACGTAGGCCTACAAATCGGAATCACACCGAACGAATGGACACTTCATTTTAATAAGCCGACAGAACCTGAATACGCGACCGGAATTCACGGAGCCCACGGTTATGACACGTCCACAGCGCAGATCGTTCAAGGACTTCTGTTTCAAGAACTTGCTCAATCCATCCCCGCATTAAAAGACAAATACAAACTGACTCGCGGTGTATCTGGTTTTTTTAACAAACAAGACTTCTCGTGCATCGATGATTTAGGCGGCGCTCTAGAGTTTACAGCCGACAATCAAAATATAATGTGTCAGGCCCTCTATAGTGACATTCAAAAAAATGCCGTCACCGAAATGACAATCCCCCAAGACAGCCTTGCCAATCCGCTTCCTGTTGTTGCTTCTGAAACCACTCATCCCAGCAGTGATCATAATCCCTCGATGCTGGTAAGTCTGGATCATATTCTAAAAAAAATAGGACCCCTAAAATCATCAGCAGACACGCTCAAAATAGGCAATTCACTGGCACTGACCTATTGCCTGGCCTGCCACGGTCCCCAATCATATCTTCCTCAAGTTTATCAATTCCTAACGACCGAGGACATATTCAGAAAATCAGTGACCACGGATCCAATGCTTTTACACCGAGCCCTGGCGTATACAGAAAGTGGTCGCATGCCGATTGGCTATAAGCTGACCAAGGATCAAAAGACGGCACTTCAAAACTATCTTATTAAACTTGCTGAAGGAGTTAAAAAATGAACTTAATCATTATCGTACTGTTACTGAGCCTATATTCATTTGCAAATGCACCAAAGGGATCTAAAATTAATAATATTGAATTATCCAAAGGCAGCTACATCGTTCTCCAGCTCACCGATGCTCAAAAAGAAATACGACAATTTATAATCACATGCGAAATGACAATTCCTGAAGAAAAACTAGAACCACTGGTCACATCGGGTGTGACTCATGTGGCTCTCAACTCGGGCGGATTTCAATCGCTGATCAATCATTGGATCAAACCAGAAACTGACAACTATATCCTGTGTACCAACAAAGAAACTGTTAAACGTACAAAACTACCGAAACAAAAAAAAATGGGGACCTAAACGTCCCCATTTTAAAATGACTCTCGAAAAAAAACTACTTAGGAGCTACAAATGTACCTGCAAAAACGATACGTCCCGTGGCGCCATCCTTAATCAAATACGCAAATGGTCTATTTAAATAAACTGATGGTGGAGGACATGATTCTGGAAATCCACCAATAGCAGAAACCGCCGCCGCCGTCGTGCCTTCCTCAGCCACTTCGATAACTGCTTTTTGCTTAACAAGAGCCACTACCGAGTGACTCCATCGTTTTTTGGACTTCTCGACAACCATTCCAGAAACGTCGATTTGTTTAAAGATCGATCCAGCACCCATCGTCGTTAACATATTTTTCAATTCGTCACTGAAATCACTCTCGGTTTTGAATTTTGGCATATTCAGCAAAATGCTGTAGACTTCTTTCGCCGCACGCATCGATTTGATGTCTTTATCAATTTGCGCGATTTGCTCGGCATCCAATGACGCCAAAGCTTCTGCTAAAGGTGTCACGATAGGCGCTACTGGCTTCTCGGACCATCGCGATGCCATTACTTCTTTTTCGTTTTTAATCGTAGGCAAAATAATCATCATTGAGCCTTGAGATTCGCCTTTTGAATCTAAAGCGTAGGGAATCTCATAGACTTTAAACTTTTCGTAAGCCTTTTGAGCAATACGAATTCGAGGACTAGAAACCATCATTTTAACTTTGCCAATCTTCTGACCTGCTTCATTGACAAAATCAGCTTCCATGCGAGGAGAATCAAACTTGGCATTTGCCCATTTCGCTTCAAACATTGTAGCATTCAAACTCAAGAATGCCAGTCGAGAAATATCTTGCGCCTTAACAATTTCTTTGATTTTTCCGTCTGTAGACTTATTGGCCCATTCATTGACTAGCGCTGCACTCTCTGGCTTGGTGAAATCAATAACGTCATTTTGAGCATTTAAAGACGATTCAATTTGAGTTTTGTACTTGGGATCCAAGGCCACATTCGTAAATAGCGCATTTTTAGAAACAACACGGTATCCTTCCTCTGCAACCAAAGATTTTTCGAAACGCTGACTATCCTCAAGAATTTCCTTAATAGTCGCATCACCATAACCCATAGACTTTAAGACGATTTTTTGATCCTTCTCGCTAGCCCCGGCAAGAATCGTCACCATCGCGGCACTTAAGCTGGACGGAGAAAATACGATGTTCTTACCTGTATTTTTAGCAGAAAGGTGTTTTAACGTCCTCACGGCAAATGCGTGCGAAGAAACATCCAAAGCTTGAGCAAACGTATTGTGTGAGAGTAATGCTGTCACTAACGCTATTCCCAGTAAAGGGCGACTAAAAATCTTCAAAAAACCTCCAAGGTATATAATTTGACTTCACAATGACTTCGCAATGATTTCATTTTGCACATTCGAAATAACACCGAATCCAGTGATTTTCAATCTAAACACACGGATAGGGCAAAATGGGCGTACCCCTGGTAGTTATTATATAAAATTCCGCTCCCTTATGGCTTAAAACAAGCGGCAACACGATGTCTAGGCCCTTACACAGACAGCGATGTAAAGAAATAATAACAGAATGCGCACATCAACATCAGTTACTAATGACATGGTAAGGGCAAACACGAGTTGATAAGAAGTCCCCTTGTTCCAAAATCCGGAACATTTTTTATATGCAAAAATTCTCAGAATGAGGTTTTTCATTTATCTTTATCTTTAGATAATTACTTTTAAAAAAAAGAGGTGTTTATGAAAACAACGATGATAAAAACTATTTTTAAGTGTTTTTTGGCTTTGACTATGGTCAGCTTTAATTATGCACAAGCGAATCCTACAAATGCACATGAGCAGCACACGCTCGTGCAGCAACAACTAGGAAAGGTATTCGCTGTGATTGAGCAATATGAATCCAAAGGCTATGTACTGCAGGATACCAGAGGTCAAGCCCTTACATTCAATCAGGTTAGACTCAACCCAAAAATTCTAGGGCGTTCTTTTTCAGTATTGTCACCAGCCACGGTCGACAATGGCAGAAATTTATATCGTCTGAAACTAAATGTAGATACAACCAAAATAAGTTCAGGAGAAACGTCATTGAAAGTAACAGATGATTTAGATCAAACGGTATTAGGACGAACGACTATCAAACTTCCACAAAATGCGGAAATGCGTTTAGAAAGTGAGTTGGCCATACAATCTCTTTCAGTTCAGGTCATGGAATCATTGAAGTCCCAAAACAAAATGGCTCGAAATGAAAGTACGTCTCAAAAAAATGTTGTGACCACTGTGTTCGAAATCTTTTTCCCTAAAGCCCATGCCGGTTTAAACAATGCATTTTACGGCTTTATTGCTGGCTTTAGTGGAATAATGATGTTTGCTGTTGGAGTTATATTACTTATTACTATTGCACAGTTGGGTTTTGATTGGATAGATGATAGTAAAACAGATATGAATGATTTAAAAAGGTCAAATATTAAGGCGCTTAAGATTGGAGTTGTATTTGCCGTTACTGCGGGCTTTTGTTTAATGATTGTGGGCCTCGGATCGAGAGACCGCGCTGCATATCCTTAAACCACTGATTACCTTTCCCTGGTAAGGACATTCAGTTGGTAGAAACGCTTTGATTGGCGTAGACGGTTGGACAACACACAGTTGGTATCTATAAGGCTGTAATGCCGTTAGTAGCGGCACTTGAGGAAATATGAAATATATATCTTTATCCGTCATTTTGACATTGATACTATTCCAAAAAGTGCGTGCCAGTGAAAGCTGTCACGCCTTTTATCAAAAAGAATTCAAACACAATGTCGCTGTTCAACGAACCATTGAAATGATTCCGGTTTTAGGTCTTAGACACAGAATTCAAAGAACGATCACTGACGAACTTAAAATTCGCCAAAGCTTGACCCCTGATCAAATCGAAAGACGTCGTCACGCGGCCACAAATGCGAAAAGGCTTTTTGGTCAGAGTGCTGCTTATGGCGTTCTTAATTATCTTTCCGATCGGTATCTTGGTTTCTGGGGTCTGTTTCCCAATATTCGCTTTATTAATGTTCAAAAACTAACTACTCATGAACTTGAAAAAGTGGCTGCGTACGAAAATAATTTAACACATAAACAAATTGCGGATTTTTTCGGTGTTTGGCGACCAATGGTTCAAGAGTCCGGGCGACTTTGGAATCTACTTTTTGTATTCTACACGGCGTTTGTTTTTGTCCAAAATCCAGACGAGCTGGCCCATTTGAAAACTGGCTTACAGCTGGCTTCGTCTATGTTAACGTCACAGTCCACGTTAAGCAAACTACAGGATCAAGCTTACCCTGAAAAAAGAATTCGAGACCTGGCCATTGAGAACTGGAAAAAGTCATTCAAGGCGACGGAAGGCCGCGAGGTCGACCCTGAAAAATACCCTGAAGATAAATTCGAATGGGACCAAGCACACAGGCAAATTCAGAATGCACCCCTGAACGACCTCCGCATTCCATTTCGAGAGTGAAACATTTTGAGACATGATCGGGCAAGGCCGACGGGTGTCAAAAATGAAGACACACCGTCAACACACAGCAAAACCTGCTGAGCCTTGATTTGGTATGACTTCTGCAATTCTATTGGCTATGTCCAAAAAGGCCATCGCACTTTTACAACATAAGTTCAATGAATCCAAAGCCGCAAATCCTCAATTTTCACTGCGTTCCTTTGCTCAGCGATGCGGCCTGAGTCCCGGTTCTATGAGTGAAATTCTTAACGGCAAACGTGGCATTTCTGATAAGCAATCGTCTAAGATCGCGACGAACTTGAAACTGAATCCCACCGAGCGAGCCCTATTAGTCAATGATCCCATCGAAATTTCTGCGGGAATTCGCAAAGTCAGTTTTTTAAGTCGTAACCATTTTTTCTACATTACGGAAGGTATACACTTTGATTTCCTAGCCCTGATGGATACGGACGATTTTGTGTACGATTTACACTGGCTAGCCGATAAATTAGGTACAGCCCCCGAACGAGTTCAAAAAGTCATCACACGACTGAAAGACATTCACGTCATCACTGAAAACGAAGGTACGTTAGAAAAAGTCAAAGACCATGTCAGTACGACCGATGACATCACCGACGAGGTCATTCAACTGGCCCATGCCGATACATTACGGTTGGCTAAAGAGTCCCTATTTCGTGACAGTATTCACGATCGCGATTTCACCTCGATCTGCTTACCTCTGGATCCGGCTCTTATAAAACAGGTCAAAGAAAAAATCAGAAATTTTCATATGGAGATACGCGAGCTCACTCGACAGGGTACGAAGACCGAAGTCTATGAATTGGCCATGCAGTTTTTTCCCAAAACGAAAAAGAAAAAAGGAGTTAGAAAGTGAATTTACCAACTACTAAAATTATTCTCGCGGTGTTTCTACTTCAATTGAACTTAGGCTATACGCAAACTAAAGGTAACGGTGGAGTCATCTGTGATAGCGACATTCGTGCGCATCTTTACGACTTAGCCAAAGAAGAACCGTCGACCAGCGGCTTCAATATTTCGAACTACGACGCCACTTTGAGTTCATTTTACCTAGCACTGGCTACGGGTGAGCGCCCCAAAGCGGCTCAAACAAATGCCCCTCTTTTTATTCTCCAATATTCAGGTCAAACAGCGGGCAGCAACCCGGTGATGATAACAAATTCTATGATGTGCCGAGAAGAAAACAAAGAAAATATCAAACGTAATTTGAAAGAATTTGTAACACGCATTAAATTCTGTGAAAAAAAATTCCGTATGGCCCTAAATCAAATCGCCACCGAAGAATCTGGACACGTGAGCAAATCAGATCATTTGGTTTCTACCTCCAGTAATCAATCACGTGATTTAACACTTGATTTAATATTTGATTTAGCACGAGGTGAGGTCATCAGCACTGAAGTCTTTAGCCGTGAAGACAGAACGACGCGTCCTGCAATCACGCTTCATCAACGCACGACTAACAATGGTCCGATTTCTGTTATTGTCTACGATCCGGAAATTTGCACCACGTCGAAAGATAATTTGAAATCGAACTTGAAGATGTTTATCAATCGCATTTATGTCTCTCCTGAAAAAAAAGGTTTTTCTCATAAAATAGATTCTCCTAACGAGATAAATGCCCCTAACGAAACAACACCCTCTCAATAAAAATGTCGATTTATAAGTTATTCCTATTTATTTCTTTATTCATTTTTAGTTGGTCCGCCTGGGCCGCCCCAGGCATGGCCAAAAAATCGGCGTCCTGTGCCGAAGATCAAGAATCCAAATTTTTTCGCTTAATGACTGACAAGTTCCTAAAATACGTTTTCCAAACCGACGTCAAGGGCCTACCTTACAACGTCCGCCAAGCCATAGACTTAATTGATTCAACGTGTATTACATCTTCTAATGAACGTATATCGATTGATGATAATTTTAAAGACGCGATTAACTACTATCCCAAACATAAATCTATCGTGCTTTATCGGCCCGCCTGGGAACAATTTCGTAACAAGTTTACCTCGGGCCAATGGACTATGGATAATTACTATCAAATGTTTCGTATCATCCACCACGAACTTGTTCCCGCCTTTATCAAAAAAGGCGATCCCAATTTTGAAACCTCATTAACACTTTATAATTACACAATGCCTTATGCTTCGCCCGAGTCCTATCACGGCACTTGGCTTTATGTACAAAAAAATCCAAGTCCTAACTTTGGATTTTACATGGGACAAAACTGCGCTATTTCAGTGAGCCTGAATTCCCATACAGAACGCCCGCGCACACCGGAAGAAATTGAAAATGATCACACACGCGCCTCTCAAAAACATAGTTTTAGAATCTACGTCGGTTTGCAAAATCCAAACTCCAACATCGAATGCCCGACATCGTTTGACGCCGATAATATCAGTTCCTCAAAAATAAATGATATTTCCACTACTAGTTTTTTTATTTATTGTGAAACCGAACCCATTCAAATTGATTTTAAAAATAAAATGAAATTACCCGAAGATTTTGGTCTTTTTGGAGACTATGGTCCTATCGGTGAATTCCGAAAATATCGTCGTTTTACCTGCCAAACCCGAGACATGACCTCTCAGGTCGATCGACATTTGATGGCCGTCGTCACCGCTCAGATGGACTTGCTGCCTAATCGGGAAATAAAAATCACCTTTAATTTTTACCGAACAACATTAGAAAAACCTATTTTTTCATTTTCAAATGTGTACACCCCCCTTCACCAAATTCATCGCACTGAGGGCGGATCTATGCGTAGCGAAAAATCTGATCAAAAATCGTCAGCACTGGCCAATCAACTGCAGTCCTATCCGATTCAAAAGTGGATTTATTCGAACAAGTATCCAACGTCCGAAGAAAACTGTGCCGTGGCCAAACACTACATCGAGGATTACGTTAATAAAAGCTGCGATGAGTGGGTGTATTATTTTGGCTTGATCATCACAAGCAATCGGCCCGATCTGTTCTATACGCGCGAGTTGTATACACGTGACATTATATTTGCAGGTCCCAATGACGGTAAACGCTTGTACTGCGAACCAGGGGCCGTGTACACGTACGAAATCAAAACCCCGGCCGATCATGGCTGTATCGTCGTCGGCGAAAAAATGGTCATAAAAAAGCCGAAATATTAAAACTCTAACACAAATGATATTTTTTCCTCTTAGCAAGCACAGATCTCTATTAGCCTATATAGTGTCACTACCAACTGTCATTACCAACCTATCTAGGGATGTCGAGCACTGAAGCCTAGGGGATATGAGTTCTTTCTATTTCAAATTCATAAACTTCATCAGGATGTAAATCCAGCAACCCATCAGGGATTTTTGTTAAAAACTTTCTATTCGATTGGTAATCTTCATAGCTTGTTCTATATCGTATATCGTCACTATCAATGTATTTGAAAGTTTTAGAGCCTCGCTCTTTGGCAAAAAGAATTTGTCCAAAGTACACAGGATGAACATAGGATTTAATATTAAAGTTATTATAGTCGTCATTTGACAGATTATCTTTAATAAAAGCTTCCGTAAGCCGCTCAAACAAAACTCTGTGATCACCTGCATTTTCACTAAATAGAAAAAGCTTATAATAACGAATTTGATCTCTAGGAGCCTTAACCGCCACAACAACTTGCAATGTTTTTATTGCCCTAAGAGAAATTTCAGAATCTACCGTCCATGATTTTGTATACTCATTCAGAAACCCATCAGAATCTAAAAATAGAAAATGCTCAAGTTCTCTAATTGCCTTTTTGAATTTATAGTGTGATACGGGCGAAAGTTCTACAGTATCTAGGTATTCCAATGTTGACTGATCTTTTATTTGCGCCACAAAAAAAGGCTTAGCCACCTCAGTTTTAGAAGCATAAAACTTTAAACAACTTAATGAACTTGCCTTCGCAAAGTTCGCATTTGCCAACACAAGCAAGACAAATAGAACAATTCTCTCAGCAACAGACGCTCGTTGTAGCTCCATAAATTATCCAATTATTCCTTATGTTTATTTGAGTTTATTTATACTATCGTAACTATTAAGTTAAGCGTCGCTATTTTAAAAACAACAGTTTCAACCCTGCAAACTATAAAGTACAATACAAAAAAAGACATCTGTAGATAACTATACACATAGACAATAAATGTCACCCAACGTAGCTCTGAATTGATTTTCGATCAAAAGGTGTAATAAAAATGCCCACCCACATTTGTTTTCTTGCCGAACCTATGGCTATTAGGTAGTGTCAGCACATGAACAAATTTTCAAAAGAACAGATGACAGAAATGACCGAAATTATACGCCAAGAAAGTGGAGCGAATCCCACCGAGATTTCGTCACTGCTGAACCGCGCACTGACTGTCGGAGATTTAAAAAAACTTCTGACTTCTATGGACGATTCCCTACCGGTAGAGCTTGAAGTGATTTTAGAAATCACGGATCAGGGTGACTGCGTAGCTCAACCTGGGCTTGCAATTCATCATTACCAAGTTCGTAAAGGCGATGATAGCTACCCAAGATTTACTTTGGTCGGCTGCCAACCACAAATCGTCGAAGCCTACGCCGAATCTTTTGAGATCGATAGCTCTCACTAGTCAGCGCCGCAGAGAGTGTTGTCATAATTTTTTTTAGAATGCCTCTGCATTCTCTGGTGCCCGTCTCTGGATCCAGCACGTTTTTTTTCTAAGCAAGTTTTTTTTTAAAAAAATGATCTTTTTTCCCAGAATGAGATTTTTTTCGACAGGTGCCTTAATTTACGACAAAGAACTAAAGTTTTTCACTGAATCGTCCGAAAAATAGAGACGTATGAGAGCAATATATAAAACCTCACAATTTTTGCTTAAAACTTTCTTACTCCTGACTTCTTTTGTACTGACATCATGCTTTCTGAATGCTCGAATGGATAATTTGGATGCCAGCTCGGCTACTCGAGGAAAGCCGGGAAGCCTTCACCGAGCAATAAAGCTGCGTGTTGTATCTCCAATTAACGAAAATATCGAACTGACATCCGTGAAGACCGGAGAAACGCTTGTAATAGATATACAAGTTCAAGACGAGAATGGAAATCCTTTAGAAAAAGAAATCGTAAAGCTATTCATCTCTGGAACTGGAAATAGCAGCAACCAAATTGAAATGCTGACGGATAAATTCGGACGTCACCAAGAAACCTTTTCTTCCACCAAAGCCGAAATTAAAACCTTGTCGATTTATGATACTTTTTCATCTTACGAAGGGCCCGCTCAAATCGTCATTGAACACGGCTTGGCCCAAAATCTAGTGTTTATCACTCAACCCGTTGGAGACGTTGCCCCCAACCAAGTTATTTCTCAGCAACCAACTATTGAAATCCAGGATGCGTATGGCAACAGAGTAGTCAGTGGACCCGATAGTAGCGCAAATATCACTTTAACACTCACAACCGGAAGCGGGGCCTTAAGTGGAACAACCACGCTAACAGCAATTCAAGGCTTAGTGCAATTTTCCAACATTGCGGTTACTGCGCCCGGTGCATCCGATGTGATAAGTGCCGAGAAGGAAGACAAAACGTCTCAAAATGGCACGGGTGTTTTAAGTGTCACCTCTAGCCCCTTTACAATTAGCACGACACCGACGTTGTCACAGCCTACGGATATATCCATCTATGCAGGGAATAAGGACTCTAATAAGTCACCAACGGTGAACGTCTCGGGTGTCATCGGCGGGGACACAGTAAGATTGTATTCAGATAATTGCATAACTCAAATTGGTAGTGTGGTCTCAAGCTCGACAACTGCCTACGTAACTCCAACTGTTCCACTGGCAGAAGGAAGTTATACTTTTTATGCACGACGATTTAACGGCAGTGACAGCTCGGCATGCAGCACGGTCTCGTATAACTACACAGTGGTTGGGCTAGTCAATATCTCACAGTCGACCCTTATAAATAGAATCTTAGAAGGAACAGGGCTACAAACAATAACAATTGAATTAAGCTCTATTCAATCCATGCCTGTAACTGTATATTATAATCTTGATGGCTCTACCGCCCATGCAAACCAAATTAGTCTTTCAAATGGTTCACTCACCATCCCTGCCGGACAACTGTCAGCAAGCTTTTCGCTCAATATAAATGCCTATGTTGGCGTGACCGGAGAAACCAAAATCCTGGTAAATATTGAAGGCACAGACAATGACAATATAAAAGTTGGAAAGTTTCAAAGCGGTCTAATTCAAATCAAAGATAACGAGGCGACCTATTTACAAGCAGCTAAAATCACCTCGGGCAGCTACCACGTATGCGCGATCACATCAACAAGTAAACTTTTTTGCTGGGGAGAAAATTTTCAAGGGCAAATAGGTCAAGGTGATTTATATAATAAACATAGAATCCCAATGGCTGTCGACGCGTCTTTAAACTATACTCTAGTCGCCGCTTCTGGGAATATGACCTGTGGAATTACATCCACCGGAGTTTTAAAATGTTGGGGAAATAATAACCCCAATCCAGCTATTGTTGACTCAGGTGTTTCTTACAAATCCATCGCTCCCGGTTCTGACTATTACTGCGGGATAACATCCACGGATCAATTAAAATGCTGGGGCACCAACACCTATGGACAACTAGGAACTGGTAATACAACAACACAAGCCACCCCAGTCCTCGTGAATGGTGGTACCACTTACAAAATGATCAGCGCCGGTCGGGATAGTCGAACAACATGCGCTATAACTTCTAGCGATATTTTGCAGTGCTGGGGTTATAATTATTATGGACAAGTTGGGAATGGAAATAATACGGACGTCCTTGCGCCGGTCGGGATTGACACTGGGAACACTTATAAAAAGATATCCGTGGGAACTTATATAACCTGCGGCCTAACCACTTCTAATAAATTGAAGTGCTGGGGAAATGGATATTTAGGAAATGGCACCTACTCTTCTAATCTTTCGGTTCCAACTGTTGTTGACCTAAATACAGATTACGCGGATATCAGCGTAAGTGCTCACGCCTGCGGACTGACAAGCAGTAGTTCAATCAAATGCTGGGGGACAAATTCAGGTGGTCAATTGGGAAATGGAACGACGGATGATTCGTCAATACCAAATTTAATAAGCTCTTCCGATTCGTTTGCCACCGTCTCTGTTGGTAATAGTTTCTCGTGCGGTCTTAAATCGAATGGTTCGATTATTTGTTGGGGACAAAACAGTCTAGGACAGTTTGGATATGGGAATGCCTATTCAAATCGAATTCCCACAAAAGTCGATTTCACCCAGACCATCTCTGAAGTTTCGATCGGCGACTCAATAATGTGCGTAATAGATAGTTCGCAAAAACTAAAATGCCATTCCATCACCTACCCTTACGATATAGTCTATCTTGGTGATGGCGTTCCCTCGTCTAACAAAAGGACGCCTGTGAGAGTAGATCCTGCCACCAACTACTCTTTAGTCTCTACAAATTACAACACAAGCTGTGGTATTACGGTCTCTGGAGTGTTAAAATGCTGGGGACAAAACTCTAACGGGCAAGTGGGCACTGGTACCATTAAACTAGTGTCAGAACCCGTTACTATTGACTCGGGAGTTTCCTATCTGACAGTCAGCAATGGTAGACTTCACACCTGTGGTATCACGACCACAGGAATTTTAAAATGCTGGGGACAAAACACGTTCGGCAAACTAGGTGATGGCACAACTGTGGACAAGTGGCTTCCAACTGTCATCGACACTGGTATAAGTTACAAAGAAGTTAAAACTTATTTAAATCATACATGTGGAATCACCAGTGTTGATGAATTAAAGTGTTGGGGACAAAATAGTATAGGACAACTAGGTGATGGCTCTACCGATAACCGAAATATCCCTACTCCAATTAACCAGGGCATATTCTATAAAAAGGTATCAACATCTGGATCACATACTTGTGGAATAACCGTGGGCAATAAACTAAAATGTTGGGGAAGCAATACTAATGGACGACTCGGTGACGGAAGTGGTTCTTCGCAGCTTAATCCGGTTCCCGTTGACGCCTCGACTGATTTTAAAGATGTCGCTCTTGGAGCTGCGTTTGGCTGTGCCATTACCTCTAATGATGATCTTAAATGTTGGGGACATAATTTTTATGGCCAGTTAGGCGATGGAAGCTCAAGCAATAATAGCACAACTCCTATCGTGATTGACTCAGGCGTTAAATATTCAAAAATTTCAATTTATTCTGCTGACACATGCGCCAAGGTTTTAACCGATGGCTCCATCAAATGTTGGGGCTCTAATGCGAAAGGTGCCATTGGCATAAAAGACATTTTTGGATTCTATCCCACAACCTACGTAACGACATTTAGAGATTAACTGGACTAGTTTTAAATTGAGTTTGCACCTGAAACGCAAGAGCGAGATTCGGTGCCGCTAAAGGCACTCCGAATATCGAAATGTTTCTTACGCAAATACGCGCCACCAAGTGGCGCAGTTTCATAAAGCTTCAAGAGAGGCCCTTGGATCAATCAACGAATCCATCAGAGTATGAGCAAACACTCGTCTCTTGGAAGAGGTCATCCCACTTTTAAGTCCTGAAAAAAATAAATCTGTGTGACCGACGTCCGGCAAAACAGCTAACAAACGCCCGACACCCACAATATATTGATTGTCTGTTGGGACAGTGCCATCATTTTTTCCATTAATAATATAGGTACCGAGCTTGCTATACTGAGCAGAAGAGTAGCTCGCCACATAAAACAGTTTTTGATTAAGAAGGCTCACCTGAGCGGCGGAAAGACGCCCTACTTGTTCTATATTTTTTTCCGTAATCTTTTTGTCCATAGAACGAGCCCCTTTTGCCAGATCATCTAGTATGCCCAACGAACACCGCCTACAAACCGCTCGGATTCCAGCTTGTGTCGCCGTCACTTTTTCATACAAAAACTGAGCCGTCGGAGTCCCCTTGATCGGAGACTGCACGGCGACCACAGCCGCCAAAGCATTGTCTTCTAAAACCTGAGGATGGTTTACTAGCATCTGAAGAGCCACCAGGCCTCCCCGACTGTGACCAATCAGAATAATCTTGCGATGAGGATTTTTTTTCTTAATACGAAAATACTGCTCCAATAACAACTGAACCGAGACATCTGAATCAGCAAATGAATTTGTAAAAATGGTGTCTGCTGTCGTGGCAATCGAAAAACGTTCTCTAAAACATGTTTCATGTCAGAAAAATAATTTGATCGATATATTTCATTACCAAACCCAGCCACTAAAATAACTTCATAATCACGGTAGCGGGATATTGTTTGCCGATCACTCTCGGCGTAAGAAAAATTGATATTTAGCAATAGGCCACAAATAAGCACACACCAACATTTAATGCTCAAATGAATATCTTCTTGCAGAAAATTAAGTGACTTTAGACCCATTGCTTTTAGTAATATGCAATTCCAAGTCCTCAAGAATGTATCATTTTGATATTATTTACCTCTCGAGTAGTATCTAATAGTATCCAAATCTCGAAAAAGTTAATTACAGCAAAAAGACTATGACAGACCATATGACAGACCATAAAAACCCCTATGGCATGCCTAACCTGGTCATCCTGCTTTATTTTTTGTACTCTTTTTGGACAGTATCGCTTCAAGAAATAACGTTTAAATTAACCCTATCTGGCTACAGACTTGCATTAATGTCTGCCAGACCAACTCCAAGGAAATTGTGAAAATCTTCAAGGTAACGGCTGCGGCTATAATTATATTTACACTAGGCGCCCCTTTGATCGCCACTGCGACCAAAACCACATGTCACGGCTTTTATGCCTTCCGAGTAAAAGCCGTCAATCTAAAAACGACCACCGTTACGAGCCAGCATCTCTACATTCGATCACCTATTATCGACGATATAGAAACGTACATAAAGATAACCATGAATAAAGATGTTAAAAATATGGCTAATGATCGCTCCTTCGATGGCGTTTCCGAGAGAACATTACGTCGCGAATTCCAAAATGCAATCAAGCAACGTCAGCGTAGGGATGAGATTTCTTTCGCCGTCGTGGACCGTGCCTCTGAAAAAACGATCGGTTTTATTTTTTTTGATTTGGAACACCGTCTTCACCGAAGTGCCGAGATTTCTTATGAATTCCTTCCAGAAACATGGGGACGCGGCCTAGGCACGGAAGCATTACGTGCTCTTTTACCGAGTATCCAGATGACATTTGGAGTTGACCATCTTCTTGCACGCACGGCAGTTTCAAATATCAGTTCACAACGAGTCCTCGAAAAAGCCGGATTTGTATTTTTACGTGAAGAAAAACCCGAATCATATGAGGATCTCTACAGAGAAGAAAATGATAAAATCTTTGAATATACAACCACCATGCTCCTGCCACCGTCGTAACCAGAGAGCGAGCGACCGACCGAGCCGTCTCAGCCAAGATTGTTGATCACAACGTTGCCAATCTTGTGACCACTGGCCACGTACTCGAAAGCTTCAGCAATTTTATCTAACGGGTATTCGCGATCAATGAGGGGATTAAATTGACGTCTTTCTAAAAGCATTTGCATGTGTTGAATAGTTCTTGGAATATCGACCGGAACAGGAAATACAACTCGCTGCCTACCCATCACCGGAGTCAGCAAAGCTAAAAACGGATTTTCGAAATTGGGTCCCAACTCGGAAGAAATATAAACACCGTCGGGTTTTAAAAGCAACTTACACGCACCAAACGAACTTTTTCCTACGGCATCAAAAACAAAATCGTATAGACCAGAATTTTGCTTGGTAAAATCCTCACGTGTATAATCAAAAACTCTAACGGCACCAAGCTTGCCAACTTTTTCTAGATATTCAGTAGCACACACCGCATCGACTTCGGCTCCAAGATAGTTTAACATCTGAATCGCCGCGGAACCAATACCTCCCGTCCCACCGTTCACAATGACCTTTGATCCTTTTTCCACCCTGACCTTTGAAATAAAATTATAAGCGTAGTGTGCTCCCTCTAAACTGGCTGCGGCCTGTACATAGGAAACAGACGCAGGAATAACAGCGACATTCGGAGACTCCACAATTGTCATATACTGGGCATGAGACCCCAACCCATGATCATTAAAGCCAAAAACGCGATCGCCTTTTTTAAATCGAGTGACATTCATTCCGACTTCGACCACCTCGCCGGCAAAATCACTGCCCGTTGCTAAATGCCGCGGCCTAGGAAATCCAACAAAGAAACGAAAAATAAAAGGCGCGCCCCAAAGTGCGCCACAATCAGTACGATTAACAGTCGATGCATGAACTTGAATTAGAAGTTCATTATCTTTTGGTCGAGGACGATCAATTTCTTGAATGCTTAAGATGTTTGGAGAACCATATTTCGTTCGTACAACAGAACGCATTTTTTCTTGAGTCATTGGATACATGCATTATCCACAACGAATCACAAACCAGCACATAGAAATCATCAAAAGCCCCAACAATGCCGGAGCCGCTTGCACCCAGAAAATACGTCCAGATACTGTTTTGGCACCAACAATTCCTGCAATCAAAATGCAGGTCAAAAAGAAACCCTGAACACGAATCCCCCAACAAATGTCTGCAATAAAAAAAGACCAGATCAAACCGATCGCCAAAAAACCATTGTATAGACCTTGATTGAAAGCCAACGTTTTTGTCTGCAGCGCCTGTTCTTCCGACATACCAAACACCTTACGTTTTTTAACCCATAAGAACATCTCAAGATACATGATATATACATGAATAAGAGCTGGAAGTGCGACGACAATATTTTTATAAGTGACAAGTTCCATAAAACCAAGTGTATTTCAGCAGTCCAATCTTTACAAGTGCTCTCTAAAAATATCATTCCAAACAGACCAGGACCCATAAACAAAAAAATTACACATGACCTCTATTTTGCAAAAAAAACGTCTCGAAATTCTACGCCATAAAAGATCACATCGTCTATTTCCGGTTGAATTGATTTTGGCTACACCAGGGAGCCCTGGCTGGCACAAATCTGGATATTTTTAAAACCTACTTCCATTGCTGGCAGCAACCATCAAAAGACTAGGTAACTGGCTTTGAACGTTACTAAAAAAAGAAACTATGAGAGCCTGTCAATAAAAACGGAGTCATCAACATGTTAAAATTTTTCGCCGCTATGATTATGATATTATCAATAGGATTTAATTCTTTGGCTCAGACGACTGGGACCAACACTCAAATTCACACTCACGAATCTATTGAAAAGAAAAAAGCCGATGATCGCCAAGAATCTGCAAATACCAGCAGTGCCCTTCAGCCAAATCAAAAATCTGAACCTACCCGAGTCGATGTATCCAGCTGGGGACTAGATCAAGATCTAAAATTTGAAATAACAAATCATCTTTTAGGCTACTCAACAATTTTAGAAACAGAGCAAACTCTGAGTGGAATTAAAATTACGGGCCTGGTTAACTTTGCCTACTATAATGTGACAAAAAAAAATCTTCTCAATCCAAACGAAAGATCTAAGGGACGCTACGTATTTGGAATAGAATCGCCATTGATGGACCTTTCTCGACGATTTGTTTTTTGGGGTGGTATTGGAGCTACCATGGGAGACGCCAAGGGCTTGTATCTTGATCTAGGTTTAGACTTCCGTATTTTCAGCTGGTTTAAACTCCAAGGCGGCGTAAACTATCATTCAACAGGAAATGTCTGTCCACAGATAAGCGTTGGTCTTGTTTGGTAAAATAGAAACAAATTCGCCTATACTCTCTCTGTGTTGATTCAGATGTTGATTCAGACCGAGTCAGAACCGTATTAACTCATGGATAAATGATACCAAGCGGATCATGTTCACGGGCAACTCTCGTTTTTCCAAATGCCCCAATACTTCATCATTTATAAACTCTGATCCGTTATCTGTAGCAACCCCAATCATGGCGGATGGCAGCCGCTCTTCAATATCCTTAATCTGATGAACCACTTTTTATGCAATCTTGGTCCATAGAGTGAACTGCGCCATCTCAAAATCACACGCAACCCTAAATTTTAAATTTAAAAAACAAGTTTGCCGTTTTAATTGCTGTAAAATTTAACGCAAATGTTTCCGTTCGTTTTAAGACTAGGAACCACCAGTTGTGCTAAAATTTTTCGTTGACTAAAAAGAGACGTTTCGCGCACTTCATTCTTTAAGATGAAGCTCTTTGGAAAGTCCGCTCTCGATTTTTCAATTAAATCTAAAATTCTGGCTTCGTCGTCAGTTAAACGTCTACCGTGTGTATCTTTATCAATCGCTTTCAGAATATTTAAAGGGTTCAGGGGAGCCGTTCGCGCATCACCTTTCACGACTTCTAGTTTTACCAGTAATTCGGCAAACTCTGATTTCTCATGATGGGAAAGCCACGTATTGGCTCCCAAAATATAGCGTATTTGGAAATTCGCCCGCATAAATAGTCGCTTCGTTTGCCTTTTAAAATCATTGAAAAAAGGATCATTTGTTTGATTATCGTGCGCTTCTCGCAACCATTCATCCTGGGCATTAATAAGACCGAATAATCCCGCGAACCGAGACTCAATATTTTTTCTAACTGCCGCTTTTTCTTCAGTGGAAGCATAGGCCGTGGTTAAATCAATTGTTTGCATTTCACTGAAGCCTTCCAAATAACGCTGCTGATATTCCGACCAATCTTTAGCGTCCTGGTTAAGCTTACGATATAAGACTGTGCTCATGGTTTGTGGAAATAAAAATTTGCGAGGAGATTCGTCAGCATTAACTATTGAGTATCGCTCTGGGTTATACAATGTACTATTAATATCCTGGCCATTTTTGGAAACGTTTACAAAATATTTTTTAAGTGCGGCGTAACGAGCCATATCGGTAAGAAAAATATCTAAATCATATAAGGCCGGCCTTCTAAAGTAATGCACGGGAAAATGTTGCCCTAGAAACTGTTCATAGCTTTTTCTAAAATTCTCACCCTGATTCTCTAAAAAATTTAATTTATCGCCATATCTCCATCTGAGAAACTCTCTAATTTCATTCTCACCGCCCAAAAAATGCTGAGTAAGATTTTTAGCCACTTCAATAGAGGATGCTTTATTTTCGGTCTGGGTTTTAGCCAACTCCTCGGCTTCTCGTCGTTTTTCGGCCTCGTATTCACTGCTGACCGGTTGATTGTTTAATAAAAACAAGATGTTGCCAGACCTCCACGTAGCTGATTTGATTTTTCTACCAAGATCAAACAAACACCCACGGAAGGGTAGCAACGTGCAAAATCATCTCGAAGGTTCTTCGTT
>JAEUWH010000002.1 GCA_016785955.1 Pseudobdellovibrionaceae bacterium | reverse complement strand
GAAGGTCAAAATAACAAAGCAAAAGTGGTGATCAGAAAATCCTACGGATTTAAGACGGCAGAAGTTCTTAAAATCATGTTATATCATAAACTTGGAAAGCTTGAAGTCCCAGACCTAGCCCACAAATATTTTTAACGAACCTATAATGGAAGCTTTTTACAGAGAAAGATATTTTGCCGCAGTGATGCCCCAATTAAGAGTGGCTCTTGTCATTTATTCTTCCTTAAAATTAGCCAAGAGCACAACGCCTTTAACGAAAGAACAATACTATTCTGAAATCTCAAATATGTTTCAGGAAGTTATTTTCCCTATTCTTACCAATGAAAAAGGCGAGTTAACTAGCGATGTGAAGTTGCATTTGCAAACAGTTCTGTCACAAAAGAACTTATACCCTTACGAGGACAAAGCCTATTCCCTTTTCGATAGAATTGCTGACGGTTATCAAGCGAAATGGGCCAATCATCTTGACTTTCAGGAAAAACGATTGGCCCAGTTGTTTCCGCAGGCCCCTCATTCTTTTGAAATGAAGTATGCACATTCGATGGATGGAATTTTAAATATGCTTTATGATTTGGGAATAAAAGCTAAGCAAATCCCCAGAATGCAGAAAGCACAATCTCAACTAACTTTGGTTTTCCAAGCAGGTGACAAAGGTTTTTCAGAAACAAACGTGTTTAAGCCTAGAATTATTGTAAAGGCGTTAGACAAAGTGGCAGTCGTTCTGGAACAAAGTGTTGCTGGTTGGCACTATCGAGTGCTCAATGCCGAACAAATGAATGAATTAAATGATCCCAATGTTAAGCAACGAAAGTTTTTTAAGCTTTCGTTCGCAAACTAGCGCGGCCACAAAGTCGTAAAAAGAAGATTGTTTTGTGAGATGAGAAATACTTATCTGGCTTTTTATTTCTTCGATTTTTTCCGGATTTCCTAAACTGAGTGCCTCTATATTAAAAGTAACTCTAGACATAAAGCCTTGATGCATGTTTTTACTTAACTTTAGACTACCGCTTCGAATACTTTCTGCATAATCGGGATATATGGCAAACAACACCATGTGGATTACATCGTGAATACCTTCGAAAAAAATGGGGTAACGGCCTTCAGCCACGTTGGAGGACATCAATCGGGATCGAAGTCGTACTTCATTAGCAAGGTGCCAACGAGTTCCTGAGGGCCAAGGATCGATAGATGGTCGAACTAGAACAATATCATTTTTGTAATTTTCGAGAACGATTGCGGGGCGAATTCGTTTTGATTCCGGGATTGCTAGCTCATCTAGAAGATTATTGTATTTTTCAACAAAAAGATCAAATCGAGGCGCTACTAGGTTTGAGTTTTCTTTGAAATCGAAACCGAGTTTTTTGAAAATGTGTCGTTCGATTCCATTTTTCTTCACGAGGTCTGTGATAAAATCCCGGTATTCATGCCTGTTAATCATATTTGACCATTGTTCTTGATACCAGTTTGCAATCCTATTTCGATAATAATTTTCAAAAATACGCGCTTCTTCTGCTGCATTATAAAATGAAACACAACTAGATGACGCTAATGACGAAAATGGTGTGACAACTATAAAGAAAGTAGCAGGCCTCGAAGGGCTATCATTGTTAGCAATGCAAAGAATCTATCTGACGACATGTAATGCCTATAAAGCAAATCATAGACCTGTGTTTAGGCTGCCTAGCATCGATTATAACTCACCACACCTCGATAGCATTTATCGTATGAGTCCATACAAGGTATAGATGGTCCATTAAAACTTCTAGAATTTACCCTCGATTTACCGTACTCTTTAACCATGAAGCCTTTTGCACTACTTTTAGGTGGAAGACATCCCAACGCTTTGCTCGAATTGCATGACATTTGCTTTGTTATGGCCACAGATCAAAAAGAAGCATTTAAGGCCGTAGTGGACAAATGGTTTGGTGATCCTAAATCAGCGCACGTGGATGCCTGGTTGGATTTATCAATTGTGGATGGTCATCAAATTAATTTAAAAACAAACCCTTCGGGAAATAAATTATTTTTTATAAATATTGGTTGCTACCAACCCGGTGTCTTTCGGGAAGACCATCAGTATCTTTTCTATGTGTGCCGGAACAAACAAGAAGCGAAAACGCGGGCACTGGCGGAATGGAAAAGTAAAGCGACCATGTCCCATGTAGACAATTTAATGGATATCGACTCCCTCATCGAAGTCGCGCAAATAGGCGGAACTCAATTAGGCTGGGAAAAGGACCCTACGTCTCTTCCAACACCGATCCATGTTGGTTACTGGCCGTTAACTAAATATCGCTAATCATTTGGTACTGAACTTGATTCTTATTTTTACAACCGGCTCCAAAGGCTTTTGCTCAGACAATTAGGTATGCGATGCGTACAATACTTTAACAGTTGATAGCCAAAAGTCGTGAGCCAAGGATTTTTGTATCAGAATGAGACAAAGTTTTCTTTTGCCCTACGTACTTGTAATGTCGTTCTTGCTAACGACGTCAACTACCATTGCGAACACTCATGTTGAATCGAAATCAGCGGTCGCGAATGCCGACTATGCTTGGGTCAAAGGAAAATTTGAACAACTGGTTTTAAAGTTTCCTTCGCTGCGCGCGAATGGCAATTACAATACGATCCTACGCGCCTTTTCTGAACCCTTTGGAACTGATGAAATGCCGCGATTTAAGAATTTTATAACAACCGAACGAAACAACTTCATCTACATTCGAAACCAGGTTAATGTGGCAATGCCTATTCAACCCAATGGAAAAACGGTCGCCGTTTCCGGGCGTTCCGTAGTGGGTTTAGTTCACGCATTGTTCCTAGTGAAAATGGGATATACCATAGACATATATGATAAACGAATAGCCAAAACGCGAAATATTCAGTGGGCACTGAGACAGGCCTTACTGGACCAGTTAGCGGCACTAGATCCGCGATTGGCCCAACACGTGATGAGTTTTATCGCTAAACCTTTAGTGGCATCAGTGCATTTAGGTGCGGACGGTTCCCGCGCCGAGTATCGTCCTGATTCAATCCGTTCTCCCGATCCAACCAATGTACCTTACCTTGGCGAAGACATGTTAAAGCTGCCGTCAGTTATGTCCGTAGAGGGAAAAAAGCTAGAGCGAATTTTAGAAGACTTTATCCAAAAATATTCCGATCAAGTAAACCTGATCAATGCCAATATGGAAATTACGGACGCAGACAGTGAAGGTAAATTCGGTATTAAAGGTAGCGCTAAAGTTTACGACGAAATCGTCATTGCTGAAGGTTCCCACAGCGAAAATCGGGAACGCGCTGGCATTAAATCGATTCGGACGACCGCCGCTCGCCTACAAATTGCGGGCGAAGTTCAGTTAAGTACATCGGGGAAAATGGCGAAATTCTACAGGACTGAAAATGGCGACTCTATGATTTCTTACACCATGGAAACCAACGGCGCCAATAAAGTTTGGCTCGTTGCGGATGTACACGCGGAATCAATTGAACCCAATTCTTCATTCACCCCAAACAGTAGAGAGTATGAGCTAGAAAAAGAAAGAAAAATAGCCACGGAGTTCCGGCGATTAGCGGCTCCACTACTAGGCATCTCGCCGGCCGCAATGAATGAACTTAGAATTAGTGGTGCATTTGAAAAATCGAATTTACCGTCCTTATACTGGCTCGATCAAAAAATTTACACTTCCGCCACGGCTGGATCTAACCTACGATTAGTGGGTGACGCCGTCGGCAACGCCACACCGACCGTGGGTGGCGGAATGCAAATTGGTGCAACTTCCCATCTAGAAGCCGCGAAAGAAATGTATTTTGAATTAGAATCTTTAAAACTTGCTGATGAGAGGCAACGAGGAACACCAGCCACGATTGATCATTTAAAAAAGCGAATCTCTCAACAATATGATGCCCGTGTTATCGCTGACACTTTGGCCTGGCACAAACAAGGCGTACCCGACATGTACCTCTACATTCAAGATGGCGGAGTGCCAATTACCAAACTTCCGAGATCGCATGCGTTTGCAACCACCTACAACGAACTCGTAAGTTCCCTAAACAGGAAATTGGAAAATATAAACGCTGATCACATTCGAGCCATGACAAAACGCGAAGCTAGCGACTATTATCGCGTGCCAGCCGATGAAATAAAAACTGAATCCGGTATGAAAAAATGGATCAAGAAAGTTCGCGATTGGGCTTATCATGAATTTGTTCGGGCTAATTTTGAAATGGGCATAGGCTTTTGGAAACGCGGAGTCGTCGAATCACCTTATGATTATCTCAATGAAGTACTACCCGAGCGACCGGCTCCAGGTTTAAAAGTTCCTTCGTGGATGAAAGATCCAAATAAACGCTCCGGACGATCACGTTCAACTCTCTGCGAGCATTTTTACGGAGTAAGCCAATGGTGCGTTTAGCCTTAATTCTTTTTTTACTTAATTTTCAAGTTAATGCGGGCATCGAATCTTGCCGCATTTTTTACCGGAACAATGTTGCGAAGGTTGAGCGCCCGACTTACTTGACGGCGAAGATTGGGAGTCAGTTCCGTTGGGAATGGCTACAATTTAGATATCTTCCTAAAAACAAAAGACCTCATCACGAAATTTATTTAGATGGCCCGCAGTGGAAATTTGCCGCAAACCAAAGTGTTGTTAGCGGACGATTTGAATTTGTCATTGGTCCCAATGGTAATATGTACGTAGGAAGAAAAGGGAAAGATATAAGTTCCCACGCCGCCATTCTTCGAGGAACGCCCATTGCTTCCGGCGGGATCATCGTAATTGAAAATGGAAAAATTCTGGCGATGACAACGGACACTGGCCATTACTGGGAAGGATTCAACGCCATCGGCGGTAACGCAACAAATATAAGTCAGTTTATGACGGAACTCACCGTCCGAGGCGACGATGTCTCTGATTTTTCAGTCTACAATTCATTTATTGTTCGTGAAGGTTATAGAATTAATGAGCTTTTGCCGGCAAATTAAGCTCTTAAGTCTTTTATTCCCTATCGAATTTAATTTTCAAGTTTTTCACACCGTGCTTGATGATTTTCTCAAGTATCGCCAGATTCACGTCATCCAGGGATTTAAAATACAAGCTTCCCCATATTTTCGGCTCTCTTTGTTAGAACCAACCAGTGTTCATTAAAGATCAAGTCATGTGTCTGACCGGAAGGGCGCACTCTAACGGTCTTAATTTTGAAATACCTATTCATAATAAGTCGGAGGCCATTAGTTTTATTTATGAACTTTAATCGTGTCCAATTATTCTACGTCTGTATTTTTGTTTTTGCATGTGCTTTTTTCTGCCCAGCAGAATCTCATTCTGAGATAAACTCTAAAATGATTTCCTTTCGATTTCAAGACGATCAAAAAACATTGGAAGGTTATGAGTGGACTATTGATCCAAATACTCTAAAGCAACTTTTACCTTTGAATCGAAATCTCCACCCGGTTCTGCGTTATGGGGGCCCCCCAGAGAATATAGTGACCGTGCTCCAGGGCGAGTACGGACTACTGAGTAGAGATCAAGACTCAACTAGGGTGCTTTCAAGCTTTGGGGCTGGCCCATGTATAATTCTCATCCTCTATGATAAGGAAAATGGAGTTTCGATGCTGGCCCATTTAGATACATTGACCATGGTTGATGATTCAATTTCAGAGATGTTGAGTAACTTTTCTGTTTCAAATATAAAAAATATAGAAGCAAAATTATTTAGTGGCGCCCCTGATAATACACTGATGCAAAAAACTTTATTAACTCTACAATCTCATAAAATAGATGTCGTTGAATTTTCTCGCCAAATGAATATTGCCGTTGATACGCAAGGACAATTATTTGACCTTAATATTATTCATCCCCAGACTGCGAGTGATATTCTTCCCAGGTCTGAAATACTTAATGATCTAGTCAAAAAAAGTTTATCTCGACTGACGGAACTTACCCAGAAAGGCAATGTCCATTGTACTAAATGCTTGTTTGATCAAATCACAGGCGAGTTACAAAGGAAACTGATTAGAATAAAATAAAAGTTGTTTGGGCCATTTCTTCAGTTTCTGCTGTGGCTTAGTATTATGGAATGATCTTCATTATGGCTGAAACTTTGATAGAGTGACAAAGTTTTGAAACTATTTTTTTCAAACGACCAGAATTCACTCTTTGTACGTAAGGTGCTTGTGTTAATTTGTTTGTCCATAGTTTTGTTTAGTTAGCTATGGAGAAACCCTGATAGCCTCATGCACTTCGCAGCACAGCAAGGTGAAGCAGTTTGCGTTAGAAAAAACACCAAGTCTGTCACCGTGTACTGGTCGGAAACCAGCACGCGGGACGACCCAATCCTTTCGGTAGAGAGGCGCAAAACTGATTTGCTATTTCCCCTTCGTTAATCACCTTTCCCGTCGGCTGATAAATGCAAAGAGCACCAGCGACGACCGTGTCGAGTCGACATTGTACATTGGGGTGAGACTGTTCCCATTGTATGGCTTTTTGTGGGTCGCGATGGTGGATATCTGGCATAGGGGATCCTAAAATCCCTGCTATGAACCGTAATCCATCCACCCCGGCCTGAAGCGTACGAATGCATATTGCCACTTCATTCACCGATGGGTAACGACTGGCGAAACGGTTTTGGCAGGCGGTTACCAAAGCCGCGGGCGCTCGTGAACGTTGAACAAAGCGTACGTTGTCTTGACCTCGAAGAACCAACTTCATACACACACTGGCCGCGTAATAGTCTGGTTGCCCCGAATTGCTGTTCATAATTCCAGGGTAGACCGATGGCCAGCGCGGATTCCCGCCCAATATGTGACCCATCTCATGGCAAAGAATAAAACGAAACGCCTCAGTAGTTAGATTTGAATTGAGAACCAGACCACCATACGCGTGGATTTGCCAAATATCGCCGGGAATTTCGTTCCCTGTGACATTGGCAATGGAGCTTTTCATGTCCCAGTTAAGCACCAACTTTTTATGCGCCAGCGCAGCGAGGGGATAATAAGCGTTAATAACTTCTTTCGCAACCCGATGCATTTCCATTTCTCTAGCGGTTACCTGCGCACGAGTGGTTAGAGTCATTAACACTGAGATCATAAGTGTTGCGGCGGTTATAAATGTCGGCATTGGTTTATCGCTCCTATTTTGCTCGACAGTATTAGGAAATTTTTATTCTAAGATCAATGCAATTAAATTTATAATCCCTATAAAGAGAATCGGCATGTACAAAATTACAAACTGAAACATTGCCGCCATTCTTCATCCAAAATACTCCCAGACTGGAAGTTCGAGTATAAAGACTTAGAAGTCTCAGGAATTCATAATGCGTTTTACTTTAATAGCTTAATACACATATCTTCGAATGCGCCGGGCAGTTGCAGATCGATGGGCTTGCGTGTTTCTGAAATCGAACTTAGTAAATAACCCGTTAAGCAATTATGAATCGTTTTCGCCGTCACTTTCACATTTGTTTTTTGAAATGAACCCTCCCGAATACCGTCTTCAATCATCGAAATTTCGTGCGCTTCAAAAAAAAAAGCATACGAAACTTTTAAATAATCTCGAAGCTTTTGCTCACCTGTAAGATCGGAATCAATGGCTTTTTCCGTAGCCTCACGTGCACGCGTGATCCAGAATTCGCGTCGCGGTGGCACCGTTAAGTACTCGTATCGACATCTAGCCAATATGCTGGGCTATCGTTCTCCGAGAACCTTAGCTATGGTTCACAAAGGTCAACGATTACCCAATCACAATTTGGTTCGAAGAATCATTCACTATTTTAATTTTTCGCCATTTGAAATCGAATTCACATTTCTATTAGTTGAAAAAGCGATCGCCGAAAAAAAGAATCTGCCCACAATACTCATCGAAGAAAAAATAAATTCACTGAAAAAAATCGCCAAAGAAAACGTTTCACTCCCCCATTCGTCCGTTACACTTGACGAAAGCATCTATCTTGCTGAATGCGATCTAGAATCTGCACGACTAATGCTGACGCAATTTTTGAGTGAACTTGTTTCCAAGTATTCAAGCGACGAGCCTAGCACACGTCATCGCTACAAAATACGGCTTCGTTTATATATAGATAATTCGCAATAAAGTACACAAGCTGTGCGTAGAACTTTCGACGATTCACAACTTAGCACTAGAAATTCAAATACGAAATTTGTTAAATGAAAAAAATATTTCAACAGGAGTATCACATGACACAATTTTATATAAGTCTATTTGTATCCGTAGTCTTTCAAATCAGTTGCACAGTTTCATCCAGCGACCGTACCCGACTTCACGGCGTTACCAAAACCAGAAACCACACAGCCTGCACCACAAACAGGCCCCTCGCCATCGACAAATCCCATCGTCAGCTATAGCGATATCGCCAAAGGCCGCTGTTTAAAATCTTAGAACTGGAAATCAGCCACAGCCTTGCTGTGCTCGAACCAAGGTTATTTAAGCTATTTTACAATCGTAAATAAAAATCCCGAGGCATTCACTCTTGATTTAATTGGAAAAAATGGAACAACCTATCGTTTCAAAAATCAGTCCAGTGTGCAACAATCGACTTTTGTTTACGACATCACTTTGATTCACTCAAATGACAGGATCTCTATTTGCACTCTAGGTTTGAATGACAACAAGTTCATTTAAATCAATTTCAAGTGCTAATACCTATCTAAAATTGATACATGTGTCGTTCGTATTTCTTTTTCTGCTCCCCGGTCGGGTCCTGGCAGATGCCTGTCTTGATTTCTATTCATCTGAAGTGCGCCTAGGGACGCTGATATCAGAAGATATATATCCAATAACTGTGCAGAATTGCGAAATTCAAGCTCAAAAAATGTTGGGGGAAATTGATTATGCATTTAACCCGCAATCGACATGAGAATAGCAAAATATTGAATGCCCTGATGCCAATTCAAGATATTTTAAAATTTGCTGTCGAGAACACTATTCAGCATGGGTCTGAATTGACCGCGAAAGGAATTTACACTTATCAGAATTCCCTTCAGAATTCCCTTGATGTGAAATTTTCTTTGCGTGAGACCGACGAATATTTTTATCTGGTTGTCATAAAGCCGCAAATTAAACCTTTTCCTAAAAGTATAGAAAAAGAATTTTTAGTGGGTGAGTTCGCCGACGTGGACGATAGTGAACGTGTCGACTATCGTGGCGGTCATGGCCTAGCACATGTAGGAATGTCGTTAGAATTCGAGAAACTTCCTCAGCCTTCTTTTAATCCCAAAAAATAATGAAAATGATTCTTGATCCATCAAATGTTGAGGCCCGATGCCATACAGGGGATTCACTGAGTTCACCCATGAGATGACTGATCTGGTTTTTTCCAGCGATTCTGATTTCTACTTTGTTTCCGTCTACGAACATATACTCCGTTCCAATGCCATCAATAGCCAGAGTCGTTGCAAACACAGCCGCTGGGTCCACATGAGCTAAATCGACGTCTTTCCCTCGGCCACTATGTTTAAAACGCATTCGGATTCCAGTAATTTTTCTGTTTCCATCATTGGACACCATTCGCGCACTGCGGATCATCGCTTCATACAAAGACTGCAGATAGTTAAGATGTTCATCCGGCAGGTGAGTTTTCCGACTCACCACACTCATGAAGCGACTGAGAAAGACCGCATCGTCTACTCTGTAGAACGGACTGGTGGACTCGTACGCAATGGGTACTCCTGCCGAGACAAAGATGTTTCTATCCCGTTGGTCTGCGAATAGTGCCAAGTTTCCATCGCCATTCAGTCGCCGCCGAAGACCCGCAGTTTTTTCTGAAGAAATAACTAATCCTGCATCCTCCACCACGACCCCCCGCTGTTGAGGCTGAAACAAAACACCCGGCTCTATTTTAGATACCAGTGCCGGCCCCACCGTGATGTTAATTTTTTTGCCATGCAAATCAAAAAAATCCCGTTCACGAGAAGAGAATAACCCAGGGCGAAGAATTCCCAGCGGTTTCAGTGCCAGGCCGAGCGCGGGGTCGTCGAGATCAATCTCCACAATGCGAACGTCTTTAGAGGGCTCATAAAATCCGTGACAAGCTGATCCCGCCGCAGCGAACGCATTTGAGATAGTGGCTAACAAAATAGAAAATAAAAAATACAGTGTAGATTTTAAAATCATACTTAAAGACTTTACTGGATTTTAGATTCAATAGCATCTGTAGAGAATTATACACAATGACATTTTTGGGATGATTTCTCGGCCTCTCCGGTTTTAAGCGGGGTTGGGCCATTTGAAGTAAAATTCAAGATGGTCGAAGGATTAACGTCTGAGTTGTCGCACGTGCGGTTTTGCTGCCATGTTCTTGAGGTTAGTTGCATTTGATGTCCCCTCTTCAGTATTCCCAGGCCGGGTTCGGGACCCCGTATTTACAAATCAACAACAACGAGATTAATTTTAACTCCATATCTAATTCTTTGCCTTCGGAAATAATGTCGGACTGTCACTGCAAACTAACATCATGCCGTTTTTTACGTCGATGTAAGAGGTTTTCTTGCACTCGGCATCCTGGCAGACCATCTCTTGAATGTATACAACTGCTAGACGGTAGGAATCAAATCCTAAGGAAATGTTGTAGAACGGGTAACCACCAGCGGAGTTTTGTTTCTTTGTAAAGTATGGGATTCCTATTTGCTTCACTGGTTTAGTTTGTCCCATAAAATCATTGACCTGTTGTGAGGTTATATCTTTCGGAAGCGGAATGCGTGCGGAAAAGTTTTCTGTTTCGGTTTTAATTTTTAAATTCAAAACGTTTTGATTTATTGTCGCAGATACCTGGCACGTCTCTTTTGTTTTTGCCTCTAAGGCTAACCATTCCTCTGGAGTTTCTGGCTGGCTTAGGTTGGAATCATAGCGACGCATGTTGAAACCATATTGAGGTAAGAATCCCGAAATCATACTTTGCTTTAATAGTCCGCCCAATTCGGCCGAGGTAACTGGAACGTTCAATATGGAAGTAAACCAATCATAATCGAATGTAATTCTGTATTTAGAAAAACTCTGAACCCAATCTGAAAATTCCATTTTGACGAAATTACTGAAAGTGGAAATCGTTAAATTCTGTACGTCGGTGTAGTCGCGCGCACTTAAAGATACTTCTCTATCGATCTTTTGTTTAGCGCTGCAATCTGAGCCCGGATAAGCCGCTAGGCAAAGGCGTTGAGGACTAGCGAATTTCAAAATCTTTAGTCCCATAAATACTTCGTGCAGAAGTAGTCGCCCTTGGTCTTCGAAGGGCATCTTATTCCACAGATTTTTGTCGACCCATACATGATCGAAGCTTTGAAACATGGCTTGATCTGTCTTTACAGCAGAATTTAAAAGTTCGGCAGGAATTTGTTCTAAAGGCCCGGGGACGAAGTACCAAATCTTCTGTCTAAAAACCGAGTGAATCAATCGTCCCAACATATGAAAGCTATTATCACCGTCTTCTTTGTTTTTAATATCTAGCAAAAGTGGACTGATATATTGACTGTATGCGTGCAATCCTGTTGGATTCACGGCATAACTCTCAAGTGGTTTTCCTTGATACGAATTGCCTCCGCCACCATTCATGACGCCGTCTTTGTCCCATGCCCACAGGCTGATCGATATTAAAAATAAGGATACTAGTAATTTCATTTTGTCCCCCTGAGATACCATTTAAGCCTAACCCTGAAAATATGATAGATTTTTATTCTATACATTTTATGTTTATCTAGAGTATATTTCTACATCATGAACTCATCGATTTTTCAATTTCGCAGTTATAGAGTGTATTTAAAAGAAAGGCTAGAAGCTTTAGGTCCCAAATCCGGTTTAAAACGAAAAGCCGCCGAGGCCCTTGAGGTCCACACAACCTTCATTTCACAAGTTGTTTTAGAAAAAGCGGATTTATCGTTAGATCAGGGTGAAAAAATGAACGTTTTTTTAAAGCATTCAGAAGATGAATCCGAATATTTCCTAGATTTAATTATATTTGAGCGCGCCGCCGATCCCAATTTAAGGAAACGTTACGAGGCCAAACTAGATCAGTGGCGAACTAAAACTAGCGAAATCAAATCAAGGATCAAACCCACCTTTGAAATTAGTGATCGTGATCAAGAGAAATTCTATTCGTCCCATTTGTATGGACTGATCCATGTATTGACTTCGATTCCTGAATACCAAAGCAAGAAAGCATTGGTGTCGGGCACGGGATTTTCTCAATCCAAGGTGGAAGATGCCATCGAGTTTATGGTGCGTATTGGAGTGCTAAAGGTTCAAAAAGACAAAATTGTTCCCGGTGAAAATCACGTACACCTCGGACGCGATTCAAAACTGATTCGTCAGCATCACACCAACTGGCGTATGGCCACAATTCAAAACCTGGGATTTTCAAAACCGGAAGACTTACATTACTCCCTTACATTTTCATGCTCGGAAAAGGACGCCGCTAAACTGCGCGACTCAATCTTAGAACATTTGAAATCGATGACTCAAGTTATTCAAAAATCGAAAGAAGAAACCCCCTACGTCTATTGCTTTGACTTCTGGAAACCCTAAATCCTCCTACTAACTTCTTGAAACCCAGCACGTCGACTATAGTATAACCTCTCTATTGGTTTTCTTGTTTCTATGCATAAATCAACACTAAGGCACGCCGTGCTTCGGTCAAAAGACTTTCAGAGACATCAACACCGATAGCAGGAAAGCCATTTGAATTTAACCAATTTGTATCCCGACCATTTCCACATCCAACATCAATTGTTTTTACATTTTCAATGAAGTATTTTTCAACCAAATGATAGATGTCATCAGATCCTAGCAATGGCGACAAAAAGATCCAACTCTCTACAAAAAGAATGAAATGGGACAAAAGCGTTGGCGAGAAATTGGCTTGGCTTCAGTATCAGTGATAACTGGAAACCCACTTTTACCTTACCTTCTTGTCTTTGTCGCCGATTTAGGTACACAGTTTGAAACGGGTACTTATAGCAAAACCAAGCGGCTATTTAAATCTAATGTCTTATTAGATCAAAATAGAGCCCTTGTGGTAGCCGCGACGTATATTCGTTGGACAGTTGTCATCGGTTTTACAGGAGTCATTCATGAAGATGTTTTGGATAGTTAGTGTCACTTTAGTGTCGGTCATTGGGTGGTGCAATGAATGTCCTAAATTTTATCAAAAAGATTCCCTTTTCCCGATAGCTAATTTGGTCAATCGGGAGTTGCCGGTTATGAAAATTCCCAACGTCCGTCACATTAAACAGCAACGGCTTCAAATGTTAGATAAAGCTATCGAACAAATTAAAAATCACTCGCTTGAGGACATGAGTCGCGGGGATGGTAGCCATTTACATCTCGTTAACAAATTGCTAAAAGAATTAGGGCCATTGGCCGTAGATCGTTTAGATACCTACATAGATGCCTTTTTCGCGCATCCAGGGACCTCAAAATTTTTAGGAACATCGTTGTCGCGAAATCCTGGCTACTTTTTGATTCAGGCCACCACCGTGGGATCTCCCCTGCGGAAACATACGCTTCACCGAATTTACCAACGACTCTTGATTGAAACAAATGTAGTTAAACGCGACCAGTATGCTTCGTTCTTGTACCAGTACGGGGCGAATGCGGTTGGAGAAATTGTCGCTCATATCACGCAGTCCTTGTCGCACCCCGAAAAGCTCTCGGATACCCAATTGGAAAATATTCTTTCGGCAACTGTAAACCTCACTCGCCCCCAATGGGATCGTGCTTTAACCACTGCTCAATCGGCACGTCTGTATCATGAATCTCCGTACAATAAATATTTTTATCATTTTTTTGAAATGGGTCATTCAGAATCGTGGGCGTCTTTGTCAGACTCACAACTGCAGGCATTGCAAAAAGCCGTTCAGTCCCTGGCTCAATCCAAGCACTTAAAGGGCAATGCAGAGGTTCAATATTTAATCGCACGCGTTTTTTTAAATCGCTTTGAATTAACGGAAGCGGAAGCAGCACGATTAGCTGAGTTGTCCGCACAGCATGTTTGGCCTAAAGAGCAATACGAAGTTCAAGTGTATGGTGGCGGAAAAGAAATGCGCGAAGATTGGTCGGGCAAGATGGACTATGCTACGATGGATTTATGGTACGCCCACACATTACAAACTAAATCCGGCGATAACGAGCAATAATAAAGCATCAATATTGATAGGGATTGTAACCGGTGTTTGCAATTCTAGAGAACAGGCACTCCTAAGTTCTTTACTGCGCCAAAGCGAGTGCGCCAAAGCGAGACGAGCCGACAAAAAAAATACCGTGTCAAAAAGTTACTCAGGCCCCGCTTGCTACTCTGTCGGTTTAATAGAATAGAATTCAGGTATACCTGGCCTACTAATTGGACAAGCTTTGACCTATGAGCCGGTTCCTATTCTTAGTTAAAGTACTCGTCGCCCTCTTTGGCCTATTTCACGTAAATAGCGCCGCGGCGGCTTCACCTTCCTCTTTTAAAGACGGTGTTTTGTTCAATTGCGGCCGATCTACTAATCAAGTTTTACACAAGCAAATGATCGAATTCTTGGATGAACTTCAAATCGAGCGACAACATTATTCTCTGTATTTTTCAAGTAACGGCGATCAGATGGGGTTCGTATTATCGACTCCGGCTGACGATCACAACACCCTTAGTTTAAGTCAACGACCAGAGTACAATATCAAGCCTGACTGGATCCGCTTGCCCATCGACACTAAAGACAAACCCGTCGTTTCTAAAAAAGAAATCGTTTTGTCGCTGTTCCAACACGGTCGCCTGACTGAATTTAAACGCGAGGCGTGTGATATTCAGTCGTTTAAAGATCACATTGGTATCCGACAAAATATCGTCGCTTGGATCGAGAAAAAACAATTCATTTTTCCTGGTCGCAATCCATCCGCGTTCAATCCGGTTTATTGGAAAGACTACGCACGATGGAAAACAGATCCTATTAAATATGGACCCATAGGCGTTCAAGCCATCCATGATATTTTTACCACACGAGGCTACCGCATGGGCTGCCTAACAGCCGCTAAGGTTTCCATGCTTCATGGAATCACGGATTATTATACGCGCATTCGTCCTGATGAGTTTAGACTTAAGAAAGCGATTGAATCGTTATTTACCTACGGCGAGCCATTACAAGATCCAGATCCAGGTTTTATTTGGAAAGACTTCAGAGACACCACTCAAGCCGAGTTATCTCGAACAGAAGGTAAATTTCTTGAAGCCACTATCGAAGTTTCTAAATTTAACTTTGTTCCCGGCGACTGGGTTTATTTTAAAAACACTCATCTAGCTAGTTCGCGAAATCGCGGCGATGAAGGATCAAACGCTATCTATTTTGGTGGAAATAATTTTAATAACTTCTACAACCTACCATTTTCTCCGGACTTAGCCGGCAAGACCTATCCGTCAACGTATACAACGGAACAAAAAGTTTCAATTATCGCTAGCTGGGGCGGCAAGGTTCCTCCCGGAAAAGTGGTTGATCCGAACTTGTTTAGTAGACTAATGGAATCACCTAATCGCGATCAAGATGGATACATCATATACGCCGGCGGATTTTTGCTAAGACATCGTCTAACACCACGGGTGTTCTAAACCATTCCAAATTCAAAGTCTAAAACTTAAAAAGATCGCAGTTTATCCCAATCCTTTTCAGAAATTAACCACCGTTTACCCAAGTCCTTTCTATAAAATGATAAACAAGAAAAGCTAGGACGGATAAAAGCTATTTTGATGTCCCCTCTTCAGTATTCCCAGGCCGGCTCTGAAACCCCGTATTTACAAATCAACACAACAACTCTTATCTTCACAAAACCTCTGGGCTCAACTGCGCCTCTCCGGTCGAAATAATTGCTGTTTTACCAGATGCACGGATTATTTTTGATCTAGAGACTTTTTTAATGTTTCGGCAAATTTCGAGAGGTCCGCGTCTGTTTTTACAATTTTTCTTGTTGGTGATAGGTTTTCTGAAATAGCCTTTAGTTTCAATTGCAGAGACGCAATCATAAACTCTGATTTTTCTTTATCATGGTTTCCATCAGTATTTTTTTCGTTTTTTAAATATGATGTTAATGCCTTAGCGACATCAAGGATATTTTTTCGTGCGTCTAAAGTGAAGGGAGCATGGGTCATCGTAAACTCTTCAAAGCATTTTTCAACAACGTCTATCTCGTTCCATAACTTTAAGAGTACGTCAGGAACATCAGGTTTATCTCCGAGATACTCACGAGCGGAAATACAACTATAGTAAGTTAACTTTCTATCTATTCCTTTATAAATAGGATTTTCATTTGGAGTTCCAGTGTTGCTATCTAGCCCATATTCTACGAATGTTTTATTCTTATACACTATAGTGAATGGACTTTCCTTATGCTGATCTGGTTTTTCATAAACAAAATCCTCCGATAGATAAATAAAAGCATGCTGGGCAGAATGCGATTGTTCGCGCCCTGCCATTGAGATGAGGCCTAAATCTCCGGTCATTGGTTGTTCGCCTGGGTTTCGTTTTCTGCATAGAGCTGAATTCATGTAAAAATTAACTTCATCGGCGGTTGAAAAGCGTAAATTAGGAAGCAACCCGAGAAAGACTAAACCCGCATTAAAGCAATTTGGCCCGGCCTCTGTAGGATTTTTAGCGATATAACCTTTTATGTTATTGGGTAAACATGCAGAAATTTCTATTGAGCAAGCGTCACTACGTTGTATTGTGCCGAGTTTACAATCTGTTGATTCCGTATTTTGTTTCCAGTCACGAATAGATTGAGAAAGTTTTTGAATTTCATAGCAGTCTTTTGATTTCAAAAAAACATTTTCGTCGACTCTTTCAATTGTAAAACTATTCACAATGTGAGGTATCAAAAAGCACAATGCTAGAAAAAAAACGACCCGAATAGACATAAACACATTGTAAAGGAAAGTTCTAATTTCTGAACTGTATAAGCATCAGCCACTAGATGATCGTAGAGTTAAACACTATTTTCACCTAACTATGGAAGTTAAAGGTATCATTGACACAAGAGAGACCGGTTGTGATCCTGAAAAAGGTGGAATCAAACTCAAATCACAATCGGTCAACGTTAACACTAGGTACTTGGCGTATTTCAATTCTGGCCTTAGGTCTTATGTTATTGGAATTCAAATCGGTATAAAATTGGGTATGAAGTTTTTTTTATTTTCATTAACCATTTTAGGTACACTTGTCACGTATGGCTTTGAATCCAAAATTACTCTTTCAATCAATGACATGAACAGAAACAGCTCCGTTGCTGGCTCTAGCAAAGGAGACATACTTACGGTTGCAGCGAGAGTTTTTCAGCTTCAGCTGGAGGCGTCTAAGTGCGAAGGTGTCAGCGTCAACCAAGCGGAGCTTGTTGCTTACGAGGAAAATAATTTTTTAGTGACCTCAAAAAATTGCACTGTGAAAAACAAGAAAACTGAAGAGTGTGAGGTTGGATTTGCGGCTCGAAATATAAATGAAAATCCCCGAACTCCTGGCGATGCGATCGTTGGTGGGGATGTCTATAAGATATGTGTTAAAGAGCATGGAAAAAAATCGGGAGGACCTTTATCTCCAGAACAAAAAGCACCTAAATAGAGAGTACAACCAGGGATATCCGAATGATTATAACCATAACGTCTCTGCGATTACGCAGCTTTTGGGGATTCTTCAAACTATCTTGGTACGGTCTGCAAATCAGTTTGCAAGCACGCAAGCAGCCTGGCTTTATCCGAATGAAAAATGTTGGTTTTGGTTATAACCATTTTACCATGAGCGCTTGGGACTCGATAGAATCCGCACAAACGTTTGCGCGATCTGGGGCTCATTTATTGGCCATAAAACAATCCTCGCAGCTAGCTACTGAAGTGCGAGTCCTTACTTATACCGCATCCCAGTTTCCATCTTGGGCCGAAGCTAAACAACGGGTACAATTGGAGGGAAGAGTACACCTATACTCTTAGCCCAGACACAAATCGTTGCATTTCCAGTCGGTAGCGTACGGAGCCTTAGATAAATGACACTCAGTGGTTGCAAAAAGTTTTGATAGACGTCGTTAATGTCATCAACTTGGTTGCAACGAGGGATCGAGATTTTTATACTATTTGATCTGCGTGCGTGTTTTGGGCTGGGGCAAGGAGTATAAAATGGTTACTCACTACATAAAGCAAAATGCCCTCACTACTCTATTTTGATGAATTTGGTTTTCACTAAAGACTGAATCGCTTCGTTGATCACTTGGGCATCGCTGAACGACTCAGCTAATTTTGAATCTGTCAGCAAACTGTCGGCCGCAGCAGCTCGGGCAAATAAAATGCATGAAGGAAAGCGTTTCCTAAGCAGCACTGAAATCCATATTCCAGGCAGCAAAAGCAATTGGGGCTTCAGAAGCTTTTGTCAGATAGAATATAAGTTTATGACGACTTCTTTTTGAAAACAGCTTTTTCCAATTTCTCAATACGATCTTCTAGAGCTTCTTCGCCAAGAACTGCATTTCTTAATTTTTTATTGAGCCAAGTCAGATAACCAACTCCCTCGTCCTGAGCCTTTTGCTTGGCGACAGCGATAATATCGCTATCAAGACGAATTGAAGTCAGAGTCTTTTGCTCTTTTAAAGCATTTTCGACTTGAGACTTAGATTTGATCGGACCTTTAATCACAGCGCCTTTTGAAAAATCATAATTGCGTTTCATAGTATTTTCTCTCCATTTTGTTAGCTTTTCGAGCGGAAATAATTCTCGTTATGTCCTCGTCGGGATAAGCAACGACCACGACAAGCACGTTTAATTTCCTGCACATTCCTAAATAGACGTACCGTTCTTCACCAGAATCAGAATCCTCTTTTAAAACAACTACAGTTTCACAAGTCAGCGCTTCTTTTGCTTCTTCAAACGAGACGCCGTGTTTTTTTAAATTTACTTTGGCTTTTTTTTGTCCCACTCGAATTTCATCATCTTGAGTGTACTACGACGTACTACAAAACGCAAGATGTTCGTTAAAAAGATTTTTGGTTCTAGTAAGGTAATCGGTCAGATTTGTGTCGTTTTGACATTATTGGGGAATTTAAGTTGGTGCGCAAGAGCCGCAAGCAGAAGAACCGCTTTTGGTGGCGAGGACGGTTTTACTTGAATTTGAGATCGATGAGGTAGCTGAGCCAAAGGTACTACAATCTCAAAACCTGCGGAAACTGGTAAAAAGATACGGATCAAATATAAAAGTAGCTCGTAGGATTGATGCATCTGAGGCTTTCGTTAGACAAAATCAGACCTGAAGCAGATCCAGTGTTGCCCAATGAAAAATCATTTTATAAAGAAAGATAAACCGCAGGTTTTGACATAGTCGTTTTCGTGAGCCGGGCCGGATTTGGATTCTGCTATTGCAGCAAGTTCCAATTCAGTAGCTATGCACTCATCAAAATGACCTATAAGATGTGCTGACTCGTGAATAAACCGTATTCTACCTATGTAGAATACTATCTTATTGATCGACAGCCTTCAATTCCTATAAGCTACCTTTTGTATTCACAATACCTTACACTATCACTGATTCTCTTTAGAAACTAAGGTAAAAGTGAGCACAACTCAATCTTGCCACCGGCACGTTCGAAAACCTTCGCTCTGAAAGCTTTGATTGAACTTTATCGATCGACTCGATAATAAATCCACGGTTTTTCTTTGTATCCGCTTCATTCATTCGTCGGTACACATCGGCCT
Organism: Pseudobdellovibrionaceae bacterium; assembly: GCA_016785955.1. Taxonomy (GTDB): domain Bacteria; phylum Bdellovibrionota; class Bdellovibrionia; order Bdellovibrionales; family Bdellovibrionaceae; genus UBA2316. Next base: position 5,966 of record JAEUWH010000002.1, on the reverse strand, counting down.
CATCAGCAGTTGTATACTTTTGATGGACACGATCCCACGCCGTTTTAACTTCAGACATTCTGGAAACAGAAAATTCGGGAAACTGATGATTGAATGCTGTCAGATAACGAGTGTCTGCTTCTCTAAGAATACTCTCCAGGTCCTTTGAGTTAAGAACGTATTTTAACACCCATTCAAATGATCGTGTTCGCATAATATCCATGTACGATTTTATTTGGTTATCTTGAGCCATCTTGAATCGAAACAGGTACGACATTTCCTGGGTAATCGGAAGATCGTTCGTTGATATTCCTAATGCATTTTTTCGCAAGGATTGATCTATAAAATGAGAATCCATGTCCTTGATCACAAGACCTTCGATTTTTCGAGTGTCCTTATTCACCTTGATCATTACGTTTTGCTGATGAAACTCTGTCGTTAGACCATTCTGTATAGAAAATAGAATGTGCAAGTCGACCAAAGGTAAAACAAACTCATTTAAGACAAACTCTTTCTTTGATTTATATCCAGAATATCGAAATAGCTCTTCGATCCAAGGTTCATTCGCGTCCCGACGTGAAATCAATGAAAACACGGGCAGCATAATGGTCTGATTTGTATTTTGCGGAAGCGTACGCAGGATGTAACCACCAGCTGGACTCCCCGTCGGCAACACGGATACAGGCTCGCTCATAAATTCCCATGTTTTCCCTTATGGCAAAACCCCACCGCTGGCTTTATGAATGCCATTTACAATTTCAGAAACTCTGACCGCGCGAGTGATACGCTCTTCGTTGATAATACGTGACGAACCACCCATTCTTTCAACTAGTGATGTTTTAATCATGAACACAGAAACTTTCCCCTGCTGATCTTGAATGTAAAGGGACCGTGCTGATGCCGATGGCGTGCCGATCCATTTTACAGGATCCACCTTGGCAGTTTCAATCAATGTCCTGAAGTGAGCTACCGTTGCTGGATGAATAAAGAAACGCACCCAACGTTTACCATCTACCAATGGAAATGCTAGGTCGTTTGGAATCATCGACGCGTCTTTAACGGACACAACCTGTCCCGCTTGTTCAGGAGTTAAAAGAACCGAAGTAATTTCTAAAGTGTTAGCATTTTTTGGAATGTACACTTCATCAAGGTTCCCATTAGAGCTAAAGTTTTTAACAAACACACCCAGCATATTTCGCAAGTTTGACAACAGAGGCGTCGTTGCCGATAGACCCTGTTCTGCTTTTAGTGTTTCAACGCCGACAGCATATTTCAAATCAGAATTCACTTTAACTGTAGAGCCAAAAAACGAGGCACGGCTCAGGTTAGGGACAACTAAGTTATTTATCCATTTACCATCCTTACCCAAAAGTCGTGCATTAGGAATACCGGTAACCATACGTTGAAATATTTGCGACGCTGTGACATCCAAACGCGCCAGCTCGGGAAGCGGTACACCAGATTTTTTTAGCGAGTCGTAAATGACTCCCGCACAGTTGAACGCATCTTTGTTGAACATCTTGTTAAAGAACGAATACTTCATTGCGGAGTCAGATGCTTTTGATAAATGACCTAAAACATCCTTTGCCTGCTCCGAATCTACATTGAACTCAAGAATTCCACTGGGAAGAACACCCGGTTTAGAATCCAAAAGACTATCCATCAAATCTCGCTCTCTTAAATACGTTCCGTCCGAATTTTTAAATCTGTGAATCTCAAATGCACGACCGCCAACAATCAGTTTTACATGTGAAAATCCAACTTTAGATGAAGCAAAATCGTAAAACAAAATTGCTGCTTTACCGTCCAATAATCCATCGTGCAAAGCAGATGAAAGCCACTCTTTCTTGTAGAAGTTCTCTACACTTCGACCAATATTCAACGAATTCAAATAGGCATTCACTTTTTCAGGAAGTTCCAATTCCGAATCAGAAACGGCGTGTTTACCAACTCGTTGACCATTACCGGAAATCCTCATGGCTTGAAAGGATCCACTAATAAAATTCGCTTTCCATTTTTCATCACGCAAAAAACCACGCGCCTCAAAATAACGGATTACTTTGTACTGTCGCGGAAATTCCAGAGAAACGCGTTGTACATATTTTTCACCGTAACCCATTTCAATTAATTTCTTCGAAGCCAGCGCCGCACTCCAAAAGTAATAGGCTCTATTATCAGACGTTTTCGCTTTCCCATCATAACTGAACCGATCGTCTGCCGTTCCAGATTGCTTACGATCCAATTCTGTAATTAGACGTGCATATACAGGTGTTAATGCAAACGCGTGCATAAATTCGGGATTAGAAACGCGAAGATACTTCAAATAGCGAGTGATTAGAACATCTCGACTAGTCATCAAACCCAAAAGCTCGATGGACTTACTTTTATCACCTCCGGTAACATCTAACGCCAATTTATAAATATTAGTATCCAGAGAATAACTTTTGTCTTTGAATGAATCAGAAATAGCCTGTAGACGCTTGAACAATTCAATTACATGGGTTTGAAATTCTGCATCATAGAACTTTGTCTCCATAAACTTCGCAAAAGGCAACCCGCTAAAGCCACCGTGCGCATCTTTAACATCAAAGAAGTCAAAATAGGCATCAACGGTTTTACGATACTCGCTCCAATCCGCTGCCGACTCACAGAAATTGCAACTGAGCTTAATTTTCGCTTTCAATACAGCTAAACCGACATCGACAATTCGCTCGTTAGCAGGCATGACATAAACAGGTCGTTGGCACTTTTTTCATTTATATAGTACTTTACCAGTTTTTCCTGCTCTTGAACCACAACCAAAAGTCTGGCAATTTTTTGATCTGCGTCTTTACCCCTTGTATCAAACGCAAAGAGATATCGTTGATATCCTGTTAACTGGTTAGGATTTGGCAGAGCCTGACGAGCCGTATTCATTTCGCCCGAATACGTGGACATAAGCTCTGACAGATCACCGGTTATTGCAATCGCGTTGAAGGCAAATATGAAAATGGTTACAACAAATAGTCGCAGTGATTTCATAAATTACTTCTTTGCCGTCGAATAAAACCGAATAGGAGAATAGGCGTTTGGAGCTGGGATCAAAACATCTTTGCCTGATTCCCATGTTCCTTCTAGACTTCCGTTATCTTGAAAAATCATTTCGTAAACAATGCGTTTACCATCATACGTTGGCTGGCTAGTTTCGGGCTGATCTAGCAATGTTAGATCAGCCATATTGAATACGACGTTTACACCTTTGTATGTGTAAACTTCCGAGTAATAATAGTAACCCACATGCTGTTTAACTAAATGGAAGTTTGGATCCTGATCGACCGATATCAACAAATCATCCAGTTTAATCGTGCGTCCTTCTTTATGATAAAAATCACTGACCCAGTTTTGTTTCATTTCTCCCAGGTCGATTTCCATCAACTGTCTAACTATGACATCTTCTACACCGATAGATTTTGCCCAATCCAAATAGTTTCTGATTCCGTTGATATCATTCACGCCCTCTTTCAAAATGGCTAAACTCAACCGTACACGAATTCCCGCTTTTTTAGCCTCCTTCACTGCGTCTTCTAGTTGTCTATTTGAAAAATGAGGTTTCATCATCATGATGTCATCGTTAATTGTGTCATCATAATGCGCGCGACTGATATTCATGTGCTCTAAACCATATTCAGCGATCAGATCGATCGTTCGTTTTTCTTCAAAGCCTTTCGCTGGCGCCAATAGCAAACTTCCATTGGTGGTCAAAACCCGCTTTTTAATTCCGTGATCATTCATCGTCTTTAAAATACCGGCTAATCTGCGTGCATCCAACGTGGGTTCACCGCCGGTGACGGACACAGTGACGTTAGCGTCTTTCAACGTTTTCATGGTTCTATCAAATTGTTCGGAATATTGATCTCTAGATACTTTTGATCCCGCCGGTTCAACAGCATCTTTCTTTTCTAATGCATCCACGCAAAAGCCGCACTTTGCATTACAAGCGTGTGTTACATTCACAGATACATTGGCATTGTCATAGATCCACATCAATTTTCCTGCGATCCAAAGTGGAAACAATCTGTTTTTCTCGATCACATGTTGTTTGTAATCAGACCATTTGTTTTTGCGGACTGATAAATCGACGTGCGCGACTGGCGTCTTGTGGTAATAAGACTCACACACGTTCGACAACGCTACGAGCGGAAAAAGGCTTAAGAAAATAAAATTGAAAATGATCGCCGACATAAATCCTCCGCGCTGTTGCAAACAGAGAATAACGTCGTTCTTTTAAAATCTCACGACTTCGGAGTCAAAAGTGTTCCAATTTTTGGATCGCATGCCGAAGCGACAATGTGCCAAGAACTGGCACATTGTCGCTTCGATAAAATAGCGCTAGGCCTAGGACAAATAATTTGTTAGAATCACTGTTGACTTCACCAGTTCAGTTTTGAGCAAAGTAACTAGGCTGGCAAGAAAACAAATCCCTCTAGATGGCTACTTGTCAAAAATAGTCAAATTTTCATATTTAAGTCAGGTACTTTTCTGATCGATCTGCTACCAAAGACGCTTTTTGCACCTTTTCTATACGTAGTTTTTCCTGAAGTTTGATCTGTACAATTCGACTACTCATAAACTTCTTTGCGGTGCCCGATTTTGATAATCGTGACTTTAATTATTTGGTTTTCGATTAGGTAGATAACTCGATAATCTTGAATGCGAACTCGATAGAGCGAGTCGACACCTTTCATCTTTTTTATTTGAAGCAGTTCAGTGTGGGGATTTAAAGAAAGAAGCTGAACAGCATCTAATATTTTCTGCTGGGTTTTCTGAGGCAACCCCTGGAGTTCTTTAGCTGCACTCTTTTTAAATACGATCTCATAAACCTTAGAACTCATTTTTTGAGCTTCTTAAGTACCGCAGTCAGAGAAATTTCTTCTTCGTTTTTTCGTTCGTCATAGCTAGCAAGATCAATTTCATCTTCGAGTTGCTCACGAATGGCATTTTCAACAACACTTTGAATTTTAAGCCCTCGCTTTTTGCAAAACGCAGCTAGAGCTTTTTTAAGATCAGAATCTATACTTGTAGAAAGAGTCGCTTGTTTTTCCATAACTTTATTATCCACGAAAAACCTTGGAAAAACAAGGATTGAGAACGTACCCCGACTATGTCCGCCTAAGTATTTAAATTTAATTGGTTTTACAAAAATCTCAAAACGATTTGTGAGTTCCAGGTCTCATTTATTTCGATCTGAGTTTTTACTCACAGTTGAATTTGACCATATTGCAGAGCCTAAAGCTCTTAAGCCAGAACATCTCCTATTGATACTGCGAGAATCCCTACAACTTTTTCAGCGCAGGTCACCTCCTGATTTTTAAAAATAAAAATCTTGGACGGGAAAATTTTTACTATCTTCAAATTAGAAATAATAGAATTCACAATCTAAGTTTTCCTCAATCGCTGTTTCATAGTCGCCATATGTTGCAACTGTTCCTTTAAATTTGACCACAACATCTTCGTTGTTCTTTGGAATTACACTTTTTCCATTTAATCCAGCAATTTGAATGAAATTTCCTTTCTGAGTTGAGAAAGCTGACATCACAGTGAAATCTTTAGAAACTAAAAATGTAAGCACTTCTGGCTTGTTCATTTGATAAATGGCGCCCTTAACAGAATTAATTTTTACGCTGGCCGATTTTCCAGTTCCTAAATCATCGGCGATGCTAGCGACCGTTTTGCCCTGGTTATCTATGCACGTCATCTCTGTGCGCCCATAGCCTGCATTTGCAACCGAGGAAAATGAGATTGCTGTAAGACTAACGATTAAAATATTTAACTTTGATTTGAGTATCATATAGGACTCCTTTTCAGTGTTTGATACCGTTGCAAAGTTGTTGGGATTAATTTCCCATGGTTTCAACTGCAACCTCTTACAAAGTTAAAGTAATGCTATAAGTGTGCCTGGTTAATAGAAAATATAAAGTTAATAGAAGGCGATTGGAGTCTCAAAGTGA
>JAEUWH010000120.1 GCA_016785955.1 Pseudobdellovibrionaceae bacterium | reverse complement strand
TCACTTTGAGACTCCAATCGCCTTCTATTAACTTTATATTTTCTATTAACCAGGCACACTTATAGCATTACTTTAACTTTGTAAGAGGTTGCAGTTGAAACCATGGGAAATTAATCCCAACAACTTTGCAACGGTATCAATAAGAAAGGAAACTATATGAAACCTATTTTAGCTATACTTTCATTGCTATTACTCTTAAGCCATTCTGCGTTTGCAGCCCCTGCTTCCCCTGATGCTGAATATAAAGGTAGACTCCTACAAAATACCCACAATAAAAACTTAGAAGAAATAGCTAAGCTAAAATCCAAAGTCTTAATCAAAGAAACGTTTGCTATCGAAGGACAGACCTATGTCCGCCTTGCTGATAAACGTCTATGCTATTTTGTAAATTGGGTGAAAAATGACTCTACTTGGAATCATGTGGCACAATTGAATTGTGTCGATGAAGCCGGCAGGGCTAGCACAATCAACTGAGTATTGCTAACAGTTCACTAACAAATTTTATTTCAGAACGATCGGTGTGGTTTACGGCCAATCCGAACTGCAGTTTGAGTTATTCTAAATAAGAATATTTTGTAAATTTTAAAATCGATCGCCCGGAAAAACCGCGGGCGATTTTATTTGAAAAAAGTTTTTCTAGCCGCAAAAGACATACAATAAATCACTGCCTTTTGCACAGACTCTAGAACAGACCGGTAACCCAATGGCTCTGAACAGAGATCCAGAGAACTGTTCTCTGGAGTCGATCCTTCCGCTGGTTTACAACTAAACTGCTTCCGTTACTTGCACGAACTATCATAGGGATTAGCTTTACAACGCTGAGGTGTACCGGCGCATGTGCTGTCATAAGGATTCGCATCACAACGTGCTTTTGAACCGCCGCATGAACTATCATATGGATTCGCGGCGCAACGCTCTTTTGTTCCAGCGCAAGAACTGTCATATGGGTTTGCCTCACAACGCGCTTTTGAACCACCACATGAACTGTCATATGGATTCGCTTTACAGCGCTCTGGGGAACCCGCACATGTGCTATCGTATGGATTCGCTTCGCAGCGAGATTTAGTTCCACCACATGAGCTGTCGTATGGGTTCGCATCACAACGCGCTTTTGAACCACCACATGAACTATCATAAGGATTGGCCGAGCAACGCTCCTTTGTTCCAGCGCAAGAACTGTCATATGGGTTTGCTGAACAACGCTGGTGAGAGCCTGCACATTGGCTCAAGTATGGGTTCGAATCACAGACATTGGTGCCAACTTGACTACCACGGTCACCCCCACGGTTATAGCGATCGTCTCTGCCGTTGTCTCGATCTCTGTCGTTGTCATTGTCACGACGGTCTCGGTCTTTTTTGTTGTCAGGCTTTACTACTGGCCTCGCCGGTTGTGCAGACTTAGCTTTTTCTGCTGGTTGAGTTGTCTGAATTGGCTTTGCGGGCTGAGCTTTAGAAGCCGATTCACGACGAACAGTTTGTGCTAAACTGACTGATGAAGCTGCAAATATTGAAAATGCAAATATACCGCATAGACCTTTAATCTGGCTATTCATATTGTTAATCCCCCTGGATTCTTAAAATTTGGGAATAAGCAATAGCATGATGAGTGCCAATAATTTTGGTGTCAAAACAGGACTCGTAACACGATATCTTTAATAAGGACTGCACGGACAATGGGCTACGATATTTGTAAAATCAAATAGATTCTTTTGACATGGGCGTCGACGATAAAGACTTTAACTCAAACTTTTCTTTGCTCCAGATTATTTCACCTATGGTTAAACAATCTGTTGCTGTTGCAAACGGTGGTTCTGGTGATTTTTGGCAAACCTTAACAAGTGACGTTGTTCCTTCAATCGGAAGTTTAACTAATTGATGGAACGACCAATCTTTGTATTCTGTTTTCTTTAGTTTCCTAATTTTCTTTTCAAATAAAATATCAATCGCCTTAACAGGCCAGATATCCGATAATTTTGTTGGTAACATTTTAGAATTTACAAATGTGTAGGCCGTAATAGACGCACCGTACTTTTGTTTAGCGGCTGGAACTTCATATCCAGTTTCTTGTTTTAAGACGATATCGTGATTTTTCCCCCGGAATAAAAAAAACTCAGCAATCCAACCGTCATAAGGACCACTTCCGTAGGCATAGCCAGTGTCTAATTGCTTGGTAGAAATGGAATAACCCGGCTTTTTGTGATCCGGTTGAATTTGAAAAATATAATCTAAAAACTTACCTTTAGCAAAAGTCGTCGTTGGCAATACCAATGACTTTTTCTTTTCTTCCAAAAGCGTTGGCCGCTTTACCTGTGCTACTGAAACTTCTTGTGAAACTTTCTTTTGGGACACACAGCCGATGATAAAAAGTCCCAATATGAATAATAAAAATGCATTCATCGTTTTTTCCTTTACAGGTATTTGAAGCATTGAATTTTACGCTCACCGTAATTTTGCTTAGAAATGCGGTTTATTTTTTTTCAAACCAGTATAGAAGCGAGCTTTATCCAACCACGCTTCTAATTCTCTACTATCACCTGTTGGCAGCTGGCTAGAACAAAACCACTTTTCCTTGCCCTGTGTTTTTATCGTTACAGATTCCTCGCAACTAGCAATTTTGCGTTGGTTGACAACTTTCAAGGCTTCCACAATATGAAGAAAATCGGTTTTCATCGATTGAAATGTTTTTTCTGTTAGAACTGTGAACTTGCGAACCTCGCCATTGGAAATATGATTCAATAAATAAATCGTATCCATTTTTGTTGGAGCCTCGGCTAGACTATAACCATTTTTGAAATGACCGCGATTGATCGTAATTTGAAAATGAGACGCCAATGTCGTCAGGGCTAGAAAAAAAATAACTAAGAGTATTTTCATTTTGCGGCTCCACTCGCTTTTGCATTTTTACTGGCGTCCGCATTCGTGCGGGCAAAGTTTTTCAATTTATCAAAGCATACCGAATTTTTCCCAGGACTACACCCCAAACTGTTCGCTATTTTAGGCAAACTAAAATACACGTCATTCAGTCTAGTAGTCTGACCATTTAAATTTTTCCCTCATAACCCATTTTTTCTCTTGCATCTAATTTGTTAAACGTCCAGTTAATAGTGATCGCTTTGTCATTAATAAACTCGCCCCATGCACTTGTTTTCTTCTTTAAAATTTCA
>JAEUWH010000101.1 GCA_016785955.1 Pseudobdellovibrionaceae bacterium | reverse complement strand
AAAAACGTGTTGTGGTCGAACAATCGGGAATTATCCTAAACTGATTTTTTGACTGGTCAAAAAAGTTGAAACTATTTTGAGCGCAATAAATTGCGCTAAGGGGGAGGTTCGTCCTTCGAGCAGAGTTACTTACTGGGCAATTAAACGGATATCCGCGCACCAGAACAAAAAAAGGAGATTTATGGAAGATACGATGTCCCCATTCACAAAATTAGGAATCGTTTTAGTGTTAGTATTTATCGTTGCCATAGTCGGCTACAAGATTTCAGGTTAGAGGTAATTGAAACGTTCTAGGCACTATCGGTAACAACGGCGAAACTAGTTTTATTTGCCCGCAACCACTCGGCAGTCAGTCTTCTCCAGCTATAAATAAAAAAGGGACCGTTACTTCTAACGCTCCCTTTCCTAGTGGTTCGAATAAGTTGCAATTTGGTCTGGGTAACTGGATTTGAACCAGCGACCTCTTGCACCCCAAGCAAGCGCTCTACCAAGCTGAGCCATACCCAGACTTGGTTTTGACTTTAGCGAAAAATAAAACTCCGTGCAAGGACGAATTTATCTTAAGGCCTTCAATACCTGACTATGCTGAACTACGCCCAACCCTGGAGTTTCATTATTGAAGATATTTTTTTGTTGACCACTGTCTAGTTTGTTTCCATTCAAATACATACGTTGTTCAACAATGCGCTCGCCTTCTTGCACTTGATAGGTCACCACATCAATCTGGAACGACGGATACTTCATCACCGCCTTTATGATTAATTCCGATTTACCATTACCTTTGTCATTCGATTGACTAACCATTTCAAATGTCGACGTATAGTCTACTTGTTTTGTTAGAGTCAGGTATCCACCCGATAAAGCCGCCGACGCATATAATTTGCCGCTGAGGTCAACAAACGACATCATATACGTCATTTCCGTATCCACGATCAAACCTCGAGAATTCAGCAAATCTTGATATTCCTTTTTTTTGATAAGAATCTGAAGCTTACTTTTTCCATTCAGCGAGGCGCCCATCGTTTTTTTTCCTTGATCGTAATCTTCGACAACCAATTTCATCGTCGCACTGCCATCCGCCGTGGCCGGGCAATCATTCGAAACAGCGGTCAACGACCAAATCCCGTCCAGAGAAAACACATCGCCGACTTTCAGTTTTTGATTTAAATTTTCACTCGGAAAATTTGTATCCATTTTAGACTTTGTCGGCTTACACTTGGCATGGATTTCCTTGAGCATATTATAAGAATTGGCGTCGTTCTTTTTCAACTTCGCTTCCCTCTGGCGAATTTCGGCCATCGTCATTTTTTCATTTGGAAAAACCAACTCACCTGGAGGCAGGATCATTTTAGACTTCGTTTGAAACGTTGCTTTGACTTCATCCAGTTGGGCCTGCGAAGGCATTTGTCCTTTTGTCGGCTCGACAAATGTTAATTTTTCTGGGACACGTTGGTCAAATGTCACCGGCTGAGACTGGTCATCTTTTTTTTGACAAGCCACTAATCCAAGTACCCCTATCGTAGCCACTAAAATAATTTTCTTCATCGACAACCCCTTACACGCAATTTTTTTTGCCAACTTAGTCAACAAGAACCTTGATTACAAGGGGGCCTGAATTCATTTCCAACCTGTCCAATTTCTTAACAGTTTCCCGTTTTACTTGTTGCCGCTATTTTTAGGGTCTGTTAGAAAAATACATGCCTGAAGCCACTATTGAAGAATTTAAACGCCGATCCGGGTTCTACTCTCCCAAAGTGATCTTCCCTCTCTGTGGCGTTTTTGTCCTTCTGGCTTGGTCCATTTCATATTATGCCTCACAAACTGAAAATACGACCCGCTTCGAGCGGGCCGCTTCGTCCATTGTGTATGCCTTTAAAAATCGCATGACAGTCTACACGAACGCTCTCGTGTACACACGAAACTTGATGCGCTTAAAACCTGATTTGTCTCATGAAGAATTTCAAAAGTTTGTTCGAGAAATGAAAATCAAAGAAGAATTCCCTGGCATTCAAAATATTGGTTACGTCAAGCGTATGAACAAACACCAGGTACGTAAGCTACTTCCCACGCTGCCCGAAGGCAAACGTAAAATGATTCTAGATAAAGACACCTATGACATGGTTATTTATATCGAGCAAATTGTAGATTCAGCGACTTCAGCAATCGGCTTTGATCTTTCCACCAGTAAAACTCGTGCGGACGCCATGACAAAAGCGGCCGATCTGGGAATCCCGGTCGCCACGGATCGCGTTCTTCGTATTTCTGACCCGAATGCATCTCCATCAGAATATTACTTTATCGTTTTCGTTCCTCATTACAAAGACCACATGCCGATAAACACCCCCGCAGAACGTCGCGCAGCCCTTCAAGGATTTGTCTACGGCGGTTTTCGCGCACCTTACCTGTTTGGCACTATCGCCGGTGACACCCGAATTCGCTTAAATCAATTCGTCATTCAAGTCTTTGATGGCGCCCAAGCCAATCCACAAAATCTGATTTATTCAAGTGGTGACCATGCTCACACCGACCCAAAGTTCTACAAAGAAATTGACCTCAACGCCGCCGAACACCAATGGAAGATCGTGCTTCGCGCACTCCCCGAGTTTGCCCCGGCCTATTCTCGCTACCTTCCTTTGCTGATGCTTTTCATGGGTACAATTTTGACTTTGGGTGTAGTGCTTTCGACCCGCCGAACTCATAAATTTGCAAGAAAACTGCAAGAGGACATCTTAATTCGCCGCCAAGCAGAAGCTCAGCTGAGTGAAGAAAAACAAATCGTCGAACTCACGTCTAAAATCGGAACCACTTTAAAAGCCGAGCAAGATTTAGCAAGTATTGTTCAACTCGTGATTAATGTCGCCACCCAAGTCACGGGTGCAAAATTTGGCGTATTCTTTTATTCGACATACACTGAACAGGGCTCCGAGCAAATTTTGCATAGCCTTTCAGGCATTGAAAAATCTGAACTGGCACAACTGGGTGTCCCCCAAAACCCCGATGTTTTTCGTACGACGTTTGAAGGAAGCGACGTTGTGCGAATTGATGATCTCACACAGGACTCGCGATTTAGCAAATTTCCCCATCCCCTTGGACGTTCTCAAGATCGCTCGGTACGGAGCTACCTGTCTGTCCCCGTCAAGTCAAAGAGTGGTCGCATTTTAGGAGCGCTCTTGTTTGGCCATTCTGAGCCCTGCTTATTCACACCACGCTCGGAATCGCTTGTACGATCACTTTCCATTCAGGCCGCTGTGGCAATGGATAACGCAAATTTATATCGCGAGCTTTCCCAAGCACGTTTGGCCGCCGATTCGGCAAATCGAGCAAAATCTTTATTCTTGGCCAACGTCAGCCACGAAATTAGAACCCCACTGGGATTGATCGTAGGTTTTGCCGAACTTACAGCGGAACACACAGATGATCCAAGCATTGTCAGTGAAAACATCAAAAAAATCCTACGTAATGGTCGTGAACTCACGCGAATTATCGGTGAAGTTCTTGATCTTTCCAAAATCGAAGCTAATGCACTCCTGATCGAAAATAGCACTTTTTCCTTACCACAATTTTTAAATGAATTGAAATCCGAGTGGCAGCCTCAAATCGAAGCAAAGAAATTAAAATTTGAGATGAATATTTCGTCCGATTTACCTCTAGAAATGCATACAGATTCAACGCGCTTAACGCAAATCCTAGTTAACCTACTTTCCAACGCATTAAAATTCACCGAGCACGGACGCATATGTATGAGCATCACCCCCGAAAACAACTCTCATTTGATAGTCACCGTCGAGGACTCGGGGCTGGGAATTTCCGACGAAAATAAAACTCAACTTTTCAAAACATTTTCTCAGGGAGACAAGTCTATACGACGTCGTTATGGCGGCAGTGGCCTGGGGCTGGCTTTATCCAAGCAACTGGCACACGCTCTGGGCGGAGATTTAAAACTGATCGAAAGCCAAGTTTCTATTGGCAGCATATTTACCTTAAGACTGCCGATTCGTCGCGAGGACAGGACTGAACTGGCGATCAGTGGGCGGTCACAAGGACCTAGAGAGTCTTTGGACTCGGTCCGCATACTCCTGGTGGAAGATTCGCTCGACAATCAAATTTTAATGGTTCGTTTGAACAATTCGTGGGTCAATTTATCGTTAAAATGAATTTATAGAGTTTTTTGCAGGTAGAGTCGTACGATTTAATTATTACTGTATCGTTTATCGCAATAAAGCTTGGTAGCGGCCCACCTTCTGTACCTAT
>JAEUWH010000099.1 GCA_016785955.1 Pseudobdellovibrionaceae bacterium | reverse complement strand
ATAGGTACAGAAGGTGGGCCGCTACCAAGCTTTATTGCGATAAACGATACAGTAATAATTAAATCGTACGACTCTACCTGCAAAAAACTCTATAAATTCATTTTAACGATAAATTGACCCACGAATTGTTCAAACGAACCCTTTTCTTCACAAGGCCCCCTTGTCAGAACAAATTTAATAAATGGATTTAATAAGTAAACCATATTGAGTTTCAAATTAACAAAGCAATGCAAATGCCGCAGATCTCAGCTTTAAAACGATTTGAGACAAAGCTTTGAACCTTTTTGCCCGAGTTAATGCCCCAAAAAACCACCGAGGGGATTACCCCAAAAGCATTGAAAGTAATAACGTCAAAATAACCGTGATAGAGATTCCCACAAAGGGCCAATCTTTTTCATGAATCCACAGCAGCATCAAAGCCACTACGCGAAGTGCTGGGGTCGATGCGAGAAGCAGAATCCCGACCCCCAAAAGCTGATCTCCTAACAATAATTCACCGCTAAAAATCTGATCTATACTTAGACCTTGAAACTGCATCCTATCGGTTCGAATATTAATAAGGACTCCGGCCATCATAAAAAAAATCGCAGCCCACAATCCTAAGCGCAGCAGAAATTGAATAATTTTACGATCCAGTGTCATCAATACGCAACCCCTAGCGACTTCAGCAGCATTTGCAACGCCACCAGAATCAACACTGTCGAAAAAACTCGCTTCAATGTTGTCGAGGAAATTTTTTGCGCCAAAACCGTCCCATAAAAAGCACCGCCGACCACACCAATCGCGATAGGAGCCGCCACCATAGGCTGAACAAAGCCATGATTAAAGTACACAAACAAACTGGCAATCGCCGTCACGCCTATCATAAAATTCGACGTCGCAGTCGCGACTTTCATCGGAACCTTCATTCCCAAAGTCATTGCCGGTACTTTAATAAATCCGCCGCCTACCCCCAACATTCCCGATAAAATACCCGCCATAAAAGATATAACACTTCCAAAAAGAACGTTTCTGACATGATAGTTTACGGTTGATTTCAAAAATGGATCGTAATATGTCCCCGCAAGAAACCCAACTTGCTCAATAGCGTTGACACCCGCCTCTTGGCTGTCGCCCCGACCTGACATATCTTTTTTTTCAGAATCAGTCGACCTCAGAACTAAAAAACAAACAATAAAAAGTAAGATCGAGAACAAGCCTGAAATCAGCGATGACGATGCGTACAGCGCCACAAAACCTCCGCCCAGACCGCCTAAGGTTGTGGCCACTTCTAATAACATACCTAGACGCATATTGGTTAAGCCTTTGCCGACATAGACACTGCCAGCGGCCGTTGAAGACGCCACGACAGCTACTAAAGAACAAGCAATAGCGATCTTTATATCCATTCCAAACCCTAAAACGAGTGTTGGAACAATGATAACGCCCCCACCAATTCCAATCAGAGCACCCAGCACTCCAGCAACAACTCCCGAGAGAACCAATGATAACAATACAAGTCCACTTGCGACCAAAATTAGATCCTTTATATTCCGGTCCTCAAGTTTTTCACAGATGACTTCAACGTTCAAGCGCGAACCGATTGAAATTACTTTAAAAGCTCTGAAGGCGCTTCCTTATTCCGTGGTATCACTTTATTACCTTGAAAAAATTATTGACCCGTTCCCGCAACCACACGTAGTTTTTTATCCTATGAACACATTCGCTCAAGCACTTATTCACATTTATAAGACACGCAAGAAAGCAACACATTCTTATTCCGTACGGGCTTTTGCTCGAGATTGCCGTATCCCCAGCCCCCGCATGTCCGACTATTTTAATGGCAATCGCAAAATTCATATTCGTGCCGCCAGTGCAATTTTAAAAAACTTACCCATGCAAGAAAATGAATTACAAATATTATCCGAGGGTTTTACTCACAGTTTCTCTCGCGACAAGAAAGTGTACATCTTGTCCGAGCAAGACTTTCGCAATCTATACCATCCCGTTTATTTTGCATTCTTGTCTCAACTAGAAACCGAAAGCGGTTACCAATCGGACACCCAGATGGCACAGGCTTTAGATTTAGAACTTGAAAACCTCATCAGCGTAAAAAATTCGTTGTTAAAAACAAACCTAATTAAAATCGTGAACAACAAAATTGTTCCTAATTTTGACCGTGTCGAGACAACTTTTGAAATATCTAATGATGACATTCGCCGGGCCCAGAAGGCCTCGCTACAAAGAATTATAGATCATGTCGATCATGTCGATATTAAGCATCGAGATATCACAAAGTATACGATTGCTACCGATCATAAAAAAATTGCGCAGGCTAAAATCCGTATTCAAAAATTCGCTCGTAAATTGGCCGACTATCTGGAGTCCGGACCTAAAACCGAAGTTTTTGATTTATCTATTCAATTGTTTCCATGGAGGATTTCAAAATGAAAATAATCGCCTTGTTTGTACTTTTTTTTTCGCCACTGGCATTCAGCTACCATGTGATCGGCAACGGCGGCTTTGCTGTGGTTTGCAACCAATTAGATCAAAAAAAATATTACATTTTGGAAGAGTACGAAGCGGAATTTAACAAAAAAATCGCTCCCCTGCCTGAAAACAATAAGAACGCGTCTACCACTATTCATTGGGCTAAATCACTCACGATAGCAGGACAAGTCGCTGAGTATATTAAACGCGTAGATACAAAAATTCAGGACAAACTAAATACATACTATAACAACATGAACATAGAATTTGTGGATTCGCTAGATATAGACAATTTTAATGACACAAATATCACCTTAGCTCACCCCTCTTGCACTTTGAATTTAGTCGCTTATCAAATTCAAAAGTCGTTTGCCTATCGACCTCACGTTTTCATTGATCGTTGGGTTTGGGAAAAACTGACCTTGAATCAGCAAGGCCTATTGATTTTCCACGAAGTCGTATATGGCCACATGGTTATCGATGTTCGCAATCGCTCGATTGATTTCAACCCCGCCGACGTTCGTGAATTTATTATAAATCAAGTTTTGTTAAAATCAGAAACAGCACCTCTTTAGTGGCTCTAAAGGCAATGCCAGGTCGTAGCGCCGGCTCGAACAGCGAGCGCGAACCCATACTTTGCACACGTGCTGTGTATTTCATTAGGGCTTGTTCACTATGGATTCAGTATGTATTGCAGCACCTGCCCCTTGTAATTGCTGATCAACAAGGTAGTCGCGTTTTTCCAAGTCATTTGATTAGCACCATAACCAAAAGTTCCCATGGTCGCTGAATAAGGATAAAGATTTGTTGAATTATTACACCAGCCTTTTCCACTGTTGATATCCATGCAATACAATCCACCGTTGGCATCCAAAAGGAAAACCTGACTTAAATCCTCTTTGAAAATAAAATTCACAATTCCTGACGTCGGTACCTGTGTCGCTATCGTCGTCAATGTACTTAGGGTGGGGTTCGTAGGATTAGAAATATAGCGGATATAGCGATCACCAGGATTTATAAAATACAATCGGTCCTGCGATTCTATATATTGAATTGAGCACGCCGCTGAGTTGACACATCCATAATACAGAGGCGCCGCTTGCACATTGCCAGCAACCGCGATGTCCGACGACATCGCCGTAGACTGGGAATACAAATAAGATCCACCCATCACTTTAGTATTCACCACGTTGGTAAAATCTAGAAAGCGAATTTGCGGGTTAGGAATGTTGGCGGGGTTGTTCCAATAGCCACCGATTATAAATGCTCCATCACCGCTTTTTAACGCTAGGTTCTGGTAGCCACCAAAAACGGACAGCGCTGACGTCACCGGAGATCCTCCTGTTTCCCACCATCCACCCGCCGCGCTGGCTTTAACCACCACTTGGTTGGATGCATTCACTTGAATCAATCGACTGCTCGCCCTCATCCATGGCAAACCATTACTATCGAAAGTCATCGCCTTGCCATTACCACCGACATAGGGAACCCCCATACTGACCGATGAGCTGACTATAGTTCCCGTTGGAGCGGCATAGGAATTACCTTGCTGATTTCCCCAAAGAGTTTGATAAATCGAGTTTGTTTCATTGATACGACCAAACACCATGTATGGCGAAACCAGATACAGGCCTGCCGGGAAAGCCGTCGTGTTCAGCTCGGAAGATTTCTTATAATAAATACCGCCAATCGTTCCACGGATAAGTCCTTTCTCTAAACCCTCTCCGTAAAAAGGCAGAGATCCAAAGATAGTACGAACCTGATTGTTCGTATCAACATAGCGAATCCGATAGCCATTGGGCGCATTATTAATCAAACCATCGGTAAAGTATGCCGTCCCATTCGAATCAAAACCAAAGCCATTGTCCACAGACACACACGCCAAAGCCGCATCAATGCCATCCTGAACGCAAGTTCCAGTTCCCGTGGAAGCTGCCAACGTCACGAATGTTTCTCCGCCATTGGCACTGTTGTTAACGGGGGTGAAATAACCGACACTGCCACCTGAAATGGATCGATAAATTTTATTGTTTTTACGGTCATACGAAATAACACCCATTCCAGAATTAGCCCCTATGTTTGCCGAATACAGAACGCCGTTCACAATCTTGAAAGGATTGTTACCATAGGCCGAAAAGTATATTAAATTGGGATTGATCGCCACAATGGTAGACAGCTGCGAATAGGCGGTGGTGTTGTAAAGAGGCTGCGACAAGGCCGACTGACCATAGGTCATTGTTCCCATATTACAGTTTCCGGCCAGAGTCGTGAGTGCTCCGAAACTACCATCCGCATTGATGACCGCCATCATCAATTTTTTCGCTGTCAGATAGGATGGCGAAACCATATTGCAATCCGTAATAAAGTAAAAATGACCACTGGCATCCAACTCCATAGCGGCCGGAGAAATATACACCGTGGAAGCCGTAGCAGACGTGGAATTATCAGTTCCACCTCCGGCGAAAAACTGCACTTGGTTATTAGCTAAATTAATTTTATATATTTTGGCGCCACCACTTTGGACAATGGAATAATACATCACACCATTGCTATCGATGATCATACCGGAACTCCCCGACACCACCACCCGCGAAGCAGAAGACAAAGTTCCCGTATTAGGCAAATTTAAAGCTCCGCTGGGTATAAATGTACTCACCTTTCCTGTTTGAATGTCCAGTTTCCTGATGCCGAAACCATGGTCCATCGCATAGATATCATTTGTCAGAGGATTCACGGCGATCACTTTACCACCACTCGAAGCGCCGTCGCTGTACAGAGCTGCCGACAGACCACTGCCATTATCACCACGGTCTGTGCTGCCAGCAAACACGCTCCAGTTGCCTGTATTTTGTGGTTGAGAGGTTACCACAACACTGATGTTCCCGGCCACGTCTCGCACCACGGCCCTGACGATGAAGTACCTGGCCGACGGTGCCGTAAACGAAGTGTAGGTCCCACTGGCTGAGGTCGGATTATTAGACAAGCTTCCTAACCAGGTGGTGTTTGCCGACACTGACGCATCGGCTTTTGTCACAACATCGTACCAAATGGTTCCATTCGTCGAGTAGGAAAATGACACAGGATTATTATCAAGTCCCGCAAGCGAAGCCGCGGCCCAACTGATTGTGACCGCTTGATTCAATGTGTAGGTCTGAGTGGAATTGGCTGTGTTATAAACATTCAACGACGTGATTTGCGGCGGACTGCTGGCTTGCCTCATGATCGTGGCGTAATTCACACCGCTAGTGCCTTGGGACGGCGATATGACGGTGATATTTCCCACAGCATCCTTCGCCCACACGCAGATTTTTTTCAGTCCGTCCACGGGTGATATGGTGAACGAAAAATTTTGCGTAGCCGAAGTCCAACTCACCCACGCTGAATCGACATACTGTGATTGACAGTCGTTGGTTCCCGTTGCGGCTGACGCTAGTTTTATTGACAGGCCCGTTGCGTTGAGCACGTCACTTAAATCCACCCGCACATTCACCACCGAAGATCCCGCATAGGTCGCGCCATTATTAATGGTGACACTCGCTAAAACAGGAGGTGTACTGTCAATAACAAACGGACTCGAAGCTAAAACACTGGTGTTACCAGCCGCATCAGTAAAAGAAACCCGGATAGCGGCCAAAGCCGTGTCCACGGTGGGAACAGAAATTGAGTTCAGGCTGTAATTCTGAGCCGCATTGTTTCCGGCCACAGCATTCACACTACCGAGTGATTGCCAAGTGCTACCGTCCGTTGACATCTGCACACTGAAAACAGCACCTGTCCCCACATTCAATTCTGTCAGGGCCCATGAAACAGCCAGCGTGCTTGAACCACCCTTCTGAGCTGTGATTGAATTTATCACCATAACGGGTGCGGTCGTATCCTTCACCAACGCACGACTGATCGGTGAAGAGACATTTCCAGCTACGTCAGTTTGTGAAACAGACACATTTAACTGACCGTCACTTAATGAGGAGACGAGCCTTGCGCCAACGAGGTATAGGCGACCGGACTGCTGCACGCTGTGAAACTTGCACTGTCCAATGCGCACAGATATTGGGCCACGACGCCTCCACCGGCATCCGTCGCACTAAAAGAAAAACTAGCACTGGTAGAGTTAACATAAGTATTCGGCTTGAAGGTAACGGCCACCGTCGGAGGTGTTTGATCTATAGTCCATGAATACACAAGACTGGCACTGCTATTACCCGCGTTGTCCGTACTGATCAACGCCCATTGATGAATCCCTGGTGTCAATGAACTGTAACTTGCAGACGTTGAGCATGGTTGATAGGTCTGACCATCTAGTGAACACATCGTACTGGCGATGTTATTTGCATTGTTATCCGTCACTACAAAATTAAATACTGCCGATGCCGATCCTGTCACAGCGTCTGGTTGACTGGTCAGACTCAACGCCGGCGGTGTCAAATCCACCGTCCAGGTATAGGTATAAACCGCGCTGGTGTTACCGGCCGTGTCGATGGCTTTAAGATAAAAATTATGGGAACCTTCTGCCAAAGTCGAAAGTGAAACCGGACTAGAACAACCCGCATAAGCGGCGGCGTCCGTTTTACACAAATAGCTGGCGATGCCACCACCGCCCGTATCCGAACCATGGAAAACAAAATTAGCCGACGTCAAGTTCGTCATCAACGCTGGCTCGGACGTCACACTCACCGTCGGTGGCGAAAGATCCACTGTCCAAGTGTAATTCACGACCGCACTGCGATTGGCATTATTATCAATAGAACGCACTGAAAATGTATGCGCCCCAGCGCTCAACGACGAATGTGTCTTCGGCGAACTGCAACCCGTCCAAGCAGAACTATCCAGCTGGCATTCATAACCGGCAATCCCGCCATCGGGAGGATTATTGGCTGAAAACGTAAAGGTAGCCACCGTCTGATTTGTCAAAGTGGACGGCCCAGAGTTGATTGATGCTATGGGCGTCGTTAAATCCACCGTCCATGTGTACGCGGCTGGTTGTCCGACATTACCGGCAGAATCGATAGCTCTTACTTGAAATGAATGTGATCCCGCGAGCAGATTCTGATACGTCACAGGGTCTTGGCAATTTGAGAATGTGGCCGAGTCCAAGCGACATTCATAATGAGCCACATGGCCACCCCCGGAATCCGTGCCAACAAAACCAAAGTTGGCACTTGGAGAATTCGTCAGACTTAGCGGTTTTGACGTTATGGTCACCGTTGGTTCGGTCACATCCAATATCCAGTTATAATTCGTTGCTACTGAAACATTTCCCGCCAAATCGACAGCCTTTATTGAAAACTGATGCTGACCGGCCGTGATCGTTTTTTGTACTGGTGACATGCACACATCATAACCGGCGCCATCCCAATTACATAAAACCTGATAAACACCGGAACTGCTATCGACAGCGGTGAATGAAAAGAGTGCTAAGGTTTGGTTTGTCAAACTCGCCGGCTTAGACACCAAAGTTAACACGGGCGCCTGTTTATCCACCAGCCAAGTTTTTCTTGTAATGATCGAGCTGTTACCGGCCACATCATAGGCTTTAACATCAAAATCGTGAGTTCCTTCAATGAGATTTGTATACGTGACAGGACTGCTGCATGTTGAATAGCCTGCATTGTCCAACTGACATTCAAAACGATGCACACCAGAGAGTGCGTCTGTGGCTGTAAAGCTGAACGTCGCAGTTCCTGAATCAGAGTGAGCGGCTGGTTGCGTGATTATTGATATCATGGGTGGCTGAGTGTCCAAATTGACTTCGAGCAAAGACGGTTGCCCAGACACCACCCCCGCAGAGTCTTTAGCCCAAAGATATATCGATTTGATCCCATCGCCCGGTGATTGCAAATTGTAATTCAAAATTTGCACCCCACTTTGAAAACACGACATCGTATACGCCGAATCTGGCGGTGATTGCGATGCAGACCCTTCGCTCAGGGCCAGATAGGAAAATGAACTACATTGGCTCAATTGATTTCCTGTTTGAATACCGAGGTTCACACTTCTAGTGCTGATGGGAGCCAAGTGAGCAACCACCGGGCTTTGCAATATCAAGGATGGCGGCGTCGGCAGAACATTATTATCAACATGTACCAGCCAGGAGATAGTTTTTGAAGGGACACCATCTTTGAATGTGTTCCCATCTTTCTCACCCAACTTAAGAGACAACGTATGCTTGCCCTGAGAGTTCGCTCCGGGTGAAAAACTCACTTGAGCTGTATGACCAACGATTTGTGAATCCCATGTCCATTCATAAAATATCTGATAGTTTTTACTAAAATGGTTAGTGGTCACAGAGAAGCTTGCACTCACCAATTCTGAAAGACGCTCTGGAACAGATTCCGACACGACTTCAGGTGATGCCTGCGTCAACACGGCTGGCTCGGCTCCAAATATTTCGATAAATTTCATTGCCACGGCTTGATTTGAAGACAGCGACTCAAACGCATTGTCCAGTGAATCGGCATCTTTCAGAATATTCAAAAGAACATCTAACTGACTCTGGTTAGATATCAAAGCCTGAGCCAGTCGGCTTTTGGCGGACGTGTTCAGCATAAATCCTAAGACGGTAGACCCCATGGAAATAGTCTGTCCAGTGGCGCTTGTGACGGGACGAAAATACACATCAGAAAGACAACCTTTCATCTGAATAATAAGGGGCTCTCGGGGAGATTTTCCTGCAAACAACACGTTCTTGTTCTTCAAATCAAAACTGTAGCTGCCATCAGCTTTCACATAGGCGATATCTATTTCTGGCTCCATCCTGTCGCCGTTTTCATCCAGCCTATACAGATATAATTTGGCATCACTACAACTGAAGGCCGAAACTTTTTGAATGGAATGAATATGACCTAAATCAATGTTACCTTGTATCACATTCGAACTGACCGCCGGGATATTGAGAGCATTTTGCATACAGCCCAGCACGAACAAAAGCGAAGTAATTAAAAAAATCCCATGCCATTTTGATCGATACGCCGTCTTCCTACTCATGTAAAAGTATTCGGCAAAACTGGTTAAAATATTGAGTAAAATGCTACCTTAGTAGAGAAAATCTTAAAATATACCAACTTTGTTGTATTATGCTTTGGCTGCTTTTACTTTTTTGTATTTTATCAAATCTGTCCTGTTCTAAGAACAAAGTGTTCAGCCATTCTCCCACCCAACCAGCACCCCCGGTGGAGGCGCCCCCGATTCCAAATAAAGAGGTAGCAGATGCCAAATTGGTGTCGTCAGATTCAACATTGTCATCACCTCCAACATCCAGTTCATCTGATGATCCATTGCCTTATCATCGATCGATTCCCCTGCCTATTAATGAGCCTATTCAGAAAACATCGATTTCGCCTCAAAAAAAACAAAGTATAAATCCGTCCTCCTTTCAAACTCATTCTCCTTCTGTCGCCCGTGTTCGTGACTACGATGAGTCGGATCTGACTCCGGCGTCATCGTCGCCGGCAATGCCACCGACAGCGCCACGGTCTGAAGCAGAACCAACACCCCACGCTGAAGGCAAGGACGACTCGTTTTTCGTCATCAAATTTTTTGGCGGATTTAACTATTGCTCCGTTAACCAATCCACTCTTGTCGAGACAGAAAATGGAAACTTCAGTCAACAAACACTTTCCCAAATCGGTATTTCCGTGAATTTGAATTTGAGCCCAAAAAGTATTTTGGACTTCACTCACCGGCGCGTAGAGGCCCCCATCCCGACTCAGGGTGAAACAACATTGGATAAGGCGATGATTTCAAGAGCCGTGACCACATTCGGACTGAACTATATGTTCAAGGAGATGTTGTCATCTAGCTATGCCCTTATCTTGGCTTTTAAAAATGCATGGCTCCCCATGCTTTCCACCGACGTCGAAAAGTCAGTGGTCAATGTATATACTAATGAAGCCAATTCCGTGGGTGTTGGCATTCAATACAACTATAAGCTTAAAGAAAATGTGAATTGGTACGCGGCTGGATCAGTTTTCAAATTAATACACGCTCGCTCGCAAAATCGACTACCGCTGGATATGAACGACCAGCTGCAGTTCAATGCGTCCATCGGCATGAACACCAGAATTTCAAAGCGACTGGAGATTGGGATTGCCTTCGAGAACGATCAAAGCCAATTTCAATACACAACTCATCGAAACAATTCCACGTCTTCGGGAAAACTAGGGCTTAATGAAACGTCCGTTCTGATCAAAATGGGACTTCACTTCTAATTTTTAGTAACTGCCAGGCTTGTGTGTGCAAAAATCTTAGAAATAATTATTGATTCTAATTAGTTAGCTATGATTTTGCAAAAATTGTTACAAAAACTAGGCTAACCTATTAAAATAATTAGAGAATATTAGATAAAGTACACAGTCAACTTCGGCAGTTTCTAATTTTTATTGAATAACTCTTTATTGAAATAACTCGCCAGTCTTTTGGGCGTCCTTATAGGTAATTTGACATTGATACGTTCTATTACCCCAGGGAATTGGCGACTTTTGCAGGGCCAGGATATTAGATAATTTTCCAACACATTCGCCCAGCGCTAATTGACTTTCACTATTGATATGAATTCCATCAGAACTAAGCGGCAATAAATCGCTTTTGATCAACAGCGTATCGCCTTCTGTTTTTAATACAACATCTTGCTGCATAGAACGAATACGACTCCAGTTGGCGGCAGGAAATGTTTCTGCATCTGTCGGTGGTTTTGAATGAATAGAAATAACAATATTCCATAGCTTGGCATTAGGAAACAGATATTTCACTTTACCACGAACGAGATTCAACACAGCCACCAAATTTTTATCGTAGCTCACGGATCTATTTCCGATTGAATCTGATTCGCCTTGGTACCAGACAAAAAAGATCTGATTTACGTCTCTGTTTTTAACTGCTGAATCCACGTTTGCAAAAAGATTTGTTAGAAGATCGGAACCATCAAATTTTAAAACACCGGCTTCGTAATACGAACTCAGAAATTGACTCACCGAATAGCCCGGGTAAGCTTGCTTATATATTTCTGTAGCCACATAGTTTTTTGTGGTGCCCGCAATACCAATTTCTTGACCAAACTCGGAATCAAAATTGCTGCTCGAATTAATCCATTCATGCTGACCGGAAAATTTAGAACTTAAACTTTCAAAAGTCGCACCTGAATATCGCGTGTACATCTTGTTATACAATGGATAAGGGTAAATATCAGATCGCCACTGATAAGTTTCAAAAAAAGAAAAACTTAGATTACGAAAATCCATAGAACGATATCGATTCCAATAGTCAAAATACCCTTCACTGAGGTCTGCTATTTTACCAAGCCCCCATGAATTGGATTGTCCTGCCAAAATAAATAGCGATTCGACCTTACCGACGTTATCATCGCCCTTAGGCGACGACGTATCCCCACCTTGTTTTGGATCAGGCAAGGGGGCCGCTCTGCCCACATCAGTGTCAACGGTACCGTCTTGCGACGAAGACTCAATAAAATTGTAAGCGGTTGAAAAACCAGTATGTCCACTGCAGTTTTGAAACATTATCAACAAAACAAAAAAAATCGAAAATATTTTAATGTTAAAATATCGAAACAACTTTTTCTTCATGGCTTTTTAGGACACCCCTACCTAGCTATTAGTCTAAGTATAGAAAGAAAATGAATCAATTATTATATCCTGAAGTCTCAAAGTGAGATCATCGATGTATTATATCTTGCCGACTGTCTGTCTGTTCTTATTCATTCCGTCGGTTTTGAAAAAATTGAGGAGCTTACAACAACGCCTCTTAAAAATAGGCTCTCCACCCCAAGGCAAGGTCCAATTTTTGCGCATCCTGAGAAAAATTTTGGAAACTGGCATTTTCTTTAGAGTAGGCCACCGAGCCGTAAAAAGGATATCTTGGCGTTCGCGACAATACAATCTGTGTTCCCCATAACTGATAGTTTTGAACTTCAGAATCCAAGACCTGCCCAACATAGACCAAGGCCGTTCCCGATAACCAAGACGCAGGCACGTAACTGTATTGCACACCAACCAAAGAATGAATCACTCGTCGTTGTTTAAGCTCTAGTCCCGAGCCCAAAGCTGCCGCGTAGGTAAGCATTGGTTGTGAACTTAACTCGATCACCAAAGCAATATTTTTTTTTAAACTATAAAGAACGTCGGCACCAACATGAAAAAGCCCAATAGGATTATTTTCCAACGATGGCGTGCTGTCGGAGGTTTTAAAATGACTATGTTCATAGCCAAAATAAAAACCCCACTGCAGAGGATAGCCGTCAGGCAAAAGGCCGAGTCGTATGTTTATGCCAGGATTAGCCGAGCTAACCAGCTTAGCGGTGCTGCTGTCAGAATGATCTTTTCCCTTTAAAACACGATAAACCAAACCTAGTTCAACAGATATCATCTTACTACCAAGATTATCCTTACCGCCAAGATGTAGAGACGAGGTTCGTGATCTCGGTTTTTCACGAAGACTTTCTTCGCCGGGATTTTGCGTTTGAGGCACGGGTAAAGCATTTTCTTGCTTTGGTGTTTGGGCCAGGGACTTTTCCGCCAGACACGACGTGGACAACAGCACAATAGAATCAGCAGTCAATCTCTGTGGGCACCCCAAAATAACTTCTTGGCATTCAATAGGCATTTGCAATTTAAATCCCTTAGGAATTTTTTTATCATCAGAAATTTGATTAAGTTCTAAAGTTTTCTGAGCAAAATGCCCTTGCCCCCAAAGCGGCCCCATTCCCAACTGATGAAGTATGAGTCCAACGTGATCATTTTCTTGAAAGTGATAGACTATTTTTTTTGCGGGAGACGAGCATAAGACCGTAGACTTGGATTCAAAGACGGTTTGTTCCGCAAACGTTACCTGACCTAAAAACAAGACTGTCAGTACCCATAAAGTACATCCACAGACGTGCGATAGCCGTGGGTCGTGTCGAAAGTTACTATTTGCTATCGCTTGGGCCATCGTTCCCTCATCGGACTAATCCTAACCAAACCAGTGAAAGGGTTGCAAGAACGAAAACTGAAAAGTAGAGAGGGACGCTATAGAGACATACGTTATAGAGAGATACGCTACAGAGACGTACGCGATAGACACGTTTACGACGGAAAATGCCTTCTCTCTACACGGCTGCTTCTTGACAAGAGAATGATTCATGGGATAGTGGCGCTCATGAATTTCACAAAAAAGATCCTGATTATTTTCGGTTCGGTGACAATTTTACTAACTATTTTCGCTTTACTCACTTTGGTGACTTTAAGACAAATTGATGTCGGCAATGACGATCTTATTGAAGACAAAATACACATATTTTCTCAAACGCTGATTGCCGTGAATGATGCCAAGTCCTTAGAGGCCGCCGGCGCCCATTTTTTAATTGTAGGTTCTGAAACAACCTACCAGCGCTTTCGCGAGGCTCATCAGCAAATCCGCACCACAATTCAAAAACTCATCAATGACCCACGTTTTGAAAAATATAAAGATGATCTTATAACAATTGCCGATCACGAATTAAAAGCGGAAGCTGCCGGAGCCCAAGCTTTTAAGGATCGCCTCACTAGAAAGCTCAACATAGAACAGGTGGCTCAGATCACTTCTCGCGATGGATTACCTCATGTTCTTGCCATACAAAAAATGCTGTCGCGAATCGAAAGTGAATCTTTAAGAAATTGGCACGAAGCTTCCGCCCGTATCAGAGATTTACACCAAAGATCCGAGCGCATGCTGATCGCTGCATTAAGTGGGATTATGGTTCTAACAGGTCTATTGATCGCAGCGCTTTTGAAAATTTTGCAACAAAAAAACCATTTAGACTTCAAAAAAAGTCAGCTTCTTGAGTCCGAGCAAGCCATCTCGGTCGCTAGGAAAGAAGCCGTTGAAATGGTGGCTCATGATCTTAGAAATCCATTGAGTTCGATTAAGATGTGTTTGGATATTCTTGAGGACACTCCGGAACAGGATCGACGCGCTCTTATGCAGATTGGCCAAAAATCTGTTTTGAATGGATTAGGTTTAATTGAAAGAATTTTAGATCACACAAAAATTGAATCAGGGACAATGTCGATTGAAAAAGCCGACTGCAATTTACAAGAACTTTTAAATGATCAAGCTGTTAATTTTAAAAATTTATGTTCTAGCAAAGATGTAATTTTTGAAACCACTATTCACGAATCTGTAAACCGATGTTTTTGTGATCCGATCAGAGTGAGTCAGGTGCTGACTAACTTGGTAGGCAATGCTTTGAAGTTTTCAGAGAAAGGTCAGCATATTTTTTTAAGCGTAGTCACAAAAGACTCTTATCTTGAAATCGAAATAAAAGATCAAGGTCCAGGCATATCTGCGGCCGATGCTGATTGTATATTTAATCGCTACTGGAAAAACTCGTCCTCTAAATTGGGCGGCACCGGTTTAGGTCTTGCCATTTCAAAAGCCATTATTGATGCCCATGGCGGGCGGATATGGGTACACAGCAGCCTTGGCAAAGGCAGTTCTTTTTATTTTACACTTCCTATTGGAAACATTTCACTTAGTACACAGGAGAAACTATGAAGTCTACCCCCGAACTGCGCGAACAGCTCCATCAAATATCGACAGCGTTACTGCGAATTCATAAAAATTTGCTAGAAAATGAAATGCAAGAGCGCGAATCTAAACTCCATATCACCCTGGGACCAAACGAACGCCTTCATGCTTTGCTAAACGATCCCACACTCGACTGGCTTCGCTCTCTTAGTCAGTTGGTCGCGTCTATTGATGAAGTCTATTTTCAGAAAGAGCCAATCACCACTGCGCAATTTGAAACGGAACTTAAGAAAGTCACTGATCTGATAATCGAGAACAATGACTCGGTATTTTTGAAAAAATATCGCAGTTTGTTGCCCACTGTTCCCGATTTAATGCAACAGCACGGTCTTTTAAGATTGGCATTGACGAAAAAAAAATAAGGCGATTTTTACCAACTGCCTTTCGCAAGTTCTGGTTGCTTCCCCCATCGCAATTGCCCAACCAACAATCCAAACGAAAGAGCGGCGGCAATCATGATACTTGAAAGGACCGATCGACTTGCGTGGGCCAAAGAGGCCTCATCGACAAGTGGCTGAAGATACGAAAAGGCCAGTAAGCCCGGTACCATCACCAATATGCTGGGAATGACATACACCTGCATCGGTATTCTTTTATACCGAGAAAGAACTCGAGAAAGAACGGAAACAATCAGGGCCGACAAAAATGAGGCCGCATAGGGATGCCCGCCGGGATTGGAAACTCGAAAAACGACCCATCCCGCCGACCCAATCAACACGCATTGAAGGATCGCCTTTCGCGGGACCTTTAGCAAAATACAAAAACCAACAATCAATCCTAATGTTGAACAAAAGCTTGCAAAGACCTGAGGAATCGACTCTATTTTTGCTATAATAAGATCTGTTGTCACATAGCCTAATCCCGACAACCAATCCGTGGACAATAGATAGGCAAAGCCAATCGACAACAATGTGAGTACCGTTTTGGCTAGTTTAACTAGCCCCGTATGAAAATTCTCCTCAATAAGATCACCAATTGCCGAGGTTAACGTTAACCCCGGCAGCACAAGTGCCAAGGTACCAATAAAAAGCTGACTTGGATGAATGCGCAGATAGCTAGCAAGCAACGTCGACATCGAAATGGCAATAAAGCACATCAAAAATTCTTTTATGGAATCACCGACCTTGAAAAACTTCAACAATAGCGATCCAAATACACTCGACAAAATAGTGACCACCCCACCGATAACCCCAAAGCCCCAATCTAAGGTTCGACTATAACTGACCGAAAATCCTACTAGAAATATTGCAACCTGAACAATCTCGCGCGGATAATCTTTGTTCGTCCATTCCTTGCCAATCAACGCCGATGCCTTTTCTGGCAGCAACAATCCTTTCGAGAACATTTCTAATAAGCGACTTATAAACGCAAGCCGTCCCAAATGTGAATCCTGCCGACCTATTCGGGTCGACAAACTTTTCGCGTCGTTATTATGACTGTCAATGCAACTGATTGTAATACTGGTCGGCGTCGCATGCACCGAAGCATGCAGCCCAAAATGTGTACTTGCTCGAGTCAAACTCTCTTCCAAATTCGAGATACTGCCTCCACATGACAAATAAACTCGACCCAGCTTAAGTGCCGCCAATAAAAACTGATTTGCTTGTGCTCTTTGCATGAATCAGGACATTGAAAGAAATATCATAAATTTTCAAGTGTAGATCGTGTTAGCTTTTTAATTGCAAATTATTTGAATACTCTCCACGCATCCAATACCGCCAGGATTCGGTCATTTTACTCTGAACAAAAATCTTATGAATCAAGACAGGGTGCCTTTTTACTTATTGAACTGCCATGAAATTTAGCTTACAAAGTGCCACGCCTGGAGTTTATTTTGGATACACAGCCCATTCCATCTGGTCACCCGACTCAACAAAATCGCCTTGTTCTTATTTTAATACTAGGGTCAATGACAGCGTTGTCACCATTTTCGATCGATATGTACCTGTCATCATTTCCGCAGATGGCGCAGTCGTTGGGTTCGGACGTTAATAAAATCTCGATGACTTTGTCGAGCTACTTTATCGGACTTGCCTCTGGTCAATTGTTCTACGGTCCATTGATGGATCGCTTTGGTCGTAAAAGGCCTCTCTACATCGGGCTGTTGATTTTTATTTTAACCTCCATCGGCTGTGCGTATTCTTCATCCCTTGACATGCTGATCACCCTCCGCTTTTTCCAAGCCGTTGGTGGTTGCTCTGCCGGTGTGGCATCATTTGCAATGGTGCGCGATCTTTTTGAACCGAAAGAAAGCGCGAAAGTTCTGTCTTCGCTGATTTTAATTCTAGGAGTATCACCACTGTTGGCGCCGACACTGGGCGGGTACATTTCTCACTACTTTGGCTGGTCAACCGTTTTCATGGTATTGGCCGCAATGGCCGTCGCATTACTCACGATCGTAAAACAATTCCTACCCGAAAGTCATGAGCCAGATCCGACACACATTCTTCGTCCCTTACCGATTCTTAAAAATTATCTCTCTATTTTACAAGAACCCCAATTTTACGCAAACGCCCTGGCTGGCGCCGTGGGCTTCTCGGCACTGTTCGTTTATTTAGCAGCCTCACCCATTATATTTATGGAAATTTTTGGTGTGACAGAACAACATTATGGTTGGATCTTTGCAATCATCGCCGCCGGACTGATTTTAATGAGTCAATTGAACGTTGTCCTTCTTAAAAAATACCGCAACGAACAGATTTTACTAGGCGCACTTTCAGCACTACTTATCGGCAGCCTTTTATTTTTTATTTGCGCACTCAATGGTTGGTATAATCTGTACACAGTCATAGCCACTTTGTTTGCTCTGCTCTCGTGCATTGGCCTGTCCAATCCTAACTCTGCATCGCTAGCCATGGCGCCGTTCTCGGACAAAGCGGGCAGCGCGGCCGCCTTAATCGGATTTCTGCAAATGAGCATTGGCGCCTTGGCCTCGTTGGCTGTTGGAGTTTTAAAATCACAACAACTGACACCTGTCTCGGCCATTTTCGTGGGAACATCAACCATCGCCCTCGTCATTCTCGTCGTGGGCAATCGAAAAATTCTTCACCAAGCAACACCCCTTACCAACCCATCAAATGTCATTACCAACCTATCAAAACCAAGCGGAAACTCAACAGCTTCTGACCAAACCACGTGAATCAAAAACCCCATTTACAAGCATTTTCAATTCGTTTTCAGTTTGTTTTCTTTTGAAAATCATCTGCCAGAAAATAGATTTACCGGCTTTGACTTTGCCCAACATCGCCATTATTTCAGGGGTGAATGACTGAAAAACTACTTAAGATATTTCGTTTTTCGAAATCCACCCATAAATGGATCGCAATTATTTGCGCCCTTCCGTTGATTATAATGATAGCCACCGGCCTTTTGTTGTCCATCAGCTCCCAAGTTCAGTGGCTACAGCCCACCCCCGTCAACACCAACAAAGGCAGCGGTATCAGCCTATCCTTCGATCGAATTTTGGAAATTGCTCAGACGGTACCCGAAGCAGAAATTAGAGATTGGGGAGACGTTGCCCAAATCGATGCTCGCCCCAAAGCAGGTGTTGTCCGCGTCCGGGCTAAAAATTATTGGGAAGTGCAAATTCATGGACAGACCGGCGATATCATCAGCTCGGCCAAGCGCTGGAAGACGTTCTTTATCCTGGTTCATGACGGATCGTGGTTTGCTGGTTGGGTAAAAAGCTGGGTTTTTCTTCCAGCTGGCATTGGTGCCTTGGTTTTATGGATATCAGGTATTCTGATTTGGATTATTCCCATTATCAAAAAAAGAGGAAAAGCATGAGTGGATTTCGTTTTGGCTTAGAAGCCGAATTTATTTTATTTCGTAAACACGATCACTGGCCGTTATGGCATCACGAGATTACATTCGATCGGTTAAATCAGATTTTGGAAAATATTCCGCTAGAGGGGATTGGCAGCCTCGACGGCCTAGAGCTGGAACCTCCGCATAAAAACTGATGCCTTACGTCGTCGAGGGATACCATGTCCCCGATCAGGATTTTGCAGCCATTGATATTAAGCCCAAAGGCGTCGAAATTCGCACTCCTGTGTGTTCAGACTTGCCTGAGTGCTTGCACTCGTTTGAAACTTTACTGAAACGCCTTCAGACTGCGCTGGCACAGGAAGGCCTATGCGTTGTCGCGCTCTCACATCATCCACGAGAAACGCGATTTACAGGTCCTCAAAATAAACGCCGCCATGATTTTTGGCAATGGGCGATGGAAGTCATGACGACGTACGGGCCGGATATCAATATTGCTGTCCCCGAACAGGTTCGTAAAAGCATTGACCTACAAGATCTGGAAGCCAAAATTGATTACTATGGTCCCGCCCTTTCTGCACTGAGCGTCGCATCGCCCTTTACCGAAAATGGCTTATGGAAAATGCGAGGTGAATATGGCCAATCTTACCGAATGTTCAAACGCAGTATTATTGCACCTCCTATTGAAATACATCCCGATGAAAATTGGCGCTTAGAATTTAAAGTGTTCGATATGCCTAACAGCACGCTCGACTTTCATTGCCAATTCCTATGCTTCTTGGCTTTGCTGTTGAATCCCGACCTAAACGGGCGCTCTGGTAAACATGGGCGTATCTATGATCTGGGCCAAGTGGCACGCTTTGGATTAAAAGCCGAACTCGTACACGAGCGCCTGACCGAGATATTTGAACTCTCACCAAAATATTTAACTCAGTGGGGTTTTGATGCCTCTCCGCTGAAACACTTTAAAAAGCGTTTATTGTCGGCGCGAACCCCCGCTGATGAATTGATTGATCTCTATTATCAGCACGAAGGCTCGATGGCCAAAGTTCTGGCTCATCGATCTGATTTTCAATTTTCTAACATCACGCTGGTAAAATAATGAACCCGACGCTAGCAGAAATCGCCCAGGCCGCACAAAGATTGGGATATAGTTCATCCCATCCCGCGGCCTTACCCAGTCATGAATTCTTGCTCTTACATGGTAAAAACAAAAGTCTTCTGATCAACAAAACCCGATCACCATTCTTATCCTCCGTACATGCCAAGTTGGTAACGGACAAACATCTGAGTGGCGAAATGTTGAAAGCGGCAGGATTCCCCATGGCCCCCAAAATACTGAGTCATCATTTTTCCAATACCGACATTGTTTTTTTGGAAACCCACAAAGAAATTGTTGTCAAACCTAATCGAATGGATCGTGGCCTGGGGGTCACCGATGGAGTTCAAACCGTGGTGGATTTAAAACAGTCTTACACGTCGGCCGCCGCGTACGGTTCTGTTGTTTTAGAAAAACACATTCGTGGCAAAGAATACCGAATCCTGGTTATCAATGGTCAAGCCGTGGCCGCATTAGAACGAAAACCACTTGCACTTACTGGAGATGGTCATTCAACCATTCAAGAGCTTATCAATCAAATGAACCAGGATCCACGACGAGGCTCGGCCAACGATCGCAAACCATTGCGACCTATCCGCACCGACGTCGATATGAAAAAGAAATTGGAAAAAATAGGGTTCAATTTGCGTTCTATTCTGCCTGCAAATCAGATAGTCCAAATTAGCTTTTCTAATCATCTGGATTCCGGTGGCATAGCATCTGATTGCACGGACACGGCTCATCCCGACAATTTAAAAATTGCCGAGGAGGCCGCTCGACTGTTTTCGATTGACGTAGCCGGTATTGATCTAATCTGCCCGAACATTACGGACTCAATAAAAACATCGGTTGGTCACGCGGCTATTCTGGAGGTCAACCCTGGCCCTGATATCATTTGGCACCTATACCCCGCCGAGGGAAAGTCGCGTCCCGTAGCCGAGCAGTTTATCAATTATATTTTTCAAAATTAAAACAGATCGGCCGTCATCTAGTATGTTATGTTTTAGCAACCACCAGGATTGCGGGTGCAAAGATTTGATACCTTGCTCGCAGCCCCCATGAATCTCAATGATAAATCAGTCTCGTGAATCACTCGATCCGATATAACCGGGGTGCGATCAAAATACCCTAACATTCTTAGCGAGTCTCCGCGAAGAAAGGAAAGTGTGGTATTTGTTGCGTCCGTCGAGCCAACATAAACAATACCCTGAAGAATCTGCCCCCAATTCCAACTAGGAAAACTGCCTCGTGTTAACATGCTCACCGAGCGAGTCATATGACAGCTGGCACAGCTGACTGTCGCCGAGTTATGCCGTCGGGGATTCTCTAATTCAATCGCACTTTTTGTAGCGGCCTGAATTAAATCTGGGGACCACGTCCTTTTCGCAACTTCCGAGTTTTTAGAAAAATTGAAATAATGCTCAGACCCTGTGGGCGTCGGTACTACACTGAGAAATACTTCTGGCGATCCCAATCTGGTGGCGCTCACCACTTGCGAATTTTTATCGATTCCCGGAATTTTCATCAACCCCATCATCCCATTTTGAATGTTGTAGCCCGCAAAAACCCACATATTACCCATCGCGTTTACATTCATAAACGTAAGTCGAGCCAGATTCTGTGTCCCTGCATAATTCAGCACTAATTGTGAAAACCCTTTCCAGTAGGCACCCTGGTAACCCGAGTTCAATAGTTGCGGCGACACTTGCAATGCCTGCGCCGAACGTACATTTCGCACACGGGCATTTTTCAACTGAGCATATTGCTGAATCAATGCCTGCCACTCTGTCGCTGTTAAATTATAAAACGTTTGCAAAGTGGCATCGATGGTTCCAACCGAATATTCTTTGACCAGCAGGGGTTGCCATACCAAGCGAATTTGCGGCTGACAGCTTCGAGCTGGAGCCGTCTCAACAAAACAGGGGTCCAATCGAATTGCGATCACTTTCCATGACTGCTGATACAACATGAGCGGATCCAGATTAGGGACCATTCGCGGAAGCTTTTGATAGAGTGTATAGGGAAGAAGTTCACCGCGTGGCCCATTAGATCGTGGGTGCAACAAGGCACTGATATGATCCGTCGCTGGCAATGGTAACAAATGGGTCAAGTCATTCAAACCTAAATAGACTTGAGAAAAACTGCGTATCGAGATGAACAACATTAAAACAATCGGAATTAATTTCACCGCGCAAGTGTATAAGAATCGGACTTTTTAGCAATGATCAAATTTTAAATGAAAACAAGATGAAACTGCCTATCAACAGCTGCCCTTATAAAAGGCTTCACGCGACTTTGGTCATGATAAAAAGTATGACAAACCTGATGCGCCATCTGAATTTACGTCCATGGGAAATAGAAACGACTTCAGACAACGCCCAGAAATCACAAGAGTCAGTCAAAGAGGAGACCCTATTGACTGATTAAAGCTTGAGTCTTTTCTATTTTTGTACATAATTTATTTAGCACAAATAAAAATATGAAGGAGAACTGCCGTGGCAAAAGGTAATTCAATTCGTTCTAAGAAAAAGACAAGCAAACGCTCTGTTAACCAGCCAAATCGTGCTCCAGATCCTCAAATTTTAAAATTGTTTACATCCATGTCAGAACAACCACTATCAACGTTCAACACCGGAAACAAACTTCTTAAAAAAGTGGATGACCCGTTAGCTGTTTTAGAGGCCATGCGACACTCGGTGGGCGTTATCTTGGAGGATTTTGAAGAGCATGGCAATAGCAACATAGCTGAGTATGACGGCCACAATGCGGCCTACTGGCAAGAACAAAAAAAAATATTGATAAAACAAATTGCCCAACAAAAAAAGACAGGACCAGCCAGCAAAACTTTTTCAGACTATTTAAAAGCTCAGAAAAAGAAGGAACAACAGGAAATAAAAAAATCTGTAAAAAAAATGACCTCCGGAGAGGACGAGTTTCAAGTCTTACTTTCAAAAATAGAAAACAAACTGAATGATCCCACCGAAGTTATTAAAGCGATTCAATCGTGCGGAAAAATCATCGACCCAGATGATATAGCTGTTCAGGCTTGGCTAGGCACTCATCTTGATGACCTTACAGGTTTGGTTGCAAATGCCATTCGCACTCAGGCTGTTAAGGCGAACGACGCGAAGGGATTGGCGATAGCAAAAGCCTACGGAGATTTAATTGACGTTTTCAAGACGGACGGCGAGCACTACGAAACTTTATTGTCCCTCGTGATTCATGTTGCTGTCGCCTGTCGTGATAGTAAATTTATGAGTTTTATTGAGAAAAAAATGATTCCTCCTGGTGAACTGACGGACCCGACCACGGCATTTAACGTTGCCTGCCTGTTTGCAAAATTAGAAAACAAAGCGGCATTAATTAAAGCTGTTCAAGTTGCACGAAGCCTTGGAAAAGAGCCTGCAAAGTTTATGAATGAAGCTAACTTTGCAAAATATTATAAAGATGCGGCCTTTAAAAAAGCCCTATCAGAAAGATAAAATGGTCATAAAAAATCTTAAGGCGAAAGGACATTCAAAGTCGCGCTTGCCTCAAACAAGAAAATTTCGATGGGGCTCTGTGCATTCAGGGCTGACACCAGCTCGATAATTTTTTGATGCCGGCGCGCCCGCCCGCCGGGGTAACCCTAGGAAAGCTTTTCGCCAAACCCGTTGACGAGAAGCCTCAGACCAAATTCAAACGACTCTTCGGGATTAATCACAAATTCCAATCCAGCCTGCTTCATCATTTTTTTTGGGCTCGCGTTTTTTCGATTCGTCTTATTTGACTTCACATTTATCTTCACATTTGACTTCATTTTTGACTCTACTTTTGACCTCAGTAAAGATTGTTCCTCAAGAACACAGCCAACCGTGTACTGTCCCATACAGAATAGTGCCAGCATAGCATCTTTTTCTTGAAATCCTACCTGGACCAAAAAATTAAGTTTTTCCAGATGTCGGTCAATGGTATCACCCGCAGGCATCGAGCCAGCATGCAGTTTTGCACCATCTCTGTGAGTTAAAAGTACGCTTCGAAGGCTGCGGAAGTTAGCAATCAGCCACTCCTTCCAATCTTCCGAGGGAGTCGGAACTAAATCCTTGTGATGCCGCTTCAGGATCTCTGCCGACATTTTTTGAAACAGCTCTGCCTTATTTTTAATGTGCCAATAGAGAGACGCAGACTCGACACCAAGCCTGGTCGCTAAACGTCTCGTTGTGACATACTCTAAACCGCCTTCGTTAAGAAGCTCCAGAGCAGCATCTATAATCGCATCGTGTACCAATTTTGCCATATTCATGACTATACCATTGCCGACCCAATCTATCAATGATAGATTATAATTTATCATTGATAGATTTTAGGAGGACAGATGAAAGAATCAGTTCCGAGCGATGAAAAGAAAATTTCTCTGAAGGTGCTCGTTTGTGGAGCAGGTATCGCAGGACCGGCCGTTGCTTTTTGGCTTGCAAAGTCTGGCCATAAAGTCACTGTTGTCGAGCGATTCCCGACACTGCGTGCAACCGGCGCGCAAATTGATCTTCGCGGTCAAGGCATAGAGACCGTTAAACGAATGGGACTTTTGCCAGAGGTGCAGAGCAAACTTGTTGATGAACTTGGCGTTGCCTTTGTAGACGCCAAGGGCAGAGTAAAAGCGACAATCATGGCGAACACCTCAGGCAAAGGTAAACAAACCTTGACCTCCGAATACGAAATCATGCGCGGTGACCTGGTTAAACTTTTATTCGACAAAACAAAGGAATCCGTTACCTACTTATTCAATAAAAGTGTTGATCAGATTTCACAGAACGAAGAACACGTGGATGTGAGCTTTTCCGATGGAACAAGTGACAGCTTCGATCTTTTGATCGGAGCCGATGGTCAGGGATCACGAATCAGACAAGCCCTCTTTCCCGGCATCGACCCCTACCGTCGCATGGGGATTCATATGGCTTACTACTTCATTCCAAAGGAAGACGACGATTCTAATATTCGCCAAACGTACATGGCGCCACGCGGTCGCATGATCATGCGACGAACCCATTCCGATCATGAAACTCAGGTCTATTTCACTCTAAGAGAGTCCTCGGAAGAGGCCTCGAGTATTCACCGAAAGCCAATCGACGAACAAAAGCATTTTTGGGCAAAACGTTTTGCCGATTCAGGTTGGCAAATAACTCGGTTTCTGACTGGAATGAAGACAACAGAAAACTTTTACTCACAAGAGGTGGTTCAAGTTCAACTAAAATGTTGGTCAAAAGGCCGAGTCGTCCTGGTGGGCGATGCGGCACACTGCGCCTCTCCTTTCAGCGGCATGGGCGCTTCGGGAAGCCTGGTAGGCGCCTATGTCTTGGCTGACGAGATTGAAAGAAGCGTGAATGATCTTCCAAATGCTTTTCAGCGTTACGAAGCCGTTATGCGACCATTCGTGAACGAGATTCAGAATGTCAGCCCCCTACTCCTAAGACTCGGCCTGCCGCAGAGCGCTCTGGCAATCCGAATTTTTCACCTAGTGACTCAAATAGCACACACTCTTAAAGTTCCAGAACTTGTTGCGCGCTTTTCTCGTGAACGAGATGGAAAATGGAATTCGGGACACTCCTGAATATGAAGAAACTGCGCCATTTGGTGACGCGTTTTTAGATAAATTCGTATTTGTTATCTCTAGCGATGTACTCTATTTAAAACAGGTCGCTTCTGTTTATATGTATACGTCTATGTATACGTCAAAATATATGACGGCCATGTGCAAGCCTAGGACTTCCATACGATAGAGAATTTTGGGCAAACTCCAGCACTTTGTTATGAGATTGAGCTTTTAGCGTGTGACTATAAACTTCGTAAGGGCACTCAAACCAATTAGTTTTTAATATTTTAAAGGAGCCTCTCCTCCAATTGTTTATTAAAACGTCTGGAAGAAGTCCAACACCTAGTCCTTTCTGAACAAGCTGACCAATGGATTCCCAACTACTGACTTCAAAGAGAACAGGAAGATCCACCCCAAAGTGCTTCATGTATCCAAATCGGAGTCGTTCGGTTTCAATGCGAGGCTCTGTAATAATAAAAGGTCTGGGCCGTTCATTATTACCCCTAAGCATTTTCATGCTTTGTACAAGTTGGAATTCACCTTGATGAATCGCGGTTTGCCTGAGCGTGGCTAGGCTTTGCCTTCCTATTGTTAAGCCTAGATCAACTGAACGATTAGCAATGGCTTCGATAATTTCGCTTGTCGTGCCAAAACGTACGTGTGCAATAAGCGACGGAAACTCCTTTCTCAGATCTTGCAACAGTGAGCTTAAATAAATATCTGCAAGAGTTCTGGATATTCCAATCTTTAAATTCACTACCTCATGGTCAATGGAACTCGTGTTCAGCTTCCTAAAATCCGCAGCCGCAGAAAGAAGAATATATGCTTGCTCTGCAACCTGATAGCCTTTTTTTGTAACTTTGAATGACTTTTTTTGATGCTCAAGCAAAGAAGTTCCTACATGTTTTTCAAGAGATGAAATCGCTCGGCTGACAGCAGGATGAGTCACCAGATTTTTTCGAGCTGCCTCACTGATACTTCCTAGTGAAACTGCATCTACAAAGTACTTAAGATGATAAAGGTTCGGATATGTAACCATCATGCACATATTAAGTAATTTTTATGTAATTTACAATCACATTTTAAAATGGGAAATATGCTCTATGAAGACATTTGACTTTATTAGTTTTAAAAATGATGGTGAAATATTTCTGAATGAGCTAACAGCCGAATTGACCGAGAAAGGTATTCAGGTCGGCATCCTTCCTTGCGATCACCTATGCTTTCGCGTCGAGGACCTGGATGAATACAACTTTTATAAAGACACACTTGCTTGTCACGGTAAACTTTTAACAGAAGCTCTGGTAAATGGAAGAGCCATTAGTACTTTTTCGCTCAACTCCCCTTTTAAAACGAGCAATCATGAAGTTTCACTTATCGAACTACCGTCTCCTAAACCAGGAACACCATACGAAACAGGCTTCGAACACGCCGAGTTCGTGATAAAAGACGACTTTAAACAATTTTCCGCAAGACACCCCAATCTGTCGTTTCTTGAAAGTGGCAATCGCACTCTGAATCCTGAGCTTTGCCTAAGGCTCGACAATGGAAAACAAGCAAAGTTTCATCACTCGTCTCTGGATCGAGTCATAGAAATCGAAGAGGCTTCAGTTAAAGATATCATTTTCGATTTTGATGGAACGCTTATCAAATCACGAGAAAACATTTATGAAATCAATCGCATTGTATTTTCAAAAGTTTTAGAACGAGACGTCACCCTACAAGAGTCTATTGACAAATTTCACCCTGAATTTCCAAAATTATTTGAGGTCTACGCAGTATCCTGCCCTGTGAAACAAAAAGAAGCTCTCACCACTTGGGGGCTGGTTGCAGAAACATTCCCATATGAGCTTTTCGAAGACGTTCTCGAAACTTTGACGTGGATTCGCGGCCAATCTTTCAGGCTACATCTTTGGACGGCGCGCGATGAATACTCCGCGCGCAAAATATTAAAAGCACATGGCATAGAACACTTTTTTACCACTTTGAGCTTTGCCACAGATATCGATTCAAAACCTCACGTAAACAGCCT
Source organism: Pseudobdellovibrionaceae bacterium (assembly GCA_016785955.1). Lineage (GTDB taxonomy): Bacteria > Bdellovibrionota > Bdellovibrionia > Bdellovibrionales > Bdellovibrionaceae > UBA2316. Next base: position 823 of record JAEUWH010000099.1, on the reverse strand, counting down.
GCGGTTCGACTGGAAGTCCGCCGGAAAAAACCAAGTGATCATGATTGGGGATAGCCCTTCAGATATTTTTGGCGCAAAAAACATCAATGCTATTTGTGGTGCGGCTCTGTGGGACCCCTATTCGAATAGAAATTCCCTAACCACCGTCGGCGCGGAACTTTTTTTCCATAAGCTAGTCGATTTTAAGAATTGGCTTAACAGGGAAGAATATTCGTAGTTCAAATCTGTATTCAAATACTCACAGCCAAAAAAAAGGAAGGATAAACCTCTTAACCGAGAAAGGCACCATCTAGGATACCCATAACCTCCCTGCAAAGCTCAAAATCGTCACTTTGTCTAAATCTCTACAGTTTTAATTAATAAGAAAAAGGAGTAAAACGTTCTTATCTAAAAAGAGGTTTCTGTGAATTTTTTTAATTTCAAAAGTCGTTTCTTAAAATTTCTTATTATAGGAACTTCTGTTTCTTTTTCTTTAGCGTCCCATGCAAATAGCTGTTTACACTTTTACAGTTACAAACACCAAGATCCTTTTATCTGGCAGCGTGAATCACGTCCCTATTTTGATGCCGTTAGTTTGATTGAAGGCAAGAATGTCCATCCTTTTTATGCAGCAAAAATAAAAAACAAACACCGTATTTTACAAGCTCATGTAGATGCAAAAAATCTCACTCAAAATATAATGGGGTTCGTTTGAACAATTCGTGGGTCAATTTATCGTTAAAATGAATTTATAGAGTTTTTTGCAGGTAGAGTCGTACGATTTAATTATTACTGTATCGTTTATCGCAATAAAGCTTGGTAGCGGCCCACCTTCTGTACCTAT
>JAEUWH010000067.1 GCA_016785955.1 Pseudobdellovibrionaceae bacterium | reverse complement strand
CTAGTAGTCTGACCATTTAAATTTTTCCCCCTTGAGTCATGAATTTTATAAAATTTTGATGAATACTCTTAGATATGGAAATATTCAGCCTCAAGGAAGAAGATAAAAAATCCCTACAATTATTTATTCGATCAGGGGCATCTGGTCATGAAGTAGTAAGAGCGATGACATTGCTATTAAAGCATGGAGGTCAGACAAGAGCTGAGGTTGCTTCTACTTTAGATGTTACCCCAAAAACAGTCACTAACACCTGTAATAACTATTCTGACTTTGGGTTAGAGAGAAGCCTTAAGGACGATCCACGTCCTGGTCAGCCCATTATTTTTGATGATCGTATTAAATCAAAGATAATAGCTCTTGTTTGCAGCAATCCCCCAGGGGGTTTTGATCGATGGAGTTTAGACTTAATAAAATCTAAAGCTGAATCAGATGGAATTGTTGATATTATTTCCAAAGAAAAAATTCGCATCATTCTCCAAGAGCATGATTTGAAGCCTTGGCAACAGCGGATGTGGTGCATACCGGAGTTAACGCCAGAGTATATTGAAAGAATGGAAAATATTTTGGATATTTATGAGCGAGGAGATAGCAAGGAGTACCCACTTATTTGCCTTGATGAAAAACCGATCGCATTATTTGAAGACAGTCGTTCTGCAGAATTGATGGAACCTGGAAAACCGAAAAAAATTGACTATGAGTATATTAGAAATGGAACGGCCAATGTTTTTATGGCGGTTGAACCTTTTGCTGGGAAGTACACGGTTGAGGTAACTGAGAATAGGACTGGAGAAAAGTTTGCCCACTTTTTAAAAGATTTGTTTAAAAAATATAAATCAGCTAAGAAAATCACATTAATAATGGATAACCTTAATATTCACAGAAAATCATCACTTGAGAAGTCATTGGGTCAAGAGGAAGCTGATCAAATCTGGGAAAAATTTGAAGTTCACTATACTCCAAGGCATGCCAGTTGGTTAAATCAGGCGGAAATAGCCATTGGAATGTACTCAAGACAATGCTTGGGAAAAACAAGAATTCCAAATATTGAAATTTTAAAGAAGAAAACAAGTGCATGGGGCGAGTTTATTAATGACAAAGCGATCACTATTAACTGGACGTTTAACAAATTAGATGCAAGAGAAAAAATGGGTTATGAGGGAAAAATTTAAATGGTCAGACTACTAGCATCGCCCAACATTCAAAGAGAACTCCAGACTGCTCAATTCTGCCATAGCGAACTCGCGATGTTTTCTATCAGAACTATGAATGCAGCGCCGAGATATCAAAGACACTGGGGTTTCACGTCAGAAGAATCACTAGAATTCGAGGCACTGGCCAAAGATGTAAATGGTGAGTTCCGTGGATGGGAAGAAACAAAAGCGTTCTCTCCTGGCGCTTTGCCCGAAGGCGGCTATGGATACAACATTTCGATTAAGGGCAAAAATACATTAGTCAAGGGGCTTGTGGTTCCCAAAAATCTCGGCCTCAAACCAGACTTCTCCAAGAAGCTAAAAAGATATCTTACAATGTGGGAAAGGTTAAACAACGTCGGGTCTCAAACTCAAACAGATTTTATTTTATTGGAGCATCAACTACCAAAAATGGTGGTTTTTATTCAATTGTTTCGAGAAAAGATGGGAATAGCTATCGTACATTTATTATTACCTCTGCAGGAGCCTACGAAGCAATGCCTTCCTCAGCAGAAAAAGATGAAAGAATCTTATCAATTCCGATTCTCCAACTAAATTCGAATAACATTTTCACTACAAATGTCCCTGTTAAGCGAACCAGAGATGTAATTGAATGGGACTTCTTTAATAGCTCAAAAGTTCCGACCGAAATCATTGGAGCAGAACAAGCTATTGATTTAAATTCGGGAAAATCTGAAATAGTAGGAGGCATAATTCGACAAATCAAGGCGGATATGAAGCCAATTAAAGCCCAAATTGATATTATGGGTAACTTGGACAAAGTATCTCTCGAACGCATGAATGGTCGTATGGAAATGGGCCGATCTTGGATGGTCTATCCTAACAATGTTCTCCAATGTAAGGGATATTCTCCAAAAATTTCCGAAATTACAACTCAGTCGGATATGGCTCACTTCGTTCAATCGCGCTTTTCTGAAATACTTGATACATGTTCTGAAGTGAATGATTTTCAATTGAGCCAAGTAATTGGTGAAACCAAACAAGACATCAGTCAGTACCTCTCTTCAAAAGGACTGGATAAGTCCACTATTGATTTTCCACCTTACTACTTCTCATGTGACTCCGTTTCAAAAAAATGATTTCTTTGGTCCTCAACTTAGTTGTTGCGGACCTTTGTTTCAGTTTTCAAATTTAGTTCTTAATCCGATCTCTATTCGCCAGCATTTTTAAAAGTTTAATTCTAGAAAGGGCTGGATTTATAGCCCTCATTTCTTCAGTCATCGCCTTGTCGTTTCCGTCGCTCGTACAAATCAGATAAGCCAAGCTGTCGGGACGCACCCGCAACAAACTTCGTTTTTCATTCTGCATATAGAAAACTTCTGAATATTCGCCTTTCTTGATTTCAAGACTTTGAATAGCTGCAATTTGTCGATCTGACAAAAAATCCCTATAATTTTGGCTCAGGCAATAAATTCCAGCCATAATTTTTTTCAAGAGACGGTAACATTCGAGGGCAAACTCTTTGCCACTTTTCGATGCCTGAAACACGCGCTATGCTTCGTCAAAGGCTAGGAGGGAGAAAAGCTATTTTGATCTCCCCTCTTCAGTATTCACACACGTCACAGTCCAACTTAAATAAAATGCAGGATCAATCCTACCCTGAAAAATACCCCGAAGATAAATCGAATGGGAGAAAGCCTGCCCGACGGGTGCAAAAAAGGAAGACGCACCATCAAGACTCAGCAAAATCTGCTGGCTTTGATTAGTCTGTTTAGAAAGCCGACTGTTCCAAAACATGGAACACTTTTAACCTGTGAAATTGGAAATTTTTAGGCCTCTGCTTTAAAGTCATTTTATAAGGGAGATTTTATGTTTAAAAGAATTTTGAGTATTTTTGTCGCAATGACATTCGTCAGTACCAGCTATGCCCAATTAACCCCTGATAGTCAGGAGTTGAAGAGGTTACCTGAAATGGTTAACACAGTTTTAAAAAAAGTAACT
>JAEUWH010000055.1 GCA_016785955.1 Pseudobdellovibrionaceae bacterium | reverse complement strand
AAGGCTGATCCCGCCTGCAGAGGGCATGGATGCCCTCGTTCAAGTTTAAATAAAGCTTCCCTTTGAGTGAGGCCCTCGAATGCCCCGAAATCTTTTATTGAAAATAACTCCTTTTTAAGATTTGATGAAAAATTTGGGGGGCCCGGTTACGTTTCTTTATTTAAGGAACAGTTTCTTTTCGGAGTCGGTCATTAGGCGCCAGCGACCTTCTGGTAAAGATCCGAGTGGTAAATTGCCTATGCGTACGCGCTTAAGACCAAGAACTTCAAGGCCAACCATCTCGCACATTTTGCGGATTTGACGTTTTTTGCCTTCTCTAAGAACAAATTTCAATTGGTCTTCATTTAACCACTCTACCTGGGCCTCTTTGAGTGGTTCGTTATCGATAGCAAGGCCGTGGTTCAATAGCTCAAGACCACGAGCGGATAGGTCGCCACGAACGCGGACAATGTATTCCTTTTCGATTTCGGAATTTTCTCCTATGATTGATTTTACCAGCCGTCCATCGTGAGTTAGGATCAACAATCCCTGAGACTCGATATCTAAGCGTCCAACGACGGATAGATTTTTGGGTGCCATTTCGATCTGTCTCCAAAAATCGCGGGGCAGTTCTTTTTCGATCGAACCATGGAAGCGATCTGCTGTGATAAGTTCGAGGGCTTGTTTGTAGCTGCGCTCGGGAAGGTTTGAGACATAGCCAACAGGTTTATTTAAGACTACGGTGATGATTTTTTTTTGGGCTGCCATCGCTTCGGATTCTAAAGATATTCGTACATCGCGTGTAACTTTTGTTCCAAGCTCGGCAATGCGAACTCCATTTACATAGACTTGTCCTTTAGCGATTAAATCGTCGGCTTCTCGACGGGAACACAGTCCGCGTTCAGACATAAGTTTAGAGAGTCTAAGAGTGTCGTTATTTGATTCTAGATGCATAGATAACCTCACCGCCCATTTCACAATGGCATAAATGACATAATGGGTAAGGTTTATACCTTAAGCTCTACAAAAATGGAATTCATTTCAAAGAGTCGCAAAAGTTTAACTTGAAACCTTAAGGGAAGGCGTATTTGTTCTTGGAGATATAAGGAAATATTTTCAGTAGTGGGGATGGTTTTTTTGAAAAAAGGAATCACAAAGTTTAAATGTTGGTGGTCAAGCTGGGCAACAGTCGCTTTTAAAATAGTGTCAATTTCGGCCTTGGCTAAGATTGGCGTGGCGGTTCCGATATCGACCTCCAATTGCAGCCGATAGTTGTGACCGTGGCCGTAAGGTGTATAGCATTGGCCAAAAATCAGATGGTTTTTTCTTGCTGACCATTTTTTTTGTTCATAAAAGTGGGCCGAAGAAAATTCGTAGTCGAAAAGCAGAATCATTTAATGTTTATTCCTCCGTCTACATTAAGGATACTTCCGGTGGTCCAAGAGCTATTTTCTGTTGCTAAAAAGAAAATAGCATCCGCAATGTTTTGGGGTTGGCCCATTCGGGCTAGTGGCTGGAGTGAATTAAAAAAAGCTACAGTTTTGGCGCGGTCTGCTTCGGGAAGAGAATCAAACTTGTGAATCGGCGTTTCCGTAATCCCCGGTGCGACGCAGTTGACGCGAATGTTGTGTGGGGCGCCGTCAAGCGCCAAGGTTTTTGTAAGGTTTTCAATGGCCGCTTTAGAGGCTGAATAAGCGGCCGTCTGTGCGGTGGATCGTTGAGCTAAGGTCGAGGAGACCATCACGATTGAGCCCCTTTGGTTGCGTTTAAAGTAAGGAAAGACGTGGGCGCATAGTTGTGCGACGGCGAATACGTTGATTTGAAACATTTTCTGCCAGTCGGATAACATAAAGTCGTCATTAGGCTTGGTAAAGTAGATGCCGGCATTATTTACCAAGATTTCGATTTTGCTAAAGTCCATTTTGTTAGAAAGGTCTTGGATTTGTTTAGGATCTTGTAAATCGCAAGGAATAGTCATGGATTGTGGAAGTTCTCTATGAAGCTGCTCTAGTCGTTGAGTGTTTCGGGCCAGTAAGTAGACGAAATAACCAGCTTGATGGAATTTGTGAGCCGTTGCGTGGCCAATGCCACTGGAAGCGCCGGTGATAAGAGCGTATTTCATGAGACCTCCTCCGATAAGGTCTCATGACTAAATCAAATTTTTCTGTAGAAAACAATATGCGTGTCGATGTGCTTTAAGCGGCTTTTTTCTTTGATGCTAAAAAGTGCTGATATTTTTTGTCGAAATCACTAGCTTGTTTGCCATCTTTGGTAATCAGGCCTGCTTTGAACCACTCAAAATGTTCGTCACAGAAAGAGGCACGCTTGGATTTGGCTTTGCAGCCTTCGGCTTGGCAGCGACTATCGGCAAGTGAAATTACGTTATTTGGAACAATTGGTTTTTTATCAGATTTGTCAGCCATAAGTACCTCCTTAGGTCTTAATACGTTGATAGAGATCAGATCGGAAGTCTGGATTAAACCTTTAGTGGGGATTTCTCGCTTAAGTGATGGAAAATGTATAAAAATTTGACGAAATATATATGTTTTTTTCGTCAGGAGCTTATTCTTTGGGTGGAAGATCTAAATGAAGTCGCTGGCGGCCCCAGTTGACTTCATCAAAATAGTAGTCGGCAGATGTTTGCCGCTTGCGATCAGCCAAAAGAACAACATCGACATATTTGGTTTTGGTTTCAGGATCCTTTTCGATATCTAGGCTGTTGATACGAATCTTAAAATTAAATTTTGCACTTTTGGCGGGAGAGACGGGCAATGTTTCAACTATTTTGCCTTTAGTGTCTAAAATTTGAATACGGAATTTGCTAAACGAAATTTTTTCCTTCATGTTTTGGCCAATTTCATCCGTGATCGAATTATTGAATTCGTTGGTGGCGTTCTTCATATTTATCCATTTGTTTTTGCTGCATTCGACAAATTGAACTTCAAATTCAGCTTTTAGAATATTTCCGGTTTTTCGTGAGTCCAAAATCTTGAAAATCAAAGGTTGCAAGGAATTTGAAGGGCCGGGTGTGGACTCCGAGCAATCGGCCGAAAATCCGCCAATTATCTTTACATTTGTCAACTCCTCCGACGAAGAGAGGCTGTGAACAAAAAGACTTAGGATGCTGATTCTTCTGAGAATTTTAAGTAAGATGGTTTTTTTGTGTATCATATACTAGATATAGCTACAAAAATGAAACCATAAGGGATGTGTTTAATATTGAGAAAAATCAGCCATGTTAAGTTTGTTAAATTTCAATTTGCGGTAGGGCGTGCGGAGTAAAATAGAAAGATCGTAACGGCCAGTGGGAATGATCAAGGCGTTTGATTTAATATGTTCGATGATGGCTTTACATAAAATTTTTTGTTTTGTTTTGTTTTGTTCTTTTTTAAGTTTAGAAATTTTATCTTTCAAATCTGAATCAGATAGATGGTACAAGTTTTCGGGGTTTTCCGGTTCGAAAATTTTTACGGCGGAATAGCATAGCGGGGTTTCTAAAGGTACACCCTTTCTGAAAATAGCCGGTAAAGAATTTTTTAGAGTGTTGATGAACACTTTGTTTTCTAATTGCATGGGCGTGATTTCAATATCGAGATATTTTTTCCATTCAGACTTTAGCCATTCGGCGGTTCGCTGGTGATCTTCACCGCCCAGATGAGAGTATGCAATTTCAAAAGAGGCCGGACGCGTTGTCGTTAGTTTTGTTTTTTTCTTGTTTGTTTTAAGGCAAATAGGCTGATCAAGTGCGGTGTTGCTGAATGCGTAGCATCCGGGGCGGCCTACCGAGTTGAGTAGATTTTGCCATTCGGAATAATCGATGGCTTCGGCTAAAGCTATTCTGGTGGGTTTGTCTAATTTAGAAATATTAAAGCCTATGTAGTCAAAGCGAAGGACTTCGATGTCTAAAAAAGATGGATCTTTTTTCCATTGAGGAATTTGAGCTGTAGGTATTCGACGGACTAAGTCTATTTCATTTTTTGAGAACATGGGAATTTGAATGGAATCGTCCGAGATGTATATAAATGCAATGTTTGGGCGCGAATTTGTTTGGTGGTAAAATGGATTGGATTCGAGGTTTATTTCTAAATTTTTCGTATCATAAGACTTTAAGCGGTAAGGACCGGACGAGATGAGTGGTTGATCTAGGTTAAAATTTTTTTGTTTTACGGGGGCGATCATGGGTAAGGCCAATTTGAACTCAAATTCGGGATCTATTTCGGCGAGTTCATATTCAATGGCATTTTTATTTTTTTTTCGAATGCCAACATCGGCAAAGCTTTTAATAGCCCCTTGAGCGTACTGGCGAGCATTAGCTATGGTGAATAGCATCTCTTTACGAGTGAATGGAGATTGGGGACTCAGAATAAATTCATAGGTTTGCAGAAAATCATCGGCGGTCAGACGGCTGCCATCGCTCCATTTTAAATTTTCTTTTAAAGTGCAGGTCAATTTGCGAGAGTGTGTCCATACGCATTTTTTTGCGAGATCTGTAGTGAGTTCATTTTTTTCATTAATCCATAAAAGATTGCGAAATAGGGCCTGGTGAATGTAGGCCCCTGAGGCTGATCGTAAATTGAGTGGATTAATTTCGGTGAGTTCGTTTTGATATGGAATTCTAAAGGCGTTTCCCCATGTAAAAATTGGCCAGAGACTCAATAGAGCAAAAAGGAAACGCATGAGTTGGTCTATCCCAATTCGATTTTTGCAATGGTTTGTAATTGCATATTACTAGTTCCTTCGTAAATTTGGCCAATTTTAGAATCTCGCCAGAACTTTTCGACAGGATATTCTTTTGTAAATCCGTTGCCGCCAAATAAATCAATAGCCATAGAACTAATTTTTTCAGCCGCTCGAGATGAATAGAGTTTGGCCATGGCCGCAGATTCAATAAAGTCTTGGCCGGAATCTTTTAATCGAGCCGCATTGTACACCATTAATCGAGCGGCCTCTAAAGAGACTCTCATTTCAGCCAGTTGAAATTGAACGCCTTGGAAATCACTTAGTTTTTTTCCGAACTGTTCTCGTGTGCGTACATAATTCAACGTGGCTTCGTAGGCACCTTGGGCGATGCCGACCATTTGGGCGCCAATGCCAATCCGTCCCTCGTTCAGGGTTTCGATAGCAATTTTGTAACCCTTGCCAACCTCGCCTAAAACATTGGACACAGGCACTTCGCAGTTTTCAAATAATAATTCGCACGTTGAGCTGGCGCGAATACCCAGTTTGTCTTCTTTCTTGCCGACCTTAAATCCAGGGAACGATTTTTCAACTACAAAGGCAGTGATGCCTTTATAGCCTTTACTGAAATCAGTATTTGCAAATACAATGAAAATGTTCGCGTGGGCGGCGTTGGTGATCCAAAGCTTTGTTCCATTTAGAATAAATTTATCACCTTTTTGTTCAGCTTTAAGTTTCAAAGCAAACGCATCTGATCCACTTGAGCTTTCAGAGAGGGCATAAGCGCCGACCCACTCGCTGGCCATTTTAGGAAGGTATTTTTCTTTTAAGGCATCGGTGCCCCATTTTAGAAAGGCGTTTGTCGTTAACGTATTTTGTACATCTACAAGAACAGATACGGACCCATCGATGCGGCCCAGTTCTTCAATTGCTAAACAGGCCATTGTAAATGTCGAGCCGGTGCCGCCGTATTTTTCAGGAGTTTCAATGCCCATTAAACCCATCTCAAATAATTTTTTTATCATAGATTCGGGCATTTGAGAGTCTTCGTCCATTTTGGTAACAAGGGGTTTGATTTCGCTTTCAGCAAAGCTGCGAATGGCCTCACGGAAGGCGGATTCATCGTCAGACCAAGTTGTAATTGCGGGACGTGAGTTCTCTTGCATAAAATCTCCTTAGTTTATGAATAGGCAAGAAAACTACCTTAAAAATAGGCCAAGATCAACAATGACTCACAAGGTTGGGAACCAGAGGAAAACATGATTTCAAATAGACATTCGTCCTGATTTTCTCTACCTTAAAAAAATGGATTTTATGGAATTTGGTTCTAATATTTTTTTAATTTTTTTTCCTTTTTTGTTTGCGCTGTGTTTTCATGAGTACGCGCATGGATGGGTCGCCAAAAAAAAGGGCGACAATACGGCAGAACAGAGTGGGCGACTGACAATGAATCCTATAGCCCACATGGATATTGTGGGCACGTTAATACTTCCTATGATTTCAATTTTTTCGATGAGTGGTGGCGGGCCTTCTTTTTTCTTTGGGTGGGCCAAGCCAGTGCCGGTGACGGCAAGAAATTTAAAAAACATCAAGAATGATATGTTTTGGATTGCGCTTGCGGGGCCATTGTCGAATATTTTGCTGGCTTCAGTGGCTGCTGTTCTTTATGTTTTGGTGATTTCAAAAGTCGGTCCCGATATGAAAGATATGATAAGCAAATTGTTTATCTCGTTTTTGATGATCAATGTGTCGTTGGCAGTTTTTAATATGTTGCCGGTGCATCCTTTGGATGGCGGTAAAGTGCTAGCGCGGTTTTTGCCAGCCAGTCTGAACTATAAGCTTGAACAATACGAAAATATTACGGGTTTAATTTTGTTGTTTGTTTTTGTTTCAGGTTTGGGGCGAGTGTTGGCTTACCCGGTGCGATGGATTTCAGAGACTTTGTTGTCAATTTCATATCTTATTTTTGGTGGTTTTGCTTAATATCTAGATTTTGGGAAAAATATGTCAGATTCCGTTTCTAATTCTAAAGTGAATGTAATGAGTGGTGTTCGGGTTACTGGAGAGCTTCATATTGGTAATTATTGGGGGGCTATACGAAACTGGTTAGAACTCCAGGATAAATATCAGTGTTTTTTTGGTATTATGGATTGGCATGGGCTGACTACTGCGTACAAGCGTTCGGATGAGATTTTGCCGTTGATGCGTGAAATGTATGCCGAGATCGTAGCCTGGGGGATTGATACGGATAAGACAACCTTGTTTATTCAAAGTCAGGTTCCAGAGCATTTAGAGCTATTTATGATTTTTGCGAATATAACACCGATGGGTTGGTTAGAGCGGGTGCCGACTTGGAAAGATGCGGAAGAAGAGGCGCGGCAATCTGATACTCACAACCTAGGAAGGTTTGCATATCCTGTTTTGCAGGCGGCGGATATCGCGATACATGAAGGGGTCTTGGTTCCTGTAGGGCATGATCAAGTAGCGCATCTAGAGCTGAGTCGTGAAATTATTCGTCGATTTAATCATATTTATAAGGCCAAGTTAAAAGAGCCAAAACCACTTTTGACATCAACGCCGACATTGGTAGGTTTGGATGGTCGTAAGATGTCTAAGAGTTATGCTAATACAATTCTTTTGACAGAAAAAGACGAAAAAACCTTAAAGAAAAAAGTAAATATGATGCTCACGGACCCGCAGCGTGCGAGACGGGAAAACCCTGGAAATCCAGAGGTGTGTCCGGTGTATTCGTTTCATAAGTTATATTCAAATATAGAAGAGCAAAACTGGGTCGTAGAGGGGTGTACCACAGCTGGAATTGGTTGCGGAGACTGTAAAGCCAAACTTGCATTTAATTTGAATGCCAAAACGGAAGGACCTCGTCAGAAAAAAGCGGAATTAATGAGCAAACCTGATGATTTAAACCGACTCATTAAACAAAATTGTGAAAAGACGCGACAATCTGCGCAGAAAACGCTTGAAACAGTCAGACACCACATGAAATGGTTATGACATGAGTGTTAATGTACAGTTATCTAAATTCGAAGGTCCTTTGGCTCTGTTGCTGTATCTTATTCGTAAAGATGAGATGGATATTTTTGATATTAAAATCAATGAAATCACGACACAGTATTTAGATTACATAAAATTGATGAAAGAATTGGATCTAGAGGTCGCCGGAGAATTTGTGGCTATGGCGGCCACATTGATACAGATTAAATCAAAGATGCTTCTGCCTCAGTATGATGAAAAAGGCGATGTGGTCGAGACGGAAGATCCTCGTAAAGAACTAGTTCAAAAATTGTTAGAATATCAAAAATATCAAGAGGCCGCCAGATTGCTGTATGAGCGCCCTCTCGTTGGACGTGATATGTGGACTCGTGGCGTTCGCCTGAATTTAGATGAGCCTATAGAAGAAATCGAAGTGGAAGAAAATGGGTTGTTTACAATGATTTCATTGTATCGACAAATTATGCGATCGGCCAAGAAACGAATTCATCAGGTTACGGCAAAGGCGCAAAGTATCGCCAGTCGTATTTTGGAAATTAAAGATAAGTTAGCGATGGGAACTCGGTCGACGTTAAATGAGCTAGTGGATGTGACCGAAGATCGTATGCGGCAAGTGTTGATCACATTTCTCAGTGTTCTTGAATTGGCAAAGCTTGGATTTGTTGGTTTGTATCAAACAGAAACTTATGGTGATATTTGGATTGATTTAAAAAAACCCATTGAAAAAGATGTGGTCTCTCGAGTTGAAGAGTATGAATCGATTGATAGTAAGGCTGATAAGTTATTTGCGGAGGCAGCGAATGATTCAGCGGCCTCAAGTGTGCTGGTGGACGATGTTGAGTCTGAAGGCGGCGGCGAGTTTGTGCTGTTGGATGCTGAAGATCAGTTGGTTGATGTGAATGTTGAGTCTGTAAGTGAAGAAGAGATGGCGACCGATGATGAAATTTTGGCAGCGGAGCTGGAACTGGCTCGAAGCACCAATGATGACGTTGTAGAGGCAAGTGTGATCGATGGAGTCGATCCTGGTGTTGACGTGACTCCAGATGAGATGAGCGAGTTCGTCGTGGTGGATGCGTCGAGTGAAAAGTTAGAGGAAGAGATTCTCTTGGCAGATGACACGAGTTTGTCGACGGAAGTTGTAGAGAATAGTCAAAGTCAAGATCCTGAAGAACACGTGTAGATAAGGAATAGAGATGGCCAAGAAAAAAAACAAGAAGAATGTTGAGGTTGAGCAGTCGGTTGAAGTGGCAATAGAGACCCCTGTTGAAGTACCAATTACAGAATTTCAACCCGAAGAAGTTCATGCTGTCGCCGAAGTTTATACGGAACAATCAGTGTTTCAAACTGAAGAGTTAGATGAGGCTCAGGCTCTTTTTAAAGAAGAGGCGGCTCCTGTTTTGGATGAAAGTGAGTTTGAAATTTTAAACTCTGAAGAGATAAAATTAGAAGAAGAGTTGATCGAGGCATCCAGTGACGAGTCGTCGAGCGAGAGCTTGGAGGATTCAGAGTTAGGTGATTATGACACCGCCGAAATTGAAGAACTAGAGTTTGTAGAAGATGAGCAATTGGAGTCAATTGTCGAGTCAGTACTTTTTGCGACAGATAAACCGGTAACTTTGAATGCATTCAAAGTTATTTTTAAAGGTACAAATGTAAAGACAGATAAAATTCGCCGAACAATCGAAAAGTTATCGGTAGCCTATGCAAGTGGTAACCGTGGTGTGTATATTGAAGAAGTTCAGGGTGGGTATCAATTAAGAACTAAGCTTGATAATATGAACTTTTTAAGAAGAACTTTGAAGGTTAAGCCCTTTAAACTTTCGGGGCCAGCGCTAGAGGTTTTGGCCATCGTGGCTTATAAGCAACCCCTAATTAAACATGAAATTGACGAGATTCGAGGTGTTGAGTCTGGGCACTTATTGCGGGCGTTAATGGAAAAAGGGATTGTCGCATTTTCGGGTAAAAGTGATTTGCCAGGAAAGCCAATGCAGTATGTGACGACAAAAAAGTTTTTAGAAATTTTTGGTCTACGCAATTTGAAAGAATTGCCAACATTGAGTCAAATTGACGAGTTATTGCCTGAGGGTATCAATGAAGATGACGAAATCAAAAATTCTAAATTAAGCTCTATTACCGATTCTATGTCTCAGCAAGTGATTGAGGGGGGATATTCTGATGGTGAAGAGGAGCTTGTAAAGATCACGGAACAGTTAGGTGATATTGCTACCTCGTCTGATTTTTTCGAAAAAGAGAAGCAACGTCAAAAAGAGAAAAAAGATCTTGAGAAGGCTCAAAATATCCGAGAAGCCTTAGAGGTTGGCGAGCAGGTTTCGACTCGTGATTTGAATTGGTTAAAACGTTATGACGAGGCTTTAGCTGCCGGAGTAAAATCTGTAGATGACGAAGAAAAGGTGGCTGGCGTGGTTCAGGCCGAGTCCGTCGAGTCAGATTCTATGGTGATCACGGAAGAGGAAGTCTCTATCGATTTTGAAGAAAAAGAAGATGAGTTGCCCGAGGCGGCTTCAGATGAAGAACTTGAGGGTTCGTATTAATTCAAAAAAGACAGATGTGATCGTAGAGAATATTTTACCTACCATGTCGGCGGTTTAGACAATATTCATTAGGTTTGTAGCACTCTAGTGTTGTTTATTTCATTTTAATAAGTAATTTGATTAGTTTGAAAGCGGTCTTTTTTGGAACGATATCTGCAACATTTGGCGAATGTATTATATGCAGGTTAAAAGTACAGCTTCGACAGCATTAGCATTGTTATTAATGAGTGTGGCCTTGATTTCGGTGAGGTCGGCGCGGGCTGATGTTATTACTATCCCTGAAATAAAAAGTCAGGTTCCAGAAGAGTTTGTTATCGAGTCGATTGCTCTTTTAGATGATTTTATCGAGGATATGCAGCAAAAAAAAGCTTTGCGAAGTAATGAAAACATGGGTTTTGTTGTGTCAGGTTTTGCTCAGGTGGGTGCATTAACGGGAGTTATGCTAGAACAGTTGTTAATTAAGTCCAAACTGTTGAGTAATCTTATTGAGGATTTTCAAAATATAAGCACGGTTGGCAGAGTGGGTTCTACCGCCACGGTGGAAGCTGGAAACTTTACGCGACGATGGTTGGTTACCACGGGAGCTGTACAAAATATTACTAAGGACAAAGAAAAAGGGGTGTTTACAGTTCATCCAAAAGACTTTTCTTTGTTTATTCAAACTTTAAGTGAAGTTCGCCAGACTCAAAACTTGATTTTGTTTCGGTTTCTAAGTGAAAAGGCCAAAGTTGACCAAACGGCAAAGATCAAGTTGGCCAATCAAACAATGTTAATTATTGAAAATAGACCGAGTTTTAAAGAGGTGTACAACGCCTGCGCGGCCGATCCGGACTTTTATAAAAGTGAAACGCTCATTAACATGTATCGTGACAGTTTGGGTGAATATTTTAAATTATTGATGCTGGACTCGGGTGATATAACGGCGCAGATCCAATCAAAGTTTTTAGCGCCCAAGCTGAATCAATATTTGAAAAAGGAAACTCTGCCATTTGCTTTGAAAAAGTGTTTTAAGGTTCCTAAAAATGCGAACGGTTTGTTTGAGGATGAGAGCGATCGATTTGTGGCTCAATTGTTGGGTATGGATATGGCGGCAAAGTTTGTTGTTGTGGCTGCCGTTTTTTCGGTGTGGAGATTTAAAGATTTTATTGCGTATCGGTTTCCAGGGCCATCGGCAAGTCCAAGTATGATTGATATGGTCATAAGCAAGTTGCCGGTAAAAACAGTAAGTGCGGTAAAAAATCTAATGGCTAGATTGTCGCCGGCGATGATTACTCGATTTGTTGTGACCTCACAAGTGGTCTCCAGTGGGTATGCTTTATGGGTGGTGAGAAGAGACTACAATGCGATTAATGCTCACAATGGCAGTCGACGAGATAGGGCTGAGTTCAGAAAACTTGCCGTAGAGAAGATGTCGTCCATGGCCCACGCTCATGTTTCGGCTTTGAATGAGTTGCTGACTCAGTCTGATATCAGCGAACGAGACCGAAGTCTAATTGAAGGTCAGCTTAGAGAGTGGGATATTATGCAGAGCTACTACAAGCCGTAGACTTTTGTCTCAATATAAGAAAGATATTCATTAACTCGATCACGATCCAGCTTATTAATTTGTATAATTAACTATTACAATTTATCACGGGTTTGAGTAAAATCAAAGCAGAGGGGCCTTAAGTGAAAATCAATTTTTTTCTTATCCTTATTCTGTCGAGTATTTTAATTTCTTGTAGCAGTAGTCAAAGTGGCTCGCCATTTGGTGATTTTAAATCGACCCAATGTCAGGGGGATAATTGTACAAATCAAACTGTAAACCCAGAGCCCTCGATCGAACGTGATGATAATTCGGATGTGGTGTTGGGTAAGTTTGACAATACTCTTGAATTGTCGGGTAAATGCCGTTTAAAAAAATTCGCGGATAACGAGATTCAAATTCAAGTGGCACCGGAGGGTGGAAATTTGAGAACCTTGACGGATGGGTATGTGCCTATTATCGGTGTGACTTCCACGGGGTCGCGCTCGGCAAAATGTGAAAAGGGCCGTTGGGCCATTGCTGTCAGTGCATGCAATAATAACTTAGGATTTGCAGGTGTTCATCGTGTTGATCTTATTATAAAAGGTAAAGAAAATAACCGATTAGTAGAGATTGATGATGGTCGAATAACAATGAATCTTATCCGCTCGCTTGATTGTGATTTCAGTGTTCAATAGCGGCGGTTTAATGTCGCGCTCTAATTCCAAGAGACTTCCTCAAAGATTTTATTGGCGTTTCTAAAATTATTTAAATTCAAGTTCCTAATTGAGTCAGGGGCGATGAATTGACTATGTGA
Organism: Pseudobdellovibrionaceae bacterium; assembly: GCA_016785955.1. Taxonomy (GTDB): domain Bacteria; phylum Bdellovibrionota; class Bdellovibrionia; order Bdellovibrionales; family Bdellovibrionaceae; genus UBA2316. The sequence continues at coordinate 9,011 of JAEUWH010000055.1, read as the reverse complement.
GTATTCTATTTTGGGCGACAAGAAGGTTTGTCCAAGACCATTTTCCTTCAGTAAGGTTTTAATTTCTTTAGATAATAAAATAATTTTTAATACATCCAATGAGAGTTTTCGGTCTGGGGTGTTGTTTGGTACGGCTAAAGAATAAGTCATCAAAAAACTAGATGTAGGATCGATACGATATGGTTTTTTGAGTAGGCTGGCTAGTTGTAATGTTGTTTCATATACTTCACTGTTGGAAAGATTTTTTGTCCAATTTTTTTCTAATTTGAAGTTTTTGTTGAATTGAAAGAAATGGTCATGTGTTTTTTGGTTTAACAAAAAGATGTAGTCCATATATACGGACTGGGGTGATTTCAGTTGGGGTGAAAAGACATTTACAAACCACGCCATAGGTAGAGAATAAATTTGAGAATTAAATTTTTGTGGTTGGAAGTCTGAATGAACAGACTTGCTTATGGGGTCCATCAGTGAATCGATATTTCGAATTCTGTTATCGTTATGCAGTGGTTCTATAAATGCTTCAGGGCAAACAAGAAGTGAGATGTTTTTGTTGACTATAATCTCGGTTCGAAAATCTTTATACGTTTTACGAACGATTGTATTAATTTGAGTGTGGGTTTCCTTTTCGAGGTATTTAATAAGTGCTACAGGTATGATGTCCTCGTGATGAACCAGTAGATCGATTTTTTTTGTATCCTGGTAGTAAAAATTAATTTGTTTCTCGGGAGAACTGCCATGGAAAAAACCGATGAAGAAGGTGGCAGCTAAAAAAATCAGCCAAAGTAAATATTCATATACTTTGGCTGATTGAACTTTAGATAAAAATCCCAATGTTAGAAAGTCTCGTCAAACGCGACTTGGCCTGATACGCCAATCTGATAAGCCGATACACGACGTTCAAAGAAGTTGGCTAATTCCTGCATGTCTTGAAGTTCCATAAATGGAAATGGATTTTTGGTATTGAATCTTGGTGGGATATGTAAAGCTTCCAGCCTTTGATCTGCTACAAACTCAAGATACTGACGCATGTCTTTAATAGACAGTCCCGCAATGCCCTGACTTAAAATATCTTCCGCAAAGGCCATTTCGCATTCAATGGCTTCTTCGATCATCTGAACAATCATTTCATTCATTTGGTCGTTAAACAGACTCGGGTCTTCTTTGCGGGCCGTTAAGATCACTTCGTTCGCAAATTGAATATGCATGCTTTCGTCGCGGAATACCCAGTTTGTGCCTGTGGCGAGGCCGGCAAGTAATCCTTTGGATCTTAAGAAATATACGTATGCAAATGCGGCAAAGAAAAATAGACCTTCAATGCATGATGAAAAACAAGCCAAGTTCATTAAAAATTTACGTTGATCTTCTTTGGAAGAAAGCTTGTCTATTTTTTGGATGGAGTCCATCCATTTGAAACAGAACTGGGCCTTTTTTTGTATAGAAGGGATGTTGTGAACAGCGGCAAAGGCCATTTCGCGCTCTTTGTGATCAGGAATGTAATTATCTAGCAATGTTAGATAAAACTGAACATGCAGGGCTTCCTCGTAAAGCTGACGGCTTAGGTAAAGACGGGCCTCAGGAGAATTGACATGTTTGTAAAGATTCAAAACCAAATTGTTGCCAACGATAGAGTCACCTGTCGCAAAGAAGGCAACAAGACGATTAATCAAGTGTCTTTCGGCTGGTTTTAGTTTTGAATGCAGGTCTACAAGGTCTGTTGAGAAATCCACTTCATCAACAGTCCAGGTATTTTTGATTCCATTTTTAAACATTTCGAAAAAGACCGGGTATTTCATCGGTCTTAGGGTTAGATCAAATCCAGGATCTAGTATCATTTTAAACTCCTCTTTTTATTGGCAGGCTTCGCAAGCTTCTGGGTTTTCTAAACTACAAGTAATCATTTCCGCGTCCGTGTATTCCTTTTTTGTTTCAGCCGCACTGGCTGTGGCTGTTGTTGTCGTTGGAGTTTCAGTTATTACCGTTGTTGTCTTGCGCACCGTTGTCTTAGCAATTGAAGTTGCTGGACGCGAGCGTAGGTAATAGGTTGTTTTCACTCCGCGCTTCCAGGCATACATGTACATGCTAGATAATTTACCAATCGTTGGGCTTTCGCTGAATAAATTTAAGCTTTGGCTTTGATCGATGTAAGGACCGCGGTCAGCGGCTAAATCAATCAATGCTTTCATTGGCAATTCCCATACCGTGCGGTAAATTTTTTGAACGGACTCTGGAATATTTGCGATATTTGCAATTGAACCTTCGTGCATTTTGATTTCATTGCGTAGGTCATCCGTCCAAAGTCCCAAATTTTTAAGTTCTGTGACGAGGTATTTGTTGATTTGCAAGAATTCTCCAGACAGGGTCTCGCGTTTGAACAAGTTTGAAACCTGTGGTTCTGTCGCCTCGTAGCAGCCGACGATAGATGCGATGGTCGCTGTTGGTGCGATCGCGATCAACAATGAGTTTCTTAAACCCGTTTTTTTGATACGTTCTTTCAGCTCAGCCCATTTTTGAGTCATTGTGGGCTTCACATTCCAAAGATCAAACTGAAGATCACCCTTTGCCGCGCGGGTTTCTTTATAGTTTTCGTGTGGACCATGTTTTTCTGCCAATTCAGAACTCACAACAAGTGCATTATAGTATATCACTTCTTGGATTCGGGTAGAAAGTTCGCGCGCTTCGTCGGAATCAAATGGCATGTGTAATTGAAAGAAAGCATCTTGTAGGCCCATAAGTCCTAGGCCAACAGGTCGCCATTTATTGTTCGAGAACTCTGCTGTTTCGATCGGGTAAAAATTGATGTCAACAACGCGGTCCAAGTATTTCACCGCTGTTCGTACGGTACGGGCTAATTTATCGAAATCAAATTGGCCGTTAACTACGTGGCGGCTTAAATTTACTGAACCTAAGTTGCAAACAGCTGTTTCTTTATTTGAGGTGACTTCAAGTATTTCGGTGCATAGGTTTGACAAGTGAATCACGTTTTGTGGCTCACCAGTTTGGTTTGACTTTACGTTAGATGCATCTTTGAACGTCATCCAACCATTACCAGTCTGCGCTAGGGTTTTCATCATACGAGAGTATAAATCACGAGCTTTAACCTGCTTAACGAACATTTTCTTTTCTTCAGCTTCTAGGTATGCTTTTTCAAATGCGTCGCCGAAAAGGTCTACCAAGTGAGGAACTCGGTTTGGATCAAACAAAGACCAAACTTGATCTGCTTCTAAGCGCTTCATGAACAGATCAGGAATCCAGTTTGCAAGATTTAAATTGTGAGCCCGTTTGGCTTCATCGCCTGTGTTATCGCGAAGTTCAAGAAACTCCTCGATATCTGCATGCCAAGATTCAAGATAGATACACGCGGCGCCTTTACGTTTGCCACCCTGGTTGACGGCAGCTACCGAGCTGTCCAAAGTCTTTAGCCAAGGAATGATGCCATTTGAGTGGCCGTTCGTTCCTTTGATTAAACTTCCACGAGATCGAACGCGATGGTAAGCAACACCGATACCGCCCGCAAATTTTGAAAGTAGAGCGATATCCGTGTACTTTTGATAGATCGATTTCAAATCATCATCCGGTGAATCCAGTAAGTAACAAGAGCTCATTTGCGGACGTAGTGTCCCGCTGTTAAAAAGGGTAGGGGTCGATGCCATGTATTCAAGGGATGAGATTAAACGGTAAAATTCGATTGCTTCATCGATGGACTGGGCCAGGCCGCAGGCAACACGCATGAAAAAGTACTGGGGTGTTTCGAAAACTTGACGAGTTTGAGGGTTTTTTAAAAGATAGCGATCATAAACAGTTCTAAGTCCGAAATACTCAAAGCGATCTGTTCTGAATGGTTCGATAGCTGCCGATAGCGATGTTTTATGGGTGCTTACGAATTTATAGAGAGATTCATTCAGCAAACCATTTTGGTATCCAAATGTAATGGAATCTGCAAAAGTTTTGATTTTTTGAGAGCGAACTTCTTCGTCTACGTAGGTAGATAGAAGGCGAGCGGCTAATCGAGAGTATTCAGGTTCTTCGCCGATTAATAAAGAAGCTGTCGAAATGCAGAGATTGTCTAGCTCTTTAGTGGCGGCACCATCATAGAGACCGCTAATTGCTTTGGTGGCTACGCGTAGAGGGTCCACTTGAGAAAGGCCTTGGCAAAGTCGAGTGACCCGCTCTACGATTTTAGTAACATCGACTGGTTCAAGACTACCATCTCTTTTTTTCACTCTCATAATGTGAGGAATAGCGCTGTCGTAGGCCGAAGTCGAATTGTCAGTAGAGTTGTCGTCGGTCAGGTTAAACGATAAGTTTGTGTTTGGTTGGTTTTCGTTCAGATACATTAGGTCCCCTTTTCAGTCCTTTGAGTAAAACATGCCCTCCAACGAAATCATCTTCGCTGGTTGTTTTTTACCTTTCATCTTTTGTTTTGAAGAAAGGTTTTAAGTATTTTACTTTCTTACATCCAAAGTCCAGTTTGAACTTTGAGTGTTATTTTTTTGTTGAAGTTCAATTTTTTTAAGCAACTACCAGTAGTAACTAACAAATCGCGTCTTGTCTACATTCACTATATGTAGTGTTGCTTTCTTTGCTAAGCACTACCAGTTGCGTTCTTTTAAAGCCTGTAGTTTTGAGATGTTTTCGTCAAGTGTATTTAATTTTTTTGCGAAAAATATTTTAATGCTGACGATCAATTATGCACTTAGCGTATTTTATTTTGACAAAAGTCGTGTGCGGAAATGATTTGCACCGATTTAAAGCGAATTCAAACTGGATGTAGGTCTGGTTGACGGTGAACTTTGGTGTGCCAGTTGGCGCTGTAAAATATTTTCGCTTTCTGATTTTGGCGAGTAAAAGCGGCTTTGAAATGAAGTTTCCCTTCGTAAATGATCAATGATGGCTTGGTGGGTGCCCATTTTATTTGAAGTCCATTGTGGTGCTACGAGTTCGTCGTAGCGAGATGAAAAGGCGCTCAAGCGATGAATTGCAATATCTGGTCTTAGATGTTCTAAAAAAATTTGCACTCGTTGCGCGTAGACCTCAAGGGAAATCGGGGTGAAACTTCCGTTGTTATAAAGAGTCTCTAGAGCCGTGTTTTTAAGTACATGCAAGTTATGAAGTTTAACATTGGTAATTGGTAAATCATTGCACATCAAGGCTGATTCTTTTATTCGCTTATCGGTTTCATAAGGACTGCCAAAGATGAGATGAATCCCTAAATCAACAGTTGTAAGATCTTTTATTTTTTTGATCGCGCGTAGAGATTCTTCAGCTGTGTGTCCACGTCGGAAAAATATTAGATCATCTTCGAAGAAGCTTTGGATCCCAAGCTCAACGGACACATGTTTTTGTTCATGATAAGTCTGCCATAGCTTGAAAAGAGCCAGAGACAGGCAGTCAGGGCGAGTGCCGACAACAAAGCCGACAATATCGTTTCCGCAATCTAGTGATTGCTTAAAGTTCAGCTCTAAGTCGGCAATTTTAGCGAATGAATTGGTGTAAGCTTGGAAGTATACCAAAAACTGAGAGGCTTTATATTTGTCTTTGATATGGGCTCGGTATTTATGAATCTGATCAGTTAATGAAAGATCAAAAGCCTCGCTGCGTGCAGCGGAACCCCAAACATCACAAAATGAACAGGTTTGCATTCCCTTGAGGCCTAGGCGGTTCGGACAATCGTCAACGACAGCCACTGGAATTTTATAAACTTTTGCGCCAAATAAACTTTTATATCTATCCGAAATAGAGTAATAGGGAAGACCGTTCCAACCTTTTTCCATAGCGCTTTGTACCTTGGTGTTATGAGTAGTCAAGAATGAAAGGCAGTATGGGTTATCGAGAAGAAAAAGATTTCAAATTACGAAACTACGAAATTGAGCTGACTGGTGATCAGTCGCCTACCCTGCGTCCTGATAACAAAGAAAGTATGCATCATATGGGTGGGGCAGCCGGAGAGTCTGTATACTTGTACTACGAAGCTTTATTGCGATTTTTCAAAGACGGTCGTCTTGAATCCGTGCCAACACGCGTTCTTTCATTTGGATTTGGAATGGGTTATAACGAAATTCTCACCGTTTTGTTTTACCTGAAAAACCAGCGTGATCTTTCGCAGTTGAGACTCTTTTCTTATGAAAAGGATACGTTTCTGTATGCCTTGTTTAATTCATGGCTTCAAGAGCGGGGTTCTAGCCAAAGTGTGTTTGATGACGTTTTTGCTGGCATCCAGCGAGTCACCTTGTCGTTCGAGTCGCAAACCTTGATCCATGAAGTGAAGGCGTCTCTGCGATTTTTATTGGAAAATAAACTTTGGATGCAGAATGGGCCAATCCATTCAGTCTCGGATTTTGCTGGTCCTTATGATGTTGTTTTTTATGATGCGTTTTCTGCAAAGACCAATGACTATTTATGGACGGAAGAGTTTCTCGGAAATTTCTTTTCACATCATTTGAGTCCGCGTTTTGTTTTTTCTACGTATGCATGCACTGGGGTTTTAAAGCGCGTGGCATTAGCCAGTCAAAGCCAGTTTGAAAAACGAGCTGGGTTCAAAGGAAAAAGAGACTCGACTATGATCTCTAGGTTGGCGGAGACTCTGACTCCGCTTCCCGAAATTTAGTAATGTAATCCATCACCAGAGATTTTGATTCCGCAGGCATGGAAGAGAATTTTAATCCAATTTCTCCTCCGTCGCCAGAATATACGACGTCTCCCACGACGGGAACTGTTTGGTTTAAGTTTGGACTGACAAGCTGTCCTCGAATAGAGTGACCTATTTTTAATCCAAATGCGTCCGTGAAGCCACAGCCGCCTTCGGAAAGGGTAATGAGTTTACATTGAAAGTCCTCCTTTAGGGAAATATTATGACCTTCGAAAACCCCAAAGATAGGAACTCGAAGTTGCGTCCGGCGCGTAAGTCCTAACTTGTCTGTTACTGGTTGCGATGTGAATAAAAGCTGCCATTTGGGGTCAATATCAGATTTTACGTACACATTATCATAAGAGGCGAGTTTTTTTAGTTCGTTTACCAGTTCATCCATTTTTAAGATTTTTGATTCGTGGTCATTATGACGGTACTGCCACAGTCGTGTACGAGATTCTTTTTCAACGACGGACAGCACTGATTTTTTCCACTCTAGGTAGGGCAGCCATTCACTCATTCCCTTACCCCAGACCAGTGCATCACTATTTTTTTTGATTAAATTTTCAACTTCATTGACATCAATAGGACCGTAAATCGTAGGGCCAACTTGAATAAACCATCGCTTCATAGAAAGATTATAATCTTTCTCAAGACTAGTTTTCTATGATTTTCTCACTCTATTTTTCATCCTGGACTTCGGAAGGGTTGCTGCTGTCGCGTAGGCTATTTTGCGCATGGCTTGCGTGGTCCAATAGGAATTCATTTTGTGTTTTTAATATTAGGTCTAAAATAATTCGTTGAGATAACTGCTTTTCTTGGACGGTGGCGGCGCGTGCTGCTGACAATCGCGTTTTTTTTAAATGAAAGTAGATCCAAATATCTGTAAAAAAGACAAGCAATGCGATCAATGCATACCAAAAAATTTTTCTTTTTATTAATTCCATCTCGAGTGCGTGATCCCTAAAGCTGAACTTTCTTCCATAGGCCCCTCTGTATAAAAAATACGCTAGAGATGATTGTAGGCTGATACAAGTTATGTGATGTGCGTTATTAATATTAACTTTGAAAACCCAGGATTAGTGTTAAGATAAATTTATTAAAGGACATTATAATCAATTGAGCCTAAATGCGGGAGCATTTAAAGATTGTCTGAATCTAAATACGCTGACACTCATGTCAGTCATACATCATCTATTTTTTTTCTTGCTTTAGGGGCGTTGGGCGTTGTTTTCGGTGATATTGGAACATCACCTTTGTATGCCCTTCGGGAGTGTTTTAGCTCAGAGCATGGTTTGCCGTTAAATTATGAAAATATATTGGGAGTCTTGTCTCTTATATTTTGGACAATGATGTTAATCATCAATTTCAAATATATGATGTTTGTATTGCGTGCAGATAATAAAGGCGAAGGCGGAATCCTGTCTTTGATGGCTCTTGCGATTCGCTCGCTCTCTGATGCCACGAATGCTCGTCAAAAATATTTCTTAGTTGTCATGGGAATATTTGGCGCTGCACTTTTGTATGGAGACGGGATTATTACACCGGCAATTTCGGTCTTATCGGCAGTCGAGGGGCTAGAGTACATCACGAAAGGATTTAAGCCATTCGTGATTCCTATTACGATTTTTGTTTTAACGATGCTATTTCTTGTTCAGCGATTTGGGACCGGTAAGATCGGTGTTGTCTTTGGACCGATTATTCTTATTTGGTTTGTTATGTTGGGGGTTTTAGGTATTTACGGTATTTCGTTAAATCCGGAAGTCTTGTGGGCCGTGAGTCCAACATATGCGATTGATTTTCTTGTGCGTAATGGAACGGTGGCGTTCTTGGTCATGGGTTCTGTGTTGCTTGTGGTGACCGGCGGTGAGGCTCTTTATGCCGACATGGGGCATTTTGGACGAAGTCCTATTCGTTGGTCATGGTTTTGTGTGGCCTTTCCAGGGTTGGTACTTAATTATTTTGGCCAAGGGGGGTTGTTGTTGAGTGACCCTAATGCCATAACGAATCCTTTTTATTTTCTTGTGCCTAAGTGGGGTCTTGCACCCATGGTATTGTTATCCACGATGGCCACGGTTATTGCCTCGCAAGCTTTGATTTCTGGTGTGTTTTCTATAACTCGCCAAGCGATACAGCTTGGTTTTTGGCCTCGGGTTACGATTGTGCATACGTCCTCTTCGGAAATTGGACAGATTTATATTCCTTCGATCAACTGGGCCTTGTTTTGTGGAGTTATTTGGCTGGTGATTACGTTTAAGAGTTCAAACCAGCTTGCATCTGCATATGGAATTGCGGTTGCGGGCACCATGGTTGCGACAGCTATCTTGGCATTCGAGGTGGCTCGTCAGCGGTGGGGTTGGGGCGTGGCTAAGGGAATTTCTATTTT